>JAILLQ010000001.1 GCA_024693045.1 Treponema sp.
ATAGTGAAACAAGTCTTGATGAGTTTAAAGGTGCTATGCTGTGTTGGCAGGACTATGCTCTTTCTATGGGCTATACAGGTGTTTATAATGCAGGTGTTGAAGTTTCTAATGTTAATGAACCGTCGGCAATTTATGCACTGGAAGAAGAGGGCAAACTCCATCACTATATGTTCGGAGGCAGTTTGATTGGTGATAATACCGATACTCCAGAAGAAGATATTGAAAGGATTTCCAAAGAAGCAGAAAAACACAACAGTAAGCATTATAAGATTATAGGCGCCAAAGTTTTCTGTGATGGTGTAATTGAAGGTCATACTGCCTGGATGCAGGAAGAATATATCGATCAGCCCGGATATTACGGGGTATCAAGATTTAATGACCACAAGAAAATGGTCAGACTCATAAAAGCGGCCCAAAAGCATAATTTGAACGTACATGTTCATACGATTGGTGATGCAGCAGTTAAGGCCTGGGTCGATGCAATTGCAGAGGCAGAAGAAGAAACTGGTGATTTTGATATGAGAAATGCCCTTGCTCATCTTCAGTCAGTAAGGCCCGATGAAATACGAAGAATGGCAGAATACAATATCATGGCAGTCTGTGGAATCATGTGGGTTGAAAAAACTCATGCTCTATATGACATGATGGTAAAATATGTTGGAAAGGAAAAGTCTGATAAAGGATTCCCTGTAAAAGACTTCCTGGATCATGGCGCTGTAGTTCTTTCACACTCTGATTTCCCTGTTTCTCCTACATTTAGTGCTCCTTGGACTATATGTCTTGGTGCACTCGGTTACCTGCCATCTAACGGAAAAAAAATGTTACGACATGCAGATCAGTGTATTAGCCGACTGGATACCCTTAAAGCAATCACCAGCAATGTAGCTTACAGCTGGCATGAAGAAGACCGAATGGGCTCTCTTGAAATCGGTAAGCTTGCAAATATTACAGTATTTGACAAAGACTTCTTAAAAGATGATTTAGAAGAAGTTGAAAACGCAAAATGTCTTGCAACATTCGTAGACGGAAAGCAGGTTTATAAGGCATAAAGGAAAAATAAGGAACAAGATATATTCTAGAAAAAAGCTAATAAGTAAATAACTTTATTTTTAGCGCTAAATTCTAGTGTTTAGATTTCTTGTACTTTTGATTAAATTCTTTATCGTCATTTCAGAGTTTCTGCTTATCTGTAAGAGCTCATTGTTAGCTCTTACAGAAAAACCGAAGCTACAAAAGATTTTAACTTGGGAACTCTTTGCAGATAAATTGTAAATATCAGGAGAAAGAGATGCCTAACTATAGGAAAACGAAAACGGCCTGCTATCTGGGCTTTATCACTCAGGCAATTGCTGCAAATTTTGCCCCTCTGCTTTTTTTGAAATTTCATAGCGATTATGGGATTTCGCTTGGAAACATAGCCTTTATATCCACTGTATATTTTTTTACCCAACTTTTAATCGATATTTTCTGTGCAAAATTTGTGGACAGGATAGGCTACAGGCTTTCAATAGTGATATCTGAAGTCTGTTCAGCAGCGGGACTGTTGGCTCTTGCTTTTCTGCCGGACCTTTTACCTGATGCATTTTTGGGAATCCTTATCAGCGTAATGGTATATGCAATGGGCTGCGGATTGATTGAAGTGCTGGTAAGTCCAATTATTGAAGCCTGTCCCTTTGATAACAAGGAAGCTACCATGAGTCTTCTTCATTCTTTCTATTGTTGGGGCTCTGTGGGAACAATAGTTATTTCAACTCTTTTCTTTGCGATATTTGGGATGGACAGCTGGAAATATCTTTCTGTGATTTGGGCTTTGATTCCTGCTGTAAACATTTACAATTTTGCTACCTGTCCTATAGTTCCCATAGTTGACGAGGGGCAGGAAATGGGTATCAGCCAACTTGGCAGGAAACCTCTTTTCTGGGTTTCGATTTGTCTTATGGTGTGTGCAGGAGCTTCTGAGCTTTCTATGGCACAATGGGCATCAGCTTATGCCGAGGCCGCACTGGGATTATCTAAGACTTTTGGGGATCTTACGGGACCATGCATGTTTGCAGTTTCAATGGGAATATGTCGTGTCATATATGGAAAGTTTGGAGAAAAGATGAATCTTATGCAATTTATGATCAGTTCAGGAGCGTTATGCGTTACCTCTTATTTGATGGCATCGCTTTTCTCCAACCCTGTTATAGGCTTGATTGGATGTATTTTATGCGGATTTTCAGTTGGAATAATGTGGCCGGGAACTATAAGTATATCCTCTAAAAAGTTCCCTGCAGGGGGTACTGCGATGTTTGCACTTCTTGCAATGGCAGGGGATCTTGGAGGAAGTATTGGACCTGCTATTGTTGGAAGGGTAACTCAATTCGCCGGAAATAATATCAGGGTAGGTATGGGAGTTGGACTCATTTTTCCTTTGGTGCTAATTATGATGACTATTATCATGAGTAAAAGGCAAAATGATTAATGAATATTAGAGAAAGAATATGTAGTGTATATTTCTACATATCTTACAGGGAGAAAAAGACAATAAGAAGAAGCGTAACTTATATTATGACAGCCCTGATTGCTGCTGGCACTTGCTGATGAAGATTTCAATATGAAAAAAGGCTGGTATGCCGATACCAATGTGTGGAAAACATTCAATGAATGGTTCTCCCGTAGGCTTACAGATCCAAAGCATCGTCCTATTGCGGAAGCTTATTTTTAACATAAATAGGCAACAAGGCGGGCATAATTAGTTTTTATCATTTTTCCTTTTACCATAGAGTTTCAAGCCAACCAAAAGGCAGCCCTCTATGTAAGGAAGATGATTTTCGTCCAGCCAGGAAAGGAGTTCCGGGCTTTCTGCACCAGGCTGGATTACTATGCACTTAATTTTTTTCTTACAGCTTTTTACTAGCTCCAGTCCTCTTACAGGATTTATACATAAATCAATTATGTCTATTTCTTCATCAATCTGGTTAAAATCAGAAGCTTCTTTTCCTACGCCAAATGCTTTGTAGCCTTGTTCTAAAAGACCTTCCTTTATTTTATAAGCGTATTTTTCAGGATTAAGGGTGTCGCCTGCAACTGCAAATACTTTTTGATTCATTATTTCTGGTAAATCCATAATTGTCCTTCCTTCGTATTTTAGAATATCTCTAGAAGGACTAGAATGCAAGATTTCTTTGCAGTTACAGAACTTTGTGATCAATCAAGGCATTTACCTGTCTTCGAATTTTTATAAAATCCTCACTATCTTTAAGACTTAAATCCCTTTCATAGGGAAGATATATTGGAACTTCTTCCTTAACGCTGCCAGGGCGAGAGCTTAGAACAAAGATTTTTGTTGCAAGAAAAACAGCTTCTTCAATGTCGTGGGTTACAAAAAGTACAGTCGGTTTTTCTACTTGCCATATCTGTCTCATTAAAAGCTGCATATCGGCTTTAGTTTGAGGATCCAGGGCGCTAAAGGGTTCATCCATAAGCAGTACTTCTGGTGAATTGGCTAAAGCCCTGGCAATTGCAACTCTTTGCTTCATTCCGCCAGAAAGTTCTTTTGGATAGGCCTTTCTAAATTTTTCAAGGCCGATGATTTTAAGGTACTTGTCTACAATTTCTTCTTGCTCAGCCTTGGGCATTTTTTTTAGTTTAAGGGCAAACTTTATGTTGTCGGCCACATTCATCCATGGAAAAAGTGTATAAGACTGAAAAACCATGCCGCGATCGGGCCCCGGGCCTATAATCTCTTTGTCCTGAATTACGATTTGCCCTCCAGAAATTTCATCCAATCCGGCAATCATTCGAAGTAGGGTTGATTTTCCGCAGCCGGAAGGACCAACTATGCAGACAAATTCGTTTTCAAGAACATTCAGGTTTACATTTTGCATTGCAAGAGTTTGACCTTTAGCAGAATAGTAAATCTTATTTACATCTTTTACATAAATTTTTGAGTTGGCTAGATTCGCTTCGATGTGATTTTGTTCTCTATCAACTATTTTCTTTTTAAATACCATAGGGGTCTCCTCTTATTGCTGGTTATTGGCTCTCTATTCGTTCCATGGAAAGAGTTTTTTATTCACAAAAGCAAAAATTCTATCCGTTATAAGTCCAAGTAAGCCAATCAGAATAATGCCTGCAAAAATCGCATCAGTTTTTAAAAATCTCTGGGACTTCAAAATTGTGTATCCTAGTCCCGAATTTGCTGCTACGAGTTCTGCACTTACAAGGTATGTCCAGGCCCAACCAATCATCATTCTTAAAGTTTCCATAAGGCGGGGCAGCATAGAAGGAATAATTACTTTAAAAATTGTCTGCCAGGTTTTTGTACCTAAAGTGTAACTAGCATTTATTAAATCATCAGGGACAGAAAGGGCGTCATCAGCAACCATCAATACTAATTGGAAAAAAGTTCCGATAAAAATGACTGTAATTTTTGCACTTTCACCGATTCCAACCCAAACCATAATCAAAGGAACAAAAGCAGGAACTGGCATATAGCGTATAAATTCACACAGAGGGCGAATAAAAGCTTCTACCTTTTTAAAACTCCCCATTAGTATGCCTACTGGTATTCCAAGAATTACAGCATATAAAAAGCCTAGTGTAATTCGATAAACGGAAATCTTTGTATTTTCCCAAAGGGAACCGTCTTGTAAGGCTTGTCCAAAGTAGGAAAGTACCTTTACTGGATTTGGTAGAAAGATTTCCTTTACAAGCCCAAGTGAACTAACCAGGGCCCACAATGCAATCACCGCAATAAAGGCGATGACTGCAAACACGATGAACTTTCTTTTTGATATTTCCTTTCGGATTTTAATTCTAATCATGTTTGCAATCCTTTTTTTATTTTATGAATGAATCGTCTAGAATTCCGTTCAAATCTTCAGGAACTTTATCAATCATTCCTGTTGATTTTAAGAATTCTGCAGATTTTTGTAATGTGTAAGGAAGAGAAGTGTAGTCATCTCCATTTTTAAAAGTCTGCTGGTTCATAGATTTGTCAAAAAGTGTAACGCCATCTAGCATTACTATATATTCGTCTTTTGAAAGTTCAGCTCCTTTACAAACTGCAAGAATCATTGCTTCATCTCTAGCCTTGAGCATATTTACGCCGTCAAACCAGGAATCAACGATTTTTTGAATCAATTCAGGATTCTGGGCAATAAGTTTTGAATTTACGGCAAGAGTATCTGGAATTAGGCCAGGAGTTTCTTTTGTGCTGTACAAAAGTCTTCCTCCTGCTGCAATGGCTGTAGAAAGAGTTGGTTCCCAAAGCACAGCTGCATCTACACTGTCTGCAATAAAAGCAGGGCCTGCATCGTTGATTGTCATATTTGAAAAATTTACATCATCGATTGTCATTCCATTATCTTCCAGTATCTTTAGAAGAAACATATGTTCCAGAGTGCCAACTTCTGTAGAAACTGACTTTCCTTTAAGATCTGAAATTGCCTTTACATCACTGTGAACTACAAGTCCGTCTGCTCCATAAGAGTTGTCGTTTACAAGGACGATTTTAAAATCAACTTCTTCATTGTATGGGGCAATTGCGTCTGAAGCAGCAATACAAATTCCGTCTAACTTACCGGAATAAAAGGCAGTTAATGAATCTGAATATACTGGGAAAAACTGAATTTTTACAGAAACATCGTTTCTTTTAAATAATCCGCAACCTTCAATTCCATACCAGCCATACCAACCAGACATTGGACTAACTCCAAGAATGAATGGATTTGACTCTGTTCCTTTAGGGCTTTCCACCTGCTTTTTTTCTTTTTTAGTGCAGGCCGTCATCAAAAGACAAGTCAATAAAAGTGTAAAAAATAAAACCTTCTTCATATAAATCTCCTGAATTTATAAAATTGCTTCGTTTCCGCTTTCTCCGGTACGGATTCTTATAGAGTTCAAAACTGGTGAAACAAAAATTTTACCGTCTCCCGCATGATTAGTCTTGTTTGTTTCAACAATCGTTTTTACAAGAAAATCTACATCTTGATCACGGACAAACATTGTTATCATTCTCTTTGCAACCAGCCTGTGACATACGATTTCATTGTCAAAATCGTACTGAACAGGATTCTTCCCACGACCAATCACTTCTTGAACAGAAAGTGCCGAAAATCCAGCTTTGTCCAAGGCTTCTTTAGTTTTGAAGTACATTTTTGGTCTTAAAATAATAGTAACTTCTTTCATACACGCCTCTTTACAAGCCTTCTTTTCCAGAAGATACGGTGACAGCCTTTTCAACTTCGCTTATGAAGATTTTTCCGTCTCCGTATCGACCTTCTTTGCCACTTTTTGCATATTCACAGATAATTTTTACAACCTTCTGTTCATCCTTGTCTTCTACGACCAGCATAATCATCTCTTTAGGAATCTCGTCGTAGTAGGTATCTCCGACCTTAAGCCCCTTTTCTTTTCCTCTTCCCAAAACACTGACCTTTGTAACTGCGGAAAAACCTTTTTCCATAAGGGAATCCAGTACTTCTTCTGCTTTTTCTGGTCTTACAAATGCTTTTATCATCTTCATATTTAGCCTCCAAAAAAAAAGCGGCTTGCAGACAATAATCTGAAAGACCGCTTCTTTGTGGTTTTGATGTCTAGAGTTTGTAATTTTTTAACTTTTTTTTTAATTGTCCGAATGTAGCCTTTTTCTAGAACTTAAGTTCCACAGAAATTAGCATTACCCCCTTTAAAAATTCTCAATAATGAGTATTATGTAAATAGAACTTTTTGGTAATGGTGCCGTCTTGGGTTTTCCCAGGGCGGCTTTTTTTTTTGCTCGGAGAAAGCAGGGGGTTACATGTTAAAAAATTCTGAATGGAATACAATCAATACAATATTATTGGATCTATATTCTCTTTCGGAGGAAAAGGAAATAGCTTCTAAAGTTTTATCCGTGCTTCGTCTTTTAATTCCTTTTTCAAAAGGCTACTTCATCTTTCTGGATGAAAATGAAAAGATAAATATGGAAGAATCAATTTTTTTAGGCTTTGATGAAAAATCAAAATCTGAATATGTCGAAACCTATTATGAAAAAGATTACCTGAAATACCTTTATTCGTTTAATACTGATTCCAGTGTATACAAGGATTCTGCAATGCTGGAAGATGAAATAAGAAAGGAAACAGATTTCTACAAGTCTTTTATGGAACCTTCTGGCATCCCATTTGGAGCAGGAATTGTTCTGGTAAAAAACAATCAAGTATTCGCCGTTTTCAACTTATTTAGAAGTTCTACTCTTGGAGATTTTTCTGACAAAGATATGTATGTTCTGAATATTTTAAAGAAACATTTGGAAAATATGCTTTCTAAAATCATCTTTCAAAAGAAAAGTAGCCAAACTGGAGAAGAAGTTTTTACACGGGCTGTTGAAAATTTTTCACTTTCTGCCAGAGAAATTGATGTTCTAAAACTCCTTGCTGACGGTCGTTCAAATATAGACATAAGTGAATTGATAAATGTAAGTGTTTCAACTGTAAAAAAGCATGTATACAATATTTTTAACAAGGTTGGGGTTAATTCTAGAACCCAATTGTTAAATATGATTTATGCCAGATAGAACTTTGGTATAAATCATAGTAACCGAAGTTCCCTGATTTTTAGAATTTCGGTCAATATAACAAAAAGCCTTCTGAATCTATGATTTTATCGTAAAACAAAGATTCAGGAGGCATTTTTATGCAGAAAATATGGTCAAAGAATTTTAAGCCAGGAGAAAAATGGTCGGGTTGTATTGGTCGCCAGAAGTATATTCATTTTAAGGCTTTGGAAGACGGCGCAAATGTTTCTTTTCTTCTGTATAACATGCGTGATACTTCAGAAAGATACAATATGCCGGATTCACTCAAGGCTCAGTTTACAGCGCATCTTACTAAGGGAAATGTTCTCATGAGCGATAATGGTCGAGTTTTAGCTTCAATCGTTGAAGATTCGACAGGCTGGATTGATTCTATTTCTGGCCTTACTACCAGGGAAGGAACAGACAATCAGTATGGCAAAACTTCTTATCAGAATCAGCAGAATGATTTCTATCGCTGCGGTTATGACAATTTCAAAATAGAACTTGTTCGTAATGGCATGACAAAAAGGGATTTGGTTCCTTGTGTAAATCTATTCTCAAAAGTCTATGTAGAAGAAGACGGTTCAATGCACTTTGAAAGTAATCACTGCAAGAAGGGCGCCACAATTACCCTTAGAACAGAAATGGATGTTCTTGTTTTAGTTTCAAATACACCAAATCCTCTGGATCCATCAAAAAAATATCCCTCTGTACCTGTTCAGATGGAAGTTTATGATGCTCCCAAGACTGATTTAACAGATTTCTGTGTAAATTTCAGAGATGAAAATTACCGGGCATTTGAAAATACCTGGGATTATTACAATTTGCTTGGATTATAAATCATAAAATCGAAATTTCATGAAAAGTGGAGGAAATTATGTACGGATTTATCGAAAAGGATTCAGAATTAAATATTGAAAAGGCTATATACAATGAAAAAGTAGAAGCAGGACTAGGCTGGAAACACATCTTAAAAAAAGGGCAATCCTTTAGAATAATTGACCTGGAAGGAAATCAGGCCGTAGATACAACTTTTTATAGTCTTGACGACCCTGAAGACCATTATGGAGCTTTACCGACTATCGTTGCTCAAAAAAACATTTATCTCACTACAGGTTCAATCTTGAGAAGCGAAAGTGGAAAACCTTTGCTAAAAATTACAGCAGATAAAACTGGTCGGCATGATACATTGGGTGGAGCTTGTTCCTGTCAGAGTAATACAGTTCGTTATGCACGCGAAAAGGAATACATGCATTCCTGCAGGGATTCTTTTATGCTTCAGCTGGCAGACTGTGATTATGATATTAAAAAGCGGGATTTAGCTCCAAATATTAACTTTTTTATGAATGTACCAATAACAAAGGACGGTTATTACAAATTCGACGACGGAGTTTCTGCTCCAGGAAAATATGTAGAAATGCAAGCCCTGGAAGATGTAATGATTTTAATTTCAAATTGTCCTCAGTTGAACAATCCATGTAATGCCTATAATCCAACTCCGGTACAGTGCCTAATCTGGGACAAGGACTAATTTAGGGGGAATTTATGTTTACAAAGATATTGATAGCAAACCGTGGTGCTATTGCCGTAAGAATTGAAAGAACTTTAAAGAAAATGGGAATTACAAGTGTTGCAGTATATTCAAAAGCAGACATGGATTCCCTTCATGTAGAGAATGCAGATGAAAGTGTATATTTAGGGGAAGGAAGTGCAAAAGAAACTTATCTTGATGTAAAAAAGATTATTCATGCATGTAAAGAAAGTGGCGCTCAGGCTGTTCACCCTGGATACGGTTTCCTAAGTGAAAATACAGATTTTGCCGCAGAGTGCAAGAAAAACGGAATTGTCTTTATTGGACCAGAAAGCCGGCAGATTACAGAATTCGGGCTTAAGCACAGAGCTCGTGAAATAGCTCAAAAGGCTAATGTACCATTACTTTCTGGAAGCGGTTTGCTTGATAACCTGAACCAGGCTTTAGCTGAAGCAGAAAAAGTCGGCTACCCAGTAATGTTAAAAAGTACAGCAGGTGGCGGCGGAATAGGAATAAGAATTTGTGAAAATAAAGAAGAGCTTTCGGACGCTTTTGACAAGGTAAAGCACCTGGCTCAGGCAAACTTTAATGATGCCGGAGTATTTTTGGAAAAGTACATACGCAGGGCTCGTCATGTTGAAGTTCAGATTTTCGGCAATCAATATGGAGAAGTAACAGCTCTTGGAGAAAGAGACTGTTCCGTTCAACGCAGAAACCAGAAGGTTGTCGAAGAATCTCCAGCTCCAAACCTGCCTGAGCAGGTAAGAAAGGAAATGTTCCAGGCTGCAGAAAGTTTAGCCCAGTCAGCAGGTTATCGTAATGCGGGAACAGTAGAATTTCTCTATGATGAAGAAGCCCAGAAATTTTACTTTCTTGAAGTAAACACCCGCCTTCAGGTTGAACATGGCATTACAGAAGAAGTAATGGGAATCGACCTTGTTGAATGGATGGTAAAGGAAGCTTGTGGAGAGCTAAAAGATTTAAAATCCCTTGTAAAAGAGCCTTGTGGCCACGCAATTGAAGTACGAGTTTATGCAGAAGACTGCCATAATAATTTTAGACCTTCAACCGGAAAAATCGATAAGGTTGAATTTTCATCATTGGCAAGAATTGAAACCTGGATACGCGATAAAATAGAGATTTCTTCACTTTATGATCCTATGCTTGCAAAACTCATTGTTCATGCAGAAAGTAGGGAAGAAGCCCTCAAAAAAATGATTTCTGTTCTTGAAGAATCCAAACTTTATGGCGTAACAAGCAATATGGAATATCTACATTCCCTTTTGCAAACCGAAAATTACCGGCAGGGAAAAATATATACAAAAATGCTTGAAACTTTTTCCCCTCAGGAACATGCTATTGAAGTTCTTGATGGAGGCGTTCAGGCAACTGTTCAGGATTATCCTGGTATTGTTGGATATTGGACAATTGGCCTACCTCCATGTGGACCTATGGATTCTTATTCATTCCGTCTGGGAAATAAACTTCTTGGAAACCCTGAAAATGCAGCAGGAATCGAATTAACCTTGCGAGGCGGTTCTTATAAATTTCGAACAATGACCAGTTTCTGCCTTACTGGTGCAGAAATGAAGGCAGATTTAGACGGTGAAAAAGTTCCTTTCTACACAGCAGTAAAAGCCATGCCAGGTCAGGTTTTAAAACTCGGAAATGCAAAGACAGGTATGAGAAGTTACCTTTTGATTGCTGGCGGAATCGACCTTCCTTTAGAAATGGGAAGCCGTTCAACATTTGCTGACGGTAAAATTGGTGGACACAACGGAAGAAAACTTCGTACAGGCGATGTATTAAAACTTTCTAAAAATTGTCTTTGCGATGCAATAAGTTCTATTCCTTCAGAATTTACTCCAAAAATCACGAATGAATGGACAATTGGTGTAATCCCTGGCCCTCAGCCAACTTCAGAATACTTGGATGAAAAGTTTCTTCATACATTAACCACTTCTGAATACACTGTAAACTTCAACAGTGCCCGCACCGGAGTCCGTTTGAATGGTCCTGTCCCTGAATGGACTAGGGAAGACGGAGGAGAAGCAGGTCTTCATCCTTCAAACATTCATGACAACGCTTATGCTGTTGGAGCTTTAGACCTTACAGGAGATCAGCCTATCTTATTGGGCGTTGATGGTCCTAGTTTGGGAGGTTTTGTATGTCCTGTAACAACAGCTTCTGCAGAGATGTGGAAACTGGGGCAACTTCATCCAGGGGATAAGGTTCATTTTAGTCTTATAACCTTAGAAGATGCAGAAAAACTCCGTAAAGAAATGGAAAAGAATATCAACCTTGATTTCTGCCATTTGACTCTGCCTGAAAATCAAAATCTTTCCCCAGATTATGCAATTTTAGCTCAGGGGCGAGAAGGCGAAACAGACTATAAAATTCGTCTGCAAGGTGAAGAAAATCTTCTTGTTGAATACGGAAAAATGGAACTTAACATTGAACTTCGTTTCCGAGTTCATATTCTTATGACTGAACTTGAAAAGTTAAAGGAAAGTCTTTCCATAATTGATATGACCCCTGGAATCCGTTCTCTTCAGATACATTTTGATGTAAATAAGATTTCCAGCCGCCAGATGGCAGAAAAAATTATTCAGGTAAATAAAAACTTAAAGGAATTGGATTCTATTACAGTTCCTTCAAGAATTATTCATCTTCCTTTGTCATGGGATGACCCTCAGACACAATTAGCAGCAAAGAGATATCAGGAAACTACTAGAAAAGATGCCCCATGGTGTCCGTCAAATCCAGAATTTATAAGAAGAATCAATGGTTTAGATTCTCTTGAAGATGTAAAGAGAATAGTTTTTGACGCTTCTTACATGGTTTTAGGTCTTGGCGATGTTTATCTTGGCGCTCCTGTTGCAACACCTTTGGATCCTCGTCATCGTCTTGTTACAACTAAGTATAATCCTGCTCGTCCATGGACTCCAGAAAACGCAGTAGGAATAGGTGGAGCTTATCTCTGCGTATACGGCATGGAAGGTCCAGGAGGTTACCAATTTGTTGGGCGAACAATTCAAATGTGGAAGCGCCTTTGGGAAACGAAGTATTTTACAGAAAAAAAGCCATGGCTGTTGAACTTTTTTGACCAGATTCATTTTTACCAGTGTTCTGATAAAGAAATCCTTCAATATCGAGAAGACTTTATTCGTGGAAAATTCGATATACAGATTGAAGAAAGTTCTTTCTGCTTAGGAGATTACAAGAAATATCTTTCTCAGATACATGAAAGTGCGGCAACTTTTAAGGCTAAACAGGAAGCCGCTTTTGAAGCTGAACGCCAAAGATGGAGAGAGCAGGGTCTCGATCACTTTGTTTCAGACACAGAGCAGCTTAGTCAGGAAGAAATCACTATTCCAGATGACTGTGAGGGAATAAATGCCACAATTCCTGGTGCAATTTGGAAGATAAATAAAAAAGAAGGCGATATGGTAAAAAAAGGCGAAGAAATTATCATCATGGAAAGTATGAAGATGGAATTCCCAATTATTGCCTTAAAAGACGGTCAGCTTAAGAAGATTTTTGCTAAGTCTGGGCAGCAGGTTCAGGCCGGTCAGGTTCTGGCAGCAATCTGCTAATATGGAGGTAAGATATGAAATTTTTTCCAGAAAAATTGACTATAGAATGGATTTCTTCCTGCTATCAGTCTGGAGAATTAAATCCTCTTGAACTGGTAGAAGAAATAATCCAACGCTCTCAAAAATATACAGAAAAAAATATTTGGATTGTTCCACCTCAAATGGAATTAATAAAGCCATATATTGAAAAACTAGGAAAAACTTCTACACAAAAGCCTTTATGGGGAATTCCTTTTGCCATAAAAGACAATATCGACCTGGAAAATGTTCCTACCACAGCTGCCTGCCCGGACTATGCCTATACACCAAAAAGTAGTGCCAGTGTAGTTCAGCGCCTGATAGATGCCGGAGCTATTCCTGTTGGGAAAACTAATCTTGATCAGTTTGCTACTGGGCTTGTTGGAACTCGTTCTCCTTATGGCGAATGTCATAATGCCTACCAGGACCAGATGATTTCCGGAGGTTCTTCTTCTGGTTCTGCAGTTGCAGTCGCTCTTGGACTTTGTGCTTTTTCTCTTGGTACAGATACAGCCGGAAGCGGAAGAGTTCCTGCTATGTTGAACAGCCTTGTAGGTTATAAACCTTCTTGCGGAGCCTGGTCAACTAAGGGTTTGGTCCCAGCCTGCAGAAGTTTAGACTGTATAACTGTTTTTGCAAATGATATTCAGGATGCTTCTCTGGTAGATTCTTATGCCAGAGGCTTTGACCAAGATTGCGATTGGTCAAAAAAAATAGAAAAAAAAGGTCCGGTGCTTCCAAAGAAAATTTATCTTCCCAAAAGCGAACCAGAATTCTTTGGCGACTGGAAAGAAACTTACAAAAGCAAGTGGAATAATTGTTTAAAGAGGATAAAAAAACTTTCCCAGGAAAATAACATATTAATAGAAGAAATTGATTATTCAATCTTCCAAAAGGTAGCCTTAATTCTTTATGAAGGAGCTTATGTTGCAGAACGCTGGGAAGATTTAAAGGATTTTATCCAGAGTCACCCCGGTAAGATTTTTCCTGTAACAGAAACAATCTTGCGTTCAGGTCAAAAAGAAGAAAATACCGCGGCAAAGCTCTTTTCTAATTTACATGAAATTCAAAAATACAGGCATATAAGCCAGGAACTTCTAGATGATTCTGTAATGATTATGCCTACAGCCGGCGGAAGTTTTACCAGAGAGCAGGTTAGAAAAGACCCTATTGCAACAAATTCAAAAATGGGTCTTTATACAAACCATTGTAATTTATTGGATTTGGCAGCTATTGCTCTTCCAGAAGATTCCAGAGACAGGGATTTTCCTTTTGGAATTACCGTTTTTTCTCTTTCTGATTCAGAAAACCTTCTTTGGGCATTTGGAAAAACATTTTTGCAGAGCGAAAGCTTAAAATTATGTGTTTGCGGTTTACACAAAAAAGGTTGTGAATTTGAAAGTCAGATTATCGAGCTGGGAGGAACTTTCCTGGAACATACAGAAACAGCTCCTCTATACCAGCTTTACCAGTTGAATACCGTACCTGTAAAACCTGGAATGTTAAAGCTTTCAGATACAAAACAAGGCAAGGCAATTCCTGTTGATTTATACGAAATTCCCAAAAGTTCTTTCGGCTACTTCATGGACAGGGTTTTACCTCCTCATACAATAGGAAGTGTAACCCTTAAATCAGGCCAGGTAGTAAAAGGCTTTTTGTGCGAATCTTACGCTGCAAACTAAAAAAGATCATAAACTATTTCTTTTTTGGGGGGATTTTTATCCCCCTTTTTCTTTTACTTCTAATTCCTTCTCTTTTCTTCCACTTTTCTTTCTTTTCACAAACAGCATCGTAATCGATAGTTTTTAGCAAAAGCTCTTTTTCCCAAAATAGATATCATATTTCCATTATTTTCTTCTTGAATATTTACCCCAAAATCCTCTTTAATTCTTCAAGAAAAACTAGGCCGGCTCTTGTAAAGTTCTGATGCTTTCTCCAGATTACATACATTGAAGTTGTGAGTTCGGGCATAAGTGGCTTGAAGCAGAGGTCGCTGTCCGCAGTGTTTACAAGTCCTTCGAAGGTTAGAAGGTAGCCGCAGCCTTCTCGGGCAAGAACTGAACCGTTGTAGGTCAGGTCCAGACTTGCAGCTATATTGAGTTTTTCTGTGTCGTCGCCAAGCCAGCGGGGTAGATCTGCTTCAAGGGACTGACGGGAAATCATAATGGGCTTTCCAAGTAAATCCTTTGGTTCAATATAATCCCGGTCAGCAAGCTCTGCATCTTTTCTCATAACCACGCCCCAGCGGTCTACGGCATGAACAGTCAGCTGGTTGTATTTTTCCAAATCCACATTTTCAACGATTACGGCAAAATCAAAAAGGCCCTTGTCCAGTTTTTCTAAAACCCGTTCGCTGTCGCCGGAATAAAGATGAAAACGGATTTTTGGATGTGTGATTTTGAGCTGTTTTATGCACTTTGCAAGAAAGCTGATATTTTTTGATTCGGCACAGGCAATTGCAATATCGCCTGAGATTTCGTCTTCCTTGAGGGCCTTAAAATCAAGCAGGGTTTTGTCCGCCATTTCAAGAATGTCTTCCGCCCGCTCGCGTAAAAGCTGGCCAGCCGGAGTGAGCTTTATTGCGTAGTTTGTGCGTTCAAAAAGTTTTTCGCCAAGCTCCCATTCAAGGTCCTTGATCTGCCGGCTCATAGTGGGCTGAGTCACATTCAGGCTTTCTGCGGCTTTTGTGATGTTTCCCTGGCGGGCAGCTTCTAAAAAATATTTTAATACACGAAGTTCCATGAGGACATTTTAGCATGGGAGTGGGAATTAGTCATTCTTAAAAGGCATAACCAGTCATAAAAACAAAGTATTGGTAATAACTGCCGGCCTACTTTATATTTACAAATGTCAGCGCAGACACATAAGGAGACATTATGAAACTCGTAAATTCACTTTTATTGGCAGGGGCAGTCTTTGCTCTTAGTACAACAGCCTGCACAAGAACAAAGGAGGCCACTATGGCAGATACTACTTCAGCAAAAATCGACAGAAGAAAGGAGCACTACACTTTTAAGCTTGCAGAAAATGTAAGCCGTACCACAGTCACTTTCCGCAATCACTTTGGAATTGAACTTGCGGGGGACTTGTACACACCAAAATCAGCCGGGGCAAAAGGAAATGCAGCTTTGGCAATCAGTGGACCTTTTGGGGCTGTAAAAGAACAGTCTTCAGGCTTTTACGCAAACCAGATGGCATCCCGCGGCTATATCGCCCTTGCCTTTGACCCTTCCTACACCGGTGAATCAGGAGGCCAGCCTCGCTACATGAACAGTCCTGACATCAACACGGAAGACTTTATGGCGTCGGTGGATTTTCTTTCCACAAGGGAAAACATCGACCCTGAAAAAATCGGCATTATCGGAATCTGCGGCTGGGGCGGAATGGCTTTGAATGCAGCGGCAATCGACACCCGAGTAAAGGCTACAGTAGCTTCCACAATGTACGACATGAGCCGGGTTACTGCCAACGGATATTTTGACAGCGCAAACTCAAGTGCGGCCCGTGACCAGACCCGCAAGGCACTTATGGCTCAGAGAATCGAGGACTTTAAGGCCATTTCATCTGGCGGAGCTTACAAGCTTGCAGGCGGAGTAATTGACCCTCTTCCGGCCGATGCCCCTTACTTTGTAAAAGACTATCACGCCTATTACAAAACCCCTCGCGGCTATCACGAGCGCAGCCTCAACTCCAACGGTGGCTGGGCGCTTACTGCAAGCACCTCTCTTTTGAACACAAAGCTCCTGGCCTATTCCGACGAAATTGAAAGTGCCGTTATGGTACTTCACGGCGAAAAAGCCCACAGCCGCTACTTTGGCGAAGATGCCTTTAAGCGCTTGACCGGCGACAACAAGGAACTCGTGATTGTCCCTGGTGCCAGCCACACAGATCTCTACGACGGCGGAGAAGGGGATTTTATTCCTTTTGATAAACTGACTGAGTTTTTTGGAAAGTATTTGAGGTAGTTTTTTAATTATATGGGCGTTCCCGTCGGTGGCTACGCCACCTTACCCAGTTTTGCAGACGCAAGCTTCCTGCAAAACTGGCGGGTCGGGCTTTCCGTGGTTCCGCTTTCGCTTCATTGCTGCACTTCGTTCCGCAACCCGCTTTCAGTTCATTTTGCCTTAAGCAAATCTTCCTTGCTGAAAAGGGCATTCTTTGCGGCTGCATCGGCAATTTCTGCCATGCTAAGGCTTCTGCTTTCCCGGCGTTCTGTAAGGTCTTCGTCTTTTTTCCATGCACACAGGATGCCGCGGCTGGAGTTTACTGTTCCGCCGCATTTATCCAAAAGTGTTGCCGCTATACGGGCAGCTCCGCCCTGTGCGCCGTAGCCTGGAATAAGGAAGAATGTTTCTGGGTATTTATCGCGAAGGTAGCGGGCATCTTTTTCCTGTGTTGCGCCTACAACGGCGCCGATTGGACCGCAAGTCTGTGCTGCGTAGTCCGCCTTAAAGCTGTCATTAATGCGCTTGATTTCGTCTCCTACGCGTTCAAGTAAAAGTCCGCCTGACTTAAGTTCCTGGTGTTCAATGTCTGTCATTCCAGGATTAGAAGTACACAAGAGCACGAATGCGCCTTTTCCTTCTTTTGCCGGAGCAGCATAGTTTGTAAACGGAGTAAGTGTATCAAATCTCATGTAAGGATTGATTGTAATGATGTCTGTTTCAAAATCGCCTGTAAAGTGAGCGCGTGCATAGGCGTCTGCGGTTGCGGCAATGTCTCCGCGTTTAATATCGCTTATGGCAATAAGCCCTGCTTCTTTTACGGCTTTAAGGGTCTCAGAGTAAATCTGAAGTCCTTTAAGTCCCATGGCTTCGTAATAGGCAATCTGAACCTTGCAGCAGCATGCACTTTTGTCTGAAGCAATTCGTCGGATGATTTCTTTATTGTACATAAGCACGGCTTCTTCTTTTGAGCCAACTGCTTTTATAACTGAGTCTGGAAGATAAGATGGATCTGTGTCCAATCCAACACACACTGGTCCGCGTTCTGCGGCCAATTCCTGCAATTCCTGCATTTTATGTTTTGTAATCATAGTTAGAATATAATGAGAAAAAGTTGTTTGAAAATATGCATTATTTTATATTTTTTAGTAACAAAATAAAATTTTATAGGTTATAATTTTGTTTTATACATGGTTAATTGTTGATAGGAGAATTTATGAAGTTGATTGTAAAATATTTTAAGTACGCTGTAGTTTTGCCTTTTTGTATTGCAATACTTGCTGCCTGTAAAAATGAAACTTCCGGGCTTTCTGCTGTAGAACTGGCCGTATTGTGCAGCACCCCTAATACAGTTTCTTATAAAGAGACGATGGATGATAATGGTCTTGTTTTTAAGCTTTCAGGCTTAAATACGACTATTACGGATGAACGCATTGCCGGTAAGACCATGTACATGGCAAAGATTAATCCTACCAATAAATTAATAGCTTCCCAGTATTATGTAAGCAGTGCTGTTGGTATGACTCTTAATAAAACTAATAGCTCACGTGGTTTAACTGAAGCAAATTATGATTATTCAGAAGAATATGATTCTCTTTCTGATTCATATTTTGCAAAACGGGTTTTGTGCCGTGACGGAATAAAATTTAAGATGAAGGAAGGTGCTTCGGATGCAGATTTATTGTCTTCCAGAGGTAACAATGTGGAAGAAGTAATTTATGATATCGGTGCTGAACGAGAAGTATATTTTTCTGTTTCGTCAACAGATTATGTAAAGAAAACTGCTAAACTTTATGCCAAGACAGATGATGTATATTGCTGGGTTATAGAAGATGATAAAAATCCATGGATAAGCACTACAGAACAGGGAGAAGTTACTGATGTACTTGCTGATAAATATTCGAATAAAATGCAAGAAATTTATAAATATATTACAGAAGTATTTGGTCCGCTTCCGGAGAATATGATTTACAGTAAAGACGGTTCCTTTAAAGATTGTGTAAAACGTCCAATGACGGATTTTAGTACTACTGGTATAAAAATCAATATTATAATTGGCGATATTTTTTCTGATAATACTAACGAAATGGCTTCCACTGATAATGGAGTAATGGGCATGGTCTGTCAGAAAGATCTTTATGCTAGCGAGGTAAAGGGAAAGGAACCTGCAGTTGATGCTTCAAATTTGGGAAATTATTTTTACCTGGACTCATATTGGGCTGTAAAAGACGAAAAAGAAGCTTTTTCTACAATAGCCCACGAATTTCAGCATTTGATCGGCTTTGGTCTTAAATATGTTGAATACGGTTTGGAATATGATTCATATTATCTTACAGAAATGCTTTCTATGCTTTCTGAAGATATGATGCAGGAATACCTTGAGGTATCTGACAATAATGTTTCTTTGGCCAGACTCCCTCTATTCAACAGATATTACTTTCTTTTGGGATTAAATGAATTTTCACAGGATGAATATATGGCTATTGCTTATGCTAATGCATATGCCTTTGGCGCATGGCTTTCCCGTCAGTATGGAGGAACCAAGTTAATCCAAGAAATGGCCCTGAACAAATATGTTGGAATAGATTGTATGGTTAATGCTGTGAATACAGTTACCGGTAAAGATTATAGTTATCTTGATCTGCTTAGAAAGTATACTCAGGCTCTGGTGTTCATAAATACTGATTATGCGTATCCGACTATGAATAAAGATGCTGAAACAAGTATCACTTACAATGGTTATACATATCCGATGAAAGCAATAGATTTGTGGCATCTGGATGACCGTCTGGAAGTAAAATCAAATCCGAACATAAAATATGACGGCCCGCAATATTTTTCTTCTAGTAGTGGTTATAAGCTTCCTCCTTATGGATTTACTCTGCATAAGGTCGGAACAGTTGATTCCGATGCAAAAAGCGTAAACTTGACATTGTCTGCTGGAGTTATAGGAAACGAGCCTGTTGATGAGAGTGCTGCATCTCTTCTGCAATACTATGTTATGTTCCAATAGGAACAATGTGAAGTGGAAAGACACGGCAATGCAGGTGAGTAAATCATATACATAGCAATTTACTCATGTAATACGGAAGACCGCAGGAGCGCCATAAGTACGGCAGCAGGCGGTCTTTTTTTTTGTTGCGGAATGACCGGCGGGTAAGGGAGAGTAGAAACTCTTTCCGTACGCCGTGAACAGAGGAGCTGTACATTCGTTGTATGATTGCGGACAGGTGCTGAGGACGAAGCTTGAACTGATCCCAGAAATTGCTTTATAAATGAATAATGCCGTTATTTGGCACAGTCATATTGTATAATACCAATCTGTAAAAAATATGTTATCTATATTATAATATAGTAAATTTTCTTTCGGAGAAAAAAAATGACTGACGGACTTCTTCCAGAACAAAAAGCAAGAAAAAACATTGACTCCATGCTAATAAAAGCAGGCTGGGATATAATTTCAAGAAATGAATATTCTGATATATATAATGGCTGTGCAATTACAGAAGCTCTCCTTACAGGAAATCTCGAAGCCGATTATTTGCTGATGGCAGGAAATAAAGCTATTGGTGTTCTGGAAGCTAAAAGAGCAGAAAATAAACTCTCTGTAGAAGTTTCAGATCAAGCCGAAAACTATACCCGCAAAGTTCCTGACTGGTGCCCTAAATGGTTTGACATATTACCATTTGTATTTCTTTCCAATGGTGAAACTTTATTATTCAAAGACATGAGAGAAGAAGATTCTTCTTATATAGAATTAAAGAAAATGATGTCTCCAAAAGAGCTGGTAGGAATGACAGATATCCAGTCTGAATATGCTTCTCTCCCAGCCCTTCCTCCTGTGGGAGACAAAGGCCTTCGCCAATGCCAGTACGATGCAATCAGAAATCTAGAACTTTCCTTTAAGCATAATAAAAACAAAGCTCTTATCTCATTAGCAACAGGAGCTGGAAAAACCTTTACAGCCTGTACTTTTACTTATCGTTTTCTCACATATACATCAGTTCGTAGAGTCTTATTTTTAGTAGATAGAAACAATCTTGGAAAACAGGCAGAAGGAGAATTCACATCTTACAAACTTACCGAAAGCGGCGAAGTTTTTAATTCAATTTATTCTTTAAAACGCCTGACAAGTATAGATGACATTCAAAGCTCAAAAGTTGTTATTTCCACAATTCAAAGACTCTTTTCTGCAATTACAGGACAGACTTTAACAATAGAAAACGATGATGATGAAGATGACTTGCAGGATGCCCTTTATGATGCAGAAACAGAAGAAGAAGTAAAGTTAGATGGTCAACTCTTATTAGCTCCCGACTTCTTTGATTTAATTATTGTAGATGAATGTCACCGCTCAATATATGGAAAATGGCAGCAGGTTCTAAAATATTTTAACAAAGCAAAAATCATAGGCCTTACAGCAACTCCAACCCCAGAAGCAGAAGCATTCTTCAACAGTAATTTTGTTTCAAACTATACCTTTGAAGATTCTGTCCGGGATGGTGTAAATGTTCCTCCACGTATTTATAGAATTAAGACAAAAGTTTCTGAAGCTGGCGGTACAATTCAGGAAAACGAAAAAGTCTATAAACAATCAAAACTTACAGGAAAAAGCCAAGTTGTTTCAAATGCTGATGAAGAACAATACACCGCTACTCAATTAGACAGGACTGTAAAAAATAAAACAGAAATTAAATTGGTCGTTCAAGCCTACAAAGACTCAATTTATAAATCACTTTACCCTGACCGTTATCCAGACTGGAATTACATCCCTAAGACTCTCTTCTTTGCAAAATCAGACAGTCATGCTGATGATATCGTGGAACAGATAAAAGAAGTTTTCGGCAAAGAATTTCCAGATGGACTTCCTCAAGGCTATGTTCAAAAAATTACATATAATGCAGGAAATTCAAATGAGCTTATTCGTCAGTTAAGAAATAATAAGGAATTCCGTATAGCTGTAACCGTAACCCTTGTTGCAACAGGAACAGATGTAAAGCCACTTGAATGTGTTGTCTTTATGCGGGATGTAGCTTCCAGTGTTTTATACACCCAAATGAAAGGAAGAGGCTGCCGTCGTATAAGCGATGATAACTTACAGCTTATTACTCCAAATGCCCAAAGCAAAGACTGTTTTTATGTTATTGATGCGGTTGGTGTAACAGAACATGAACATCACATACCTAAAATCGGAGATGAAAAAGAACCTTCAACTCCAGTACCATCTCTTCAAAGATTACTTGAATTACTTTCTCTTGGAAATGTCTCTGATGAATATCTAACATTGCTTTCAAATTACTTGGCAAAATGTCAAAATAAAGGCCAGGTAGAAGACTTAAAAGAATGGGCAGAAATTGCAGGAATTACCCTAAAAGATTTTCTTGATAATTTAATTGCTGCTCTTGAACCAGAAAACAGTGTTAAATTCCAGGTTCTTTCTGAACAAAACGAAAATCCAAATCCGGCAAAACATTTACCTCCATACACAGACATAAATGCCCCAAATACAGAAAGAAAGCAATTAATCTCAAAACTCATAAATAATCAAAAGGCCCGTCAGAAGATTCTTGAAATAAATGCCGGTTTTGTAAAAATCCTTATGCCGGGGGAGGATGAACTTACCTACACAGGCTTTAGTAAAGAAGAATCAGAAACTTATATCCAGACTTTTGAAAAATATATGAATGATAACAAGGACACAATTGAAGCCCTAAGAATCATTTACAACGAAGAAGACATTCCAATCACACATAAAATGCTGGAAGATTTACAGACAAATCTCTTAAAAGCAAACGGAATGTATAAGGCAAGTTATATCTGGCAAAACTACAAAGTCGTAAAAGCAGATGATTCAATTGTTCCCCTTGAGTCTAAAAATGAATTAGAAGCACTGACAAACCTCATCCAGATAGCCCGTTTTGTTTATGGTAAAACAAAAACTCTAACCTCTTTATTCAGAGGCTGGCGTCGAGGCTTTAACCTTTATACAACCCCACAGCATCGAACACTAAATGAAGAGCAGATTAAATTGATGGAAGTAATTGCTCAATACATTGTCCAAAACGGAGCTGTTGAACAAGCAGATATTTTCAATGGACTTGGTTCAACTTATTCAATTGGTTTAGTCAAAACCTTTGGAAAAGATAACGTAAATACAGAATTACTAAAACTCTCAGGATTTGTTTTGAGAGACTATACATCTAAGGTAGCATAAAATGGCAAAAGCAAAAAAAGAAAAGATTCAAAAATCAGAAGATTCTTTAACAAAAAAAGTCTGGAAAATGGCTAATGTCTTAAGTTCAGCAGGAGTTGGATTCACAGATTACATAACCCAGCTTACCTATATCCTCTTTTTGAAAATGGATAACGAGCGGGAAGAACTTATAGGACTTCCAAGTTCAATTCCAGAAGGCTGCCGATGGTCAGACCTAACCACAGACAAAAACGGCAAGAAGCTCATAGGTGACGACTTAATCAAAAAATATGAAAAAATCCTTGATACCTTAAAAGATAAAGAAGGCCTCATTGGAGCAATTTTTACAAAAGCTTCAAATAAAAT
>JAILLQ010000002.1 GCA_024693045.1 Treponema sp.
CTTCTTTAATAATATTAAATAAATTTAATTCTATGAAATACTTTTCATAGAAACGTCATTTGTGGTATATTTTTACAAAAGGTATGCATAAATATTCATTTTTGGATATTTGTATAACCTGAGGAGTCATTTAAATGAAAAACGCTTACATTAAAAAAATCTGGGATGACGTTAAAGCAAAGAATGCTAACGAACCAGAATTCCTTCAGGCTGTAGAAGAAGTTTTAACAACTCTCGAACCTGCAGTAGATCAGATGCCACAGTTGGAACCAAACGCTATTTTGGAAAGAATGGTAGAACCAGAACGCGTAATTATGTTCCGTGTTCCTTGGATGGACGATGCTGGTAATTATCACGTAAACCGTGGTTATCGTGTACAGTTCAATTCTGCAATTGGACCTTACAAAGGAGGACTCCGTTTCTCTAAAGAAGTAAACCTTTCAGTTTTGAAGTTCTTAGGCTTTGAACAGGTTTTGAAGAACTCTTTGACAACACTCCCAATGGGTGGTGGTAAAGGTGGTTCTGACTTCGATCCTCATGGAAAATCAGACAAAGAAGTTATGAGATTCTGTCAGTCATTTATGACAGAACTTTATCGTCATATTGGTGCTGACGTTGACGTTCCAGCTGGAGACAAAAACGTTGGTGGACGCGAAATTGGATATATGTTCGGACAGTACAAGAGAATCCGTGATGAATACACTGGAGTTTTGACTGGTAAAGGTCTTACATTCGGTGGTTCTTTAATCCGTACAGAAGCTACAGGTTATGGACTTATCTATTTTGCTCAGGAAATGCTCAAGAAAGTTGGAGAAGACTTCAAGGGTAAGACTTGTGTAGTTTCAGGATCAGGAAACGTTGCTGAATACGCTGCTGAAAAGCTTATCCAGCTTGGTGCAAAAGTTGTTACACTTTCTGACTCAAACGGATACATCTACGATGCTGACGGTATCACACAGGAAAAACTTGACTGGGTTAAGGAACTCAAGACAGTTCGCCGCGGTCGTATTTCTGAATATGCTAAGCAGTTCCCATCTGCTAAATACTTTGAAGGCAAAAAAGTTTGGGAAGTTAAATGTGACTGTGCATTCCCATGTGCAACACAGAACGAACTTCTTGGCGAAGATGCAGATATGCTCTTGAAGAACGGTTGTAAACTCGTTGCTGAAGGTGCAAACATGCCTTCTAACCTTGACGCAGTTAACAAGTTCCTTGCTGCAAAAATCCTTTACGCACCAGGAAAAGCTTCTAACGCCGGTGGTGTAGCAACTTCAGGTCTCGAAATGAGCCAGAACTCAGAACGCCTTTCATGGTCTTCTGAAGAAGTTGACGAAAAACTCCACAACATCATGATCAACATCCACGCAAATGCATACGACACAGCAGTTAAGTTCGGTGCAAAAGAAGGCAACTGGGTTAACTACGTGGCAGGTGCTAATATTGCCGGTTTCGTAAAAGTAGCTAACGCTATGATTGCACAGGGATTGGTATAATAATAAAGGTGTGCTTGTCACACCTGCCACCCTTACGGGTTTGCCGCTCGGTAAAACCGAGCGAGACGAATAGTAGGTAAACGCTAAAAGGCAGTCCGTTGGGACTGCCTTTTTATTTGAAATAACTTTTATGTGCTTTTCTAAAGATTGTGTGCTACAATTGATGTGGAGCAACATGGAAGAAATTTTTCAAGATAACGCAATAGAGAATCCTCAGTGGGATTTTATTCCCGAACAGCAGCTTTCTGCTGGACAAATTCTCTGTATCATTTCAAGAATGCTGGTACAGTGTAATGAGGTTTATGGATTGCACAGCATCAAACTTGCATATCTTGCTTCTGAAATTGCAGCACATGTTAACTGGGATAAAAGAATTAATCTTTCGAATACAGTTCTGTTAGCTTTACTGCAGTCAGTTGGCGATTATCATTTTGATTCAGAGAAAGTAATTCCTCGGGAAGATTTAACCTCTCGCCAGATAAAAGAGCGTTATTCGTATGCATATGCTTATTTAAAAAATCTAACTCCATTGGGAAGTGATGCTCATGCCCTTTTATTCTATGATTCCATTTACAATCCTGATGTTGCGAAAAAAATGGTTTCAATGGAATATGCTTCAATAATTTTTACAGCAGATCACATTTTAAACCTTTTAGAACAGACGAATTTTGCTTATACTGAAATGGATTTTGAAAAGTTCGGTTTATCAAGGTTTAATCCTAAGTATGTTGAAATTTTCAAAACCATAGATGCCAACCGAGAAGTTTCGAGAAACCTTCGTTTGACAGAAGATTCAGAACACAAGGTACTTCTTCCATGTGAAAGGGAATTGGAAAAACTCTTCCTTTCATTAAAGTTTTCAAAATCTGATTCAAATATGCTCTTCAAGCTGATGATTATGATTTTGGATTTTAAGAGTACTGTTACTGTATGGCACACAATTCATACAGCAAGCTATGCCGTTTCTTTAGGAAAATATGCAGGCTGTTCAGAAAATGAGTTGAACGAGATTTTTACAGCCGGTGTACTTCATGATTTAGGAAAGATGGCAATTCCTCAGAATATTCTTGAATATCCTGGAAAGCTTAGAAACTGGGAATACAATATAATGAAGAGCCACGTTTTAAAGACGGAAGAGCTCATCAAAGATTTGATTCCTCGACGAATTGCAAATATGGCAATTCATCATCATGAAAAACTTAATGGAACTGGTTATCCTAGAAATCTTTCCGGCCTGGAACTTACAAAAGAAGATCAGATTGTAGAAATTTCTGATATTCTAAGTGCCCTTGTTGACAGGCGTTCTTATAAAGAAGAGTTTGAAAGTCAGCAGATAATTGACATTTTCAAAGAGATGACTCGAAAGGGTGAACTTGATGAAAATCTTGCAATTTACATATATGATTGTTTTGATCGTCTTCAAGAAAGAAGAGATTTTTACAGCAGGCTTTTGGTTCTTCCACTTGGTACTGTCGAAATCGAATATCAGGAAGAAATGTATCTTGATCCGGGAATGAACTGATATGACAAAACAGGAATTAGTAAACGAAATGGCTTCCGAGCTTGGTATCACAAAAAAATTATGCGGCGAAACTTTGAACACCATGCTTGAAGAAATTGTAAAAACTCTGGAAACAGGCGGTAAGTATACCCAGCCTGGTTTCGGTACTTTTAAAACAGCAGAAAGAAATGAGCATGTGGGGCGGAATCCTGCTACGGGGAAAAAAATGCTCTATCCAAAAAAACGCAGGCTGAAATTCAAGGTTTCTGATATTTTAAAGGACGAAATAAATGAGTGAATTTCTTACTTCTTCAGGGCTTGCTGTAAGACTTGTTGAAAAAACTGGAATTAAACTTGAAACTGCGAAACAATTCTCAACCTTGTTCTTTACCATTGTGCGTAAGGGCTTAAAGAATTCAGAGTCTTTTAGCGTATACAATTTTGGTACTTTTAAAAAAACATGGATTGAAGCTACAGTAGGGCTAAATCCTGGAACTGGTGAAAAAATAAATATACCTGCCCACTGGAGAATAAAATTTGTTCCCTGTGCTTCGGTTGCTCGTAGAATAAATAAACCTTATGAACATCTAAAAGCAAAAGAATTACCGGAAGACGAACCTGAAGTTATTGACTCTGAACCTGAATCAGTTATTCCAGAACCTGTTATTCAGGACGAAGATGAACCAGAAGAAAAGGAATATAAAACTTCTATTGGTTATGATGAAAAAAAAGGGCTTTTAAAGAGGGCTATTGAACTTTCGGAAAAAGATGATGAAGATGATGAAATTCTAGAAGAAAAAAGACCTGTAAAACTTTTTGTAATACTGGGCTTGGGAATTCTTTTCTTAATTTTGCTGCTTTCTTTGCTTTTAAAATCATGTGCACCTAAGAAATCGGTTAAAAAGGCTGAAATTAAAAAATCTGAACAGCCTGTAAAATCAGAAGAAACTGAATCTCCAGCTCTTGAACCGGAAAAAGAAGAAGTAAAAGAAGAACTCATTGTTGAAACAGAAGAAATTGACGCAGCTTTACTTTTTGAGTCTTATTCTGTTCCTAATGGAAGCGATTATCATACTATTGCCGAAGAAAAATACGGAAATCGTCATTTGTGGCCAATTTTGTACGCAGCAAATAAAGATTCCAAGCCTGATCCGGATTTAATAGGTGCCTACTATAGAATTAAAGTACCTTCAATATTAAAAGGAGAAGCTTTTAAAAAACAGATTGAAGGCGGCGTTATGGCTGCTTATAATGGATATCTTTTAATGTGCGAAAAACAGCCTGAAAGTTCAAAGAATAAAGAACGAGAACGACTTGCCATAAGAGTTTTGGTGAGTGGAGAACTTATGAGCCCTGGATTTATAGATTCTCATGCTAAAAGAATTTTGCCAGAGTATGCAGAAATGGCGCGAAATATAGTAAAAAATCAGTATTTATAATATACTCATTTAAAAAGAAAGAGGTTATATGAAAAAAACAGTTTTATTTTTGCTAGCAGCAATGGTTATGTCTATGTTTGTTGGCTGTGCATCAATGCCAGAACCAAAAGATGAAAATTCAAATATGCTTTATGGCTGTGCTAGATACAAAGGTTTGTATGTTTTTGGAGGAAGGGCAAAAACAGCTTCTTCTGAAAAAGTAGATGGTATTCATATTATCGTAAAGAATTTTGATGATGGAATGACTTATGCTGCAGAAACTAACAAAGACGGCGAATTTTACATGGAAGGGGTTACTCCTGGACATTATGTTGTAAAATACCTTGGAACAGAATACAAATATGATGGCAAGAAGTGGCAGCTTCGTTACAATATTCCTGCCAGTGAAGAAAATGCAAAATTCACTGTAAGAAATGGTGTAACAAATATGGGTTGTATTGTTATCAATGTTGATTCCGATTCTGGTGAAGACTATGTTTCATGGGCTCAGAATTTGGATGAAGTTAAAGAAAAGTTTGCTAACTTGCATCCAAATTCAAAATGGTCAGAAAGTAACTGGTCTAATTCAAACGAGTAAATTATTCCTTCCGGCTTTTTAGGGCTCGGGTGGCATTCAAAATGGCGATTAGGCAAACACCTACATCGCCAAAGACTGCCGTCCACATATTTGTAATGCCCAGTCCACTTAAAATCATAATCAAAACTTTTATTCCAAGAGAAAAGATTATATTCTGATATACAATCGAAATTGTCTTTCGTGAAATTTTTATTGCCTGACTGATTTTTGAAATTTCATCTGTCATGATAACTACATCAGCACTTTCGATTGCGGCATCACTTCCCAAAGCTCCCATTGCTATACCTAAATCAGCTCGGGCAAGAACTGGGGCGTCGTTTATTCCGTCACCAATAAAGGCAAGGCTTGCTTTTTTCTTACCATTTACTACTAATTCGCTTAAAAGTTCTTCTACCTTTTCAACTTTATTTTCTGGTAAGAGTTCTGCAAAATAGTGACTAATTCCAAGTTCAGCTGCTGTTTTTTCGGCACTTTTCTGGTTGTCACCGGTAAGCATTACAATTTTGCTTACTCCTGACTTTTTTAGTTTTAAAAGAGCTTCTTTAGAATCCTTTTTGCTTTCATCAGAGATTACTATATATCCGCAGTATTCACTGTCAATTGCTAAATGAACAATAGTTCCGGCGCTATCTGTTTGAGCTGCAGAAAAGTTTTTTACGCCCTGATTTTTCATCAGATTTTCGTTTCCTTCAAGAATTGTTTTTCCATCTACAATTGATTTTATTCCCTGACCGCTGATTTCTTCTGCATTAGTTATGTTCGAAATTGTGCACTTGTTGTCATGGTGGTGAGCTGATTTAAGTGAAAGAGCTGCCGGATGATTTGAATAGGTTTCGGCGTGAGCTGCAAGAGCAACAAGTTCGTCTTCTGGAAGTTTTTCAGGGTCTACAGAGTGAATTTCTGTTACAAGGAAACTTCCTTTGGTAAGTGTTCCTGTTTTGTCAAAAACTGCAGTTTTAAGATGTGTTAAAGATTCTATTGCTGAACTTCCTTTTACGAGGATTCCATTTTTGCTGCATGAGCCAATTCCCCCAAAGAAGGTCAGAGGAACAGAAATTACCAAAGCACATGGGCAGGAAACTACAAGGAACATAAGGGCTCTATATATCCATTTTTGCCATTGCCAGTCAGAATACATAATTCCTGTGACAAGAGGAGGAAGAAAAGCTACAAGGAGGGCTAAGAGGCAAACTATTGGGGTGTAGTATTTACTGAAACGGGTAATGAAACGCTCTGTTTTTGTTTTCTTTTCGTTAGCCTGATCTACAAGTTTTAGAATTCGACTTGCAGCTGAATCGTGGGCAGGGCGAATGCAGATAATTTCTATTGCTGCATTTTTGTTTATCGCTCCTGAATAAACAGTATTACCTTCGAATACTTCTACGGGAACAGATTCTCCGGTTAAGGCTGAGTTATCGATAAAGGTTTTGCCCTTTGAAACGGTTCCGTCAACAGGAATCCTTTCTCCTGGTTTTACTATAAGTTTTTCACCGGGTTTTACTTCTTCCGGTTTGATGCAGACAATTTCGTTTTCTTTAATTACATAGGCCTTGTCAGGGCACAATTCCATGAGGGAATTTATAGAATCTTTTGATTTATCTACTGCAAAATCTTCAAAGAATTCACCAAGCTGATAAAAGAGCATTACGGCTACTGCTTCGGGAATCTGTTTTACGAACAAGGCTCCAACCGATGCAACGCTCATCAAAAATTGTTCGTCAAAAACTTCACCTTTTCGGATGTTGTTTATTGCATTGCGGAGAACGTCTTTTGCAACAAGTATGTATGCAAAAAAATATGCCGCAATCGGAAGGAATGCTTTTAGCGAAACATTGTCGTAAAGCATAATTCCTTCTGCAAAAGAGCCGAAATGTTCTATTAATAAACCTGCTGTCAGTAAAATTGTCGAAAGAATGATTTTTTTAAGAGGCGATTCATCGTGTTCTTCGTGGTGATGCTCGTGATGGTGTTCATGTTCGTGTTCATCTTCATCGTGGTGGCAGTGTGAGCAGGTGCAGTGGATGTCGTTTCCAAGATGATGAAGGTGTATGTGCTCTGAATGTTCGTGAATATGTTCGTTTTCGTGAATATGTTCTGACATTTTATTCTCCTATGTGGTCGAGTCCCTGACTTAAGATTGAAGTTACGTGGCTGTCTGCCAGTGAATATATGAGTGATTTTCCGTCTCGTTCAAATTTTACAAGTCCGTTTGTTTTTAAAATGCGTAACTGGTGGCTTACTGCAGATTGAGTCATGTTCAGAGCGTCTGCAATAGCGTTTACCGGCATTTTGGATTCCATTAGGACAAAAAGAATTTTGATTCGTGTAGAATCGCCAAAAATCTTGAACAGTTCTGCCAAATCAAAAAGTGTGTCTTCGTCCGGCATCTGATCTGTTATTTCATTTTCGTTCATAACATGCTCCCGAAACTTTTTATTTACTAAGTATGAACAACTGTTCATATGATAATACTACGAATACAGTTTGTCAAATTTTTGTGATTAGTTTGATAAACGTGTTGACAAAAAACTGACGGGGGGGGGTACGCTAGTATAGTATTATTTACACAAAAGGAGATTTTTTATGAAAAAAATGTTGTTAGGTTTGCTGGTTGCTCTGCTTGCTGTCAATCTTTTTGCTCAGACTGAGGCTGAAGCGAAAAAGAAAGAAGAAGCTGATCCTTATATGGTTGATAGCGTCATTCGCACTCAGTTTAAATCAGATTTTGGTAAACAAAGAGTATATGAGCTTTCTGAAAATTTAAATGATAATCAAAGATATTGGTTATATGATGAAAATGAAAAAAATGCTGTTTGCCCATTTTTATTGAATTTATTTTTAGGTTATGGAATTGGTTCTTTTGTTCAGGGCGATTCAAAAGGTGGTGTTACACAACTTCTTATGTCGTTGGGTGGAAATGTATTATTTTGGACTGGTTATGGAATTGGAGTAAGTGCTTCGCATGAAGAAACGAGATGGCTTGTATTTTCTGGATATTATTCAAATTACTATATGCCTGATACAGAAACTGTAACAAATAATGCTCAGTCAACTGCCGGTGCAATCATTATGTTAAGTGGTTTAGGTCTTAATCTTGCTTCAAATATAATTGGATACATTCGTCCTTGGGGATATGCTAATAAATATAACAGAGATTTAAAACACTATCTTCGTATTAATGAATCTCGCTGGATGTCTGGAACACCTCAGCTCTCTCCAATCATTGACCCTGTTAATCAGAACTACGGTCTTGTAGCAAAAATCAATTTTTAATTAAAAAAAACGGTGGTTTCTAGAACCACCGTATATGTCAAAGAAAAAAAAGCACCTGCCAAAAATGATTTTGAATCATCTTTAGAGGTGCTTTCGCTAGGGATTAAGCAAAACTTTATTTCTTTTCTTCTGCTTTAACCTTCAGTTCTTCTACATCTTTTGCAAACTTTTCAGTTAGGTATTTTGTAAGGTCGAACTTGTGAAGGCTTGCACTTGTTGTTCCGATGTACTGTTTGTTATCGTCAGTGCCTTTTTCATAGATGTCTACCAGTATTGTTTCTCCAGACTTTGTGTCCAGGCGGAATGATGTAAGCTTGTTTGGAGGAAGCTCAGTAGAATCGCTAATCCATGAATTGATGTTAAGAAAACATACATTCTGAATCCAAGACTGGGCAAGATTTTGGTCAATTTCGATAGTTGGAACATTTCCTGTCAAAATCCAATTGTTCTTTTCGCCGGCTTTGGCTGTGTTTTCAAGTCCCCAAGTTTTTGTGCCCATTGTTACAGTGGCGCTTTTTACATTGTTTTCTTCAACAGTGTAAACTGTTTTTGAACGGAGGTCCTTTTCTGTTTTTCCAAAAGTAGAAGAAAGGTTTCCGCTCAAAAGTAAAATGTCGTTTTTACCGTTTACAAGAGCATATGTCTGGGAACCGGTTGAACTAGCTTTACCGATGCGGATTGAAGCAATTTCCTTGCCGGCTTTACTTGCACGAACTGTTTTTGTCTTTTCATCGCTAAGTTCGTAACGGTCATCTGTTGCAGATCCAACTTTACCGACTTTATCCAAAACCTTAATCTGCTGAACAGCTTTAATCATAGCTTCTACATCAGATTTTGTTGCAAGGTAGCCGTCTGTTCCAACATACCAAGAATTGTTTTTTATGCTAAGAGTAATTGTGTCATTTCCACTTGTAATTGTAATTTCATCGGGAGTTAAATCTGTTTTTATTGTTTTTACAGGGTTTATTGCTCCTGTAATTCCCTGGATGATACAGATTACAAGCAGAGCTGCTGCAACTGCAAGAAGAGTAATTTTTCGTTTTGTCATTCTATTCACCATCCTTCTTTGAAGTTTTTTCTGTTTCAGAATCTCGTGAATCGTTTGGGTTGTATTTCATGTGAATGCTTCTTCTTCGAATAATTCTACTTCGCCATACTATAAATCCAGCGATTGCAACCAAAACTGCAAGTCCGAACTGGTTAAAGTATTTTACGATAAGAGCAAGAATGCTTCCTGTTCCAGAAAGAGTATTCAAAGTAAGTCCCTTTGTACGCATTGTACAGAGGTCGTTGTTTCCGTTTAGGTAGTCAACAGCATTTCTAATAAACATTGCGATTGGTTCGTTTCCGCTTTCGTTGATAAGCTGGTTTGAAGTAACATAGGCGGTATTTGCAAGGAAAATTTTTCCTGCACGAGTTCCCTGAGCAAGATGTGTTGTTGTGCTGAGTCCTGATTTGTCTTCACTTTCTTCTTCAGATGGATTTTTGTCAAAGGCGCTGTTAAATTTACCTTCGAGCAGTACAGAAATGTTTTCTGCTTTTTCGCGGCTCTTGTCGTAAGGTGGCTGCATCTGTGGACTAATCTGGAAGTTCGAAGTTTCTACCCAAGATTTTGCAGATGTTTTTGCAAGAACTGTTGCCTTTACATTTTTTCCAAGTTTTTCTGAATCAAGTGTAATTGTTCCAGGCTGCAAGAAAATCAGGTAACCAAGGTTCTTTGAAATCACGTTCTTCTGGGAAGTCTGTTTTTTCTGAAGCATAGGAGCCCAGTACATCTTTAAGTTGCCATATCCCTGCTGCTGGTAAACATAACATTCTTCGTCGAATACATAATTTTTTTCGAGTTTTGCACCATATGCTTCAAGAAGAGTATTCAATCCGCTGTTGATAGGTTTGTAGTTTGCCTGCTGGTAGTAGGCAGCCTGTTCCATTTCAAAAGGATCCTGGAAAATCATTACATTTCCGCCCTTCATAATGAATTGGTCAAGTTTGTAGAGTTCTTCTTTTGAAATTTCCTTCTTTGGTCCGTTGATAACGATTGTGTTCAAGTTTGAAGGAATGTCTTCTTCTGCAAGTTTTAATTCCTTGAATTCATACATGTCGGAAATAATCTTTTTAAAGTTGATTTCTTCGCCGTTTTCATTTGTAAGAGGGGCTTCATCATGACCTGTAAGGTAACCAATCTGAGTTGTTCTAGAAAGAAGGCTTTCAAGAGAATCGGAAATACTTGTTTCAAGATTCTGTAAACCTGCAATTCCATATCCAAAAATTGAACGCTGGATAGAAAGTGGGATTGTGCGGAAGTTTTCACCATAACCGATTACAAGACCAAAAGCACCTTTTCCTTCGCTGCCGTCTTTATTCTGCCATTTGAATAACTGGAGTCCGTAAATGTCTGCGGCTTCCTGAACTTCGTCATTAGCTGGATTTTTTGAAATGTAGGTGAGTCTGTTAAGGTTTTTCTGATTTACCTTATTGAAAGCACTTGTAACTTGAGCAGATACAGTATCATAGCCTGCAATGTTGAACTGGTTTAGTTCGTCACTTGCGTAGAGAGTAAGAGTAATTTTTTCATCTGGTCCAAGGCCTGCAAGAGTATCAGACTGGGAAATCATTTTTGAAATCTTTGTTGTAAGGTTGTATTCAAAACCAGAATCGCTTGTGATGCTGTCGATAACTTCGATTGAATCGCCGTATGTGATTGCTAGTCCCATCCAAACCTGTTTAAAACCAACTTCGCTGTTTTTTACCTGCTGAATCTGAACCTGTCGTAAGCCGTAGCCTTGAGCGATTTTCTGATTTTCAACTTTGTTCATATTAAAGAACTGGTAAGTGAAGTTTTTGTTTGCAGCTCCCTTGTATTCAACCAGAATGTCTTTGATGTACTGGCTTGTTGCATTGTAAGGAGCAGGAAGGTTGTCGCTGAAAAATACTTTAACAGAAAGAGGTTCTGTAAGTGTTTTTACTGTACTTTTACTAGCTTCTGAAATTGAATATGAACCCTGACTTGTTAAATCGAATCGTAAAAAAGCCTTGCGGCATGCAATGTTTGCAAGAACTAAAATCAATACAAACAGAACAAAATCGCTGGCTGAACTTTTTAACCATTTTGTAAACTTATTCATTGTTTGCACCGCCTCTTATTTGCTTTCGTTCTTCTGGCAGATAACTGTCAAACTGAAGAAGAAGGCTGTAAGTGAAATAAAATAGATTAAATCTCTTGTGTCGATAATTCCTCTGGAAATCGAAGTAAAGTGCTGGTTTGCACTTATAAACTGAAGAAAGTTTACGATTGGTCCAGGAAGGAATATAAGAAATTCGCTAATCATTGTAAGAACAATACAGATAATGAATCCTGTGAAGAAAGCAATAATCTGGTTCTTTGTGATTGAAGAAGCAAAAAGACCGATTGCTGTAAAAGCTGCACAAAGGAATACTGTTCCAAGGTATCCACCAATAACAGGACCTGCGTCAGGAAGCCCGAAAGGAAGAATTCCTACAAGGTAGAAAAGTGTTGGAGCAATCATTGCTGCTGAAGCAATAAGAGCTGCAAGGTATTTTCCCAATACTACATCAAATTCTGTTACAGGAAGAGTGTAAAGAGTTTCGATAGAACCAGATTTTTTTTCTTCTGAATAAAGTCTCATTGTAAGAGCAGGAATGAAGAAAGAAAGCAGAAGTGGAAGAAGAGAAAAAAGGTTTCTCAAACTTGCACGGTTCTGAAGAAAGAATGTTGTAAAGAACATAATTCCTGAAATGATGAGGAAAAGTCCTGTAACAATGTAAGCGATTGGGCTTGAAAAATAAGTTCCAAGTTCACGCTTCATAATTACGACTGCTGGTTTAGTATTTTTTTTAGTATTAGTCATTTTCAGCTCCGTTTTCTGCAGTTAATGCATGGAATACATCTTCAAGGCTATTGCGCTGAAGAAGCAGTTCATAAAGGGAAAGACCTTTTTCTGTAATTGTCTTTGCAAGGAGCGGACGGATTTCTGTTTCACCCTTGATTGCAATAAGAGCTGTTGAAATGCCTTCCTCTTCAGCTTTTTCAAAAGAAATGCTTTCTATTCCTTCAAGGCCATTTATAGCAGAACTCAATTCAGCTTCTGAAGCTTTTACGCTTACCCTTACAACGGCTGTATTTCCGTAACGGGTTCTAAGCTGTTCTGTAGGGCTGTCGGCAACAAGTTTACCGCCGCTGATAATGATTACTCTGCTGCAGAGCATTTCTACTTCGCTCAAAATATGAGTTGATATAATTACTGTTCGAGTTTTACCGATTTCTTTAATCAAAGAGCGAACTTCTTCAATCTGGTTAGGGTCAAGACCGCTTGTTGGTTCGTCCAAAATGAGGATTTCCGGGTCATTCATAAGGGAATGAGCAAGACCAACTCTCTGGCGGTAACCACGGCTTAATTCGCCGATATTTTTGTGCATTACTTCTTTTAGTCCACATTCTTTGCAGAGAAGTGGAACTTTTTCATCTGGATTTTTACCTTCCAATTCTGCTACATAACGCAGGTAATCTTCTACAATCATCTCTCCATAAAGAGGAGCTGATTCTGGCATATAACCGATTTTTCTTTTTGATTCTACCGGATTTTCTAAAATGTCTGTTCCGTCGATTAAAATCGAACCTTCACTTGGTTTTAAGAAACCGGTAATCATGCGCATTGTTGTAGTTTTTCCGGCACCGTTAGGTCCTAAAAGTCCTACAATCTGACCAGTAGGAATGGAAAAACTTACATCGTTTACTGCACGGAAAGTCCCGAAATTGCGGGAAACGTGAGAAACCTCAATCATTTTTTTTTACCCCTTATTTTAATTAATTATTTTTTATCAAACTAATAAAACATTTTTAAATCATAAAGGTTACATAAAGCTTTGAACCTTATTCAGCCTTTTTCAATTCTTTTTCAAACTTTCTTACTGCAGGATTTTCAGCAGCCTTGTAGAGAATTGCAACATTTCCGATTATGCGGACAAGAGTTGCATCACAAGCCTGACAGAGTCCTTCTGTAAGTTCATGTTTTTCGTCTTTGAATTCGTTGAATTTAACTTTGATAAGTTCGTGGCATTCCAAAGACATAAGAACCTTTTCTGTAAGACCGTCAGTAACTCCGTTTCCTCCGACTATTACAACAGGTTCAAGCTGATTAGCATGTTTTTCAAGAATTTTTCTTTGTTTACTATTTATTTCTATCATAGGAAGATATTATCACAAATAGGACTATTGAACAACGCGCCGACTTTCTGTATTATTGAAAAACTAAACTTGTTAATTTTATTTTTAAAGAGGTAATAATATGGCTTGGGATATTTCAAAAGTAAGAAATATCGGTATCAGTGCTCACATTGACTCAGGAAAAACTACTACTTCAGAACGTATTTTGTTCTACTGTAACAAAATTCACGCAATTCACGAAGTTCGTGGTAAAGACGGTGTTGGTGCTGTAATGGATAACATGGAATTGGAACGTGAAAGAGGTATCACAATCCAGTCAGCAGCTACACAGGTTCAGTGGAAAGACTACACTATCAACCTTATTGACACTCCAGGTCACGTAGACTTTACAGTAGAAGTTGAACGCTCACTTCGCGTTCTTGACGGCGCTATCATGATTCTTTGTGCCGTAGCAGGTGTTCAGTCACAGTCAATTACTGTAGACCGCCAGCTTAAACGTTATCATGTACCTCGAGTTGCATTTGTAAACAAATGTGACCGCCAGGGTGCTAACCCAATCCGCGTTTGTAACCAGGTTCGCGAAAAACTCGGTCTTAACTCACACATGATGGAACTTCCAATTGGTTTGGAAGACAAACTTGAAGGTGTAGTTGACCTTGTAGGAATGAAAGCAATCTACTTCGATGGTGCAAGTGGTGAAAACTTACGCTATGCAGAAATCCCAGCAAACATGAAAGACGACGCTGATAAGTATCGTGAAGAACTTTTGGATGCTGCTTCTATGTTCGATGACACATTGATGGAAGACATCATGGAAAAGGGATACAACGACATCGATGAAGAAAAACTTATCGCAGCTATCCGTAAGGGTACTCTTGCAGAACAGTTTGTAGGTGTATTCTGTGGTTCAGCTCACGTAAACAAGGGTATTCAGCCTTTGCTCGACGCTGTTCTCCGCTATCTCCCAGCTCCAAACGAAGTACGCAACGTTGCTCTTGACTTGGACAACAACGAAGCTGAAGTTGAACTTGAATCAGTTGATAACAAACCTTGTGTTGCACTTGGTTTCAAACTTGATGACGGTCAGTACGGTCAGCTTACATATACTCGTGTATACCAGGGAAAAATCAAGAAGGGTGAAGAATTGTACAACACTCGTACAAAGAAGCGCTTTAAGGTTGGACGCCTTGTTCGTATGAACTCAGCTCAGATGGAAGATATCAATGAAGGTTGCGCAGGTGACATCGTAGCATTGTTCGGTGTTGATTGTGCTTCTGGTGATACTTTCGTAAACGGTGGTGTAAACTACTCAATGGCTTCTATGTACGTTCCAGAACCTGTAATTTCTTTGTCTATTACTCCAAAAGACAAACAGGCTTCTATGCAGATGTCTAAGGCTCTTAACCGCTTTACAAAAGAAGACCCAACATTCCGTGTATACACAGATCCTGAATCTAACGAAACAATCATTAAGGGTATGGGTGAACTTCACCTTGAAGTATACGTTGAACGTATGCGCCGTGAATACAACTGTGACGTTGTAACAGGTCAGCCACAGGTAGCTTACCGTGAATCAATCGGTGCTCGTGCAGACTTCAACTACACACATAAAAAGCAGACTGGTGGTTCTGGTCAGTACGGTCGTGTAGCTGGTTTCATGGAACCTATCGAAGACAAAGACTACGAATTTGTAGACTCAATCAAGGGTGGTGCTATTCCTAACGAATACATCCCATCTTGTGACAAAGGTTTCAAACGCGCTATGGAAAAGGGTTCTTTGATTGGTGCTCCAGTTGTTGGTGTACGCTGTACAATCAACGATGGTCAGTATCACCCGGTAGACTCTTCAGATATCGCATTCCAGACAGCATCTATCGGTGCTTTCCGTGAAGGATATGAAAAAGCTAAGCCTGTAATTCTTGAACCTATCATGAAGGTTTCTATTGAAGGTCCTACAGAATTCCAGGGAAATATGTTTGGTCTTATCAACCAGAGACGTGGTGTAATTCTCGAATCAACTGATGAAAACAATATGTCAACAGTTAACGCAGAAGTTCCACTTTCTGAAATGTTCGGATTCTCTACTATCCTTCGTTCTTCAACTCAGGGTAAAGCAGAATTTACAATGGAATTCCTCAAGTACGGTCGCGTTCCAAACAATGTTGCTGATGAACTTATCAAAGCTTATCAGGCATCAAAGAAGAACGGCTAATTAATCGGAAAGGAGAATATATGGTAAAACAGGATCTTTACGAAAAAAGCCCGGTTCGTCTCTTTGACGAAGTTACTGGCGGAATCAAAGCAGGAGAAATTGCTCTCGTTACTTCTAAAAAAGGACTTGGTAAAACTTCTGTTCTCGTTCAGTTCGGTATGGATACTCTTTTGAAGGATGAACAGCTTGTTCACGTAACATTCGACCTTCACTCTTCAAACGTTATCTCTTGGTACGATGGTATTTTTACTGAAATTTCCAAGAAAAAGAACATCGGAAACGCAGCAGAACTCAAAACTGATGTAGTTTCTAAACGTACAATTCTTAACTTCAGCCTTGATAACTTTACAGTTACAAAAGTTGTAAACACTCTCAAGGCTCTTACATCTGCAGGAATCGCCGTTAAAGGCGTTGTAATGGACGGTATCGACTTTACAAAAGTTTCTGAAGATGATGTTAAGGCTGTAGCTGATTATGCAAAATCAGAAAAAGTAACTATCTGGACAAGTGCAACTGCAGAAGGCAAAACTCTTGCAGAAGTTGTACCTGCAAACCTGGAAAAGTACTTTGCTACAGTAATCAACCTTAACCAGACAGGCGACAGCGTAGCCGTAGACGTTCTTAAATGCAACGGCAAAGCAGGAGAAACTTCTGG
>JAILLQ010000012.1 GCA_024693045.1 Treponema sp.
TTTTTATGGTTACAGAAGTTACGGTTACGGTTTTGCCGAATGATGAAAAAAATATGGCTCTGATTCAGAAATTGGTTCAGAAGGGGCTTAAAGAAAAAAATATTAAGACAGAAGGGCAGAAAACTTCTCTTGTTTTTGTAAAAAAATCTATTGATGCTCGTCATGGTCAGCTAAAGTTGCACCTACGCTATAAGGTTTATATTGGAGAAGAGCCTGCGGATGTAAAAACGGGGCTTCTTCCTGAATGGAAAAGTGCAGACGGTAAAAATAAAGTTGTAATCGTCGGTTCTGGTCCCGCCGGACTTTTTGGCGCCCTCAAACTTTTGGAAAAAGGAATCCAACCTATTATTGTAGAAAGGGGAGAAGTGAGCAGCGAACGCAAAAAATCTATTGCAAAAATTAGCACTCAAAATCTGGTAGATGATAATTCGAATTACTGTTTTGGAGAAGGTGGGGCCGGTACTTTTAGTGATGGAAAACTTTACACTAGAAGCAATAAAAGGGGTGATATAGGTAAGATTCTTCAGATTTTTGTACGCTTTGGTGCAGACGAAAAAATTCTTACAGACGCTCATCCTCATATAGGTACAGATAAACTGCCTTCTGTTATTAATTCAATGAGGGAATTTATCAAGGAAAAAGGTGGTATCTTCTATTTTAATACAAAATGTACCGATTTTATTTTATCTTCAGAAGGCAAAGTTACGGGAATTAAGGCCGTTAATGTAAAAAACGGCGAAGAAATAACTATTGAAGCTGATGCTCTTTTATTGGCTACAGGACATTCTGCAGCTGATATTTATAATTTGCTTGCAAAAAAAGCGCCTTCTTCTCTGGAAGCTAAAACTTTTGCAATTGGTGTTCGTCTAGAACATCCTCGTGAACTTATTGATACTATTCAATATCACGGAAAGACAGAGGGAATGGGAGCTGCAGAGTATCGAATTGTAACTCAAATTGAAGATAGAGGGGTTTATTCGTTCTGTATGTGTCCAGGTGGATTTGTAGTTCCAAGTGCCACTGGTCCTGATGAAATTGTTGTAAATGGAATGAGTGCAGCCGGTCGAAATTCAAAATGGTCAAATGCAGCAATCGTAGTAGAAACCCGACCAGAAGATATTCCCGATGAATTTGTAAGGAAAGCAAAAAAAGCTGGTTCAAAGGAACTCGCAGGACTCTTCTTCCGCTCTTATATCGAAAAAGAAACTAAAAGACAGGGGAGAGGCCAGGCGGCTCCTGCACAAAGGATGAACGATTTTCTAGCCCGCCGAGAATCCAAAGATTTCCCACCTGTAAGTTATACTCCTGGTGTAGTTTCCAGCAGAATTGATTTATGGTTACCGGAATTCATATCTCAAAGACTTGCTCTTGCTTTTGTAAAGTTCGGAAAAGACATGAAAGGTTTTCTTTCAAAAGAAGCTGTATTGATAGCAAGTGAAACCAGAACTAGTACGCCTGTTCGAATATTAAGGGATAAAATTACCTTGCAGAGTCCTGCAATTCCGGGGCTCTATCCTTCAGGAGAAGGGGCTGGATATTCAGGGGGAATTGTTTCGTCTGCCATGGATGGTGAAAAAGTTGCTACAGCCATTGCAGAAAAATTACTTTCAAACTAGGATTTTCGCCATCCATGGCTCGCCGCTAACGCGGTGTTTATAATGGACATGATAAAAATTACGTCCTTGTAATTTTTATCATTTTAGTTTGAAACGCTTCGCTTTTCAAACTAAGATTCTCGCCATCCATGGCTCGCCGCTAACACGGTGTTTATAAGGACATGATAAAAATTGCATCCTTGTAATTTTTATCATTTTAGTTTGAAACGCTTCGCTTTTCAAACTAAGATTCTCGCCATCCATGGCTCGCCGCTAACGCGGTGTTTATAAGGAAGGTTTGTTATGAGTTTGTTTTTAGTTTTAACTTTTTTATTTTTTGCTGGAAGTTTGATTGGCTGGGGACTGGAAGTTTTCTGGAGAAGATTTTTTTCAAAGGAAAATCGTGAACACAAATGGATAAATCCTGGATTTTTAACAGGACCTTATCTTCCTATTTATGGGCTCAGTTTGACAGTTCTCTTCCTGCTTTCTTTTATTGATGTATCTTTTATCTGTGAAAAAGACTGGGTACAGAAAATAATCTTATTTGCGGTAATGGCTATCTGTATTACTGTAATGGAATTTGTTGCCGGCTTAATTTTTATAAAAGGAATGCATATAAAATTATGGGATTATTCTAAAGAGTGGGGGAACATAAAAGGAATTGTTTGTCCCCTTTATAGTTTTTTCTGGATGATTTTAAGTGGCCTTTACTATTTTTTAATTCATCCCCAGATTTTGGAATGGCTTTATTGGTTTACAGACCATCTGGCTTTTAGTCTTGTAATAGGTTATTTCTATGGAGTTTTTACAATCGATCTGTGTTATACCTTTAATATTTCTGCAAAAATACGAGCTTTTGCCGATGAACATCAGATTGAAGTTCGTTATGAAAATTTAAAGGCCCTAATCCAGAAGAAAAACGAAGAACTTGCCGAAAAGAGACACTTTGTATTCGCATTTAAATCCCATCGAAAAAATTTCCATGACTTACTGCAGGAAATTTCCGAAAAGCTTGAAAGAAAGTAATTGCTTTCTATATTATTCCTTATTGTAATCGACTGGCTTTTCTGCAGCCAAGGCGGCTCCTGCCAAATCTTCGATGTACTGAGCCTGGGCTGCCTTCTGCCAGGTAGTTCCGGCAGCTTGTAATGACTGTTTCTGAACCTCCTTACGCTCATTTCTTTTTTCAAGAAGGCTTTTTGCAATCATCAAAATTTCTGTCGCTTCATCAGCACGAACATGCAGTAGTTCTGCTATCGCACTTTCTTCAGCCATGCACATATTTTCCAGAGTAGTGTAGGTTTTGGTAAGAAGTCTGGCTCGTTTTTCGCCTATACCTGGAATATCAAGGAAGATGCTGACTACGTTTTCTTTAGTTCTAAGCCGCTGGTTTCTGCTGGTTGCAAAACGGTGGGTTTCATCGCGAACTCTCTGGAGCAGTCTTAAAGCATCGCTCCTTTTTGGAAGGCTAATTGGTTTGTCTGCATAAGGCCTCCATATTTCTTCATCTCGTTTTGCAAGACCTGCTATAGGAATGTCCAAATCCAGGGATTTTAGAACCTGATCAACAGCGTTTACCTGACCTATACCACCATCAATTAAAATTAAATCTGGAAGATCGGCTTCTTCGTTTAAAAGTCTAGTGTAGCGACGGCTAGTTGCTTCTCGCATAGATTGAAAGTCATCAATGTAACCGTCAGTTGTTTTCAGACGGAAGTAGCGGTAGTTCTTTTTGTCTGGATTTCCCTTGTAAAAACTGATAAGAGAGGCAACAGGAAATTTTCCCCCGATGTGGGCAATATCAAAACCTTCAATTCTTTCCGGTAAATGTTTAAGTCCCAGAATATCTTTAAGCTCCTGCAAAGCCGGCATATCTCCTCTTTCTCTAAGTCTTCGGACTATATCCTCTTTTGCGTTATGTCGGGCCATATTCATTGCCGCTATGTCTCGAGATGAAAGAGCGGGCGATATAGAAGCGTTTTTCTGCTCTGCATCTTCATCCTTCATCTTTACGGCAATTACTTGGGTTTCTATTCCCAAATCTTCCTTGAATCTCCTGCTAACCATTTCCAGTCCATATTCTTCAGGAACAAAAATCTTTGGCGGAACTTCTTCCTTTTCCGTGTAGTAGGCATTCATAAATTCTGTTACAAGTTCATCATCTTCGTTTAAACTTGTAACCCGGTGATTATCTCTTCCCAAGAGTTTACCGGCTCGAATTTTTAGGACTGTAAAGCTGACAAGTTCTCCTTCCCTATAGTGGGCTATGTAATCCCTGTCTTCAGAGTCGAAACTTTCTACAATATTTTGATTCTGCATAATCATCAGGGCTCTTAAACCATCTCTAAGTCTTGCAGCCTTTTCAAAGTTCAAAGCCGCAGCCGCTTCCTTCATTTTTGCAGTCAGTTTTTTAGAAGTTTCGTCGTTGTTTTCGTTAAGAAGGTCTGAAATTTCACCGAAAAATTCATTGTAGGACTCTTTAGAAATTTTTCCGCAGCAGGGAGCCTTGCACTGACCCATGTGGTAGTAAAGACAAGGTGAATCCTTTTTCACAAATTTTTTACAGTGACGCAGAGGATAAATCTGATAGAGAGTTTCTATAAAAGTATCAAGAGCAGTTGCATCAGGATAAGGACCGAAATAAGTCGAACCATCGTGAAGAATATGCCGGGTTTTAAAAAGCCTTGGGAAATCTTCATTTGTAATTCGCAGAGACGGGTAGGATTTCCCATCTTTAAGGTTGATATTGTATTTCGGATTGTATTTCTTGATTAAATTGTTTTCCAGAAGAAAGGCTTCGTATTCATTTGCTGTTGTGATGTATTCAATCCTTTTTGCATGAGAAATCAGCAGCCTGGTTTTGATATCTTTTTTGCCAGAAAAATACGAGGAAAGGCGATTCTTCAGACTTTTAGCCTTTCCCACATAAATAACGGTGTCCTGTGGGTCGCGCCACATATAGACGCCGCTTGAGGAAGGTGCTTTTAATGCAGTTTCATGAAGAATTTCACGGTACATATTCAAGTGAGAATTATACTACTGAAAAAAGAATTCTCAAGGGGGCGACTCTTCCGCCTTTAAGTTTGCAAATCAAACTTGGTAAGATCGTAAGCAGATTAACTTCCTCTTTATTGGGAAGAATCCCTCAAAGCTCGCTTTTTCTCTGCATGGGACTGCTTGTCTTTTTGCAGATTACAGCTCTTTCTGCCGAAACTTATGTGCTTGGCGGAAAAAAAGGCTGGTCAGATATAACTGTTTTGCAGGGAATTACAAGTGGAAAAGGTCGTTACGGCTATCAATCTCTGGAACTGGATACAAATCAACATACAGTTTCTGAAAGTACAGATTTATTTTTAGATTTCGAAGATTCTTCTTTTTACGATAGAGCAGGAAAATATGAAATAATTTCAAATGGAACTTTTAAGAGCAGTCGTTCTATTCGAGGAAAAGGAGCCGCTCTTTGCCGAAATAAAGGAGGAATCGTACTTCGAGGTAATGAGTCAAGTTTTTTTGGTAATGAAAGTCCAGCCGGTTCTTTTTTAATTGATTTCTGGATTTGTCCGAGCACAGTTGATAACGGTGAAGTCATTATGAACTGGCGTTCGTCCAGAATTATCGGAAGTCAGATTGTTTACCAGGTAATCAATCTTTCATTTTACCAGAACAAGCTCATGATGATTTTCTCTAACATATTTGACGGATATACGGCTGACAAAGGTGATATAGTTTTGTATACCACAAAAAGCATTATTCCGAACACCTGGTCTCATCATGTAATAGAATTTCTTGAAGAAGCCGGAACTTTGGAATATCGAATTGACGGCGAACTTGAATGCATAAAATATATAACAGATAATGGTCATGAAAACGGTACAATTTTCCCTGCTGTTATGGGAAATGCTGCAGATTTCGAAATTTGTCCTACTTACACAGGTTTAATCGATGATTTCATGATTTTGAGAACTTATGATGATGTTTCAGATGAATTCATTTCTAAAAAAACTGATGATTTTAATTTTGAACATTACGTTGTTTCCGGCGGCCGCTTTGAATCAAAGCCTATAATGTTTAGGGAAGGAACCACAATTAACAGTCTTACTGCTGAAACGAAAATCCCAGCCCAGACTGATGTACATTTTTACATTCGAGGCGGAGACAATTACTTCAATTGGACAAAAGATTATCCGGAATGGATTCAGGTTAATTCCGGTGAAAAAATCGAAAATCTAAGTGGAATGTATTTTCAGATTGCGGCAGATTTGTTCCCGGATGGAGCAGGAAATAACAGCCCAAGCGTAACTTCAATAACATTAGATTACACCTGCCTTCCAGAACCTCTTCCTCCTGTAAAAATAAAGGCAGAAAAAGGTGACAGTTCAGTAAAATTAACCTGGAGCAGTTCTATAGAAGATACTGCCGGTGGTTATTATATTTACTACGGTAATCGTCCGGGAGAATATTTAGGTCGTGCAGCAGTGGAAGGCCATTCCCCAATCAACGCAGGAAATGTTAATACATATACCCTTACAGGTTTGAAAAACGGAACAATCTATTATTTCGCAGTAGCAGCATATTCAAAAATCGACAGCCGCATAGTAGGTCCCCTTTCAAAAGAAGTTTACGCTCGCCCTGCTGTTCGATAAAAAATCTCAAAAAAAAAGATTGGAACTATTCCTTATATTCCGTTATGATAAAAACGGAATTAAGGAGAGTTTCCATTTATGAAAAAAGTTTTGTTCCTATTTTTAATCCTGTCGGGTGTGTTGGCATTTTCCTGCAAAACGGAAGATGATAATACTGAAATGACTCCAGATGAGAAAACGCAGATTTGTATTTTGATGTCTGGCGTGAAATTTGAAAATTATGATGATTTTGTAAATGCCAAAAATAACTGGCAGGAGTCATTGAATTATTCATATTCTTATGAATATTCATCTGGTGGAGTCATTGATCCTTGTTTTGGTATCGTAGATGTTATTGTAGAAAATGGAATTGTAAAAAAAAGTGAAGTGACTACTCCAAATGAGAGATATTTAAAAAATAAAGATAAAGTGCCAGTTCTTACCTCAATTTCTGATATCTATGAATACTGTATGGCTAGTTATAATGAAGCTCAACAGAAAAAATATACACATTCTTCAAGTTTTGAGTGCACATTAGAAGATAGTGCTAATGGCAAATATCCTTTACACTATTGTGTTACTTCTAGTGACTGGGTTCTTATGTTGTCAATTCCATCAGGTTCTCTGACTGGTCCTCTCCCGTCATCTCCGTGTTTTCACATTAATATCACTGATTTCCAAATTAACTAAAAAATGAAGGGGCTGTCCTAGAAGCTATTAAAAAATGAAGTGCAGCCTTCGCAGTTTTCACACTGGTAAACTTCGTAAGTCTGTAAATATCCGGATTTATTTTTCTTAGTCACTGTCTTTCTGTAAGGAACAGGATTCCCACACGGACATGTGTATTCTTTCTGTTCAGCATCGTATTTCCAGTTTTCAGTGTTGAATGTCTTTTTCTTGAAACTCCTTTCCGATTACAAAATTGTTTTCAGTTCCAACCTGAATATTATACCCCGGTTTGAGCTAACCTTAAGCTGCATGACCGGGCTGAAGTAATTTTTTCTACTGATAGGAATAAATTAACTTGGGTAAAAGATTACTCCCCTGAGGATTCAGTAGAATATATTAATAAAGAAATTACTACATTCATTCGAAAATAATCTGTTTTATTACAAAGACAGCTTAACAATTCTGGCTTCTCCCGCAATGCAAAAGCTTATAGCAAAAAAAACTTTCCTCGAAGGTGTACAATAGGTTGTTCAAGTCTATTGCGTAACGCCAAGGAGGAAAGTAAATGGCAAATATCAGAGATACGCTGAGCCATACCAAGTGGCTCTGTAAATATCATATAGTATTCACTCCGAAATATCGCCGTAAGGCAATATACGGTCAATACAAGGAAAGTATCGGCATGATACTAAGGCAGCTCTGCAATTACAAGGGAGTCGAGATAATCGAAGGTCATCTTATGCCGGATCACATTCATATGCTCGTAAGTATACCACCGAAGTACAGTGTGTCGCAATTCATGGGGTATCTGAAAGGAAAGAGCAGCCTGATGATTTTCGACAAGCATGCGAATCTGAAATACAAATTCGGCAACAGGCATTTCTGGAGTGAGGGATATTATGTGAGCACGGTAGGACTCAATGAGGCTACAATCAGGAAATATATCGCTGAGCAGGAAGCTCACGATATAGCGATGGATAAGCTCACGACAAAAGAGTACGAAGACCCTTTCAAGGGTAGTAAGTAGTACGAACGCCCCTTCAGGGGCTGCGACGAGTCAATCTGCAATAGACTTGAACGTCAGTGAAAGC
>JAILLQ010000026.1 GCA_024693045.1 Treponema sp.
CAAGGAAATCCAAGACTGGGTGCAGGAAAAGTACGGATTTCATGTAACGAATCTGAATATTGCGCAGGTAAAGCAGAAACATGGAATCATTGAGAGGGAAAATTATAACAAGCCAAAATTAGAAAACAGCAGGCAACCGGGATGTCCGAGTGAGTCACTCATCAGCGAAGCTGATTTAAATGCGACGAACGATATGCAGACGACCAAAGGGAGGGGGCGTTACATTTGTGAAGAAAAGGTTAAAGCAATAGAGGATGCTTTGAGACATTTTCAGATGATTTCTGATGAATTATAAAATTATAATGTTCATGGAAAGGAGGAGCTTATGAAATATAAGATTGCTGTTTGTGATGACAACAATGTGGATCAGGACTATGTCATAGGCTTCCTAAATACATGGGCACGTTTAAATGACAGATCTATTGAAATTCATACTTTTATCTCTGCAGAGGAATTTCTTTTTCAATATGCCGACGAAAAAGATTATCATGTTTTGATCCTTGATATTGAAATGGGAAAAATGAATGGGGTGGAGCTTGCCAGAGAACTTCGGATGGGTAACAGCGAGTTGCAAATCGTTTTTGTTACAGGTTTTCCTGATTTTATAGCAGAAGGATATGATGTTGACGCTATTCATTACTTAATGAAGCCTTTGGAACGAGATAGATTCTATAAAGCTATGGATAAGGCAATAGAGCGTATAAGGTTGGTTGAACCTTATATTATATTGCAGGAAAAGGGTGAGACTCTCAGGCTAAATTTAAGAAATATATTATATGCTGAAGTGTTTTCGCATTCCTGCGTGATTCATACAACAGGCGGTTCGATTGAACAAAAAGTATCCATAACTGAACTGGAGAAAAGTTTCGGAGAGCAGTTTATTAGAGTGCATCGTTCTTATCTTGTCAATCTTGAAAGGGTTAAGCAAATTGGCAAAACAGAAATTGTTTTGGAAAACGATGAAATAGTGCCACTGTCCAGGCGTAAATATAACGAAGTGAATCTTGCATTTATCCGGTATTTTAAAGGAAAGATATAAAAGGCAATGAATTTATTTGATAGGCTATTTGGAAGAATGATAGACAGACGTATCGCTGAATATCAGTCTGACTTGATTGAAAAACACTGTGAAGAAGTTCAGCATATTTATAAAACTATGCGCGGTTGGAGACATGATTATCATAATCATATTCAGACTTTGCTCGCTTTGTGCGGGGATGAAGAGAAGACCAGGGAGTATCTGTGGAATCTGAATGCTGATCTGACAACTGTAGATACAGTCATAAAGACCGGAAATGTAATGGTAGATGCAATACTAAACAGTAAAATCTCTGTAATGAACTCAAAAGGTATAGAGGTTAATGCAAAAGCTATTGTTCCTGAAAAGCTTTCTGTTTCAGAGATAGATTTATGTACAATCATCGGAAATCTTTTAGATAATGCAATGGAAGCAGTAATGCGTGAGGAACAGGATTCCAACAGATTTGTGAGAATATTTGTCGGTATCTTGAAAGAGAAATTATACATATCTGTTTATAATTCTATGAAGGGGAAACCCCAAAAGGGCAAAAAGAATCAGTATTTATCGACGAAGGGTGGAGATAATCATGGATTTGGACTCTCACGTATTGATTATATAGTTGAAAAGAATAGCGGATTTATAAACCGTCAGCATGAGGATGGTGTATTTGCTACAGAAATATTATTGCCTATGAATTAGATGCCATTCAGGTGCATATTACGACCACTCGCGAAACAAACGTGAGTGGCTTTTTATTTGTGGTATATTGAGGCAAGCATAAGAAATTCGAAAGGACAAAGGGATGAATCAAGATAAAAAGTATACAATCCTGCAAAATCTGGCCTACTGTGTGAAGGTTACAAAAGAAAAGTATCCTCCGCTTTTGGTATATTGCTCATGCATTATCGTGATAAATGCACTTATTCCGGTGATTACGGCTTTTTTGCCAAAAACAGTAATAGAAATGATTACTGGAAAAAGCCAAATGATGAATCTGCTATTAGTGACGGCAGCATTTACATTATCTCTGGCTATATTGACAGGCCTGCAGAAGTATTTAGATAAACTGATCTATTGGAACAAGTTTAAAATGAATGACTTTTTCCTGCAGATGGTTTCTCGAAAAGGACTTACGACAGATTACAGGAATCAGGAGAATGAGCATTTCAGAAAATTGCAGAGTGAAAGCTTTTCAAGCTGCAATGGCAATTTTTCATATTATGCACAGACCTATGATTCGGCAGTGTTATTTTTTTCAAATTTAGCAGGGTTTGTGGCATTTACAGGTATTCTGATGAGCCTGAATCCGCTACTGATTTTGTTTTTGTGTGCAACTACGCTTATAAGCTTCATCTTAAACAGAAGATTGTTAAAGTGGGTTGATACAAATAACGAGGAAAAAGTCGGATATGAACAACGGATGCAGTATATCATACGTGCATCAGACGATATTCAGGCAGCTAAGGATATCAGGCTTTACCACATGACTGACTGGATGGATCGGATCTACAAAGAGAACATGACAGGACTTCTTTCCTGGTATCGCAGATACACTGCAAAATTATTTGGAGTATCTGCAGTAGACAGCGGCCTGACATTTATCAGAGAGGGAATAACCTATATAGTTTTGATCAGAATGATATGGAAAAATCAGATAACTGTAGCTGAGTTTGTTTTGTATTTCAATCTGGTTGCCGGTTTTTCAGTGTGGCTTAGCAGTATTCTTGGACAGATGAATAATCTTAAAAGACTAAGCATGGCAATGAACCGTTTCCGTTCTTATCTGGAGTATCCTGAGTACTATAAAAGGGAAGATGGAATTCCTGTCGAGAAAACCGATGCTCCGGGAGTGATAACCTTTGAAAATGTTAGCTTTAGCTATACTGATGACGGTGAAGCTATTATCAAGGATATGAACCTTAATATAAAAGCCGGAGAGCACCTTGCAATTGTTGGATTAAATGGTGCGGGAAAGACGACGCTTGCTAAGCTTATCTGTGGGCTGACAGACCCTACCAAAGGACGTGTATTGTACAATGGAACTGACGTAAAAGAACTTAACCGAATTCAGTACTATAAACTCTTTGGTGCTGTTTTTCAGGATTACTCTGTTTTGCCGGTAACAATTGAAGAAATTGTAGCGGAAGAGACGGAAGAAAAAGCAGATTCAGAACTGGTAGAAAAATGCTTAAAACAGGCGGGGCTGTGGGAGAAGATATCGGCCCTGGATAATGGAATCAAGACCAAGTTTGACAGGGCATTTTGGGATGATGGTATCAATCTGTCCGGTGGAGAAAAGCAGAAGCTTTTGCTGGCTAGAGCGCTGTATAAACAGACACCTGTTGTTATATTGGATGAGCCGACAGCAGCATTGGATCCCATAGCGGAGAACAATTTATATGAGTCATACGATGAAATCATGAAGAATAAAACAACAGTGTTTATTTCTCACAGATTAGCATCTACACGATTCTGCAATCGTATTTTGCTTATAGAAAACGGAAAGATTGTGGAAGAAGGGACTCACGACCAGCTTCTTAAAAAAGGAGGCATATACAGCAAGCTGTTTGAAACTCAGGCTAAATATTATAGAGAAGGAAAGGAGAGCACCGATGAAGATTCAAAAGAGAATTGAGATAACCAAACGCGGTTATGCTCTTTTAAATAAATATGTACCGGGGCTTGTCAGGGCAAAAACAATCGCAGCTGTGCTCGAAACCCTTTCTCCGTTTGTAACAGTCTGGTTTTCTGCAAGAATTATCAATGAACTAATGAATGACAGAAGACAGAATGTACTTATCCTTTATGTAATATTGGTAATAGGAATTCATTTGTTGTTCTCCATGATAAAGGACATAATGGATAAGATCGTCAATGACAAAGAATCCGGAATGTGGAATTACTTTAATAAGATCTTCTCAGATAAACAAATGAGCATGGACTACGCCATTCTTGAAAATAAAGACATTCAGAAAATGAGGCAGAAAGCAGAAGAAAATCTGTTTATGTTTGGAAATGGGTTAGGGCAGCTCATCTGGGATACAACGAGCCTTGTAAAAGTAATAGTTGGAATTGTTGCTTCCATCTCCTTGACAGCTTCTCTTTTTATGTCAAAGTCGGGGGACAGTATTACAGATTCTAAGCTTTGGGTACTGGGAATCATTATCGTGCTCGTCTTTTTTGGGTTTATTAACAACTACCTGACACACAAAGAAAATGTGGTTTTTGAGCAGTGGACCAAGGGAACGGTATGGTATAACAGAGCCTTTATGTTTTATGGACATGAGCTATATAACAGTACTGCAAGAGCGAAGGATGTACGAATTTATGGCCAGGAAAAAATCGCTGACAGAGAAATGAAAAAAATGGAGGAGCATAACCGAAGTGATAATGCATTTCTTAGAAAAATGAGTTTTTGTCAGGGACGGCTCTATTTTGCTCAGGGAATCTGTAACGCATTATGCTACTTGTTCGTAGTTGCCAAAGCTTCTACGGGAGCTTTTGATGTTGGAAGTATTGTGCAGTACGTAGGTGCACTTACTGAACTTGTGGGATGCGTGGGTTTGCTCACATGGGTTTATTCTGAAAACAAAGTATATACAAGGCATTTGGAAAAACTGTTTGAATATCTTGATATTCCCAATAAAAAGTATCAGGGAAAATTACCGGTTCCCAAAGACTATTTTTGTGACAATGGTGAGAATGATTATAGTATTGAATTTAAAAATGTTTCCTTCAAATATCCGGGAAGTGATACATATGCTTTAAAGAACATAAATACAAAACTAAGTATAGGGAAAAAGCAGGCGTTTGTAGGAACGAACGGAGCCGGCAAAACTACTTTTGTCAAACTGCTTTGCAGATTGTATGATCCGACGGAAGGAGAGATACTCCTAAACGGTATTGATATTAAGAAGTACGATTATGAAGAATACTTAAAACTCTTCTCATTTGTTTTTCAGGACTTTAAACTTTTTGCATTTACTTTGGGGCAGAATATCGCAGCGGATACAAGTTACGATAAAGAGAAGCTTGAAGAGTGTATGAAAAAAGTATCTTTTTACGAAAGATATCAGTCTATGGAGAATGGACCTGATACATATTTGTATAAAGATATCTCGGAAAACGGAGTGGAAGTATCAGGAGGAGAAGCACAAAAGATTGCTTTGGCCAGAGCTCTTTACAAAGGTACGCCTATGATTATTCTTGATGAGCCTACGGCAGCACTTGATCCTTTGGCTGAGGCACAGGTTTATGAAGACTTCAGTAATATGGTCGAAAATAAAACAGCCATATATATCAGTCATAGGTTGTCATCCTGTCAGTTCTGCGATGAAATAACAGTTTTTGATCAGGGACAAATCGTGCAAAAGGGCGCACACTCTAAGCTGGTAGAAGAAACAGATGGTCAGTATTTCAAACTTTGGAATGCACAGGCACAGTATTATGCATGATATGAGTGATTTACTGATGAAACAATGAATTATATATTCATGAGAAACGTAGATAAAAAATATAATGGCGCACTTCGGTACTTACTCGGCGGTAAGTACCGAAGTGCGCCTATTTTAAAAAAAGCGGAATATTCGACAAGTGTTTTGGTTCTGGTATTATTTTTTCTTTTTACCTCTCCCATTTCCTTTAACCGGCTTGCAGAGATCGGAGTAGCGCTGCAATATGTCGGTAAAGGTCTTAAACTCGTAAGGATCCATTTTGGTAAAATTGATTTTAAAAAGCTTGCTGTACATAACCATTTGGGCTTGAGTGGCATTGTCTGCAGTTTTTAATTCCTCAAATGAGTCAAGTATATCGTCAACAGGTGTCGTAGCTTCACCGGTTTCTGCGTCTTTACTATGTGCATCCCTTATATCTTTTGCAATTTTTACTACGTCATTTCCGAGGAGATTGTTAAAGTAATTGTCTTCGGAAATAGAGGCTGCCTTTAAAGTCTTCATGTAATGATCTTCATCTGAAATGCCTTTATTTTGAAGGCGGACTCTTGTCTGTTCAATCATTTTGTTGATGTTTCGAAATTGCATTCCGGCAAGATTATCAACGTAGATTTCCATGTCCGAAAGAAAATTTATAAAATCCGGGTGCTTAATCATTTCACAAATCAATCTGACATTAAGCTTCCCACTTTTTAGTAAATCTACAGTTTCATCATCCAGTCCAAGTTCATCTATAGGAAATAGATGTTGTTCTCTATTTTCAGTAAGTCCCAGAAGATAGTCTGATGTTACTCCATAAAAATCC
>JAILLQ010000017.1 GCA_024693045.1 Treponema sp.
TTAATCGGTCAGTTTGGGGTTGGTTTTTATTCAGCATTTATGGCCGCTAAAAAAATCGATGTTTACACCCGCAAGGCTGCCGGCGACGGAAAAATCTGGCACTGGAGCTCAGACGGAACTAATTCATACGACCTTGACGAAGTAGCACAGGACAGCGCAGAAGCAAAGCTTTACGGCTTTGATAAGGTAGAAAGAAGCGGTTCTGCAATCGTTATGACTTTGAATGACGAAAGCAAGGAGTACGCCAGTCGCTGGAAGATTGAAGAACTCATCAAACGCTATTCAGACCACATTGCCTTCCCAATTTACCTTCACTACGAAAAGAACGAATACGATGACAAGGGAAATGTAAAATCTACAGAAAACAAAGTTGACCAGGTAAATAGCGCCAGCGCCCTCTGGAAAAAATCAAAGAGCGAACTTAAAGCAGAAGACTACAACGAATTCTACAAAACAATCGGTCACGACGGACAGGACCCTCTCCACTATGTTCACACACACGCAGAAGGAACTCAGGAATACACAACTTTGTTCTATGTTCCTCAGACAGCACCATTCGATATGTACCAGGCTGACTACAAGAGCGGCGTAAAACTTTATGTAAAACGCGTATTCATCACAGATGACGACCGTGAACTTTTACCAGCCTACCTCCGCTTTGTTCGCGGTGTAATCGACAGTGAAGACTTGCCATTGAATGTAAGCCGCGAAATCCTTCAGCAGAACAGAATCCTTGAAAACATCAAGTCGGCTTCTGTTAAAAAACTCCTCAGCGAGTTCAAGAAAATGGGCGAAGCTGCAGACAAGGCTAAAAAAGTTGAAGAAAGCGCCCGCTCAGAAGACGACAAAAAAGCAATTGAAAAGTGGAACAAGTTTGTAAAGAACTACAACCGCCCAATGAAGGAAGGTTTGTACTCTGACTACGCAAACCGCGACGAAATTGCAGAAATCGTACGCTTTAAATCTACAGATGCAAGCGGCACTGGCGACGGCAACTACACAAACTTTGCAGATTACGTTCAGCGAATGAAGCCGGAACAGAAGGCAATCTACTACATCACAGGCAGCGACGAAAAGAACATGCGTGCAAACCCGCTTCTTAAGGCTTATGTAAACAAGGGCTTTGAAGTACTTGTTCTTGACGACGACATCGACGAAATCGTAATCGGCGGCTACGGTAAATACAAAGACTTTGAACTTAAGGCTGTAAACCGCTCCGGAAGCGACGAAGACCTTGGCGTAGACAAGGAAGAAGCTAAAAAGAAGGAAGAAGAATTCAAGCCAGTAACAGAAAAGATTCAGAAGGCACTCGGCGACAAAGTTAAGGAAGTAAAACTCAGTAAAACTTTGAGCGGTGAAAACCCTTCTTGTATCGTAGTTGACGAAAACGACCCAAGCTGGCAGATGGTTCAGATGATGAAAGCTATGGGACAGCAGGGCCCAGAAATGAAGCCAATTCTTGAAGTAAACGGCGACCACCCAATCCTTGCAAAAGTTCGCGACAGCTCAGACCAGGCCTTTATTGCCGACGCTGCAGAAGTTTTGCTCGACCAGGCTTTGCTTATTGCCGGCGTAGAACTTAAAGAACCAGCTAAGTTTGTTGCTAGTTTAAATAATTTGCTCAGTAAATAATTTCTTGCCGATTTCTTTTGAACGACAATAATAAAATGGCGGTGTTTTTTTAGTATTTCTTTTACTGGAAAATCACCGCTATTTTTTAACCCCTTAACACTTGCCGTAAGTTTTCTACTTCTTCACTTGCTCTTTCTGCTTTCAAATCGCGCCAGTCAAAAAGAACAATGCCTGTTACTTTTTTCTTTTGGTAACAGCTTTCTACTTGTCGGGCAATTATGTCGTTATATCTAAGCCATTCACTTACTTCATTGCCATCTTTTACATTATCACCACAGCGATACAAACCTAAACCTATGTATAAAGCTACAGAGGTATTTTCCATTCGGCTAAGCCACTCTGCAAGGCAGTTTTCAAAAGCCCATGGCGCTGTATTTCCATTTGAAAGACGAGGTTCAAAGCCCCAGTATATTTGGGGAATCAAATAATCCACGAAACCTTCTTCCCCAAGCCACCTGTCCAAATCAACTAAATATTTCTGGCTGCTCAACAAGTTTGAAAGATTCCCTGAAGGACTGATGCCAAAAACTGCATCAGGCAATTCTTCATGTACAGCCGCATATACAGACTGAACTAAAGCCGAAACATTATCTTTTCTCCAGTTTTCAAGACTTTTATCCGAACCATATTTTTCCCAGTCAGCTTTATCAAAACTTAACTCTTCAACAGAATCATCAATGGCAGGATAAAAATAATCGTCAAAATGAACGCCATCCACATTATAATTTTGACACAATTCTCGGACTGCATTTGTAAAACCATTTAAGACTTCCATGCTGCTAGGATTTAAAAAATAGGCTCCTCTATGGCATAAAATGTAACGGCTACCAATTTCTTCATCTGATTTCTTCCAGTCATACAAAATTGAACCAGCTTGTATTTCTTCAAACTGGGCTTGATTTCCAACTCTATAAGGATTAAACCAGGCGTGAACCTCTATTCCAAGCGAATGTGCTTCTTCAATAAAATATTCAAATGCATCAAAATCTTCGCTGAATTCATTTGTATAGGCTACATATTTTGAAAGCGGAAAATATGTGGATTTTTTATAGTAGGAATCGGAATGACTATGAGCATGTAAGTAAATTACATTTAATCCCATATTTTTTACTTCTCCAACTAAATCGCTTACAGCTCTTTTAAATGCATCTTCTTCATGAGGAAGGGCATTCCAATCAAAAAATGAAAACCAAACTCCCTTTACCTCCAGTTCAGCTGGCTTATGAGCAATTTTTCTTGTATTTACACAAGCGGAAAGAATAAATAAAGAGGCCAAAATTATAACAATACTTCTTTTCATCATTTAAATTTCGGAAAAAATCAAACTTTTCTTACTTTTTTTCCCAAGAATATAAATTCTGTAATATAATAGTAAAGATGAACGCAGATTGCATCACAGAAGAAGAGATTGTTTATTTCTTTAACAAATACAAGTATAACTCGGACCAGATATTCCACCTGGAAAGGCGCATTTTAAACGAATCCTACGATTTTGCAAAATGGCAGGAAATGTTAGCGGCTAATTCAAAGTTAACTCGGGCACACTTTTCAGAAAACGAATACCTTTTAGACGAATTTGTAAGACCTGCCATAAAAAATCCAGAACTACTTTCACCGGAAGCCATCCATTCATTTTTACTACATATAACTTTCTACCTGTTCGAAAACAATATTGATTCACACATTACAGATGATTTAGTAAATGCAATTCTTGAAAAATGCCCAGACATTCCTCCTGTAGATCGCTTTGAAGCTTTAATAAATCTTGGAATCAGCAAAACAGTCACAATGTACGGTCCATATGAAGAGGCCATCAAATATTTTGAAGAAGCAAGTGAAATTTTCCCAGATTTTTCTGCAGCTCCAAACCACGATACAAGAATCCATCTGGTATTCTGTAAAGTTTTTCAACTCTTGTGTATGTGTCTCTACAAAGTACCGGACTATAAAAAATTCGTAAAAATCATAAAAGATACAGAAAAAATGCTTAAGGGAGGAAATACTGCCCTTTATAAAAAAATGTGGGGCGACCATTCAGATTTTCCATTCCACATTTCACTTTTATTTCGATACTTTAGAATCTATGGTATTTTCCTGGCTGGGCAATGTAACTTTGAACTAAAAGACGACGATGAAGAAAATAAAAAAGCACTGGAAGAAATAATTACCTGGACAACCTGTGAATACGCAACAGAATTTACAGAGGGAAAAATAAACCCTATGGTTTACACATTCTTTCAAAAACACAATTATCTTGAAAATAAGATTTCCAAGGAAGAATATTTTGAAGCTCTGTACACTCAATTTACAAATCTTTCAAATTCTCCGCTTTTTATTTATCCTGAACCAGCTTTTCCTATAGACGATGACCCTGTTGATCCCCTTTTTGCAAACATGCTGGACAAAATGAAAATCTTCAACTGGTCTTTTTCTTATGCGTATATCTTAATTCCAGAATTATTTAAAATTTCCGATAGCAAAGAAGTACATAAAAAGCTTACTGAAAATCTAGTAAAATATTATGAATGCAGTGTCTATGCAGAAAAAGGTTTTCAAACGGATATGTTTGTTTTTGACAATATCCGAACTGTTGCTGAAACTATAGAAAATGAGTCGGATTTTATTTCTTTTGTTCAAACAATATTTGTGCACAGAGAAATAACTTCAGCAATTCATTTTTCGATGGTTAGTAATCTTGCCGGAATATGCCTTTCTCATTTTATCGAATCTAATCCAGAACTATTTGTAACCGAAAACTATAAAACTTCAGAAGAAGTCAGGGATAACCGTACTAAACTTTTAGAATTCATAAAATATGCCGGCTATCTACACGACATCGGAAAAATCGGTAGAACAAATCTAGTTAATCTTCACTTCAGAAAAATTACAGATTCCGAATATCAGAGGCTATCTGAACATACGAATCTCGGTTCCGAACTCATAGCAAACATTCCATATTTAGAAAAATACAGAGATATTATCCTTGGCCACCACAAATTCTATGACGGCTCCGAAGGCTACCCTAAAAATGTAGATATGTCATCTTCTCAATATAAAATTTTTATAGATTTGATATCTATTTGCGACACAATTGATACTTCTACTGACTATAGAGGTAGAAATTATTCCCGCAAAAAAACATTTGATGACATTCTTGTTGAATTAAAAGAAATGAATACCAGATACTCTCCTGAACTGGTCAAAATCATCGATGAAGATGAAGCCTTAAAGGATGAATTACGCTATCTTACCAGCACTGGCAGAAATTACACTTCATACGAAACCTATTTACGCTTTATTCAGCCAAATACGAATTTCTCGGAAGATGATATCAAAGAAGCCATTGAGTTGGTAAATCCTGATAAAAATTCGCTAAAGAGCTTTTTCAAAAAAGTATTCCCTTCAAACTCTGATTCTGAAATTTCAACACATATTGACGATATTCTTGACGGTGAAAATACAACACTTTTTGCAATTCAAAATAAGAAAAATGAAATATTTGCACTTTTGAGCGGCAGAAAAATATATAACCTAACAAAGAATTTTTATGAATTTTCAATTTCAGAAATCATTGTTCGACCAGAATACCGTAGAAAGGGCTGGGGAACAGAACTTTTAAAATTTACTACCGAAAACTTAAAGACAAAAAATATATCTGTCATTAAAATAAACATTCCAAGTGATTACAGTACAGAAAGCTTCTTTTGGATTGAAGGCTTTACGAAAAAGAAACACTGCACTATGGAAAAGGATATATGATAAAAAGCACAGGACACGCAGATTTACCTCTCCATACAGGAACTGTACCCCGATGGCTTGCAGACCGCATGCGAGATTTAGGCAGCCTGATAGTTGAATCTTTAATTTTAAATTACGGAAGAAAAGAAGTTCTAAGCAGACTTAGTGATCCCTTATGGTTTCAGTCACTTGGTTCAGTCCTTGGAATGGACTGGCATTCTTCTGGAATTACAACAAGCGTAATGTACGCCCTAAAAAGAGGCTTGAATCCCCGTGCCAGTGAATTAGGGATTTATATCTGTGGCGGAAGAGGTAAGTATTCCCGTCGTACTCCAGAAGAACTGCTAATGCTTTCTCAAAACTCTAATTTAGATGGAGAAGCCCTGGTTCGTTCCAGCCGCCTATGTGCAAAAGTTGATAATACAGCAGTTCAAGATGGATTCCAACTTTACCAGCACAATTTCATACTTTCATGCGAAGGAGATTGGGCTGTTGTTCAACAGGGAATGAACACTGATTCCCGCACAGCACGCAGGTACCACTGGTGTTCAGAAAATTTACGCTCTTTTATCGATGAACCTCACTCTGCTGTTACAGGTGAAAATCAGGGTAAAATCCTGAACTTAACTGCAAATGAAGCAAATCCAACTCGGTCTGCAATTATGGATTTTACAAAAGAAAGTCCGGACAAGCTATTACATGAAATAAAAAAAATCGCCGACCCAGATTCTTCTTTTTCAATGGGTTACGGCGGTTCAAGTAAAAGTGTAAGCTTAGTTCCAAAAGAACAGAATTTACTTTTCCCCGAATATGCTGATTCCGCAGAAATTATTTATACTGGCAGAAATATTACTATGCCGGCTCATCACGAAGTTTTAAAAGAAGATGTTGACCTAAAACGCCTTGGGGGAGTCCTAGCAACTGCATACGAATCTCATCCAGATAACTTTGAAAATCTGCTACTTACACCTGGACTGGGTCCTCGCACATTGCAGAGCCTGACTCTTGTAAGCGAGGTTATTCACGGAACTCCAAGCCGATTCACTGACCCTGCCAGATTCAGTTTCGCCCATGGAGGAAAAGACGGTCACCCTTTCCCCGTTCCTCTAAAAGTATATGATCAATCAATACGAGTCTTGCAAGACTGCATAGAAAAATCCAAACTTGGCTATAATGACAAAAGCGACTGCCTTCGCCGTCTGCACACAACAGCTTTAAACATAGAGCAAAATTGTCAGCCTCTCGCAAATTTTGATGCAACCATAGCCAGAGAAAAAGCACATTCTAAGGAATGGGGCGGAAAAACAGTTTATGACAATTGAACTAATTTTGAAAAAATAATACTATTCTCTAGTAGGAAATAGGGAAATAGTATGAAAATTTCAACACGTGGAAGATATGCGTTAAGATTTATGATTGATATCGCTCAGCATGGAAAAGATGTTTATGTTCCTCTCAAGGAAGTTGCTGAAAATCAGGATATTTCTATAAAATATCTTGAACAAATTACTTCTCTTCTAAGTAAATTCGGACTACTTCAAAGTGTTCGTGGCCCACAAGGTGGTTACAGATTGTCAAAAGATCCTTCTGAATACACCGTTGGCGAAATTTTACGAATTACAGAAGGAAGCCTTTCTCCTGTTTCTTGTCTTGAAGGTGCAGAAAATTTTTGTGACCGCAAAGAAACTTGTACAACGCTGAAAATTTGGGAAGGTTTAGATAAAATCATCAATGAATATCTGGATTCTGTCACCCTGGACAAGCTTCTTTTTGAGTGCGGCGTAAACGAATACGTTATCTAGATTTACTCAATTCATACAAAAGAATAGAAGCTGCCTGTGCAACATTTAAACTGTCCACTGGCGATTCTTCTACACCAAGTTTCATTCCTTCGTATGGAATAATTACCAATTCATCACAATTCTTTCGGGCTTCTTCAGAAATTCCGTGCTCTTCATTACCTAAAATAAGAATTGCTGGTTTTCCAGAACAAATCTTTTTGATTTCATCGCTGGAGCGGCTTCTTTCCGAAAGGTCTGTACCAATTCTCACCATCTTACCTTTTACAGCTTTAAGAAGTTTTTCAATTGAAAGAACAGAATAAATTTTTACATATTCCATTCCTCCTTCAGCAATTCGATAAGAACTTGTTGTTATTGCACTTGTTGCATCATCTTCAGGAATGATAATATTTTTAATTCCGAAGAAAGCAGCACTTCTTACTATCGCACCAAAATTATTTGCATTTCCAATATGATCCAGAAGAATTGCGCTCTGACCGTATTCAATCCATGAATCTGTAATATCAGAATCAAGTGGTAAAATTTCAGGCATATAAATCATGGCAACTACGCCCTGATGATGAACAGTTCCGCTCAATTTTTCCAGTTCAGAAGAATCATTAACCTTATTATATATACCTTTACGCGCAGCCAGTTTTTTGCAAAGTCCACCAAAAAGAGGAGCAACTTCTTCTGTAAAATACAAACGGCGAATTTTGTCCCCGTGGAGTTTTTCAAGTTTTTTTACCGCTGCAAAACCACATACGGCAAGTTCGTTATTTTTCTTATTTCGCATATCAATGATTATAAAGATTGATTAATTCTAGGGCAATGCTGCTTCTACCAGGTCTTTACCAGAGCTTCCAGTTCATCTAGCATAGACAAAATTTCAGATTTATTTTCACCTGAATAATTTTGAGCTTTTTTGGCCAACTTCATAAAAAAATCCTGCATGGGAATAAGTTTATCCATTGGAACCTTTTCTGTATCATATTCAACCAAAACGCTACCTGTAAGGGGATTGTTTTCAACCTTTTCTACAGAAGAAGAACTTTGCAAAATAGCTTTTGCCTTATTTACTAATTCAGTTTCCTTAAAAATTGGAGCCCTAAGCCTAACTCTTCCAGGGAAAAAACTTGTTATCATATACTTTCCTTATTTTTTTAAAAGAGGTTGCATTGATTTAACACTCATCAATACAGTAACTGAATTATGCAAAACAGCTGCCAATTGAGGTGATATCAAACCTAAAACTCCCAAAAGCAATAGAGCAGAATTTATTTCAACTATTACAGAATTATTTCTGTTTATTTTTTGAATAAGTCCTTGCCCCAAAAGCCTAGTTAATGCAACTCCACCCAAGCCCTGTTCTGTAAGAACAATATCAGCTGTATCACCAGCAATAGAAGAGCATCCTTCGATTGCAATACCTACATCTGCAGAAGATAGGGCAGGTGCATCATTTATTCCATCACCCAGCATAATAACTTTTTTGCCCATTGATTTTTCTTTTTCAATCAAAGAAACTTTGTCTTCCGGCAGAGCCTGTGAATAATAGCCATCCAACTTTGCCTGAAGGGCTATTTTCTTCGCAGCTCCTTCTGTATCACCGGTAATCATTACGCAGCGTTCGATACCAGTTTCTTTCAAAGTCTGTATTACATTTGCAGCTTCAGGGCGAACAGGATCACCTATTGCTAGTACACCTGCTAAAATTCCATCATAGGACAAATACAAAAGTGAATATCCATTATCCAGCGACTCATTTTGAATTTCTTTTACTTCTTCCGTAAATGGAATTTTCTCGTCATCAAATATAAAATGAGCTGAACCAATTCTAACCTTTTTATATGAAATTGTAGATGCAATTCCGTGAGCCACTATATATTCAACTTTTGTATGTTTTTCGGGATGCAAAAGTCCTGCTTTATCAGCAGCTGAAACAACAGCCCTTCCTAAAGGATGAGGAAAATGTTCTTCAAGACAGGCAGCCGTTTGCAAAACAAATTCTTCTGTAAACTGCTTCATAGGATAGATTTTTTCTAGAACAGGATTTGCATAAGTCAGGGTTCCTGTTTTATCAAAAACTACAGTTTCTGCTTCTGCCGCCTTTTCAAGATATTTTCCACCTTTTACCGAAATTCCCAATTCTGTCGCCTCTTTCATAGCAGAAAGCACAGCGATAGGAGCTGTTAATTTCATTGCACAAGAATAGTCAACCATAAGTGTAGACATTGTCTTGGTAATATTGCGGGTAAAAAGCCATGTTAGACCTGCAAGTGCAAAGTTTAGGGGAACAATTTTTTCTGCAAAAATTTCAGATCGTCGTTGAACATTTGCTTTTAAATTCTGAGAATTATCAATCATTTTGATAATATTTTGAACTTTTGTATCGGAACCAGTTGTTCGAACACGAACCTTCAATTCACCTTCAACAAGTACAGTTCCTGCAAATACTTCAGAAGCTTCTTTTTTTTCTACAGGCAGAGATTCTCCAGTTATGCTGGCTTGGTTAACCATTCCTTCACCAGATTCGACACTTCCGTCACATGGAACTAAACTTCCTTCACGGACAACTACAAGATTACCAGGTTTTAAAAGTTCTACAGGAATAGTTTTTTCTTCCCCGTCTTCTATCACGTGAACAGGTTCATTAGAGATTAATAATTTATGTGCAAGATTTCCATAAGAAACCCTTTTAGTTACATCTTCAATTTCTTCGCCTAGTTTAAGCAGCAAATTGATTGAACTGGCGGTTCCCTTATTTCCAGTCAAAACTGCAACGAGTAATGCTGTTGCATCAAGCAGTTGCGTGCTGAATAATTTCTTTTCGGTAACAACAATTTTTAAGGCTTCAACTACCCTTGGAAAAATTCTTGTATATAACCAAATTGTCCTAAAAGACAGAGGAAGGAACCATTTCTTTAAAAAATGAAAACCGAATGTAGTAAGGAAAATTCCCAAAATGCTTTCTGTCTCTGGAATTTGTGCTACATTTTCCAAAAGTTTCTCATCTTCAAGATACTTTTCTGTAAGAGCTTTAAAAAGATTTTCTATTTCTTTCTGAGAAATTATTTTTGTGTCAAAATAAATAAGGTATGAGCCAACCGTAGTGTTTATGGTTATATCTAAAATACCTTCTTGAACAGATATTAAACTTTGAGCAAGAATTGCCTGCCTGGAAGTAATTTCCTTCTTGTTATAAAGAATCCGTAATCGACCAGGCAGGGCATGATGAATTATGATATTCATAATTTAAGCTTTTGGGCCTTTTTTAGCATTGTAGTTTGCTTCAGCAACGATATCCTGAGCATCTTCTTTTACAGCTTCTGCAAAAGCGGCAGCGTCATCTTTAAGCTGCAATCCTTTTCCTACTAAAGAAGCACAAGCTTTTTTAAAAGCAGGTGTTTTGGCAACAGAAATAAAAGCTGCTCCAGCAACAACACCAAGACCAAAAACCAATAATTTGTTATCTAACATAGAAATCCTCCATCAAAACTATTGTAATTGTAAAGATTTTTTATTTTTTCGCAATATCTTATTTCTCAATAATATAAAAAAATAGCCAGATGATTTTCACCATCTGGCCATAAAATAGAACTAAAAACTCCCTTATCTCTTATTTTTTATTTTTTTTTGCTTTCGCAGGCTTTTTTTCTGTTTTAGCAGTTTTTTCTTTTTTTTCTGCCTTAACAGATTTCTTAGCCTTTGCTGCTTTTTTTTCTGCTGGTGCAAAAACTTTTACAAATTCTTCACATTTGTATTCAGCTTTATCTTTTGCTTTTATAACTGTTTCGAAAGCTTTTAATACTTCACTTTCATTCTTTCCAGACAGAAGCAAAATTGCAAAAGCATGAGCCAAAGTCCAATCTGTGGTTTCTTTGTTGAACCATACAATTCCATTATAACCGTTAGCGCCAGTTAAAGCTCTAGAAGCAGGTCCATCACACATCAGACTCAATAGTTCATAGAGAGCCTTCTTTTCATCTTTTGCAATTGCAGCAGAATCTGTTGCAGAAGAAAGCAAAAGCAAACGGTTAATGTTATTTCTAGCATCACCAAGATTAATTCCACTTGCTCCAAGATATTCAGCAAACTTTCTTGCAAATGCCCATTTTTCTGCTAAGCCAATTTTTGCATATTCTTCGACCATAGCAAAACAAATAAGCTGTTCTGGAAGATTCTTGTCTGTTCCAAACAATGTCTGGTAATAAGAATCGGCATCTTTTGCTTTCTTTAAGCTTACAAGAATGTCTTCACTAACTTTAGCCTTATTTCCATTGTTCAGGAGCAATACTTTTTCACAAGCCGAAGCAAATGCTTTCATCTGCTTTTCCGCTGCTGGAAGTTTTTGCTCTCCTGCAAACTTATTAGCCATTTCGTAGAAAGAAAGTCCTGCGTTTTCCGCACCCTTCAAAAGTTCTTTAAGCTGCTTCTTCACTTCAGTATCAGAAATCTTTCCAGAAATTGGATTTACGATTGAATGTACAGCAGGAATTACTGTTGTAGCAAAGGCACTTAATGTCTGGTACAAATCTCGATAGCAGATTTCCTGCCATTCAACTTCAAGATCATAACAACCACGACCCTGCAAAGTATCACAAAGAATCTGATACTTATGGTCAGCACCATCAGCTACTTCATGAATATCCATATATACCTGATATTCAAATCCGTTCAAACCAATGTACATACCTCTTTCGCAAATTTCACGACTTCGGCGAATAAACCACAATCCAGAACGATGTTCACGGAAGATTACAAATTTATTATCTTCAGCATGCAAATTCAAACCTTCGCTGATAGACTTTGAACGCATTTCTACATGCTTATCGTCTCCATCTCCAACTTTGATTGCATATTCACAAGACTGCTTAATCCAACCTTGAGCTCTTTCATACTTGTTGTTGTAGAAAACAACTGAATATTCATTTCCACAAGAGTTTGAATAAGCAAAAATATTTTCGTTTACATGTCCGTTATCCCAAACATCATAGAAGAGGAAGTTTTCTACATTTGCAAATACATATCTCTTCTTCATAAGAGGGAAGATATCATGCCAGTGTCGGTTGATAAGATTCTGATCTGGAGTTTCATTACGATATGCCTTTGTAAATTCCATACCATACTTTTCTTCAAATCCTTCAATCTGACCGTGACCAAACATTGGAAGACCAGGCATAGTAATCATCAATGTACAAACACCAAAATACTTGTCGTCTTTTCCAAACTGAGCTACGGCAGTATCTTCATCCGGGTTGTTCATGAAGTTTACATATCGTTTCAAAATCTGAGGATCAAACTTAATTGTATTCTTTACAGAATCACGATACTTCTGGTTTTCTTCTTTTTTCAGCATATTCATAAATGCCGAGTTGTAAACGCGGTGCATACCCAAAGTACGAACGAAGTAACCTTCCATCATCCAGAAAGCTTCTGCCAGCAAAAGTGTATCTGGAACTTCTTTAGCAACGCGGTCTACTACTTCTCGCCAGAATTCATTTGGAATACGAGCTTCAAATTCCTGATTTGTAAGAGCACTTTCAGAGCGGGAATAGATATCTCCTCCATGACCTGGCTCTGGATACCAAAGTCGTCGTATTGATTTCTTAGCCAATACCATAGCTGCGTCAAATCGAATAATAGGGAAGTTTCTTGCTACATGCAAAATATCCTGCATAACAGCTTCTCTTGCTTCCGGATTCAAGAAATCTATCTGAGCAGTATCGTTCCATGGCATACCTGTACCGTCGTTTCCGTGGTAAATATAACGAGTGTCACCGTTTCTAAAATCTACGCGCTTAAATACAACTGAACAGTCTGAATGGTTGTAATAGTGATCTTCAAGCCAAACACCAATATTTGGATCCCAGCTTAAATTTTCACCATTGAATGAATAACTAGAACTAGGAGGATCTCGGCGCTGTACAAAGAGGTCTGGACGATTTACAACCCACTGGCTATCCATACCTGTGTGGTTTGGTACCATATCAGATGCAAGTCGAATTCCTCTCTGCCACAATCGTGTTCTAAGATTTGCAAGAGCATCCCAACCACCAATATTTTCTGCAATATTGTAATCGTACAAAGAATAAGCAGAAGCTGCTGCCTCTGGGTTTCCGCAAAGCTGTTTGATTCTCTTAGAAGCATTCGAACGGCTCCACAAACCAATCAGCCAAAGTCCTGTAAATCCTTCGTCTCGCAAAGCATCAAGTTCTTCATCAGGAATCTGATCAAGTCTTGTAATAGGGCGATTATATTTTTTTGTAAGCTGATCCAACCATACAAGTACAGTTTTTGCCATAAGAATTACACAAGGCATCCATTCCCGGTCAGGACTGAACCTTTCGTATTCTTTCATCAAACTGTCATAGTTGTAGGCTTCCATGTTTACATCGCCACCATTTGTAGGATGCCAAGCCATTTTTTCTTCTTCAGAAAGAGTATCGATTCCGGCAAGAAGACGACGCAGCCATTCACCAAGCAAATCGGCCCAGTACTGGCGGATATAATCCAACTGACCTTTTAAACTGTTTGGACTGAATACAACCGGTTCACGAAGCATATTAATCAAATCATGATTAAATGGTCCAAATGTAGGAAGATTTTGGAATGTCTTCTGAATATTTGCCCAAGCTTTTTCATACAGAGGATTCTTCTGTAACTCAAGGTCATCAAAAAGAACTGCAAATGGCTTAAAAGCTGGATTTTCATTTGCCAAATGCAAAAGAATAAGTTCTTCCACAGTCTGTTCACGGTTGCTTCTCATAACCCCCGTACCAGCATCCATAGCTTCTTTTTCAAGATATTCTTTTGCACTCAACTTTCCCTGATAAACTTCTACAGGTGGAAATTCTGCCATAAATTCCAGCAGCATCTTGTCTACATTTTCTCTCTTAAATTCTGCATCAAGATTTTCCAAAACAGTTTTAAATGCAGTTGTAAGTTTATCACGACGATAAAGCATACAAACATAATGGAAAACTTCATCAATAAGTCCCATTGCGTTTAACGAACCTACAGAAATTCTCTTTTCATTCTGACCCTTATCATCAAAATACTTATTCAGTTTTTCTGCAAATTTTCTAACAGCAGGTAAATTTCCTAAAATGACATTTCCACTTGAAGAATAAAGCCTTTCATCAAATTTACAAATATCACGAATTTTTTTACCCACATGAAATTCGTTATAAGAAAATTCCATACTTTTTTTTCTCCTATATTTTATTTATGAAGTGATACAACACCCTTTATTTTATTAATAAGATTTTCATCTCTTTCCAATTCTTCTATAGTTACCGGCATACGGTAAGTCCAGTTAAAGTCATTTACACTTCCTGGAACATTTACTCTTTCTGCATTTGAATCTGCAAGCCAGTATTTCTTTTCCATTACCATATAATCCTGCAATGGATTAATTACCCATACGCTGTTTGATGTAGCAACACCTTTCATATAACTTTCTGCTATTTCTGGACTGAAAGGAGAATTTGCAATTTCATTAATTCTTCCCTGATCAAAACCATCTACACCAAATGCCCATGGATTTGTTCTAACGAAAAGACTTGCACCATCTCTATCTTCCTGCCACCACTGACGAACTGTTGTAGAATCATGAACAGAAGTTGTTGTTACTGACAAATAAGTTACATCGTTTAGTGGAATATAAGGTTTTCCTGGTTCTGACCAGCGGCGTGTCCATCGGTTTACTCTCAAACCTAAAATTCCATTCTTTTCCATTACATGAGGAAGGCAAGCAAGTTCAGCACCCAAATCTTCTCCACAAGGAATCATCTTTACAGAATTAGTTAAAGTAGAAAGGATTTCGTCAGACTGAGTTTCCCAAAGTTTATTCTGTTCCCACTGTTTTCCGTCCATAAGTCCTTTCAATGCACTTTTTTCACCATCGTTCAAAGACTTCCATGATTCAGAATTATAATAAGTCCACACTGGAACAAAATTATCTGGAGTAACTTCGATTAAACAACGATTCTGCCATGCTTTGCTCAATGCATCCTTACATCTCTGCTGTGCGTCACCCTGACAGAATGCAGTCAAATCTGATTCGTAAATGTCTTTGTCACCTGTAACAGTACTCTTAAAAAGCCACAGTTCTTCGTTACCGATTCTATCCATGAATTTTGATAGGATTGCAACTGCAGTCTGGTGATTCCATGTAATGTCTTCAATTAAGCCCGTTCTTACATGTGGCTGACTAAGCCATCTGATTCTTCCATCATCAAAACCTATGTTATGTAAATCGTTTCTGTGAATTGATACGTAAGGAACAGTGTGTCCAAGAACAGCTGTTGTATCACGAGAAGGAATAGCCCAAATACGGAAGAAACCAAGAATATGGTCAAGGCGGTATGCTCCATAATACTGTTCTGCTGTCTTCAAGCGATTTATCCACCAGTCGTATTTTCTTGCCTTAAGATTTTCCCAATTGTAAGTAGGGAAGCCCCAGTTCTGCCCAGTAGGATTTTCTCCATCAACAGGAGAACCTGCTCTTAAATTATGATTAAAGATTTCTGGTTCTGACCATGCATCACAACTGTCTTCATTCATCAAAATAGGCATATCACCTTTTAAAATAATTCCAGCCTTTTTTACTGCATCTGTTGCTTTCTTAAATTGTTCACCGGCAACCATCTGTACCCATGCAAAAAACAAATGATCTTTTGCAGTTTTTTTATCGTTCCAGCGAGACTTTATTTCTTTAGCAGGCAAAAGCTGGTCTTCTTTTTTCCATTCTTTCCAGGAAGCCTGATTGTATTTTACCTTTAAGTTTTTATATACAGCATAACTTGTAATCCATGAATTTTTCTTAATCCATTTTTCCAAAGCTTCATCTGCGGCAGCATTTTTTGCTACATCAGTTGCCTCATATAACTTTCTAAGAAGCGAAGTTTTAGCATCCAGAATGCCCTGATACTTGTAGCGTCCTGCCTGTGAATATGGAAAATCTTTTACCATTTTGTCGTATTCTTTTTTGAAAGAAGCATCTGCTTTATAAAGAGCATCAAAACCTGGAACTGCCTTAATATCAACATAAATAGGATGAAGGGCAAACGCGCTCAAACCGCTATATGGAGAAGATTGAGTTCCTGTATCATTTACAGGAAGAAGCTGCAACAATTTGAATCCAGCTTTTTTGCAAAATTTTGCAAATGCTGGTAAATCTGTGTATTCACCTATTACAGTGCCATCTTTTTTTTCTGTGTAAATTGCTCCCAAAGGAATTGAAGTACCTATTGCTTTTTCTAATGTATTCATAGTTTCTATTTTACCACGGTAATTTTAAATTGTTAAAAAATTTACCATTTCTCCTTTTTTAATTTAGTTTGCGACTCCATAAATAAATGAGTGTGCAAGATTTTTTAAAGTTTCTTCGTCGTTTTTCAAAAAACCCGAAAGAACTGTAATTCCAACAGATATTAAATTATACCTGAACAATATGCTGTAAAACTTTTCTTTACCTTTCATGTTGCCATATTCATTTGTTGATAGTTGGAAAAATTTTTCTAGCTCATTGTGAATATCAAGTACAATTTCCTTGTATGCCAAGGACCCTTCCGATTCTGGAGGCGAATTAATTAATGCCATATGAAGTCTGAAATAATCAGGTTCCGACATAGCAAAATCAATTTCCGCTTTAAATATTTTTATAATTGAGCCAAAAAAATCATGATTGTATTCACATGCATTTTTCAGCTGCTTACAAAGTAATCCTCCTTTTTCTTTTATCAAAGTCTGAAGTAAACCCGATTTGGAACCAAAATAATAATAAAGGGTTGGTTTTGTAATTCCTGCTAAATCAGCAATTTCCTGAACGGACACAGAATCGTATCCTTTTATTGCAAACTGCCTGCACGCGATATTCAAAATGTTAACTTTATTAGATAATTGTTCCACGTTTTTATTATATACCGATTAGTATATAACGCAATAGAAAAAATATTTATTGCAATTTTTTTTCTAATTCCACAGAACGAATCTTGTTGCTATAATATTTTTATGCAGGAAAACCCTAGAAATAAAAAAGCACAACAAATTCGCGATGTAATTCGCTATATTCAACAATTTAAAGATGCAACTCTGGTCATATACCTTGATGATGAAGTTATAGATTCTCCATACTTTTCCGGACATATCCGCGATATAGCTCTAATTCATCAGGCGGGAATAAAAGTATGTATCGTGCCTGGGGCTAGAAAAAGAATCGACGAAATTCTGACTGCTTCTAAAATTTCCTGGGAATATAAAGACGGTATTCGTATTACTGATGAAAAAGCCATGCCGCAAATCAAAATGGCTGCTTTTGACATTTCAAATATTGTAATGACTAGTCTTGCAGCCCACCAGATTACAGCTACTATCGGCAACTGGGTTAGAGCCCGTTCAAAAGGCGTTTTGGATGGAGTTGATTTTTCTACTGCAGGTGAAATTGACCGTTTACAAATTGATGCCATACGAAACACTTTGGACAACGGTTTTATACCAATCTTCCCTAGTATTGGATGGAATCAAAACGGTAAACCTTACAATATTTCTTCAGTAAGCCTTGCAAAAGAAATTGCCATAAGCCTTAAAGCCGAAAAACTTTTCTTTGTAATGAAAAATGCAGAAATTAACAAAGATTCATTTAATATTCCGCAAAATTTAGGACTTTCAGAATACGGTGGAATCCCTGCTATGAACTTGGAAGAATTAAAAGAATTTATCGATTTAAATAACAATTCTTCCGACAGCAAAATAATTTCCCTTTTAAAAGCTTCAAATGAAGCCTGCAGAAAGGGGGTAGAGCGTTCTCATATTCTTAACGGATCTCTTGAAGGTACTCTTCCATGTGAAATTTTCAGCGATTTAGGTTCCGGAACTATGATTTATTCTTCTGATTATGGTAATTTACGACCAATGAAATTAACAGATATTCCGGCTGTTCTTAATGTAATGAAACCTTTTGTCGCAAAGCAAATTCTTTTACCTAGAACAGAACAAACACTTTCTGAAAATATTGAAGATTATATAGTATACGAAGTTGACGGTGGTATTCGTGCCTGCGCTTCTTTGCACATATACAATGATAAACAAGCAGAAATAGCCGGTATAGCTGTTGATTCAGCCTTTTCTAATCTAGGAATTGGACCAAAACTTGTAGAATATCTTACAAAAAGAGCAAAAAAAGAAAAACTACAAAGCGTCTTTATTCTTACCACTCAAACTTCGGATTGGTTTGAACATCTTGGTTTTAAAGCTGACAGCATCGAAAGCATACCAGAAGAACGTCATTCAATTTGGACTCCGGAAAGAAACAGTAAGGTTTTCAGAATGATTTTAAAATAAAAAAGCGGTCCGTCTATGAACCGCTTTATTTAAGTTTTAGTAAAAATTAAAACTTGTTCAATGTTACATCAAATGCAATGTAAGCACTTTCTGGAATAACTCCAGGGTATCCGCGTTCACCGTATGCTAAATCTGGAGGAAGAACCATTGTACGAGTTTCTCCCTTCTGCATATCCTGAACCATAATATCAAATCCAGGAATCATCTGTCCTGCACCTGTAGTAAAGTCTAAATCGCCACGTCCAGCAGATGAATCAAAAACTGTTCCGTCTACAAGATAGCCTTTATAAGCTACAAATACATGTTTACCTTTGCCACACTTGTCGCCTGAACCAGACTTTGTTGTTTTATAGTAAATTCCATCTGAAGTTTTTGTAAATCCAGGAAATTTCTTTTCTACTTCTGCAATTTTAGCGGCATATTTTGCTTCTTTTGCTGCAACAGCCTTTGCATTTGCTTCTTTAGCATATCCATCCCAGTCTGCCTGTGTAGCTTTAAATGCTTCCGCATCTGAACCCTGACGAATAATTTTTACGCTCTTAATTTCATCGCCCTGAGCAACTGCGTTTACAACTTCCTGATCAGCATCTGTTACAACATGACCAAAAATTGTGTGCTTTCCGTTAAGCCATGGTGTTTCAACATGAGTGATAAAGAACTGACTTCCGTTAGTGTTAGCACCTGCATTTGCCATTGCAAGATATCCAGGTTTATCAAATTTATAAGGAACTTCTTCATCAGCAAATTTATATCCTGGACCACCAGTTCCGTTTCCACGAGGATCTCCACCCTGAATCATAAAATCTTTTATTACACGATGAAATTTTAATCCATCATAAAAAGCTTTACCTTCAGCGGCATCCAATGTACCTTCTGCAAGTCCAACAAAATTACAAACTGTCAAAGGAGCATCTTTATAAAAAAGTTCAATTACAATCTGACCTTTGCTTGTGTCCATAACGGCAAAAAGACCGTTTTTACCTTTAATAGCATCCATACCTTTTCCTTTAGTGCCACAAGAGCCACTCATTAAGATTACCATACCAAAAAGTACGGCGAAAATTGATTTTTTAGCATTCATAAAATCACCTATTTAAATCGTTTTAAGAACCACCTGTAAATGGCATCCATTCGAACTGTCATAGAATCTTCTATTTGAGCTCGAACTCCTAACAAGTTTTTAGCATCAATATCTGTAGAAAGAAATAAAAGAAGACTGTCACCAAGGTCGATGCACATAACATTCATCTTCATTTTTTCTGCCATTACAGCATTTATGCCAAGTTTACCCATCGGAATCTGATTTAAGAAAGTTACAAGTAAAACAGTACCTTCTCGGTAATAATTTAACAAATATTTTGTATCCCCAAAAGTGTGATCATGCTGATATGCATATACTTTAAGCCCATTGATATCACCTTCTAATGGATCAGCAATTGGAGTGAAAGAAGATGGATTTTCAATCGCATAACACTTTTTGTAAAGAACATCCTCTTTTTTTCCATTGTGAATATAAGTCATACCCTGCATACTGCTAATTGAACGGAAAATCAAAGAAATTGAATCCATGTTTACTTTTTCAGTTTCTTCCGTAAGTTGACTTTTTGGAATCAAATATAAAAATTCTGCCAAAAAAGGAACTCCTTCAGCATTTGCACTTTTTAGATTTGATTTAATGTCTTCACTAAAAATTGTATTTGGAACCATTGAAAAAGAAGTTTCTTTCTTTGGATGAATAATTGAAACCTTACCATTCGACTTCAATTCATCGATATATTTAGAATCAATATACTCTTCCAAAGATTGTGCATTCAATGAAAGGCTTACTAAAAAGCCAATAAATAAAGCTGATAATAACTTTTTCATCTAGCCTCCTGACTATCTTTCAAAACCCTTATAAATAACTCGAACCTGTTTATAAAGTCCTTCACCTTCTGATTTTGTATCAATATCTGGAATGTCATTCAAAGTTGTGTGAATAAGTCTTCTTTCAAAAGGATTCATTGGTTCAAGCAAAATTGATTTATGACTCTGGTGAACTTTATCTGCTGTTGTATAAGCAAGTCTAACCAATGATTCTTCACGACGAATACGGTAATTTTCTGTATCCAAAATTACACGAATTTCTTCATGACCAAGACGACCTGCATAAATGTTTGCCAAAAGCTGAAGAGCGTCAAGATTCTTTCCTTTGCGTCCAATCAAGATTGAAGAACTCTGAGAATCAAGTTTAATTCCAAGTTTTTTACCTTCTTCACGGAAAACAACTTCTACCTTTGCTTCATAACCCATTTTTTCTACAACTGTTTTTACAAAGTCCAAAAGTTTTTCTTCAAATTCACCCTGTGGTGTTGGATTTGCAACAACCTTAGAAGCAGCTGCAAAAGAAGAACTCATTGAACTTTCTTCATCATCTTCAATTGTATGAACTGCAATTTTTACATAACCGTTTTTAAAAAGACTTTTCTTCTGAGATTCCAAAATCTCTACATCAAACTGATCTCTCTGCAAACCAAGTTCGTTTACTGCATTTTCAATTGCTTCTTTTTCTGTCTTACCTTCAAATTCGTAAGTCATATATAACTCCTAATATGTATATATTATTTTCTATTTTTTGCAGCCATTTCTGCTTTTTTCTGCTTCATTGTTTTATTGATGATAATCTGCTGTCCCATCTGGAAAATGTTACTAACTGTCCAATAAAGCAAAAGTCCAGAAGGTGCATTATAAAACATAGCAAAGAACATAATTGGCATAACATACATCATCATCTGCATCTGAGCATGTGATGTTCCAGGGGCTGTTGTACCACCATTTCCAGTAATTTTTCCAAAGAGCAACTGTGATGCCAAATAGATAAACGGCAAAATTCTTACCTGGTTACCAAAAAATGGAATATCAAATTTCAATGTATAAACTGAATCTCCTGTAGACAAATCAGGAATCCAGTTAGGAATAAAACTTGAACCACGGAATTCAAAATAATTATTGAAAAGATTGTACATTGCAAACAAGATAAGGAACTGAACCAACATTGGAAGACATCCACTCATTGGATTGTAACCAGATTCCTTGTAGAGTTTTGCCATTTCTTCCTGAAGTTTAGGCTGATTGTCTTTGTATTTTGCCTGAAGAGCCTGCATTTTTGGCTGAATTTCCTGCATTTTCAAAGTTCCAAGTGACTGCTTTTTTGTAAATGGGAACATAGCAAGCTTAATCAAGATTGTCATAATGATGATTGAAATACCCCAGTTATGAACAAACTTGTTAATGATTTCCATAATCCATTTAAGGATTGTTTCAAGCCAGCCAAGCCAACCATTTGAATTAAGGCATTCATTCAAATGCATACCACTAAGTCCCCAAGTATTTCTTTCGGCAAGATTAAATACTTTCAGAGCTTTTTCATCTTTTGGGCCATAGTACATATAGTAAGAATCTTTAACATCATTTTCATTGATTGCTTTTCTTACCAGAATAGCCTGTGCATTTGCATAATCATCTTTTTCAATAAGAGTAGAGTAGAAGGAAGTTCCCATTTTTTCAGGATTTTCAGGTATTACAAGTTGAGTAAAATATTTACCTGCAATTCCGTTCCAAATGTATGATTTTACTTTATTGAATTCTTTAAACTGTTTTGAACCTAAAACCTGTTTTTTTGATTTTCCTCCGCTGTAGGAAATAAACTGGCGGTTTTCATAACGATTTAATTTTGGATTAAAGTGAGGACCCATCTGTGGGGCTGTACGAACTGTATATGAAAGATTTTTTATATCTGTTCCGTGAAAAAGAACATCCAGTTTAAACATGTAACTATCTGGATCAAAAGTATATCTTTTTCCAAAAACAAAATTACTTACACTTCCATCTTCATTTTTAATTGAATAATTTTTTGTAAAAAGATAAGTATTTTCTGCTTCCTGTTTTACATTAAAATAATCATTCAATATTGAAGAATTTTCGTTACCAAAAGCAACAGAACATGCTCTGTTCATTTCTGTAACGTTATCAATCATCTGAATGCCATCTTTAGTATCAACATCAATATGATTTAAAAGCTTGTAACTTATTAAATCACCACCGCGATTGGTAAGAACAATATCTGCAAATTTTGTTTTTACATTTATCAATTCTTCTTCAAATGCCTCAAATTTAGTATCTTCAACACTAACGAAGTTTTCATTTTTTTCTTCTTTTAATTCAGCATTTACTTCTTCTGTAGTTACTTCGGCTCTTTGTTCAGACTGAACTGGTGCCGGAAAAAAATTTTGCTGAATAAAAACAGAACCTAAAAATACAAGCGTTGATAAAGCAATTGCAATAATAGTATTTTTTGTCATTATTTCTCCCAACGACTATTTTCCTATGGTACAGGATCATAGCCACCCTTTGAGTATGGATTACAACGTAAAATTCGCTTTATTGCCAGAAAGGTTCCTTTACCAGGACCGTATTTTTGGATTGCCTCCAAAGCATATTGAGAGCACGTCGGTGTGAATCTACAACAAGCAGGAAACAATGGTGAAATAAATCGTTGATAAAATCGAATTAACAGACAGAAAAATTTCGTTATAAAATTTTTCATTCTTTAATTAATCCTGCCTTTTGAAACAATGTACGAAATTGAACACATCGCGTGCTGAACGAGTCGTTTCCAGGATATACGAGTAATAAAATATCGTATCCGGTGTTCAGATGTGTTTTTAATAAACGATAGACTTCACGGCTGTAACGTTTTGACAAGTTCCTCTGCACCGCGTTACCGTATCCACGAGGCAAAGGAAAACCTACTCTGTTCATTTCAGTACCATTTTCAAGATAGAAAATTTTTGCACCAGAAATACTTGCCTTTTTTCCGTCTTTAAACAGTTTCTTAAAAGTTACAGGATTTTTTATGTGTTCTTTTCGTTTAAAAAATCCTGTTTTAATCAAGTCTGTTTCCATCCCTAATCAATATCAGTAAGGCTTCTTTTCGTCAGAAATTGAAAGCTTAGCACGTCCCTTTGCACGACGGCGTGCAAGAACTTTACGGCCACCTTTAGTTGCCATACGTGCTCTGAAACCAAATTTTCTATTGCGTTTTACTTTGCTTGGCTGGTATGTACGTAACATAATTCCAATGCTCCTTATAAATAAAATTCGTATATTTTATGCGAATTATAAAATATCAAAATATGGTAAAAAAATATATCACTTATTGCGATTTTTGGTCAACATTGTTTGTTTCATGCTTTCAAACATATTTGAAATTTCAGCTGGAATTTCATCTTTTTTTTCGATATTTGAAGTATTTTTCTTATCGTCTACTTTTTCATACTTCTTAAGAGTATTTTCCTCGGCTTTTATTTTTTCAATTTCTGCTTGATTTGCCTTAATCAACTGATTTTCATAATTGTAATCACTTAAAGTTGCTGAACTTCCTTTTACCCTAAATGCAAGAGTTTTTATATTCATTTCAGGCATATACATTTTTAATCCATTCAGAATAAATTTCTTATACATCTGAAACATTTGATTCCAGCCAGGATGATCTGTCTCTATTAGTAATATACCATTTTTTATTTCAATTATTTTTGAATGGTCATATAAATTTTGTCCGCAACCATTAATTTTTGTAATTATATTTTTCCAGGAAGAAAAGAATTTATTATTTTTTTCTAAAGTTGTTTTTTCAATAAAAGAAAAGGCATTTAAAATCATTTCATCACAAGAAGTAATTTCATCTTTCTTCATTCCATTCACCTTCTTTTATTATGTATACTTTTGTATTTTCCTTTTTATAATTTGCATAAGGCTCTCCAGGTAAGAAAGTACAAAAAAGCTGATCATATTCAGGGAGCATAGCAGTTAATCTTTGTCTTTTAGATGGGTCAAGTTCAAGCATAACATCGTCCATTAAAAGAACCGGTTTTGAACCTGTAACCCTTGTATAATATACCGCTTGTGAAACTCTTAACAGAAGTGAAATCAATCTGCACTGACCAGTAGATGCAGTTGGAACAAATAATTTTCCATCCTTCATAAACACTATTTTATCCCTGTGAGGACCAGATAGGGTAGTGTTCATAATTTTATCCTGTTCACGCTTATCTCTTAAAATCTGTAAAATATCATTTACTTCTGGAATTCTTGATCCTACTTCTTCTTTTATTTCCTTCCATGATGGCAGATAAGCAATTGAAACCCCTGATATTCCAGAAATTCTTTCATAAAGGTCTCCAAATATTTCATTAAATTGAAAAATTGCTTTTTTGCGTTTTTTTTGAATTTCAATTCCTTTTTGTGCCAGCTGCATATCATAAATATCCAGCATTTCATATTTACATTCTTTTAAAATCAAATTTCTAGTTTTAAGGATTTTTTTATAGGTTCTTAAATCATCAATGTAAAGAGCATCATACATTGTAAGTGATTGATCTAAAAAAAATCGGCGAAATTCAGGTTCACCTGTTGCAAAACGCATGTCATCATGACAAAAAACTACGCAAGGAATTGTATTAATTAATTCTTTTCTATCTTTTATGCGTTTTCCATTTTTTTCGATTATTTTTTTACCCTTATCAAAAATTATAGAAATTTGCTGGGTACTTTCTTTGTCATTTGTATAAAGTGCACGCAAAGAAAAGTTTTGTTCTTTTTCTTTTATAATTTGGCCATCAGTGTGAGTTCTAAATGAAGAACCGTATGCAGAATAGTATAAGGATTCAAGTAAATTACTCTTTCCCTGTCCATTTTCACCTACAAAAAAAACTTCTTTGGAAGATAAATCTATTTTGTCATTTTTGAGGTTTCTAAAGTTGTACAGAGAAAGAGAAAGAAACGGCATTAGTTATTATTCATTGGCATAATGATATGGAAATAATCTTCTGCTGGTTCTGGTCTTAAAGTTACAGCTTTCATAACTTCTGTAAATTCGAAAACTACATTTTCAGAATTAATATTTTTCAAAGGTTCTGTAACATAACTACTATTAAGAGCTATTGTGATTTCTTCTCCTGCATACTGACATGGAATTTCTTCATTAGAAGTACCAAGTTCAGATTCAGGAGATGTTAATGTTAAAGTTCCGTCTGAAAGTTTGAAAAGAATTTTATTTACTTTTTTATCAACCATGATTTCTGTACGCTTCAAAGCAGCATCCAAATCAGCTTTATTAACCTGGAATGAATTTGACTGACTTTCAGGAATTACTTTCTGATAATTAGGGAACTGTCCTTCCAAAAGCTTTGAAGAAAATTCATAGCTTCCGAATTTAACAAAAATCAATTTATCAACAATTGCAATCTGAATATTTCCTTCATCTGAAGCATTTTTCAAAATACATTTTAAGATTTTAGTTGGTACAATTGCAGATTCAAAATTGATACCTGCATCAATTGCTTTTTCTGCATAAGAAAGTCGTCTTGCATCTGTAGAAACCATAACAAGATTATTATCTTTCTTAGTGAAGTAAACACCTGTCATAAAAAATCTATTTGTATCATTTGAAACAGAAAAAATTGTCTGACGAATCATATCTTTGATTTCTTTTGCAGGTACTTCAAAGAAAGGAACATCTATTGCAACTGGTAAATCAGGGAATTTATCACTTGCAATACTTTTAAGCTGAAACTTAACTTTCTTTGCAATTGGTTTAATAGTAACTTTTATATTTTCCTGATTGAATTCAACTTCACCTGCTGGAGAAGAAGAAAGAATACTCATAAACTTTTCATAAAAAATTGTCGTACTTCCTTCTTCCATAACATCTACAGGAATTTGAGTCATATAATTTACTGTTGTATCGGTTGCTTTTATTGTAAGAGTATTGTCCTGAGCAATAAGTAAAATATTCGAAAGAACTGAAATAGGATTTTTATTAGAAATAATATCCTGTGCAATTGCAATTTCTTTTATCATTGCATCTCTATCAAATGAAAATTTCATATCTGTAAACTCCTTATAGGCACCAAATGGTGTAAAGTTATCTATACTCTTAAAATTTATTAAATTTATAAATTTAGTAAATTTAATAATAAAGTAGTGTTTAAAGTGGAAAAGTTATATATTTTCTTGCATTACAATAAATTGTTAAGTTGATAATCAACGAATTCTTTTTCACCGTTTATTAACAAATTCACAAATTCACCGAATTTTTAGATTTTATAAACAACTTATCCACAACATTTTAGCATATTATAAACAAATTTGTCTTTAATTATCCTTTATATTTTTTTACTTCTTCTATTAGGTTTTTGATTTTTGCCATATATGACGGATCTGTTTGAGCTTTTTCATTGATTTTTTCATATCCGTGCATAATTGAAGAATGATCTCTACCTCCAAATTCATTTCCTAGTTCTGTAAATGAATATTCTGTAATTTCTCTGGCTATATAGATTGCTATAAATCGAGGAATTGCGTATTTTTTATCTCTTTTTTTACCTTTTATGTCTGAAACTGAAATCTGGTAATTATCAGCTACAACCTTAAGTATATTTTCAATAGAAATATTTCCAATTGCAGGTGATGTATATAAATCAGAAAGAAGATTTTGCGCGATTTCAATCGTAATATTTGTGTCTATAAATTCTGCATATCCAAGAATTTTATCCAAGGCTGCACCTAAATCCCGGACATTTGTTTCTACAGTTCGTGCAATATAATCAACAATTTCTACGGGTAAATCTTTTTCTTTTAGATCCAGTTTTTTCTGTATAATAGCTCTTCGAGTTTCATAGTTAGGTGGCTGCAAATCTAAACACATTCCACTTCCAAGACGACTAACAAGACGGTCAGCCATATTTTGAATTTCTTTTAATGGACGGTCACAAGTGAATACCATTTGAGCATGCTTTTTATGAAGAGCTTCAAATGTGTAGAAAAGTTCATCCTGAATACCAGTTTTATTTTGTAAGAAGTGAATATCGTCTAGAAGCAAAACATCAAGGTTTCTGTATTTTGATTTAAATTTTTCAGAATTTTTATTCAATAGAGAAGAAGTAAATTCATTTAAAAATGATTCTGCCTGAATATAGCAGATTTTTAAATTATCATTTCCATTTTCTAAAATTCTATTTCCAATTGCCTGCATCAAGTGAGTTTTACCAAGTCCAACTCCACCGTAAATTAATAGTGGATTTGCTTTTTTTCCTGGATTTTCTGCAACAGCTTGTGCAACATTGTAGGCAAATTTACTTGAAGTACCTTCTCCTGGGATGAAAGTTTCGAATGTAAAGTTTTCTGTTAAAGTTGAATTCTGATTTCTAACTTTTTTTGCTTTAACTTCTTTTGCCTCTGTTTTTGGTTTTTCTTTTATTTCTTCTTTTTTTTCTATTTCAATATTTTTTTTAGGAAGTTCTTCAGTTTCATTTGATGCACTTTCTGAAACGGGGCTTTCTTTTATTACAGGTTCTATATTTAAATCTGAAAGTCCCATTAGATTTTTTATAGTGAGTTTTACTGTATTGACGATACCCTTGCTTATCATCTGTTTCCACATAAATTCTGAAGGAACAGCTACTTTTATGGTCTGAATATCATCTTCTAAATAATCCATTTTGAACCAGAGTTTAAAATCTATTTCTTTTCCTTTTTCTTTGTATTCTTTTTCAATTTGATTTAACGCTAAATTCCAAACTTCTTTTAGATTATTTTCACTCATAATGTCTCTGATTATAAACGACCTTTACTTTTTTATTCAATAAAACTATACTTTTAGGTACGCAATTTAATTAATTGTTTTCATATTATAATGTATTTAAAAGACAATCTTTTCATATAAAAAATCAAGGAAAAATAAATGTCAGCTGATTATGGTGCAAGTAATATTCAAGTTTTAAAAGGACTTGAAGCTGTAAGAAAAAGACCAGGTATGTATATTGGTTCAACTGGTCCTCGTGGTCTTCATCATTTGGTTTATGAAACTGTTGATAACTCAATTGATGAAGCTATGGCAGGTTTTTGTGACAAAATTATTGTAGCTCTTGAAAAAGATGATGTAGTTCGTGTTGAAGACAATGGTCGTGGTATTCCTGTTGATATTCACCCGACTGAAAAAATTTCTGCTCTTGAACTTGTATTAACTCGTTTGCACGCCGGTGGTAAATTTGACAAAGGTTCATATAAAGTTTCCGGTGGTTTACATGGTGTAGGTGTTTCCTGCGTTAACGCTCTTTCTGACTGGATGGAAGCAACTGTTCGTCGTGATGGACACATTTACCAGCAGAAATATGCCCGCGGTGTTCCAAAGACTAAGGTTGAAATAATTGGCGATATTCCTGCAGATGTTCATGGAACTACAATTCGCTGGAAGCCGGATGCAACAATTTTTACAGAAACTGTCGTTCATGATTATGATGTACTTAAAAAGCGTCTTCGTGAACTTGCTTTTTTAAACAGTGGAATTGTAATTGTTTTCCGTGATGAACGCCTTGAAAATCCAAAAGAAGAAATTCTTAAATTTGAAGGTGGAATTAATCAGTATGTAAAAGAAATGAATGCTGCAAAACGCAGTAAATTCTATCTTCCTGAAGAACCAATTTTTATTACTGGTGAAAAAGATGACGTTGTTACAGAATTATCTTTCCAGTATAACGATGGATTTGATGAAAATATTAATACTTATGTAAATGATATCAATACCCGAGACGGTGGTACTCACCTTGAAGGTTTTAAATCTGCTCTTACATTTGTATTAAATAAATTTCTTGATGCAAACGAAAAACTCAAGAAAAAAATTGATAAAGATGAAAAATTAACAGGTGATGATGTTCGTTCAGGTATTGTAGTTGTTCTTTCAATGAAAGTTCCAGAACCAGAATTTGAAGGTCAGACTAAGGAAAAACTTGGTAATACTGAAGTAAGAACAATCGTTGATTCACTTGTAAAAGAAAAACTTACTATTTTCTTTGAACAGAATCCAAAGGTTTTGGAAGCGGTTCTTGAAAAAGGTCTTGCGGAAGCTCAAGCTCGAATTGCTGCCCGAAAGGCAAAAGATGCCAGCCGCAAAAAGACTATGAGCGATGGTTTTGGCCTTCCAGAAAAACTTTCTGACTGTTCATTAAAAGATCCAGAACAGTGCGAAGTATACATCGTCGAAGGAGATTCTGCCGGCGGTTCTGCAAAGAAAGGTCGCGACCCTAAAACACAGGCTATTCTTCCTCTATGGGGAAAAATGCTCAACGTTGAAAAAGTACGCCCTGAAAAAGTAATGAACAACGACAAGCTTGAACCGGTTATTGCTTCTCTTGGTGCAGGTTTCGGAAAAGATTTTAACATTGAAAAACTCCGCTATCATAAAATCATCATCATGGCCGATGCCGATGTCGATGGTTCACATATCCGCACTCTGCTTTTGACATTCTTCTTCAGATATATGCCACAACTTATCGAAAACGGATATGTATATCTTGCTATGCCACCGCTTTTTAAAGTTCAACTTGGTAAAAAAGAACCAGTTTACTGTTATAGCGATGCCGAGAGAGATGCAGCACTTGAAGCATTGGGTGATCAAAGAGATAAAGCTGATGTTCAGCGTTATAAAGGTCTTGGTGAAATGGATGGAAAACAGCTTTGGGAAACAACAATGGATCCAGCAAATAGACATATGCGCGTTGTAACAATACCAGACGCAATTGCTGCGGATAAAATTTTCAGTGTCTGCATGGGTGAAGAAGTAGAACCTCGCCGCCAGTTCATTGAAAGTAATTCTAGTTACGCTAATTTGGATATATAATAGGAATTAATCATGGAAGATATTAAAAGAGATAAAAAAACTTCTATTGGAACGAAAATTGGATTCATTATTGCATTTTTTTTGATTGGATTGTTAATTTTGGAAAATATGAACTTAAAGGAAAGGATTGATTATTATGTAGAAAAGAATGATGAGTTCCAATCTAATTTATATGCTTCAACAGAAGGCTCTTATAGGCAAGGTGCTCATACACTATCGATATCTGATGTATATTACGAAAAGTATTTCAAAAATACAAATGAAAAAAAAGAATAAAATGTAAAAAATATTTTATTCTTTTAGTTTTTTTTCCACTGAGCTTGTTTCGGGGTTTATTTTTACTCAAACCAATTTTCCAACTTGAACTCACAAACTTCTTTCACATATTCAAAGTCTTTTGTATTTCTTGTAACGAGCCTCATTTTATTTGCAATTGCAATTGAAGCAATTTGAGAATCAGCAAAGGGCATTGGATGACCTGATTTTTCAAGTTTTGATCGAAGTATGGCGTGAATTTGAGCTGCATTTTCATCGTAAGAAATTATTTCAAATGATTTTTTTACATCTTCCAGTAAAAACTTTTTAAGTTCTGTTTTGCGTAACCCTTCTTCAAGACATTCAAGGCCAAAAAGCATTTCGTGCCAGGTAATTGAACTGATTGCGCATTCAGAAGAATGTTCTGCAATTTTTTGGATGACATTGAAAGATGGAGATGGTTTTATAATTTCACTTATGATGTTTGAATCCAAAAGATAGAGTTTTTCGGACATTCCTTAATTCTCCATTACGCCGGAAAAGACTTCATTTTCGTGTGAAGTTCCGTTTAACGATTTATCCTTTGCTGATTCAAAAATAGAATCAATTTCTTCGTTTGTAAAAAAAGCTTTATTTCGTTCCCTGAATTTTCTTGCTCGCTCAATAAATGAATTTTCGTTTGCTTTTTTTACAAGACTTTCATATTCGGAAACAGAAATTAAAATTGCAACATTCTGATTGTGGCGGCTAATCAAAACAGGTCCAGAAGTTTCCGCTTCATGAATAAAATAGGGAAGTCTGTTTTTTGCATCGTAAATAGGAATTGCATTCATTTTCGCCTCCTGTGTGGGTCGCCAGTAAAGAGACCTAATACAAATATAAAAATAAAATAGCTATATGTCAAATTTAATATAGCTATATGCAAAAGTTGAAATAATTTTTAAATACATATATATTTTCTGCAAGGAGACCAGTTTATGTCAAAAATCTATCCGCCAGTTTTGGAAACTTCACGCTTGATTCTTCGTCCTCTTACCTTGGATGATGTAAATTCCTGTTTTAAATGGACAAGCGATCCCCGCGTAAACAAATACATGATTTATCCGCTTCATAAAAGTACAGAAGACACAGCTGCCTGGATAAATATGCTGTATGAAAACGAAAATAATATTGATTATGGATTTGTTTTAAAAGAAAACGGCGCGCTGATTGGAAGCGGTGGAATTTATAAAAAAGAAAACGATGAATGGATGATTGGTTATAATCTGTCTTTTGATTATTGGCATCAAGGTTATACCACAGAAGCAATTTCAAAAATTATTGAATATACTTGCAGTAATTATAAAGTAAAAGCAATTACTGGAAGTTTTTGTGTAGATAATATCGGTTCCCGCCGTGTTATGGAAAAACTTGGTCTGACTTATTACAAAGACTGTGAATACCAAAAGCTTGACGGAAGTGAAACTTTTAAGTCGATGCTGTTTAGAAAGGAGTTGTAAATTATGACTTATTTCCGCATACACTCATCAGACATCGCATGGAAAACTCAGCAGCCCTACGGTATTTTTGTTGCTGTCTGGAAACTTGTTGAATCAAAAACAATGAACGAAGAAGAAATCGCTGAATACTGGAAGCAGCGAGAATATTTTGAAAAAGTTCTTCCGGTTCCTCCTTATTACAAGGACGGAAATCCAGATAAGGCTGTAACCTGGTTCAAAAATACAGAACAGGGAAAAGATATTTACAATCAGATGACCTTTTATCGCGACATGTGCAAAAAGTATGGCCTTCAGCTTTACAAAACCGAAACAGAAGAAATTCCCGGCGAAATAATCTATGAAGACGATTTTCAGATTGCGGTGAAAAATCCGAAAGAGGATTTGAAAATAACTGTGATTGAATGCATTTAGAATTCTTTTAATATTTCATCTTTCTTGTAATACATAAAAAAGTATGTATAATAATACGCGAGAGGTGATAATATGATGGCATTTGAAAAAAAAGAAATTGTATCTGCAACTCAACTTGTCCGTCAGTTTTCAAACTTTCTGACGGAATTGACAAATAGAAAACTCAAAAAAATTGCAATTATTAAAAATAATGAAATGAAGGCTGTAGTACTTCCAATAGATGAATACGAAAATTTAGTTTTGCGTGCAAATGCTTCAAATCAAAAATCTTTAAAAGATTTTTTTGGAAGTATAGATAAAGAAGAAGCTGATCAAATGGAAACTGCACTGGCTGAGTGTCGCAAGGTTGATGAAAATGAATGGTAAGCTTGTAGACACAAATGTTATTATTCGTTTTTTCAAAGGCGAGACAGAACTTTTTTCTCTTTTTGATAATATAGAAAATCTGTATATTTCTTCAATTTCAGTTGGTGAATTGATGTATGGAGCAGAACTTTCTAAAAAATCAGATTTTAATCGTGATAATTATTTTTGTTTTTGCGAACAGATGAAAGTTTTATATCCAGATTTAGAGGTTGCAAAAAGTTATGGAAAAATAAAGTCATCACTAAAAGAAAAAGGTAAACCTATTCCAGAAAATGATATTTGGATTGCTGCAACCTGTCATGCTGCAAATTTGACTTTAATAACTGCAGATAGTGATTTTGATTTTATTGATCAAATATCTGTAGAAAAAATGTAATTAAAGAATTTCACTATAGTTTAATTTTTCTCTAAAACTACCATATATTAGTTTCTCAACTAAAGACTAAAAATAAAAAAAATGCTACAATTGTTTCCTATATATTAGAAAAAAATTGTATGAAATCGGGTGAAGTTCAGCAGCAGTTTAATTTAGTCTCAAAAGAATATGATGAAAACAGGCGGAAATTTATTCCCTGTTTTGATGATTATTATGAATTGACGACAGATTTTGTTGCTAAAAGTCTTGAAAAAACTCCTTCAAAAATTATTGATTTAGGAGCCGGAACCGGACTTTTGACTTCTTTTTATTTCAAACATTTTTCAGAATCTGAATATCTTCTGGCCGATATAGCTGAAGAGATGCTGAAGGTTGCAAAAAAGCGAATTGAAAATCTTCAGAATGTAAAATACATAGTTTGCGATTATTCAAAAGATTTTCCGCTCAAAGATGGAGAACGTGCTGAACTTATAATTTCTGCCTTGTCGATTCATCATCTGGAAAACGAAGAAAAAAACTCTCTTTTTCAGAAGGTTTTTCAGCATATTGAAGAAGGCGGAGTGTTTGTAAATTACGACCAGTTTTGCGTTAAAGATAAAGGCGTAAACGCAAAAATTGAAAAGTATTGGATTGACCAGATACAAGCTTCCGGAATTTCAGATACAGAATACCAACGCTGGCTGGAGCGTAAAAAGCTAGACAGAGAATGTACTGTCCAGGACGAAATTAAGTGGCTGAAAGAAGCCGGTTTTTCTGCTGTTGAATGCATTTATTTTAGCGGAAAATTCGGTGTCATTTTGGCAAAAAAATAAATTCATAGAGATAGAAAATATTTTTAGGAGTTACGATACAAAATGGAAGAAATCAAGACTGCGGAAGGTGGAACTCTTATAAAGATTCCGATTGAGGATGAAGTTAAGCAGGCCTACATTGACTATTCGATGTCGGTAATTGTTCAGCGTGCATTGCCGGATGTTCGGGACGGACTTAAACCTGTTCACAGACGAATCATGTACGCAATGGATACTCTTCATCTTGCAAGTGGTGGAAAAACAAAAAAATGTGCTACCATCGTAGGTGAAGTTCTTGGACATTACCATCCGCACGGAGACGCTTCTGTTTACGATGCCCTTGTTCGTCTTGGACAGGACTTTGCTCAGCGCTATACAACCGTAACTCCACAGGGAAACTTTGGTACTATTGCCGGTGACCCTGCTGCGGCTTACCGATACACCGAAGCAAAGATGTCTAAAATCACTGAAGAAATGGTTAGCGACATCAGTAAGAACACCGTTGATATGGTGTCAAACTTTGACGATACCACAAAAGAGCCTAGCGTTCTTCCGGGAGCTTTTCCTTTCCTTTTGTGTAATGGTACAACTGGTATCGCAGTTGGTATGGCAACTAACATGCCGACCCACAACCTTCGTGAAGTTGCTGCTGCAATCAGCGCTTATATCGACAACTCTGAAATTTCTATTGATGAACTTATGCACCATATCAAAGGTCCGGATTTTCCAACCGGCGGTATAATTTATGGTCGAGAAGGAATCAAAAAGGCATATAAAACTGGACGCGGAAAAATTACAATCCGTTCAAAGTTTACAATTGAAACTGATAAACACGGTAGAGAATCAATTGTATTTACAGAAGTTCCATATGGCGTAAATACAACAAATATTATTCGCAGAATTAAAGAACTTGTTCGTGATAAGCAGATAGACGGAATTGTTGGAGCTAATGATGAATCTTCTGACCGTTCTGGAATGCGCCTTGTAGTAGACCTTAAACGTGGAGCTATAACTAAACTTGTTCTTAATCAACTTTTTGCAAAAACAGATTTACAGTCAAACTTTGGTGTAATTAATCTTGCTCTTGTTCCTCAGGTAAAAGATGGGGAACCGAGATATGATGAACCGGGCATGCTGACTTTGCCACCAACTTATCTTAAACCTGAAGTTTTGAATCTTAAGCAGCTTATAATGCACTTTGTAAATCATAGAAATGAGGTTATTACTCGCCGAACAATTTATGATTTAAAAGTTGCAAAACATCGTATGCACATTCTGGAAGCTTTGATTACGGCTATCAACAATATTGATGAAGTAATCAAAATCATCAAGGAAAGTCGAGATACAGAAAGTGCAAAACTTGCTTTGGAAAAACGTTTCAACTTTGATGATGAACAGGCTCAAGCAATCGTTGATATGCAGCTCAAACGCCTTACTCATCTTCAGATTGAAGACCTCCAGAAAGAAATCAAGGAACTTCAGGCATGGATTGATTACCTTGAAGACCTTCTTGCAAATCCTGGAAAAATTCTTACTATCATCAAAGATGAAACAAATAAACTAGCCGAAAAATATGGCGATGACCGCCGTACCGATATTGTTGCAGACGAAGTTGAACAGATTAATGTTGAAGACATGATCAAAGAAGAAGACATGGTCGTTATGATTTCTAAACTTGGTTATATGAAACGAGTTTCTGTAACTCAGTATAAAAAGCAGGGTAGGGGAGGAACTGGTTCAAATGGTACTTCTCTTATCGAAGATGATTATATTACTCAGCTTTTTATTGGTTCTACTCATGATCATATTTTGTTTGTTTCTAGCATCGGAAAAGCATACTGGATTAAAGTTCACGAAATTCCAGAAACTTCAAAGAATGCCCGTGGAACAAATATCAAGAGTATGATTGCTATTGGTGCTGATGAAGAAATTACAACTGTTGTAACTCTAAGAGAATTTAGAGAAGACCAGTATCTCTTTATGACAACTGCAAGTGGGGTAGTAAAGAAGGTTCAGACATCTGAATTTATTAACGCTAAAACAAGAGGAATTATCGGTCTTAAGTTAAAAGATAATGACAAATTGATAAGTGCTATTCCAACTGATGGAAGTTCAGATGTTCTTATTGTAACTAGAAGAGGTAAAGCTTTACGATTTAATGAAGATTCAGTTCGTGAAATGGGTAGAGCTAGTTGTGGTATAAAAGGAATTAAACTGTCAGAAGGTGACGAAGTTGCCGGAGCTGTAAAAGTTACTTCCGATGAAAATCTTCTCCTTCTTACAGAAAAAGGCTTTGGTAAACGCGTTCAATTTGATGACTTCAATATACATGGAAGAGGTACCGGTGGTCAGAGAATATTTGGAAATACTGAATCACGTGGAGAAATCATTGGTCTTCTTCCTGTTAAAGATGAAGATGAGATTGTTTGTATGACTAGTCAGGGTAAAACTTTAAGGGTTCCTGCTTCAACAATAAATCTTCAGGGTACTGGTTCAACTGGTGTTAAGGTTGTAAAAATATCAGAACCAGACTTCTTAGTTGGACTGGATAAAGTACCAAATAATAAGGAATAAACTTGTAAATACTTATAATACAAAGAAATAGAATGTATAATATTTACGGGATGACAAAAAAATATTATTAATATATAATTTTAATAGGGTTAGTTAATATAACTAGGGAAATTATATACATCAGGCAGCCAGTCAGATAATTTTCTGACTGGCTTTTTTTTATATTTGATTTTAAAAAGTTATCCACAAGTTATCCACATAATGTGTATAACTTGTGTTTAAATTTGTTTCATGTGAAACAGGCATACAATAAGTATTTTGGAAAAGTTTCACATGAAACAAAAATGCAAATTGATTTTTGAAATGGTGTTTCACATGAAACAGTTTGTATATTTAATAATTTAGTTTCATGAGAAACAAAACTTATTTCACTTTTCTTATAATGTTTCACATGAAACAAACAAATATCTAAGTCCATAATAAAGTATTGAAATTGTTAAAAGAAATAGTGTTTCACGTGCAACAAATTTTATCTCTTTCAAATTGAATTATTTTTTATACTTAAAAGGGTTGAAAAATTTATTGTTTCACATGGAACATTTGGTAAGAAATTAAATCTCTAAAAATAGTTTCACATGAAACAAAAGTAAAAATATAAGGTTTCATGTGAAACACATAGATTAAAGAAAATTATAATTAAAGAACTTATAGGATGTTTCATGTGAAACAAATTAGTTTAATAAGTAATCAATTGTTTCACGAGAAACATATTTTTATATAAACGATTGATAATTAGATAAAAAGGGTAGGTTAGTTTGTTTCATGTGAAACAAGTAAATACGATTAGTAATAAGTTTCATGTGGAACAATGGTATAAAAATAACAAATTATTGATAGTTAATAAAAGTATTAACTATCGATTTTTAATTAGATAAAAAAAAGGAGTACTTTGAAGTTGAGAATAAATCAGTAAATAAAATATAAATTTGGATTTGTATTTAAAGTAAATTTGAATTTGTGCCGAAAATTTGAAATTTGATTGAATTTTCTAGAAGGTAGTTTGGCAAAAAAAAATCCCCGAATTAAATCGGGGACAGAAATAAGAAAAACTTATTTTCCGAAATTTACAGATTTTTCGTACGCTTTTGTAACAGCTTCTATAACTGAATGACGGAATCCGTTTGCTTCAAGGGCGGCAACACCTTCAATTATTCATTCAATTAAGTTGATATTTATTTTCAATAAAGGGTCTTAATCAAAAAATTTAAAAGAATCGTAATTTGTGAACAGGGCGCTGTCGGACTTTGTTGTACCGTCGGGATTAACACCAGCAAAACTGATGTCTTTGAAGAGGAATGAACGTACAACTAATCCTTGGCCTTTTTTATAAAAAAAGTCGGCATAGATGTAATTGTAGCCTTCTGCGTACTTGGATGTTGGGGATTTGATAAATGCATTGAATCCGCAGTCTCCGTTGAATTCGCCTTTTACATCATTGTCGCCGTAGGGTGTAAGTCCTTTTGAAGGAAAATCATAGCCTGCGATGTTTTTTGTGCAAACAAGTGACCAGATGTAGGCCTGCATTTTGGCATTGGACTCGTCTGTGCCGGTGTCTGTAAAAAGTGAGTAACGCAGTTCACCTTCTTCATCGCCTTTTTTGATTTTGTAAGTTCTGGTTACGGCAATATCTGGATTTTCTTTTGATTCAACTAGAGTCATGTCGGGTGTTTCAATGTAATCGATGTTGAATTCTTCCGGTGATTGTGTAATTGTAAACCGCATCTTTGCCATTTCGGCGAATGTAGTTGCTGCTGCGAGTAAGAGTAAGATTGTGATCAGGTGTTTTTTCATTTGTAAATCTCCAAAATTGTTTTATACGTAAGAGTTTGATATAGTTGTTTATTACCGAATGTATAATTTATATTCATCGGGTAGTTTATACATAAAATCATTAGTTGCGATAATTTTTTTATCTTTTGATGATATTTGGTTATTTCCGTAAACAAAGATTCCACAGAAATTCTATTTCCACAAATCGGTGTAAAAACCTTCTTTGACTTTGCCTTTATAGCAGAATTTAAATTTTTCATCTCGTCTAGAAAGTATATCTTTTCCTTCTGTTCGATCGGCAACTCCAGCAACTTCTATTGTGTTATCTGGATTAATTTTGAGATATATTTCTTCAATAAACAGATAATCATCATTATTATCATAGATATAATGACCTTCAAGATTACCATCCCATAATTCATAAGGAGTTGTATATTCTGCTGGTTCAAAAGGAGTATCATACATAGAAAAATAAACACATTTAATATTTTTGCCAGACTGTTTCACAATGTCTGAATCTTCATTAAAGTTTTCATTTCCTAATACAATTACCCTATTATTCCATTTATCCCAGGAATATGTACATTTTACATATTCAGAAGACGCGTAGTATTCATCGGTATATTCAGGATTTTTTTCTCTTTTTTCGATTTTCCTTATTATGGAAGAGTACCCTGCATCTGTTATATCTTCAGTAACTGTTTTAGTATTCTTTGATTTGCCATTCATACAACCAGTAATAAAAAGAATTATGGAGAGAATCATTAATAGTTTTTTCATTTTATTTCTCCAAAATTTTGTAGGAGGGGTTTGGCCATAAGTCTAAAAACAAGCCTTTTGAAACTGGACCGTCATAAGTAAATTTTAAGATTTTTCCAGATTTTCTTGAGGAATTATGTTCATACAGGCGTGCAACACCTTTTATGTGAACCATTTTTCCATCAAACTCACATTCCAAGGGTGAATCTAATTTAAATTCAAGTTCATAACCGTGATCAATATATCCGCCTTCAAAAGCACCGTCTTCAGATCTCAGTTCTGTGATACCAGGCTTTAGTTCACCTGTATAAAGGGTAAAATATACGCATTTCGAATTTAATGATTCGTTTTTTAGATATTTTGATTTAGGTTCAAAAGAGTCATCTCCCAGAATAATAGAATGCCCTGTAGGCCTCCCATTAGCATATTTTTCCGTTGTATAAATGCATGATGTAAACTTTTCAACATAATCAGCTTTGATATCGGTAAAATTTTCATAAGACTCTGCATAACAAAAAATACATAAAAATAGAATTATCAAGAAAAAAATTCCTTTTTTCATAATTTTCCTCTTTGGTTTTGATATAGCTTAAATTACAAACTTCTACTAATTAAATATGAAAAAATCTATACGCATCTGTATATTTTACATAATAACGTTCAATAACACATCCAAAATGCTCATCAAAAAATGATTCTTTTTTTACTGCTATTTCTTTGCACCACTCAATTCTATAAGCCAAACCATTTCCTACATCTCTATCTTCATCAAATGCATCCTTATAAATATCAAAGTACTCTTCCTTCATATAACTTGGATCATATGATGAACATAAAAAAACTACCTGTCTATTTGTTCTTAAATCTGTTAAATATGCATGATAATTATCATCATAGCCAAACTCATAAGCAGGTTTTAAGTGTTCATACACCTTATATTCTGTTAAATCCATGTTATAACTTTTTTCAGGCTCAAATGGAATTTTATTTGTATTTTCTATTATAGAGACTTCTTTTACAGTTTCTTCAGTCATTCCAATTTTTGATTCTGTTTTTTTACTACATGAAAATAATAAATTCAAAAAAAACAATAAAGATATTGTGATAATTTTTTGTTTTTTATTCATTCCAAACCTCCAAAATGACGGTTTATTAAAAAATAAACCGTCATTAAAATTTATTTTCTAGTTATAGTAAATGTTGCAATCTTATCAATTTTAAATTCATTTTTAGAATTATCTGCATTTCCAAAAACATAAGATCTTCCAACATCATTATTACTAGAACCATCATAAGTAAAAACCAATCTTCCATTACTATCTGTTGTAAAACCTTCTAATACAACCCAATGATGCTTCTCAGTACCATTTCCGTCAAAATCACCGCAAGCCCTTGCTAGAACATAGGTGTCACCTCTATTTGAAGCCTCAATAAACCTTTCTGCATTAAGACTATCTTGATACCAATTAGATTCAATATTATATTCTTTTCCGAGATAATACTCCATTCCAGCTTCAATTTCTTCAAATGACAAAAGACCATCAGAGTTTTTATCTACATGTTTATTAATATCACGCAAATATATTTGTTTACCACTTTTTTCTGATATTACCTTTGCAGTACAAGTCATTAAACAACCTGATTTAGAAAAAGAATAATTTCCATTCATTTCTGAATCATGAGTTTGTGCTATTGCAGAAGTTTCACTGTAAAATGGATTTATTTCAACATTACCATCTTTGTAATACTGCATTGTCAACTTATCCGCATACGAACCATCCGTTATCTGTCCAAAGTTACCTGATGATGGAATTGTTGGAGTAGTTGTACCCCCAGTACTTGTTCCTCCACAAGTTCCGGTGCCAGTTGACGTTGTTGTTGTAGAACCTGTTTCTCCGTTTGTTTTACCGGTACTGCCAGTTCCGTTTTTTTCTTGCCATATTCCTCCGAAAAGTTCCGGAATAGCAAGCTGCCTTTTTACGCACGGCGAAAAAAGTGCATCCATAAAGCATCTATTTTTCTATATTTGCTACCTATAGTCTGCCCAAAGAAGTTCTTCACAGATTATTTCTTCAGGAGTAAAAAGAATTGGCCCTCCTATTCCATTGCACAAATATTTTGTATTTATCCAGCCTTTCTGATTTTCGTATGTTACATAAAGCCATTTATAATCTGCTGTAATTGCAGAAGCATCAAGTTCTACATCGTTAAATATTTCTGAAAGCACTTCAGAATTAAAGGATGGACGCCCATGAATTTTTGCAGGATCATTTGATAAACTTTCAAAAGTATAGGTTCGTTTTAGATTTAGAATTTTGACATTAGAACCATCTATATTTATTTCTTCTTTATGACTAAAATTTCCATCTTTGTATGGATTAGATAAAATTTGGATAAAACCTGGTCTATTGTCTGGTAATTTTACAAAAAGACATGATGTTCCAAACTTTTTAGAATACAATACATTTTGAATTTTTATCTCATCACCTGGTTTGGTAATATAAATCACATTCTCCTGCTTAAAAGAAAACGGTTTAGAACGAACTTCAATTTTCTGATCAGAAATTGAAAGTATCTGATTATGTTCTATTATTTCAATCTGTCCAATTCTTTCTTTATCTTCTTTGGAAATTTGAATTTCTGTTCCCATTATTTTTTTTACTCGTGCGAATAAACCTTTCTCTTTAGAGGAGCAGGCAAATAAACAAATCACAAACAGTACAAAAAAAAATAAATTCCTTTTCATACAATACCTTCTAATTTTTAAGCTATCTTCAATAAAAAATTATAAAATATAGCTTAATGTATACTTTATTTTCTTGTTATCGAAACAGTTTCAATTCTAGAAATTCCGAAAACTTTATTATCGGTATTCTGGTCTGATGTTCCAAGTATATAACTTCTACCATTATCATTATCAATTGTTCCATCATAAGTAAAACTTACTTTTCCAGCAGTATTTACGTTATAAACTTCTAAAACAACCCAATGTCCGCCATAACAGTCAGGGGCAAAACCTAAAACATATGTTACAGAGACTGAAGAAGCTCCCACTAAATAAAGTCCAACTCACATATGAAAAAGAAAATAAACTTTTTCATATGTGACATAATATCGAGTTATATTTGATTTAAAATGTTTACTATAAATCACCTCACTGTTTGTAGACTTCTTTTTGCATACCTCCATTCTTGATTTTACAGAATAATCGCCAAATTCTGAATAAGAATCATGTTTATCATTTTTATAATGCTTCAACAGATCTTCTTTTGAATAGTCACTATATGGCACATCATCACAGATAAACACTATTTGTTCTTTACTTCTTGTATCCGTCAAATATACATTATTTCTAGAATCAAACCCAACTTCATAATAAATCCATTTTGTACAATGAAAATTATAATCTTCTTTTGCAGAACAAGAAAAAAAAGAAAATATTAACAATATCAAAAATCGTATAGTCTTTGTCATTTTACTCCTACTATATTATACAAAATAATACTTACGATGGTATAGTTTATATGTTTATAAAAAAAACAAAACCTAGACCACCGTAAAAAATATTAATTAAACATATTCCTATTTACTAATATGTATTGTAATAATTTTATCAACTGAATATTCATTATTTGTCAAATCTTCAGCCCCAAAAACATAGTGACGACCATTATCATTATCACTAGTGCCGTCATATTCAAAATATAACCGACCTTTATCATCTGTAGTGTAACCTTCAAGCAGAACCCAATGATAATCATCCCGTATACCATTTTCATTAACATCATCAATCAAAGCTCGTGCTAAAACATATTCACCATTTTTTGCACATTCAGCAAATTTTTCTTTTGTTAATTGCTTTTCCCAATAGTCAGTTTTGACTTCGAAACCTTCACCAAGTATATCTTGTAATCCTTTTGAAATCTCATCATATTCCAATAAACCATCTTTGTTAATATCACATTTTTCATTAATTTCTGTTAATTTAATTTCTTTTCCTGAAACTTCAGAGGCAACTTTTGCAACATCAGTCATTAAACATCCTTCCTTCGAGAAAAGTTCCTCTTTTCCATTCATGGAGTCATCAAAAAAATCTGTAAACACTCCATACTTTTCTTTATTTTTCTTATAATACTGCATCGTAAGCTTATCCGCATAACTACCATCAGTAATCTGACCAAACGAACCGCTTGTTTTATCTATCGTATCATCTGGATTTGTTATTTCTCCACCAGTTTCTCCATCGTCAGGAGTTTCTGTTCCGCCGCAAATGCCCCCACCGTTTGGTATATCAGTACCGCCGGTTCCTGTATCACTGCCATCATCGCTTGGTGGTATATGTGTTCCTCCGTCTTTTCCAGGGCAAGTTCCGCCACCATGAGAAGGATTGGAGCTTGTTGTGGAAGGTCCTTGTCCATCGGGATTATTAGATTTCCCCGATGAAGAATCAGGAGAAGAGGAGGCTGTACTGCAACTTCCGCCACCTGAAGAGCTGGAAGAATTATTTGCTGCTTTGTTATTATTTGTCTTTGTGCAATCTATAGGACCAAAAGGGTGTTTTTCTCCATAGTTGTCTGTCCAAATTCCATAGTCTTTCCCATAATAATCCCATGTTCCTGAAGGGCGCTTTACTGTTCGAACAGGTTGACTTGTATTATCACCACTAGAACCGCCACCATTAGAGTCGCCATAAGATGACGATGTCGGATCAGAAGCATTATTACTTGGTCCCGTTGTTGCTCCCCCACAAGGACTTCCCCCATTTACTGCAAGCAGCCCTTTGGTGTCCAGCTGCAAAAAATCACTTAGGTTAAATTTCATCTCTTTCCTCCATTATGAAACTTACTTTAATATTTTTCAACACAAGTTCTATATAGCTCCGGGTGTTCAAAGCGTAAGCTGGTCCAGAACCATATAGAAAGTTGTATTAAATACTTTTTTAATTCGCACATAGCGGGTACGGGTTTTTCGATTTTTGAGTTTGTTGTGTAGCCCAGCGAAAAGCATTCTCCTGCGCAGGTGTATCTTGCCCAGCATTTTTTGCAATACCTGATTTTGTCCGCATATAGACGTTCCAATTTTTGTTTTTTTGAAGGATCAAATCCGTCGGTAAGGTTTCCTATGATTCCTTCTTTGTTTCCAATAAAGGCAGGGCAGATGATAATGTTTTCTTTTGCATCGACTGCAAATGAACTTACTCCTGCGGAACATCGGTAATAGATTCTGAAGGGGCGGATTGTTACTTTTAGGAATCTGGTAAAATAATCTTCACTTTTCATGAAGGCGGAAAAGATATCATTTCGATTGCTTACAAGTTGTTTATACATCCATTTTGCAAAGCGGTCGTAGGAATCTTTTATTTCTTCAATGTTATTCATGTTTATGGAATTTTTGTCATTTTCGGGGAGGCGAACGGGTTTCATTCCAACTACTTCTGGTTTGAAAGCAAAAAGGGTTTTAAAAATTTTTATAAAATCGTGATTGTTAGCAGAATAGGTTGCTGCCAGCCCAAAGAAATCTTTGTTTTCAAGATTATTTATGTTTTGTGAAACTTTTTCGTAGTTTAAGCCGGTTCTATTAAGTTCAGAGATTTCCTTTTCTCCATCAAGGCTGACGCCAAAAAGAATATTGTTTTTTTTCAAAAGTGAACTTACTTTTGGGGTGAGCAACATTCCGTTTGAGGCAAGCTGGCAGAAAATATTTATATTGCGTTTTTCTTTTAACTCCAGAACGAATTCATTTACTTTTAAGATAAAATCTAATCGTAAAAGAGGTTCTCCGGAGCCGGTTAAATCTATGATGAAGCGTCGGTTTGAATCGGGAACAAATTTATCCAGAAAAAATAGAATTGCTTTTTTTGCAGTTTCCAAATTCATATCGAAGGAGGTGTCTTTACGGGCAAAACAGTAGGAGCAGTGCAGATTACAGCGGGTTGATTGAACAAGTTTAAGATAGTAATCGTTGTAGTATAAGTCGCCCTTTGCGTGGGCTTTTATGGGTGAAAGGATTTTGCTTTCCTTAAATTCCTGTAATTTGGAAAGAGTCATTTCAATTTCTTTATGAGGATACTTTTGCTTAATGTTTTCATCCATTGTTTCAAAATCCAGATTTTGAGCCAGTAACAAGTCTTTTGCGCAATCAGTAATCGGAAAGTAGGTAAGTGTGTTGGCACTAAACAAAAAAGGCTGATTAAATACTGAAAAAACTGCGGCATCTGTATTTTCTAATTGAGTACAAAATCTTTTCATTTACACTGAGTCCTTTTCCATTTGTATAACCAAAGGTTATCTTCCAGATTTTTATAAATACATTCTGATTCTGCTGCATTAAGCCGAACTTCTTCTAATTCCTGTTTTGAACACTTTCCCTCAGAATGTAATTTTTCATAGTCATTTACGAGTTGAAGTCGATTTTTGTGCATTTCTAAAGCTTGATTTAGCTGGGATTCATATGAAACAATTATGTTCTGCAAGTTTTCCTGCTGATTTTTTGTTTCGGTGTTTATTGTTTCCAGTTTTTCTTCACAGATTTTCAGATTGTTTTTGTACAACTGTTTCCGTAGTTTTTTTGATGGAGAAAAGAATTCTGAAAAACTTATGCTCAGCGAAAAATCCCAGTTTAAAACAGTTTTATCCTGTACAAAATCAATTTCAAAGCTATCATCGGTTTTTGTGGTTTCCGTGAAACTACCGCTAAGTGTGAGAACAGGGGCTGTATCCTGTCGGGTTATTAAGTTTTGAAGATTTAATATTTCGATATCGTTCAGGATTTTTTGTCTGGAAATGTTGTAAATAAATAATTCATTTTTAGATTCCGGTAATTCTGAATCCGTTAAAAAAGATTCGAAAGAATTTCCGCAAAGGTTTTTGATTTTGTATTGTAGGCTTTCTCTTGAGTTTACAGTTTCAAGATAGTCTTTATAGAATTCCCATTTTTTGTTTTCCAGAGTCCAAATTTCAGATATTGAAATTTTGGATTTTTCAAAGAGTTCTTTTGCAGCTGCAATTCGTAATTCATAGAAACCGATGTAGTTGGTGTATTTTTCAATTAGTCTGTTTAAGCATCTTATTTGAATGTAATATTCGGTTACTGTTTCTAATAAGCTTTTTTCAACAGAATTCATTGAGTAGAATGCCGATCGAATATTTCGGTCCAATATTTCTGAGTTGGGGTCTTTTATTCCTGGTGCTATTGCCGGATTCAAACTCTGGTTTATTGATAGATTTGCCGAAGGTGTTTTTGAATAACCGATTGAATCAGAGTCGATTTCTTCTGCGGAATAGTCGATGATACCTCTGTCTATTCCGAAGGATATTCCGGCGGATAGTGAATTTCCGAAAGGATTTTTCTTTGAAACAGAAATATTGGCTTTTGACGAAGACGGATACCAAACTATGTTTTCGTAAATATCATTGAAGCCGGAATTTACTGAATAATTCAATGAAAGCGGATAAAGACTATTTTTGTAGTAATAGGAAGTTTGTGCATATTCATATGAGTACTGTGCAGAGTGCATGTCGGGATTGTTACGAATGGCAGTTTTCCAGATAGATTCCAGTTCTGTTTCTGCACTTACAGCAAGAGAGGCAAATATAGTAAGTAAACTAAGGATACAATGTTTTTTCATTTCTAATACAGGAAATCAATTTTTCTTAGGATGTAGTAAATAATTCGTTCTGTTTCCAACACGATTCTTGCATCTGTTTCCAGGCCTGAACGAACAGGAAATGCTTCTCCGTGGCGGTTCTTGAATAAGGCCCTGTCTAAGTCTGCGTACACAATGTAGTAAAGATAGCCATTGTTCCCTGCGCGGATATCAGGATCTACGGCCGTTATAATTCCTTCGGCGCCTTTGTATTCAAAGAAGGGAAAGGCGGAAAGCCGGTATTTTACTTTTAGTCCTGGTTTAATTTTTCCCATATCCTTTGGTGAAATTTGCATTTCAACGCGGAAATTCTTTTCATCGTTTGGGATGATGTTCAAAACGTTTGCACCTGATTCAAGGTAATCACCCAGATTTAGAGAAGCAATTTCCTGTACAAATCCATCAACCGGTGCATAAACTTTTAGAAATTCGTATTGGCTGTCCAGCTTTTGAATTTCCTGAGTAACTGTCGAAAATGCCAAAGACAGTTCATTCTTTTCTTGATTTATTGAGTTAATAAAATCGGCTTTATAACTTTCTAGATTTTTAGAATTGTAATCGTATTCGAGTTTGCGCTGATTAATATTTTTTTGGTTTCGTAAACTTTCAGGTAAGTTCTTTTCGTCCTGCAGAGTTTGATATGAGATTTTCTTTTGAATCAAAAGCTTTTCTACATTAGTTCGATAACTATCGTACCGCGTAAACGCAACTTCGTTTGATTTGTTTACTAGATTCTTCCTGTTGTAATAGCTTTGCGAAAGCTGTTCCAGACCGTTCAAACGCTCTTCGATATTGTTCTTTTCGGCTAGTAAATTTTCACGCTGAGAATCGTAAATTGCAGGATCAATTTTATATAGAAAATCGCCCTTAAATACTTTTTGACCGGGCTTAAAATTTATTTCTATAATTTTTCCTGATATTACATTTTTAACTGAAGAAATGTTTCCTTCTGTGCGGACGATTCCATGAACTTTGATAACATCATCGATTTTTCCAACGAATAAAAAAACTAGAGCTGTTGTAAATAAAATAATTATTGTGTAGAGCAGAACATTAATTTCTGAGGGAACTTTCAATTGCAGAAATTCTTTTGAGTAAACCATTGTATTTTGGTGTTGAACTACCATTACTCTTTTCATTTTGAGCTCTCCATAAACTTTTATAAAATCCGTTTTTTGCTAATAATTCAAAGTGACTGCCTTGCTCCACAAGATTGCCTTTATTGAAAACGTAAATTAAATCGCAGTCTTTTATTGTCGAAAGGCGGTGAGCAACCATGATTACAGTGCGCCCCTGAATACGTGTAAAAATAGTGTCCATAATTGCCTGCTCAGAAATGCTATCCAGGCTTGCTGTGGCTTCATCTAAAATAAGCATGTCTGGATTTCGCATAAGGATGCGTGCCATGGCAAGTCTTTGCCTTTCCCCGCCGGACAAGGTTGAGCCGTGTTCGCCGACGTAGGTGTTAAATTTTTCCGGAAGACGCTGAATAAACTCGTAAGACTGCGAGGCCATGCTGCTGGCAAGTATTCTTTTTGGGTCGGGATTTTCGCAGCCCCAGGCGATGTTTTCGCTTATTGTTCCGCTGAACAAAAGACTTTCCTGTGGAACATAGCCGATTTTTTCTCTGAATGAAGAAGTTTTTAAATCTGCGATGTCTGTTCCGTTTATTAGAATTTGTCCTTCTTCCAGTTGATAAAATTTCATCAGAAGTTTTAGGAGTGTAGTTTTTCCTGAACCGGAGCTACCGACAAAGGCGACTTTCTTTCCTGCAGGTATTACGAATGAAACATTTTCTACAGCTCTTCCCCGAGTTCCATATGAAAAAGAAACATTTTTGAATTCAATATCGCCTTCAAGTTTTTCAACTTCTTCCAGATTTTCTTCGTCCGGACATTCTTCTTCCATGTCAATTATGTCTGTAAGTCTTTCTGCAGAAATCATAACTTCCTGAAGATGCAGTTGCATTGTTAGAAGCCTTTTGAGAGGCCCCAGAAAAAAGCCTGAAAGTGTATTAAACGAAATCAACTGGCCAAGGGTAAGTTTTCCGTCAAAAATCATGAAGCTACCAAACCAATACAATGCCAGAGTTCCTGTTCCCGAAATAAATTCTTGAATAGCCCGCTGACTGTTTCCAATTCTGCCTAGTTCCAGGGCTTTATCGGCAGCAAGGACAATTTTTTCTTCTACGCGGGAAAAAGCTTTTCCTTCTGTTGCCAGTCCCTTTATTGTAGAAATGCCGTTAATGCTTTCGTACATTGCTGCATTTTTATCTGCTTCTAAAATGGAGCGGTGTTTTATCTTTTGCTTGAAAGGCCCTGAATAAATCCAGACAATAATCGAAGATAAAAAAACTGGAATAATAGAAATGGGTAAAAGATTCATGCCGAGCTTAAAAAGGAAAAAGCCTCCTACAACGAGCATGAATGAATCCATTATGATTCCAAGGGTTGTAGAAGAAATTGCATTTTTTACAGTTTCCGCATCATTTATTCGAGAAAGAATTTCGCCTGTTTTTCTGGATGAAAAAAACGAAAGTGGCAGATGTAGCAGGTGGCAGAAAAAATCAGAAAGAAGGGATACATCAATTTTGGTTCCCATGTACAAAATAATTTGGCTTCGGCAGTATTCAATTACAGTTTGAAAAATAATTACAGCAAAATAGCAGATGGAACAAAGATTCAGCGTAGAACGAACCTGCGAATACAGTACTTCGTCGATTAGAAATCTGAAGTAAAAAGAAACAAATACTCCAAAGATAGAAAGTAGAAGGCTTGCAATTAAAACCTCTATTACAAGCCGTTTGTGAGGTTTTAGCAAGTAGGCAAATCTGATTAATAGACCACGATTTTCGTTACCTTTTTCGAAGTTCGATGTTGGAAAAAGTATAAAAAATACTCCGGACCACCAGGATAAGAAGTCTTCTAGTTTTTCTTTTCTAAAACCTTCGCCGGGATCACTTATGTAAACATGTTTTTTTGTAACTTTATATACTACGACATAGTGGTCGAATTTTTGTTTTATGTGAAAAATTGAAGGAAGTGGAATGTCATGTATTTTATCTTTTTCCGGGGACATTAAGCCCTTACAGCTTAAGCCAAATTTTTCTGCACCTTTTACGATTCCATATCCAGATGTGCCAACGCTATCTGTTCCTGCGGCTGAACGAATGCGCCGTAGAGGTACTGATTTTCCGTAATATTGTAGAATGATTGAAATACACGCAGCGCCGCAGTCTGTCTCATCGTGCTGTAAAACTTTTTTAATTCGGGCCATAATTAACTTTTTGAAACAATATAACTATATATATATATATATTGTCAAGATATTTCTAAAATTTAAAAATTTTTTTATTTTTGTCCTTTTCAAGCAAAATCGCATAGGCTAAGGTATAGAGAGTAAATAAAAAGTTTTTTGAGGAGAGAAAATGAAGAAAATTATTGTATTACTCTTAATTGCTTTGTTAATTATTTCTTGTAAAAAGGAAAAACAGGATACATCCCGAGTTTTATCAGAAATACAGAAATCACTTCCAGAGGTTGAGCAAAATTCCAGAAAGAATATTGCAACTATAGGTGATGATATTGATGTCTGGTATGAAACAGATGATTCTGTTGTATACGCAAAAAAATCTACAAATGAACAGCTTGTCATTGTTTGTGATAATACAGATTATGACTATTCTCAAAAACAAATAATAGGACAAATAAAGTATATGTTAGAACATCGTTCGAAAAGTTTAGAGAATTCGATTAATTTTACAGAAAAGCGCATTATACCCATAGGCAAAAAGTATTCATTCAAGACGGAAGAAATCTATGATGAATACTATAAAATTTCGGTTACGAGGTATTATGTAACTTATAGGGAAATATACGGAGAATTTAACGTATAAAGCCTAATGATTTCAATCTTTGCACATCTCTCTTAGGGCTACTACTTAACATTTTAGCTCTTGGAGAAATGAGTAGTCAAAAAGTGATCTTTAATTTGCAAAATAGGAGATAGGTACTTTACCTATCTCCTAAAGTGGTTTTTAAATTTACTTATGACGGTCCAGTTTCCAAAGGTTTGTTTTTAGACTTATGGCCAAACCCCTCATACAAAATTTTGGAGAAATAACATGAAAAAACTAGTAGTTTTAGTTTTAATAATTGTTTCGAGTGTTGGATATGCTAAAACGTATTCTCCTTTCTGCTTCAATAGTAAGTATGGAATTATTGATGAAAGTAGAAATGTTGTAATTCAACCTGAATACAAAGATATTAATGTTTTTAAAAATCTTTGTATTGTCTGTGAGCCAGAGGACTCTGGGCAAATTGTATATACGCCAGACTTAAAAAAAGTTTATACTTTTGAAAACAAAGTTGCTATCTGGGAAAAATATAATGATCGGGAGCTTCGGCTAGGAAAAAAACTTCTTTTTAACCTTGATACTTTAGAAGTTTATTCCAGAACTTTTGACGAAAAGTATAATTCAGAATATGGTTATAGAAATAATAGACAAGTAGTTTTAATGTCTAATGAAGACGATTCTCAACCATATAACATTTTTCGTGTTGTTGACAGAAAACATAAAATATTTACACCAAAATTATTACAAGCAGATACTTGGTATTCGGAAGGTTTATTGCCGGTAATTTTTCTTGATGGAAAGAGCGGTTACATAAATGAAAATGGAAAACTCATAATTGAAGTACCGCTTTATGATGATAAGAGAACGGCAGGTATAAGAATTTCCCCCAATCTAAATTATTCTTTTAATGAGGGAATTGCTCTTGTACAAACTGAAAAAGATGTATGGCAATTGCTTGATAAAGGAGGAAATTTAAAAAAACTTCCAGAAGAATATACATATTATGCAAGAATTTTTTCTAATGGTCTCCTTCTGATAGAGAATAGCGAACAAAAATTCGGTTTTATAAATAGAAATGCAGATGTTGCCATTCCATGTATTTTTGATTCTGCAAAAACGTTTAAGGGTAAATATGCAATCGTTGTACATCGTGGTAAAGATGCAATCGTTGATGCAAACGGAAAAATTTATTATTGCGAAGATTTTTGTAAATAGCAATTTATAGAGAAATGAAGAAATTTAATCTAATTGATTTTTGCAGTTGGACACCAAAGGGCTGCTTGCGGTGAATGGGGGATTTCTCAGGGAATCCTTTTTGTGCTTTAAAAAAAAACATGCTCTGAGATTTTTTACATAATCGTAAATAATTCCGAGCATGATGAAAGTATAACTCTTTCAGATCAACCTTACTGGACTGAATTATTTTCCGGTGATAAATATGATTTAATTAACAATTTTGAATGCAAAAGCCAGGAATTTTATCTCATGTATCACACAGAAAACAATTACGTGTAACTTTCTTTACTTTCCCAGACTAACAGATTTTTCGTATGCCTTTGTTACAGCTTCAATTACTGAATGGCGGAATCCGTTGGCTTCTAATGCGGCAACACCTTCAATAGTTGTACCTGCAGGAGATGTTACTGAATCTTTGAGTGCGCCAGGGTGCTTTCCTGATTCAAGAACTAGGGCTGCAGAACCTTTGACTGTTTGAGCGGCGTAAATATAAGCTTGGTTTCTAGGCATACCACATCTTACAGCTGCATCAGCCATAGCTTCAATGAACATGAAAACAAAAGCAGGACCTGATCCACTAACTCCTGTTACGCAATCCATTAGTCTTTCAGGTACTTCTTCTACTTTTCCGGCCGCAGAAAGAATTTCTTTTGCTGTGTTCATTTCTTCTTTTGAAATATTTGAATTACAACTAACAGCAGTCATAGCCTCTCCAATCTGGGCACAAACATTTGGCATCATGCGGATAAAGCGTGCTTTTGGTGCAAAGGCTTCGAGCTTTGAAATGGCGATACCAGCAGCCATCGAGATTATTACTTGTTTTTCGGAAATGTCATTTTTGATTTCTGCGAATACATCTCCAAGAAACTGTGGTTTTACAGCGAGAAAAACATAATCTGCATCTTTGATTACTTCTTTATTTGAATTTACAAAGTTACAGCCGTTTTTTTCTGCAAAAGCTTTTCCCATATCTGAGTTCTTGTCTGTAACGTAAATATCCTTAGAATTAAATTTTTTGCAAACGGCGCTCATAATTGCTCCGCCCATTGCTCCTGTTCCAATACAACTAATTTTCATATATACCTCCAATATTGTTTTTATTCAGCCAGAAATAAAGTTCCGTTGGCATTGCCTGAAGCAAGGTCCTTTAAAATATTTTCATGACCACCATTCGCCAAAAGTAATGGAATTCCATATACAGTAGTTTTTTCTGCGGCCTGAATTTTTGTTTCGATTCCACCAGTTCCAAAAGCATTTGTTTCTCCAATCTTAATTGTCTTTCGGAGTTCTGGAATTGATTTTACTGATTCAATCAATTTTGCATTAGGATTTGTTTTTGGATTGTCAGTATAGATTCCGTCGATATCACTGAATAATATCAAGAGGTCTGCACTCCATAAAATAGCGGTTAGGGCAGAAAGATTGTCATTATCACCTATTTTGAATTCATCGATAGAGACTGAATCGTTTTCGTTGATAATTGGAACAACACCTTCATCTGCTAAAGTGAAAAGGGTGTTACGGATATTTAATGAACGATGATCGTTTTCAAAATCTTCTTTTGTAAATAATAGTTGTCCGATATGAAGATTTTGTTCGGCGAAAGCTTTTCTCCATTGGGCCATGAGTTCGACCTGACCAATAGCACAGAGAGCCTGTCGAAAGTGGATGTCTTTTTTTCTTGCCCATTCTTTAAGGGTTGAAACTCCAGAAACCTGAGCTCCTGAAGATACGACAACAATTTGTTTTCCCATGTCTACAAGGGCTTTGCATTGTGCAGCAAAGTTAGCCATGAATTCTGTGTTTTGAGTTCCATCGGCTTTAGCAAGAGTATTTGATCCAATTTTGATTACAATCTTTCTTGCCTTTTTTAGTGTTGTTGCAATTGTTTCGTTCATATTATCTAACCTGTCCTTCTCCGTCGATTAAGTATTTAGTAGTGGTCAAGGCTTTGATTCCCATTGGTCCACGAGCGTGTAATTTTTGTGTACTGATTCCTAATTCAGCTCCGAAACCAAATTCTCCACCATCAGTAAATCTTGTCGATGCATTAACATAAACACAACTTGCATCTATTTTAGCCTGGAAGAGTCTGGCATTTGCCCGGCTTTCGGTAACGATGCTTTCTGAATGTTTTGTGTTGTGACTATTTATATATGTTATTGCTTCGTCAATATTTTCTACAACTTTGATGCAGCATTCGTAATCGAGGTATTCGTTTCCGTAGTCAGAATCGCTGGCTTCTTCAACAGGGGTGTTATTCTGATTTTTGAGAATTGCATAGGATGTCGAATCAGCATGGAATTTGACTCTTCCGTCAAATAGTTTTGCTAATTTTGGTAGAAATTCGGTGTACACTTTTTTGTGTACTAAAATACATTCGATTGCGTTACATACACTAGGTCTCTGTATCTTTGCGTTTTCTGCAATTTTCGCAGCCATATTCAAATCGGCTGACTCATCGATATACAAGTGACATACTCCGCTTCCAGTTTCAATTACTGGAACCCGTGCATTTCGAACTACATTCTGTATAAGATTTTTACCACCTCTTGGAAGGACAACATCGATTTTTCCAACAGCATTTAATATTTCATCAACATCACTGTGATCGTGTTCTTTTACTTCTACTAAGTCGATGGCTTCTGGAACTCCGCCTTTTACATTAGAAAGAGCATTTTGAATTATCTCGACAATAGCTTTATTTGAATTGTAAGCACTTGAAGAACCTCTAAGCAGAATTGAGTTTCCACTTTTGTATGCAAGGCAGAAAGCATCTACAGTTACATTAGGACGGCTTTCGTAAATGATAGCTACAACTCCAAGAGGTACTCTAACCTGGCGGATATTAAGTCCGTTAGGAGTTTTCCAACCTGCAACTTCTTCTCCAATTGGATCCGTTTGCGAAAGGACAATTTTAAGGCTATCGATGATTCCTGTAATTCTTTTGTCATCGAGAGTAAGGCGGTCAATTAAAGATTCTTTTGTACCATTTGCTCTAGCTGATTCTATGTCCTGTTTATTTGCCTGAATAATTTTTGCTCGATTCTTTTCCAGAGCTTCTGCAACAGCTTCTAAGGCTGAATTCTTTTCTGCAGCTGTAAGTAGAGCAAGTTTGCTGGCTCCGGCTTTTAAAGAAGAAGTGATTTTTTCTAAATCCATAGTAACTCCAAATTTTAAATTATCTTTGTTGTTTAAAAAAAATAAAAGCCGGAACTTCGGTTAAAAAGTTCCGGCTGTTGCTGTGCATTAGTAATTAGCTAGGAAGTACATTCCGAGTAATACTGCATTACGGCATTTATCAACCGGCCATTCAGCGGGCTGAGGGAGACTTTTTACATAAGCCCAGAAAATACCGAACTCAGGATCAATACGAAGTGAGTACTCTCCAAAATCATCTGACTTTGTCTGCTGTCCAAACATAAGATAAACTGCATCGTTGAGAATATGGAGAAAATCAACATAGCTCTTTGACCATTCCACGTCTGAGCACAAAGATTCAAGCTGGAAAAGAATCTGTTCTTTTAATGCAACATCAGATTTTTCAACCCATGTTTTTTCGATTAAAAGCTTAAGATTCTTTTTGAAACTTGTAATAAGCTTTTGCTCATCCTGTGAAACGAAATCTCCAGAGTAACCAAACATTGAGGCAATTTTATTTACCGATTCGTTTGAGTTATCTGAAGTGTCTGCAAATTTTTCTACAGCATTGATAGTTTCTACATCAATAAATTCTTCAATTAAGGTTTTTACTTTTTGTGTTAAAGCCATAGCAAAATAATAGTTTTATTCTTTAATTTGGGCAAGTAGTGTTATTTTACTGCTTCCATCTGTCGGGCTGCGATATCCATTGTCTTTTTGACATCATCTCCTTCCCATATACCAGAGATTGCTGGACCCATAATCTGCCAATAAGTACCGAGCTGTGTAATTGTTGGCATTGGTTTTGAATATTTCAACTGTTCAACGATTCCTTTGTTTAGAGGGTCGCTAATTTCAATATCCTTTCTTGGTGGAATCTGATCTGTTATTTCAAAGCGTTTTTGAAGCATTTCTTTAGAAGTAAGGAACTTTGCAAATTCCATTGCTTCTTCAGGGTAGTCAGTGTATGAACTTACAAAAGCAAGTCTTACTCCAGAGAAAGAAGATGCTGGAAGTTTCTGTCCTGGGAATTTAGGAAGAGTTGTTACACCAAAATTCATCTTATTTTTTTTGAATTCGTTGATTTTCCAGGAACCTGTAATAACCATAGGAGATTTTCCTTCTTGGAAAGAAGCTGTACTAAAATCTCGTGAAGCATCGCCTGCAGGGATGTCTAAAATCAATTTGCGGATTTTCTGCATATAAGTAAGACCTGTTATTGCCGCAGTTGAATTTAAATTGTGTTCTTTTGGGTTATCACCATTAATTCCAAATAGAGGAGCTCCAAAACTGTCAATAAACATAAAAGCGTAGTAAGGATCATTTACTGGCCATGTAATTGCATATTTGTTTTCAACTCTTGAATTCCATCTTTCGGCAAATTTAACAATGGCGTCCCAGTTATCTAAAGGTTCTGGCAAAATGTCTTTGTTATAGAAAAGAGCATAAGTTTCAGCTCCCAAAGGATATCCATAAACTATTCCATCAAAAGTAGAAGCTTTTTTTGCAAGTGGGTAGAAATCCTGCATATATGTTTGTGCATCTTCTACTGGTAAAATGTGCTGACCAGCAACAAGGGCACCAATGTGGTCATGAGGAGCGACAAAGATATCTGCTCCAACTCCTGCTGGTCCGTCTAGTTCAATTTTGTTGCGGGCGTCAGTATTTTCAACAGGTTCATAACTAATTCGAATTTTTGGATTTATTTTTTTGTACTCACGGATAGCTGTTTGTATGTATGCGGCTTCAGCTCCGGAAGATTCCCAAATTTTTAGTTCTATTCTGCCAGATCCTTTTCTAGGTGCGGCGAATACTAAAATGGAAGAAAGTACTGCAAAAAAGGCAGCACAAACAAGTTTTTTCATGTTTACTCCTAAATAGGTTTTACTTACACTTTTTGCAATGGATGTATTTTATAGCAAAACAATGACACTCTCAAGTATTTTTGATTATGACATTTTTTTAAAAACTGTCATTTTATTGTCATTTGATTTTAAATATTGTAGAGTAAAGAAAATATTTCTTATCGATATTTGAGGTTTTCATATGAATAAATATGTAAAGCGTTATCTCATAGATGCTATGAGTGGAATGGCTCAGGGGTTATTTGCATCCCTGTTGGTTGGAACAATTATAAGTACTTTGGGGCAGCAGCTTCTTAGACTTAATGAGAATGTTGTTTTTAGTTTTCTTGTTGAAGCAGGAAAGTTCTGTATGAATCCATTTGTGGTTGGTGCGGCTATGGCTGTTGGTATCGGATTCGCTATGGGTGTGCATGGTCTGGTTCTTTTTAGTTTGATTACAGTTGGTGCTGCTGCAAACAAAATGGGCGAGGCCGGAGGTCCTTTAGCTGTTTTGATAATTGCTATTATCGCTGCAGAATGTGGAATGCTTGTAAGTAAAAAAACAAAAGTTGATATTCTTGTTACTCCTATTGTTACGATTATAGCCGGCTATCTTCTTTCATTCTTTTTTGCAAAATATATCGGAATTGCTGCAAATGCAGTCGGTAAAGTCATTATGTTTACAACTGAACTTCATCCATTTGTTATGGGTATTTTTGTTAGCGTAGTAGTTGGTATTGCCTTGACTTTACCTATTTCTTCAGCGGCAATTTGTGCAGCTCTTGGTTTAACAGGTTTGGCAGGAGGAGCAGCCGTTGCTGGGTGTTGTGCTCAAATGGTTGGTTTTGCTGTACTAAGTTTTAAGGAAAATCGTTGGGGTGGTCTTGTTAGTCAGGGGCTTGGAACAAGTATGCTTCAGCTACCAAATATTGTAAAAAATCCAAGAACATGGATTCCACCTATCTTAGCAAGTGCGATTACAGGTCCAATTTCAACATGTATATTTAAGATGCAGATGAATGGTGCTCCAATTTCTTCCGGAATGGGTACTTGCGGTTTGGTAGGCCCAATTGGGGTTATAACAGGTTGGTTCAATCCAAGTGAAAAGGCAGTAATCTGGCTAGTTCATAAAGCAGAAAAGGCTGGAGCTAGTGCCGAAGAAATCGCTTCAATTACTCATGAAAGCCTTGTTGTAAATCCTGGCTTCTTGGAATGGATGGGGCTTCTTTTTGTTTGTATCGTTTTACCTGCTGTAATTTCTTGGGCTCTTGGTAAATTGTTCAGAAGCAAGGGTTGGATCAAAGATGGTGATTTAACTCTGAACTAAAGAGTATACAATCAAAGATTTATGCCCATATTTTTTATTATCAATAAGGGCTAATAAAATTTCTCTTATTAAAAAATGTGAAGTAAAATTAATACATAATTTTTTGGGGGTTATTATTTATGAAAAATTATTTTGACTTACAGGGGCAGGTTGCTGTTGTTACAGGTTGTTCTACAGGTCTTGGAGTGCAGATGGCAAAGGCTCTTGCTAATCAGGGAGCTACAATTGTTGCTATTGCTCGCCGAAAAGAATTGATTGATGCTGTTGCGAAAGAAATTGCAGATGAATATAAAGTAAAAACTTTGGCAATTCAGTGTGATATTACAGATACCGACAAAGTAAACGCAGCTGTAGATGAAGTTGTAAAAACTTTTGGAAGAATCGATATTCTTATCAATAATGCTGGTACAGGTGCGGTTGCTCCAGCAGAAGACATTACAGATGATCAGTTTAATGGTGAATTGAATGTAGACCTCGGAGGTACTTTCAAAATGGCTAGAGCTGTAGCTAAAAAAGCTATGATTCCAGCTAAGTACGGTCGTATCATAAATATTGCATCTATGTATGGTTTGGTAGGAAACAAAGTTGCTCCATGTTCTCCATATCATGCAGCAAAGGGAGGGGTTGTAAACCTTACTCGCGGACTTGCTTCTGAATGGGGAAAGTACAATATCAATGTAAATGCTATTTGTCCAGGCTACTTCTACAGTCCTCTTACAAAAGAAACTTTGGACAGTGACTTCTTCCAGCAGAATGCACAGACAATGATTCCTTTGAGCCGTTATGGTAATGAAGGTGAATTGGATTCTGCTGCAATCTTCCTTTCTAGTCCCGCTTCAAGTTATGTAACAGGTGTCGTTCTGCCAGTAGATGGTGGATATACATGTATGTAAGCAAATAGGCTTAAATAAAGCACGATAGTTCGTTATTTACGGATTATCGTGCTTTTTGTTTGACACCAGAGAAATTTACATTAAAATAAGTAGATAAATAAAAAGGAGTTGACTTTATGAAAAAGAATTTGAAAAAGATTGCAAGTGTAATATCAGGTTTTACATTATTAGCAATGTCCACAACAATGGTTTTGTCATGTGATTTACCAGATGATGATAGTAGTTCTAGCTCAATATATTCAACTTATGCTCAATCGATTAGCTCTAATGTTTCAACATCTTCATCATCAACAACGGCGAATACAAGTAATAGTGTTCCTGATATAGCTACGGGGGAATATGTTTATCGTAGTTGGGAAAATGTCATTGTTACAATAGATAAAGAAAATCACAAAGCAACAATTACAAAATATGCTAGTTACGAGGCATATTTACGCAAACTTGTTGGAACAGCTACAAGTGCAGATTATGCAAGTGTTTCAACAGACACATATAGTGATGGAGCCTATTCATTAACTCTTGATTCTAAGACATATAAGATAAAATCAGGTACAGAACTTCATAAGGTATCTGAAATTAAAGATTATTGGGCAAAACCTGTAGATGGTTTGTATGTTTCTAATCGAACTTATACATTAGACAATTCCGCAATGTATTTATATTTGCAGGTAGCTGATTCTAGTTCATCCTATAAAATTTATAAAAGTTCTTCAAATAGCGAAACTTCAACGACAAATCTTACTTTAATTTATACAGGTTCTGCCAGCAGTTACAATTTTGTGTCCTACCAGTTGTTTAGTGAAACTGTAGACAATGGTGTAACTTATGGCATTAATCGTGGTAAGAATGCTAGTAAAGATAAAACAAATCTAAAGTATTCATTGGCTGCTACTGGTTCGATAGAGCTTACAGCTGTTTCGACTAACTAGGCTTTGATTAAAAGATTTAAGCCTCAAAGTGCTTGAAATTTAAAATGCACTTTGGGGCTTAATTATTTAACCTATTGAGGTGTTACGCTTGTGGTAGAACTTGCACTTCCAGAAACACTTGGAAGGCTAGTATACAAACCGTTGAATTCTTCTCCTCCGGAAAGGGTTGGGGAAGAATAGATGCTAAGGGTACAAGTTCCCTGATCGACAAAATTTGGTGAAGCCATAGAAAGAATGCCGAAGCCTGAACTAGATCCCATGTTCATGCCGCTGGAAGAAGAACTTGAGCTTACAGAAGGACATGTGAAGGTGTAGAGGTTACTTCCAGAAGAGTTAGTGATTACGAAGGTGTTTCCGGCTATGGAAGCAGATGAGTTTGAAGAAGAACCGCCAAAACTTGGTCCTCCTTGTGAAGAACCCGATGAACTTCCTGTGTAGTTTACTGCAAGAGAGTTACTTCCTCCGCTGATAGAAGAGTTTGAATTGCCACTGGCGGCGGCAATAAGGCCTCCTGTAATGCTTACGCTATAACCATCTCCTGCGTCTAGGGCGTCTTCAGAGCCGGTTGGTGCAAGAGAAACTATTGTTCCGCCTGAAATAGAAATGTTTCCATTTGAATCTAGTCCGTCTCCGCCTTCTGCATAGGCATAAAGGTAGCCGCCTGAAATATAGATATCTCCACCGGTAAGGCTAGCATTTAAGGCGTCATCGGCAGCTGTGACTTCGGTGCTACCACCAGAAATTGTTATGTTGGAATTTGATTCAATTCCTTCGGCAGCACATTTAATGTTTTCGTAGCAGGAAACACCGTTTGCATCGTAATAATAGTAAGATTTACCACTTGTATTGTCGCCTGTGTATCCCGTTCCTGAAGTTGTAATCGAAATAGTTCCCCCAGAGATGTAAATGCTAGGGTCAGGAGTACCGATGGTGCCGTCATCTTCTGTGTCTTCATCGGAATCCCACTTGGCTTTAAGGCCCTTTCCGTAAGTAATATTTGCGGTGAAAGTTCCGTCGCACATTTTAATCCAGCCATTATTTGTAGAAGAAATAATTCCATCTACGGAAATACCGTTGGCTTTTTTTACATAATAGTTTGTGCTGCTAGAAGATGTGCTTACATTGATATCACCGTTGCCTGTGAAGTTGATGGAACCACCGTTTTGTGTGAAACCGTAGCGGGCGTCGAATCCATTTTTTGAATTTGAAATTAGGGTGTAGCTTCCTCCGTTTACCTGGATAAAGCCTTTTGAACAGATACAATGCTTATAACTTTCTGTAATTGAAAGAGAGCCACTTCCACTGAATACAAAATCTCCTTTGCAGTAGAGAGTACCGCCGTGGTCGCTTCCTTCATAAACTGCCGACTTAACTACAGTGCATGAAACAGTATTACCGTCGTCGTCTTCGTAAGTATCAGATGAAGAAGTTGAATATTCTTCGCCGTAGCCGATTCCGTAAGATCTTCCGTCTGTAAGGGTATTTGTTCCGCTAAGGATCACATAGGCCTTAGAACCTTTTGTGATGTCGATACAAGGGTAATTTGAAGACGTCATTGTTACGCCGTCTAAATAAAGAAGAATATTGTCTGAGGCGTTTGTCTGGATTTTTAGACCACCAGTAGATAAGGTTCCGGTAAGGTGGATACTTGTGGCGGCTGTAGATTTTTTTGCATTAAGTTC
>JAILLQ010000020.1 GCA_024693045.1 Treponema sp.
TTAGGGGGCTGGGGGAAGGGGCAAAACGAGCTTTCAGCCGTTTTGGTGGGGAAACGAGCCTTCGGCTGTTTTTTTGGGGGGAAGGGGGATTTGGAGGGGCGCGGAGATGGGGCAAACGGGCTTTCAGCCGTTTTGGTGGGGAAACGAGCCTTCGGCCGTTTGGGATTGTGGGAGAGGTCAAAACAGGCCTACGGCGTTTTGTTTTTTGAGGGGAAGAAGTTTCTGGAGGGGCTGGCGCCGGCGTGGAGGGGGGCTCGGACTTTGGGACGAGCCGGATTTTTTGGCGGGTCGACAAAAAAGACCGAGCGTTAGCGGGCCCTGGAAGGCCGGTGGGGCATGGGGGCTTCTGTTTAGAAAATGGGTTTTGATGGTGATTGGGTTTCGCCTGAAAATAAAAAACTATTTATTAAATTCTTCTTTTTGTCCGAACTCACAGAATGTTCCTGCAATTTTGGCGTGTTCTATTAATTCGAGATTTCTGCGGATTCGTTTATAAAGGCGGATTTCTCCAAGGCCTTCTCCATCAGAGAGAACTTTCAGAGTATTTCTACCGCCTTCGGCTAATTCGACTGAACGAACATACATTTGGCCAGCTATGCTGTAAACATCTATATCGATTACATATTTTCGATTATGAGCTGTTACGGTCCAGTGAAGTTTCTGAGGTGAATCACTTTCATTTATCTGGTTTAGTTCCCAGTGACAGTCGTAGGAATGACGGCTTTTATGAGCCTCAAAAGAGATGGAATTACCTTCAATTTGCACTACTACTGTAAAACGGTCGTTAAAAAGTCCCTGGACGGCAAAAGAAGAATCTTGAAGCGTTTTTCCTGTAATGAGGCTTGTAAAATTCGATGAAGACAGATGAAATGAAGGATAGAGAAAATCTTTTCCAGAATAGCAGTCTATATATCCGAAAGAACGTTTTGGAATTATGTTATAAACTTTTCCGTCAAAGTTTAATGTTCCTGCAAACAAGGTCTTGAGTCCGGTTGGATTCCATGTACACATCTTTGATTTATAGCAGGCTTTTGTCTCTTTTTTTATTTCATACTGAATATCCCATGAGGCTCTGCCTGAATCACAAAGGTATTCTGGATGTTCCTGTAACTGTGCTGGAGTGCATTCTAGCTTTCCTACAAGTTTATCTTCTGAAAAAAAACAATTTTCAAGAGTAGCTTCAATTATTCTTGAATTAATTTTTAGATTTTTTACGGTTGTATATGTTTTTATTGATTTTGCAGCATTTCCTAACATACCGACAGAAATACATACATAAGATGGCACTTCTAAAGATTCGCTTTCAAGTTTTTGAGCTGACACTGTTCCTGCTAGGACATTTTGCAAATCTTCGGCATTTACTTTTGCCCGAGGCTTAAAGCCTAACACAGCCTCAGAAGGTGATAAACTAGGATTTACCATGGAAAGCTCTATAAAGAATTTACGTTCCTGACCGGAGGAGTTTTCTATTCCTGAAAAGACAAATCTCCAGCTGCTAACACCATTTCTTTTACGGTAATAGTTAAGCATATTTCGTACAGTTGTTAAATTCTTTTTAGTGGCGCCCATGAAACAAACCCCTTTTCCGATAAGTCTATATCTATTTTAAAAGCTTATCCAATTTTTTTGTTAAATCACTCTGCTCTTTTGGAAAATTTTCATCAAGATATTCAAAACATTTAACAGCAGCAGACTGAGCATGTTCATACCAAATTGAATACAGATCCTTATCTATATCATCACCAGGATAAGGAGCTCCCTGAACATCAGAAACTAATTGTCTCAGCATTTCTATGCACTTTGTTATTTTTTTGTCCATAAAATATTCCCCTTTCTAGTAACCTAGATTATAAAGGTAATTTAATAATTACACCAGTTTTTTTTGCATTCCTGCCGCATACTACAGCAATTCTTGCCCCATCTTCTTTAGTCAAAAGATTATTTGCAGTTTTCTTCAAATCCTCAGGCTTTACAGAAAGCAGGGCTCTAATTTTATTTGCTCTGTCTTCATCGGAAATACAGTAAATCTTTCTGAAGAAAGCTACAACTCCCCTTCCACTTGGAGAATGAGGCTGTATTTCATCTCCGTAAGTTCCAGTTATATTTCTATCACATTCATCTTCATCTATAACAATTTCTGCAAAATCTTCCAGACACTTTTTAAAGATTTCAGGAGCTTTTACAGGATTTGGGTCACGGAATGTTGAAAAATTGAACAGACCTCTCATATTGGCGCTGCTTGCATAAGCCCCGTAAGCTCCTCCGATTGTACGAAGACGCTCCCACAAATAATTTCCTGAAAGCCAGTGAGCCAGTACAAGTTCTGAAGAATTTTCAGGACTTGCAAAATAAGCTGAATCATAGGATTTTGCAGCAAAGCCAACCTGTGAATCAATTTCAAAATATTCTTCTTTAGGCAGATTTTTTTCACCAGGAAGCAAAAGAAGTTTTAAAAGACTTTCTTCATCAACTTCTCCTTTTTCAGTAATTGGAGAGAGCTGTGTATTTTCTACAAAAGCAGGGAGTTTTGATTTTACCCTTTCAAGTCCTTCTGAATCAGAAGTTAGATGAAAAATCACGCCCGAATCAAAAAGTTTTTTTGTAATAGCTTCAAAACGAGATGAAAGTTTTGCTACATCTTCTTTAGCAATTTTTGAAAGTGAGAAAACCTGAGAAAAGCCATTCCAGATTTCATCAACGGTGCCTGCATGATTTTTGGCACATTGAACTCTCTTTAAGGCATACCGATTTCCCTTAGGAACTACCGACGATTTAATTGCAGAAACAGCCTCTCCTGTAAGAGTCTTTAACCTTTTTAAGTCAGTAAAATGATAAGAGGAAAGGCAATCAGAAAATATTGAAAGAGCTTCGTCCGTTTTTTCATTGATAAATCGAACTGTAAAAATAATCCAATCCCGGTCGGTACATTTATGTTCTGCAAGCCCCTTTCGTATTTTTTCTGCGGCTTCTGTATGAGCCCCATCAGAAGAAAGTAGGCGTGTATAAATTCCGCCTGTGTACACAGCTGTTTCTTCTGCACATTTTGCCCACCCCTTACCTTTCCAGCCAACATTAGTTGAACAGTAAGAATAGAGAGGCAGATAAGGGTAATCTTCGGCAGAAAGACAATCTACCGGGAAGCAGACTGAAAGATAAGAAATTCCATTTGTAGACTCCTGGTTTGCAAAAAGAGAAATCTTTTTACTACCGGAAGATACAAAAGAAACTTCTGTATCAATATTTTCGACCTCTGCAGAAAGTTCCGAAAGTTTTAATTTAGGAATACAGGCAGTATCTTCTCTAGTTTCGTGATACTTTTGGTATTCATGCAGTAATTCCAAATCTGATTTTACCTTAGTTTTGTCTATTTTTTTCTGCAGACTTGAAATTAAAATTTTCTCTTTTTTATCTCGTTCCGAAAGATATTTTTTTGAAGGGAAGACAGATACATATGCCCTCTGTTTGTTGTTAAGTAAATATTTAAAAATTAGATTTTGAACATAAGAAGGGTCAGATTCTACATTTTTTCTTATAACTTCAATTGCATTTCTAAAAAGAAGCATCTGAGCCGGAGAAGAACCATAGTTCCAACCGGTTAGGGCTCTATCTAACAGAACCAGAGAATAAGGACCTCCTGCGCGTACAACTTCCCTGTTTGCAAACTCAGCACTCATAAGAGCGGATTCTATGTGAGAATATTCAATTCCTTTTTTATACAAGTTTTCAAGTTCATCTTCTATGATTTTATAAACTTTTTTTTCATCCCCGCTTTTTACACCATGAAGACCAAAGGACATCATAAAAGATCTCATTTCGTTCATTTGACCGGTTATAGGAGCAAGATCATCTCCCAAATCTGATTCAATAAGAACTTTTGTTAAAGGTGAACCGTCATGTCCAGAAAGTACTTCGGAAAGAAAAGCACATTCCATATAGGACTGCAAATCAGAAGATAGACCGCAAAGCCAGTTTACTGTCACTGTATTTCCTGTTGAACCAGTATGAGGAGCGGCTTTTGTCAAATACAAAGGCTCCGTAATTACAGAAGGGCTTTCCAGTTCAATAAAGTCCTGTGGAACAAATGGATATTGTTCATGACTTTCTGCCTGGGGATATTTTTTTTCAAGGCGATTAATCAAATTTTCCTGCAAGAAATCCAGCTGCTCCTGAGTTGGTATATTTCCATATAAAAAAAGAAGACAATTATCTGGTCTGTAATACTTTTTATGAAAAGCTTTAAAAGATTCGTAGGAAAAGTTTGGAATATCCAAAGGATCTCCTCCGGAATCATATGCATAATTTGAATCAGGAAAGAGTGCCCTTAACTGCTCGTCATTTGCAACAGATTCAAAAGAAGAGTATGCTCCCTTCATTTCATTATAAACTACGCCCTGAATTGAAAGATTATCATTTTCATCTATTTCTATCCGGTGAGCTTCCTGTAAAAAAGCTTCTTTTTTTAACAGAGGAAAGAATACGGCATCTGCATATACGTCCATAAGATTATAGTAATCTGCCCTATTCATCGAGCTGGCAGGATAAACAGTTTTATCAGAATATGTGAGAGCATTCAAAAAAGTATTTACGCTCTGATTCATCATATTTGTAAAAGGTTCTTTCAGAGGAAATTTTTCTGAGCCACAAAACACAGAATGTTCTAGAATATGAGCAGCCCCAGAGGAATCTTTTATAGGTGTCCTAAAGGCAAATGAAAATAAGTTTTCTTCGTCGTCGTTCAAAAGATGAAAAACTTCAAGTCCTGTTTTTTTGTGCCGCAGATATATGGCGGTAGATGAACAGTCTGGTACATCAGAAACCGATAGAACTTGAAAATCTTTGTATGAGTCTTTTATTGTGTTCTGTGCCATGGAGATACTATAACGAATTTATACAGCAAAAAAAAGAGAATTTTTAAATGAAAATGTCGTCATTACGACCTTTTATTATCAATTTGCCATCTTCGAATGCACGTCGTAAAACACTAAAAAATTGAGATGTAATTTTTTCGCAATCAGAACGCCTAAAGGGAGAATTTATATTCTGCTCTTCTCTAACAAGAGCCCTTCTTCCTGAAGAAATACAACTTAATATTTTTTCAACAAAAGAATCAGGTTTCTTTGCAATCAACATGGCAATTTCATTTTCTGAAAGTTTTCTTAACTCTTCCTGAATAAAGCGATCATCGGCGTCAACGACATCATCAATTGTAAAGAGCCTGCTACGCAAATCTAACCCCAGTTCAGGATCTTCTTCTGCCAGGTTAGAAAGTATTCCATTTTCTGCTTCAGGAGACATTTTCTTAAGGATAGCGGCAAGAGCATTTCTTCCATCTACATTTTCAGCTTTTTCCGTGGTTTGAGCCAGAGATTTTTCATGCATGGCTTGATCCACCCGACGCAAAACTTCTGGACTAATGGCTTCCATTTTTGCAAGACGACGAACAACTTCTTTTTTTATCTCAGGCTCCATCAAGTTGATAACAGAAGCTGCTTTTTTAGGTTCAAGATACGATAGAACTAAGGCACGAATCTGTTCACTTTCATCATTTAAAAGAAATAAGATTCTTTCCGAATCAGCATCATTGAGATAATCAAAAGGTTTTGCACCCTTTAGGGGAGCTGCTTTTTCAAGAAGTTCTGCGGCTCTTTCAGGTCCGTAGGCTTTTTCTAGAATTTCCCGGGCAGTATCCATTCCTCCGGATTCACGAGATTTTTCAAGAAGGTTATGAAACTCTTCAAGGATTACACTCGATTCCTCTGGTGAAACAGAACGGATTGATGCAATCTCAGGAATAATCTTTTCAGTCTGCTCTGCACTTAAATGTGGTAATATTTTTGCAGCTTCATCAACACCGATTAGAAGCAAAAATTTTGCAACCCGCCGATAAACAGAATCACTACCGTCCTTTTCTTTTTTACTGACAGGAACTTTGATAAGACCACCAGATTTTAAATAATCCGTAGTCTGAGTTTCTAGAATTTTTCCAACTTCCCGATTTACATCTTTGAACAGAGGCTTTTCTTCCTCTGTTTTTTTAACAAATGAAGATGACTTATTTTCAGGAAATGTTTCTTTTTCTGGCATTTTTTTTGAAGAAACATGAGGAAAGACAGGTTTTGAAATATTTTTTGGAGCTTCTTTATTTTGATCTGAAGTCGCTTTTGAAAGACCATTTCCTTTCATACTCTGATAAGCATTATTTCTCATGTCGTTTAAGTTCATTCTAAATCTCCTGCCTTCAAAAAGTCTTTTTTAAAATTCAATTTTATCTTCATTTTCAGGACTTACAACTGCAAACCATCTGAAATCATCACTGCACCAGTACTTTTTGAATACACGAATAACATCTTCTGCACTTGTTTCTTTTACAGCTTGAGTAAAATCATCACTGGCAGAAACATTTCCAAACTGAAGGAGACTTCCTGCCAATCGGGAAGCAATACCACCCACATTTGTCTGAGATTTATATTTAGCTGTAACATAAGAATTGATATAACCTTGTATCCGCTTAGAAACGGGTTCAAAAATATAATTTCCCTTTTCGTCAATACTTCTAATAGTGTTCCCTGAAAGGAAAATATCTCGTGCTTCTTCCATAGCAGCTTTAAAATCTTTTATATTCGACACGCGGTATAAAAAATCCATTCCATAAGGAGCGGCAGAACTTCTTACTCCTGAATAAGGGGTGTAACAAATTCCGTGCTTTTCCCGAACAACCAGATATAAAATTGACGAATATATTTCTGAAACAATTTTAGCAGCTGCATAATCAGGATTAGTTACTTCAGGAGAAGAAAAAGCTCTGGCTATAAAAGCAGCCCCGGAAGCGTTAGGACTTACAAGAACAACAGGTTCCCCTTTTACTTTTAATGTATCTACTTTAGCTTTCTTTAGAGCAGAGGAAGCGGCTGGCAATTTTCCAAAAGAACGGTTCAAAAAAGAAAGAATCTTATCAGGATCAACATTACCTGTAGCCACGAATTTTATTTTTCGCGAATCTAACAAAGATTTATAGTATTTCTTCATATTTTCAACAGTAATATTAGCCAAAGAATCCTGGGTAACTGAAACTTTTGCTTCAAAGGGATGATTTTGATACAAGAGAGTATTTATCGAATAATAAATCATGGACTCTGGATCGGTTAGCTGATAATGAACATTCTGTTTCAAGGAATTAATATAAGAATCGTATTCTCTCTGACTAAACGAAGGATTAAAAAAGCCATCTTCAAAACGCAAAAAAGTTTCATCAAAATAACGGCTTATACATTCCATTGTATAAACAGAACCGTCTTCAATTGAGTAGTGTGAAATAGAAGAATGCTTTTCATAAGAAAAACTTTGTATATCGTCATAATCAAATTTTTTACTTCCAGCACATAAAAAATTAAAAACAGCATCTTCTAGTCCGCTTGTTTCAGGAGTCATATATCGGACTCCACCTTCGAAAACTAAACTTAAAGCAGTAAATTCCGAATTTGGATTTGTCTTTATATACACGGGAATTTTATTTTCCAGATAAAAAGTTTCAACTTTATCAAAAGCGAACAAGAAACTATTCAGAAATAAAATGCTGAATAAAAAAAATAATTTATTTACTTTCATTTTGCCAACCCTATTTTTCAAGACAAAGTCTGAAGCCAGATTTTTCAAAAGCTTCTTTTGTTTTTTCGTAAACACCAGGATTTAATGTCACTGTAATCAAAGGCTCTCTACTTTCAAAATATTTATCTACAAAATCCAAAAGACTTTCTTTTGTAACAGCCTGTAATTTATTACTGTAATCGTAATAATAGTCTTCATCGGCTACAATCCACCAACTACGCAATAATTTTATAAGAGAAAAAGCAGTTGCCCTCTCAACTAAATCATCATCTTCAATCTGAGTTTTTATAACCTCAAAATCCTTATCAGACAAAGACTCAATAGTTTTTTTGATATAGGAGTTAAGTTGGGATTTCAAGTACAAAACTCTTTCGGGAATATCTTGCTCCGGCAAAACCAGTCCTGACCAATAATTCATAACACCACAAGTTTTACGACTGTAATAACCTGTTCCAATATAATCAGGAGAAGGTATACCAATTGCACCATCGTTTATTATGGTATTTTTAAACAAGCCTGCCGGCTGATTTAGAACCTTTAGTAAAAAATCCGCTGCATAGGAATCATCTCTGTTGTAAAGCAAATCAGGTCCCCGCAATGAAAAAGAAAGAAAAGCTAACTCTTCAGAATTTGTATCTATCGGCTGAACAAGTAAAATCGGCTCTGAAAATGGTGTTTGAGTATGCCTAACAGTACCATTTTCAAAGGGATTTTTACCTTTTTTCCAGGAGCCAAAGATTTTTTTTACCATCTGATAAACTTCATCTGGATTTACATCACCGGCAACAAAAAGAGCAGAATTATTAGGAATGTAAAATTTTTTCTTAATATCCTTAAGCTGCTTGATAGTTGCCTTAGTTATAAAGTCTTCAACTCCTGCAGAATCCAAAGTATGCTGATTTTCAGGGAAGAGAAGTTTTTGTTGAGCTTTATACACCTGATATGAAGGGTCTCCATTTTTTCCATTTATTTCCGAAATAACGACTTTCTTTTCGTTTTCAAATTCTTTTTTATCAAAATTTGGAAATCTTATTGCTGCATTCCAGAATTCCAGTCCCTTTTGAGTTAATTCAGAAGGAACTGTAAAAAAATAGTTTACACATTCAACATCAGTTGTACCGTTTCTATCGGAAACTCCCATTTCTGTCGTGGCATAATCTACTTCAGAAGCATTCTTGTAGAGAGAATTTCCTTTAAACAGCATGTGTTCATACAAATGAAAAATCCCTACATTTTCAGGAGTTTGAGTATAAGCACCGCAACGAAAAGCAATTTCGATATAAGTTAATGGGACATCATGATTTTCTGCAACAAATAGAGAAAGCCCGTTATCAAGCTTATATGAATACAAAGACTTTATTGGAGTTTCGTTTGAATAAAGCCAAAAAGTCAAAAAAAGTAATACAGCTTTTAAAAGGAAATTCTTCTTCATACTTTACGCCTTAAAACTATCTACGCCAGAAAGGTCAAGGGTCGCAAATAAATCATCAATAGTTTCTCTTCGGCGGATTTCCTTGAAAGAACCATCTTCCCTCATAAGAATTTCTCCACATCGAAGTTTACCATTGTAATTAAAGCCCATAGCTCTACCATGAGCACCAGCATCATGAATAATAACAAGATCACCAATATCGATTTTTGGAAGAGAACGCTGAACTGCAAACTTATCACAGTTTTCACAAAGACTTCCTACAACATCGTAAACTTCTGTCTTTGGCTCATTTTCCTTTCCACTTACGGTCACTTCATGATATGCACCGTACATACCAGGTCTCATAAGATCAGCCATACAAGTATCAAGAGCAACATATTCACGATAAATATGCTTCTGATGAATTGCGGTTCCAATAAGCCAGCCGTAAGGACCTGTAATAGGACGACCACATTCCCAGTAGATTCCAAGAGGATCAAGCCCAGCCGGAACAATTACACGATCGTATTCTGCACGGATTCCTTTTGCTACCTGGTCATAATCAACAGCCTTTTGTTCTGGCTTATATGGAATTCCAAGCCCTCCACCAAGATCTACAAATTCAACCTGGACACCACATTTTTCTTTAATTTCAACAGCCAGTTCAAAAACTAGTTTAGCAGTATCTACGAAGAAAGCTGGATTTAATTCATTTGAAGCAACCATTGTGTGAAGGCCAAAATGCTTTACACCTTCCTTTTTGCAAATTGAATAAGCTTCAAGAATCTGCGAACGAGTAAGCCCGTATTTAGCTTCTTCAGGCTTTCCTATTATCGAGTTACAGCCCTGCTTTTCTGTTCCTGGATTATAGCGGAAACAAATTGTTTCAGGGAGTTTTCCACCCAAAGCATCTTTTAAATATTCAATATGAGTAATATCATCAAGATTAATAATATTACCCTGATTATAAGCAAACTGATATTCAGTTGCAGGTGTTTCATTTGAAGTAAAAATTACCTTTTCAGCCTTGATTCCAGCCATTTCACTAAGCATTAATTCAGGAAGACTTGAACAGTCTGCTCCACAGCCTTCACTGGCAAGAATCTTTAAAATATATGGATTTGGACAAGCTTTTACTGCATAATGTTCACGAAATTTTGGAAAAATGCTGAAAGCTTTTGTAAATTTACGCATATTTTCGCGAATTGCCTTTTCATCATATAAGTAAAATGGAGTAGGAAACTTTTTTACTAAGTTTTTTAATTCTTCATTATTGAGTGGAAAATTATTAGACATTATATTACCTCTTTTTCTTTTCAAATTTACCTTTATTTTTTGCTTTTATCAACAATCAGTATTTTCACTAACTAAAAATCAAAAGAATTAGACCCGCCCGTATACAATTCAAAATAGCGGCCTTTTTTCTGCATCAAAAATTCGTGATTCCCCCTTTCTATTATTGAACCGTGATCAAGAACTATTATTTCATCAGCGTTTCGAACAGTAGAAAGCCTGTGGGCGATAACAAAAACTGTTCGCCCCTTCATAAGTTTATCCATTCCAGATTGAATCATTTTTTCGGTTCGAGTATCTACGGAAGATGTTGCTTCATCGAGAACAAGTATTGGAGGATTTAACACGGCAGCTCTAGCTATGGAAAGAAGTTGTCTCTGCCCCTGACTCAAGTTTTCGCCGTCTGCACTTAAAACGGTTTCGTAGCCTAATTTTAAGTGATTAATAAAATGGTCTGCATTTGCAAGTTCTGCGGCTTTCTTAACCTCTTCAAAACCAGCATCTAGATTTCCATATTTTATATTGTCGTAAATTGTTCCTGTAAAAAAATGCGTATCCTGCAAAACCATACCCAAAGAATGACGAATTCCGTCTTTTGAGATTTCTTTTATTGGAATACCGTCAAAGAAAATTTTTCCCTTTCCTTCTTCTATATCAAAAAATCGGGCTAGAAGATTTATTACAGTAGTTTTACCGCTTCCAGTAGAACCCACTAAAGCAATTTTCTGACCTGGATAAGCATGAATAGAGATATTGTGAAGAATTTCTTTTTCTTTTCTATAACCAAAAGATACATTTTCAAAAAGGACATCTCCTTTCATCTGCCGTAAACTATTATCAACATTATCCTTCCAGGCCCAATTCCCTGTGTAATCATAAGCCTGAACAAGTTTTTCTTCTGTAAAAGCAGCATTTACTAAAGTTATTCGGCCTTCATCTACTTCTTCCGTTTCATCAATAAGTTCAAATATTCTTTCAGCCCCGGCCAATGCATTCAATATTGAATTAAAAAGCTGGCTAATCATAGTTACAGGTCGGGTAAAATTTCTTGTATACTGCAAAAAAGCAGCTATCGTTCCTATATCATGAATTGAAGTAATAACCAAAAAGGCTCCAAGAACAGAAACAAGAGCATATTGAACATGACTCAGATTTATCATAACAGGACCAAGCATATTTCCATAAGAATTAGCTCTTGCCGCTGATTTGTACAAAGAATTGTTTAACAGTTTGAACTTTTCGATTACCTTTTCTTCCTGAGAAAAAACTTTTACGACTTTTTGACCTTCAATCATTTCCTCTATGTAACCATTCAATATACCAATATTCTTCTGCTGTTCTCTGAAGGAAGAAGCACTTCTTTTTCCTAAAAATATACCAAGAAAAATCATCGAAGCTAAAATAGCCAGAACTGAAAAAGTAAGTAAAGGTGAAAGCACAATCATCATTACAAAGACACCTAATACAGTCACCGCAGATGTCATAAACTGAGGAACCGTTTGACTGAACATATCCCTTAAGGTATCCGTATCACTTGTAAAGCGGCTCATAAGTTCCCCATGAGGATGCTTTTCAAAGTACTTCACAGGTAGATTTTCAAGACTTTTGAACAAATCTTTTCGAATTTTACAAAGCAAATTTGAAGAAATATAAAGTATAAGTCGTCCATTTCCCCAAGAAGCAAGCACTCCAAACAAAAAAAGAAATCCGGTTTTTATAAGAACAAAAATAAGCGGCACAAAATCAGGACTTTCAGCGCCAACAAGAGGGATTATGTAATCATTCAATATAGGTTTTACCATATATGAAGAGGCAATCTCTGCTCCCGATGAAAGAAAAACAAAGAAAATTATCAGAATCCATAAAAATTTAAATGTCCCCATATAGGCAATAAGACGAGAAAAAACTTTTTTGGTATCTTTAGGTTTTGAAACCCCTCGCATTTTTACTGGTGGCATACATCTAACCTCTACTATAGATCTGAACAAGGTCCTTTTTGTGATTCATAAAACTCTCTGTATATTTCACATTCTTGCAGAAGTTTATCATGTTTTCCCATACCTGCAATTTTTCCATCCTCAAGCACAAGAATCCAGTCCGCATCTTCTATACTTGAAATTCTGTGAGCAATAATAATTTTTGTAGTTTCAGGGTGATAAATATTAATTGCTTCTTTTATTTTTCTTTCTGTTGCCGTATCAACAGAACTGGTTGAATCATCCATAATGAGTATCTTGGGATTTTTTAAGAGAGCTCTTGCTATACACAATCTCTGCTTTTGACCGCCAGAAAGATTAGCCCCCGCAGGTTCCAGCATTGTGTCATAAGAAGCAGAAAATCCTTCAACAAATGCAGAAGCCTGACTTGCTTCACAGGCACTTATAATTTCATTTATTTTAGCATCCTCTTTTCCCCAAAGTAGATTTTCCTTAATAGAACCGCTAAAAAGCATATTTTTCTGTAAAACTATTGAAATTGAATTTCTTAAAGCCTGTATGGAATAGTCTTTTAAATTATGGCCGCCGACTTTTATAACTCCCTTGTCTATATCGTATAATCTTGCTATCAAAGACACTAGAGTTGTTTTTGAAGAACCTGTTCCACCGATAATTCCGACTTTTTCACCACTATGGATATGAAAAGAAATATTCTCAAGGACAAAATTGTCAGACTGCCCATCATAACTAAAAGAAACATTTTCAAAATCTACAGACCCATCATCAACTTCTTCAATCTTATTTGAATCGGATTCCTTAATAGTTGCTTCTTCATCCAATACTTCTACAATCCTTGAAAGAGATGCCTGACTCAAAACAAGATTCACAAAAATCATTCCCAGCATCATAAGACTCATCAATATTTGTGAAACATAAGTTAAAAAGCCAACTAATTGGCCCGGCAGCATATTTCCAAATGCAATAAGGTGGCCTCCGAACCAAAAAACAGAAATCAAACAGGAATAAACCACAGCCTGCATAACAGGCATAAGGAAAATTATTAGTTTTTCGGCTTTTACCTGAGAATTCCGAAGTTCCTCTGCCGCATGATTAAATTTTTCACATTCAAATTCTCTTCTTACAAAAGCCTTTACCACTCTTACTGCAATTAAGTTTTCTTGAACAACAGTGTTAAGTAGGTCATATTTTTTCAGCATTTTTTCAAAACGAGGATGAGCCATAACAGAAATCAAAGTAATTATGAGCGCAAGGAAAGGAATTGCAAGAATAAATATAAGAGAAAGCCTTGCATTCAAACAAAACGACATAAATGTTCCTGCAATAAGCATAAAAGGTGCCCTGAAAAATATACGAATCATCAACTGGTAAACATTCTGAAGATTAGTAACATCTGTTGTCAGTCTAGTCACTAAAGAGGCGGTAGAAAATTTATCCAGGTTAGAAAAAGAAAAAGTCTGAATTTTAGAAAACAATCTTAAACGCAGCGAACGGGAAAAACCTTGACTTGCATAGGAAGAAAAACAAGCTCCTGCTACACCAAAAAGAAGTGAAAGCAATGCTGCCAATATCATAACAAGGCCCGTATGAAGAACATAAGATAAATCGTGATTTTTTATTCCGTTATCGATTATATGAGACATAAGATAGGGAATTATAGTTTCTAGGACAACCTCACCTATCATACAAATGGGAGTAAGAAATGTTAAAAGAAGAAATTTCTTTTCAAGCCCCTTTGTAATCTTTCTTAAAGAAGTCATACTTAAATGATAACAACAATTAGCACGTAGGTCAAAGATTTAAAGAAAAGACATTTTTCAAAAAAAAGAATATACTTTCCTCATGGAAAACAGAGAAATTAAAGCCGTAATTTTTGATATGGACGGCGTACTTTTAGACACAGAAACAATTAGTTGGAAAACCTGGAGAATTGCAGCCGAAGAATATGGATTAAAAGATATCGACTCTGCAAATTCAAAATGCATGGGAGCAAACCGCATTCACATAGCAGAAATATTAAAAAGTATTTATGGCCAGGATTTTGACGGAATTAAATTCTTAAACCGAACTTCAGAACTTTTCGACGAAATAGAAAAATCTCAGGGAATTCCTTTAATGCCATTCACAGAAGAAGCCCTGGACTATCTTACAGGAAAGTACACTTTAGCACTTGCTTCATCTACACGAAAGTTTAAGGTATACAGACAACTTGGCGCCTGCAAAATAATTCAATATTTTGAAACTATTACATGTGGCGATCAGGTTGAAAATTCAAAACCAGCTCCGGATATTTACCTAAAAGCCTGTGAATCAATTGGAATAAAACCAGAAAATTGCGCTGCCATCGAAGACAGCCCTAATGGTGTAAGAAGTGCAAAAGCGGCTGGACTTTATACGATTATGATTCCCGATAAAATCCAGCCGGATGAAGAGCTAAAAGCCCTAAGTGATAAAATTTTAAAGAATCTCGGCGAAATAAAAAGTATTTTATAAGCCGAGAAGTTTATCTTATTTTGAAGCAGCAAGTACTACACTTGTAAGAGGTGGAATTGTAATTTTTCCATCAACGATTACAGTGCCAGGATTTGCTGTGTAAACCAAAGGCAAATCACAACCTTCTGGAAGAGCTACAGTTTCTGTTCTCTTAGAAGATACATTGTGAATTACAAATGCCTTTTCTTCATCACATTCCATTACATAAGATTCAAGAACCCCCGAATCAAGTGGAAGAGCCTTAAGTCGACCTTTAAACAAAGCTGGGTGTGCAGTTTTTACGCGAACAACTCTTTTGTAGTGATTCAAAATAGAATCTGGATCTTTAGACTGTTCCTGTACAGAAAGTGTTTTTCTATTGTAGTTATTAGCAGACTGATAAGCTGGAGAATTTGTCCAAGTTGTAGTCAATTTGTCTTTACCATTAGCTTTCCATAAAAATGGAGTTCTCTTTGAAGGATCATCTGAACCACTCTTCATAGCGATTTCTTCACCGTAGTAAATAAATGGGATTCCTTCTGCAAGAATATACATATCAGCGGCCATTTTAATTTTTTCTGCCTTATTTCGTAAGCCAGCGGCACTTCTTGGCTGGTCATGGTTAGAAAGGAAAGGAGCATCAATATAATTTGGATTGTTTTTACGATACATAGCATATTCACTTTCCAAACTTCTAGCAAAACCATTGTATGTTGATTTATCATCATCGTCCTTCACACCTTTAAGGTCGTTGAGTTCCTGATTATTGATAATCTGTGTAATAAGTCCTCCTAAATCGAAATGGAAGTTAGACTGCATACCACCCATGTATTTTGCACGAACAGCTGTTGGTTCCCAAACTTCGGCAACACAATAGGCATCAGGATTTACAGATGCAATATATTCATTCATTTCTTTCCAGAAAGCAATTGCCTTTGTAATAGTTTCTGTACCAGGTTTAACTTCATTTGCATTATAAACGTGTCCTGCTGCATCAAAACGGAATCCAGAAACACCTTTATCAAGCCAGAATTTAAAAATCTTTTTAAATTCTGCACGAACTGCTGGTTCATCCATATTAAAGTCTGGCATTGTTGTGCTAAAAAGACCTGCATAATAGTTCATTACAGTCTGGCCTTTTTTATCAAGCAAAGGTTTTCCGTCTGGACCAGTTACAGGATTTGACAAATCAATAGTCCAGATATTTCCAGCCAATCCTTTCTGATTACGATTATATGCTCCTCCATTTTCAGAGAAATCCATGTCAGTAATCCAACGGTACCAGGTTCTGTAAGAACTCTTTGGATCTTTTGATTGAATAAACCAATCATGATAAGAAGAAGAGTGGTTACATGTCATATCAAGAATTACACTAATTCCCCTTTTCTTACATTCAGAAATGAAAACTTCGAAATCTTCCATAGTTCCATATTCCGGATTGATTTTATAATAATCTGTTACATCATAACCGTGGTAAGAAGGAGAATCAAAAACAGGAAGAAGCCACAAACCTGTAATACCAAGGTCATCTGTTGTCGAATCATCACCATCGTTTAAATAGTCAAGTTTCTTTGTAAGTCCTTTAAAATCACCGATTCCGTCCTTATTACCATCAGCAAAAGAACGTACAAAAAGTGAATAATATACACCCTCTCCAGGAAGAGAAGCTTTTCTTTCTAGTCCGGCAAGTTCTGTAACTGCTTTAGCAGGATTTACTTCACCCTTATTTTTTCCTTTAGCAGAAAGTAAAGAAGAAGTTGAAAGAATCAAAGCAGCTGCAATTATTTTTTTAGCAACCGATGTGCTCATTTTCATAAAATTTACCTCCAAATTTATGTTTCATCATTATACATTAAAACTCTATTTAAGACAAAAAAAAATGGAGTTTGCTATAAGCAAACTCCATTTAAGTACGGAATAAATAATTTTTTACTCTTTACCGCTAGTTCCAGCCATAGACATCAAAAGTGTCTTCTGACCTGCCATAAAGAGAATTGCAAATGGTACTGCTACAAGAATAGCACCAGCTGCGAACATAGTGAAGTTATCGTTTGAACGTCCACTAATCATTTCATAAAGACCAACGGCAAGAGTCTTTTTATCATCACTTCGCAAAATCATACGAGGGAAGATATAGTCCATCCATGGGCCTGTAAAACTTGTAAGTCCGAGGAATACAAGCTGTGGTTGTGCTGAAGGAAGAATTACCTTAATAAAGGCAACAAGTGGCGATGCACCATCGATATAAGCTGCTTCGGCAATATCTTTTGACATTGTATCAAAGTAACCTTTCATAAGCTGTGAGTTGAATGGAATTGAACCGGCTGAATAAACCAGAACAAGTCCCCACAGAGTATTAAGAGCATTGAACTTCCAAAGAATAACGTATGTAGCAACCATACCAATGAAGCTAGGGAACATCTGAAGTACGATTAAACCACCCATAATCTGCTTACGACCTGTAAATTCAAATCGAGAGAAGATATATCCGGCAAGAGTACAAACAAATACTGTAATAAGAGTGTTCATTACAGCAATCTTTAATGTATTCAAGTACCAGATTTTGTAGTTAGTACCATGAACAGTTGTTTCACCTTTTACAAGCTTATCAGGGCTTGTAAGAAGTCTTCTATACTGATAAAGAGAAGGTTTACGAACAGAGAATTTGTGCGATACACGGAATTCTTTTCCTTCTCCATGACAAACAGGACAAATGTTTTCTTCTGGAATTTCAACTGGGATTTCAAAACCGAATTCATCATACTGAGTTTCAGGTTTTACATAATCACCAATAATACCTGTACCACCACAATTTTTACAAACTTCACTTACATCCGAGTCAGTCTGTACTGTAAATGGAATTACAGAAGTCTGAGCCAATGAGTTTGACTTTGTAAAAGAAGAACTGATAGTAAACAATACTGGATAAACAACGATTAATGCGTTGATAACCAAAATAATATTCAAAGTAATTCCGATTGGAGTAGCTTTGCTAGTTAACTTTCTCATTATACTTCTCCTTCCTTAAATGACTTTGTTCTTGTGTAGTTATACAATGCAAATGGAACAAGGACCGCAAATACAAGCAACGAAAGAACAGATGCAAGGTTATAGCGAGATGGAGTATTCATAGTCAACTTATAAATCCATGAAATCAAGAGGTCAGTTGCACCACAGTTTGTTACAGTTGTAAGTCCGGCCTGAGGCATGTTAGGACCACCACCAGTAAGGAAGAATACAGCACCGAAGTTATTGATGTTTCCGGCAAACTGCATAATCAAAGTTGGTTTTAACTGGAACATTACTAATGGATAAGTAATACTCTTGAACTGCTGCCACTTTGTTGCACCATCGATAACAGCTGCTTCATACAATGAGTTTGAAATAGCAGTCATAGAAGATGTTGTAAGAATCATAGAATAAGGGAATCCAATCCAAATGTTTACGAAAATCAAAGCACCTTTTGCAACCCAAGGATCAGAAAGCCATGGAATTGGCTGATCGATAAGACCGATAATCTGTAAAGTTCTGTTGATAGGACCTACAGTACCGTTCAAAAGGTTTGCCCATACGAACAATGAAAGCATTGTTGGAATAGCATAAGGCAAAATGTAAATTGTTCTGAAAACACTTGGAATAACTACGCGACGATCCTGAAGAACGAAAGCATAGAAGAATCCAACAAAGAAACATGTAAATGTTGCAAAAATAGCCCAAACGATAGTCCAGATAGCTGTCCAACCGAATGTTTTTGCCCATTCACCACCACCAACACGAGTAGAGAACATTGTTATAAAGTTCTGCAATCCTACCCAGTCAACAAGATTGTTAGGCGGAATATGTTCTGGTGAAGAATAGTTTGTAAATGCAACTAAAGCAGAGAAAAGAAGTGGGATTACAGAGAAAATAGCAATCATTACAATACTTGGTGCAATACCAATTGTTGCAAATGAGTTCTGAGAAATATCATTCTTTGCTTCTTTCATAGACTGGAAATGACCAATCTTAATAATCTTTTTAACAGCTGCTTTTGCCGAATTAATATTCAAAATATAAAGGAACACAAAGAAAGCTATGATAATCAAGGCAAAAATACCATTAATCATCATAAAGATTGAGTGATCCATATATTTAGTAACAGTTGTATCCTGTTTAGAACCCAAAGTAACAAGTCCAACAATAGAAGTTACAATAGGACCCTGGAACCATGCACGATGTGCAAATGTTCTACGGCCATGCTTATGAGCTCTTTTACAAAGAGAACAGCCGTCGTAATTTTCATCGAAATCTTCTGGAGAGATACGAGCCATTTCTTTTGCAAGAATAAGGTCATACTTTCCAATTGTTTTTTCATATTTTTCAAGGAGGAAGTCATCATCAATGATTTCATCAACAGCAGATTCTACATCATCAAAATCTTTGTAATCGAATTCTGCAAAAGTTTCCTTGAGCTCTTCCTGAAGAGCAAGCTTATTTTCTTTAGCCTCTGCAAGGGCTTCTTTATAAGCAACTTTATCTTCCTGACGTAAAGATTCTGCATCCAAAATTTCTTCTTCATAAACGAATTTTGAATAATCTTTTACGGCAACATTCTTGAAAAACTTTTCAAGAGTCTTGGCTCTTTTGTCCAAAACTTTATCAAGCTTCTTGTACTGGGCATCACTAAGAAAATCAACCATTTCCTCAATTGATGGAATTGAGTTGATATAAGAATTTTCTTTGTTATTAGCCGGGATAATTTTTTTTGAACCAAAAATAATACAACAAAGCATTACTACTTCAACGAGAGCAAATAATGCACCTCTGATGTATTGTTTCAGGTAAAGGATCTGTCCTAAGCCCATAAAACAAGAAGAGGCTATTGGCGCCTTCTTTAGTTTTTCTGGGTCTACAGTGTTATTCATTCCATACTCCTAAACTAATATATATACAAATACACAGTGCAAACATTTGCTTACACTGTGTATTGTACTAAACAAACTTTTGAAAAGTACTAATTATTTTGCAGCTTCCATTGCGGCAGCAGCAGCGTTAAGGTCAGTCTTAACATCGTCGCCGTCCCAAATTCCTGAGTAAGCAGAACCCATTGCTGACCAATATGTTCCAAGCTGTGGAATTGTTGGCATTGGTTTTGCATATACAAGCTGAGCTTTGATACCGTTAGAATATTCTTTATTTGTATCAATGTCTTTGCGTGGTGGAATCTGATCTGTGATTTCGAAGCGTTTTTCGAGCATTTCTTTAGAAGTAATGAACTTAGCAAAGTCTTTAGCTTCTTCTGGGAATTCTGAATATGAGCTTACGAATGCAAGGCGAACACCAGAGAATGAGTTAGCTGGATGATCTGTTCCAGGGAATGCTGGAAGAGTTGCAATGCCAAAGTTTACACCTGATTTTTTGAAGTCGTTAATCTTCCATGGTCCAGTAATGATCATAGCTGATTTTCCTTCTACGAACTGAGCATTACAGAAGTCACCTGATACGTCGGCAGCAGGGATGTCAAGAATCTGTTTGCGGAGGTTCTGGAAGTATGTAAGACCTTTGATTGCGTTTGCAGAGTTCAAGTTGTGCTGTTTGCGGTCGTTACCGTTAGGTCCGAACAATGGAGCACCAAATGAATCCATAAACATATATCCATAGTAACCATCAGCAGCTGGCCATACTAAAGCGTATTTACCTTCTGCTTTGTTATTGAATTTTTTAGCGAATGCAATTACTTCATCCCATGTTTTTGGTGGATTTGGGCACAAATCTTTGTTATAGAAAAGTCCGTATGTTTCTGCTCCGAGTGGGTAACCGTAAACTACACCGTCGTATGTAGCACCAGTTTTAGCCATTGGAAGGAAGTCTGCCATGTATGCATCTGCATCATCAACAGGAAGAACGTGTCCACCGGCAACAAGAGCACCAATGTGGTCATGTGGAGTTACGAATACGTCTGCACCTACTCCAGCTGGTCCGTCCAACTCAATCTTTGCACGAGCATCTGTTGACTGAACAGGTTCGTAAGTGATTGTTACACCTTTATTAATCTTTTTGTAATCTTTGATAGCCTTCTGGATGAAGTTCTTTTCAGCTCCATCAGATTCCCAAACCTTCAATTTTGCTTTTCCTGCAGCAAAAGTTGAAGCAGTTGCAGCCATAGCCAAAGCAGCTGCAGCTAAAACGATTTTTTTCATTTTTTCCTCCATATTTAGGTCGGATTCACCGACTTAATAACAATTTTAAAATCGTGTTGTTAAAAACAGAAAAACAGATAGTTATTCCAATTTCAACATTTCTTATAATACACCATAACAAATGAAAACGCTAGTATAATTTTTATCTTATTAATGAATTCAACTCGTCAGAAAGCTGTCTTATATGAACATCATTAGGTTTTAAAGCAGAAACTTGTTTTAAATAGTACATAGCCTTTCTGTAATCCTTTTTTGAAAGATAAATTTGATATAATCGAAACAAGGAACTGCTATTTCTAGGATTAGACATAAGACTATAACGCAAATCTGATAAAGTTTTTTCTTCCACTGACTGAAGAAAACTTCTTTCATAGTATAGAGAGCTTTTTAATTTAGGAGAGGCATTTGTGATAAGCTGATTTATTACAGAAAGGGCCTGTACGGATCTTCCCGATGAAACCATGACATGAACATAATTTTCTAAAACTTCTTCATCAGAAGGATTATTTTTGTAAAGAGAAGAAATATAATTCCAGGCTTCATCAAATTTTTTGAGTGAAAGACAAATCTTTATATGGTTAAAACAGATTTCTTTTGAAAACTTATTTTTCTCAACAAGTGCACTGCTATTTTTATAAGCCAACTCCCAATTTTCTGCCTGAACTGCACCTTCTACTGCATAAAACTTTGCATCCTCGTTATCAGGATCCCCTTGAAGTATTTTTTCAGCATAGTCTTCTACAGATTTTCCTGCTATAGGAGTATTTGCACTCTTTGAAAGACGAGCTGCAAACAAAAGGACCTCCATATCATCAGGATAGAGCTTTAATGCTTTCTCTATAGTTGATACTGCACTATTTACATTGCGGCTCCAATCCAGCTGAATCTGAGCACGAAGAAGCAGGTAATCTTTTGATGAATTATCCTGACGAGAATACATATCCAAGAGTGAAGCCGCATGAATATAATCCTTCTTTTCCATGAGAATTTTTGCCCTGAAAAGAAGAGATGACAAATCGCTGGAATTCTGCTGTAAAACCTTAGAAATATACTCTTCGGCATTATTTAAATTTCCACCGGCATAGGCAATTTTTGAAGCCAGTTTTAATCCTTCTGCATTTTGAGGAAAACGAAGAAGGATTTTTTGAACAATAAGATTAGCTTCAACTATACGCTTAGAAAGAAATAAAATTTCAGCATAGGCATAAGAAGTTTGAAAACTCTCTTCGGCTCCTGCATAGGCCTTAGCAAAAAAGGAAATAGATTCTTCAATTCTACCTGCTTTTTTTAAAAGAAATCCCATTAAATAATTTGCAAGTACAGAATCATTATTTTGACGGAGACAGGTTTCCAAAGCAGACTTAGAGGCTTCATAGAAGGGAGCAACATTATCAACAGTTATAACAACTAATGAAGGAAGTATAACAGAAAGAAAATCTACATTACCCGTACTCGTATCATAAATTCCGTTTTTAGCAGATTTGATTGCACCTAAATACGAAGTTTCTACTGTAAGTTCTGGAGTCTCCCAATCCAATCTTTCACTTACCCAAACCATCTGCATGACATTGGCAATTATCGAAAGCAAAACCTTATTATTTTCTTCATATAAAGAGTCCAGCTGACGAACAGCAGAAGCTGCCTTTCTGAGAGAAGAAGGAGAAGCATTCTGCATATCAATAACTATCTGTTCAGGCAAATAGGCAAAATATGAATGATCCCTTTTTTTTATATCTTCTGGAACAGATATGACAGATGGCGTTGGATCTAGAGGTGCTAAAACAGCGTTTACAGTTTCTTCTATGGTATCCCCAATAGAGTTCACAGTCGTAGACATTGACTGACTCACACCTTGAGTGGATGCACAGGAGATTGCAAGCAGCAGTAAAAGAGAAGAGATAAAAATGTATAGGCTAGAAAGAAAATAATTATTCTTCACGAAACACCAGCTAAAAAAACTTATTCCCCGTCTTCTATATCCGAATCATTATTTAACTCTTCCGAAAATTTTTCTGGTAATATTTCAAGCAAAGACTTTCTGTGAAAAAACAAAAGTACAAGAAAGATACCGCCTAGAATAAGCAGCAAAGGACACATCATAAGAGCAAGGCGAGTAAATGAAATTTTTATAATATCTAAAGAAAAGAATAAAAAGACAACTGCTATAATAAAAAGAGATATAGCCGGAAAATCATAATTAATAGAAAAGAATTTTCCTGTCTTACGGCCTGCAATAAAGAGAGACAAAGATGTTATAAAAATGTAAATTGGCCAGATTTCAGAGAAAGAAACATTTATCACCTGATAAACAAGAAGAGAAGAAAAAATACCATAAAGAGTCAGGTTTATGGAAATAAAAAAACGGAAGGCATTTTTCTTAAATGCAAGGTATAGATAGAAATTCAAGAGACCAGCTATAAAAAGAATATCCGGAACAATAAGAGAAGAAAAATCTGGAGTCCTACCGATTAGACAAAGTGTGAATATAAAGCCCGTAAAAATCAAAACAAATCCAAGAGCCAAAATTAAATTAAGGTTTTTCGTATTTTTCATATTATACCTCAAGCATATAGAATATCGACTTCATAATTTAAATAGTTCTCCCCTGTCATATAAATTACAGAATACTATATATTCAATTATCTTGCCAACAAATTATGAACATGGTAATTTTAAATTATGACATATTTTTGGTCAAAAGAAAAAAATATCATTGTTAAAAGAGAAATAATTATCATGCTAAAATCATTTGCTTCAAAAGTTCTGGCAGCAAGTCTTTTTGCATCTCTTATTTTTACAGGATGCTCAAAAAACTCAAAGGAAGAAGAAAGAATTCAGGCGATAGAAAAATCTCAGGAAGAGCTTTATTCACTTCTGAAAAATGATAAGCTTGAAGCTGTAAGCAGATACGCAATTGTTAACCAGATTACAAACAATCTTACTGCATTAAACGACAAACAGGGAGTAATTTTATTCCTTACAGACTGGGTGGAAAATCACCCTGATGACATATACAACGCTTACTGGCTTTTACTTACAGCATACGCTTACCTTTCTGATGGGGCAGAACCTGTTGCGGAATATTATTTTGACAGAATTCTTTCCAGTTATCAGGATCTTTTAGTAAAGGGAAATTCAATTCACTTTTCATGCCTTCAGAATCTAATACAAATCAGTAAAACCCCTAGAAGCCGAATCCGTTATTTTAACGAACTCATCAATAGATTTCCGACAAATGTTTCTATCACAGAACTTTACCTGCGCCTGGCTTTGGAATACGAAAAAGAAAGTGAATGGAACGAAGCTTTAAAAGCTTATTCAATGTTTCTAGCTCAACCAGATTCTTCTACAATTCAAATTGCTGGAGAACCTAACGCCTTTAAGAAAGCCCGACAACTCGTTGGCTTTAACAACTCTCCAAAAGACTGGACTTTTGAAAGTCTGGACGCACTTGAAAATGCTGTAAAGAGAGCTATTAACCGTTACGACTGGCGAAGTCTGGATAAGTACAGGGCAAAAGTAAACTTCTTTTCAATGTCATGGAAACAGGATGAAATGGATCCTAACGCCCAGGAAGAATTTTCAATGAGAAACTTCATGAGAGGAAACAGAGTTCGATACAGCAAGGACTTAGATTCTGATTCAACTTCAAGCGAAGCTTATTTAAGAACATGGGGCTGGAGCCAGTACGTTTCTGTCTGGTACTTGTATTTTAGGAAGGTAAATTTCCCGCAAGATCCGGATATTCACGGTAACTGGGAATGGGCTGGTATCTATATCGGTGAAAAGCTTTAATGAGAAAAATATCCTTTTCCTTATTCATTTTATTTTCACTCATCCTGATTTTTCCCCTCGCTGCAAATGCAAAAGAACAAAAAACAAAATACAAAACATTTAACTATCCGGGAATGCAAAGCCCGGAAGTTAAAATTCTTAAAGAGAAGTATCTTTCTAAAAATTATAAAGCCTGGCTATATAAAAACCTTGATGAAGGACAGCAATATAGAATCTATGTTCGTAACGAATTGGAAAAGCACAAAATGCCAGCAATATTAGAATACCTTCCCTTAGTAGAATCTGATTACAGGGCAGATGCTATTTCTGCTTCAGGAGCAGCCGGTTTATGGCAATTTATGACAAATAGTGTAGCAGGGCTTTTAGAATACAACGAATATGTAGACCAAAGGCTTGACCCGTGGATTTCTACTCAGGCGGCTATAAAAAAATTACAGGATAATTACAAAACCTTTGGCGACTGGCTTTTGGCAATAACTGCCTACAACTGCGGAGCCGGGGCCTTAAACAGAACAATAAAAAAAGCCGGCAGCAGAGATTTCTGGTATCTTTGCAGAAAAGGCTATTTATCAAAACAGGCAAGCGGTTATGTACCAAAACTATTAGCTTTAGCTGATATTATAGAAAACGATTTCTACTACGGCCTTGACCTGCCCCAAGGAAGAGCATGGAATGGGACAACACTTGAAACGCGGGCAGGGATTTTTGATTATGTAACTGTAAAAGAAAAAATTTCTCTTTCTGCCCTTGCTTACGAATTAAGAATTGATGAAGAAAGTTTTTTTGAATTGAATTCAGCCTTAGTAAAAAAAGTTACCCCTCCAAATAAAAAATATTCAATAAGATTTCCTGAAGGAATGAAAGATTCTGCAATATATGCACTAAAAGAAATGGGATTTTCCCCTATTTATGAAAAATAAATTCACCGATAATAAAAGAGGTGGACTATTTATGAAAAAAAATATTCTTTTTGTTATCTTACTAATTACATCTCTTTCAATTTTACAAGCCCAAAACAATTCTCGTTTATCTTCAAAAAGCAGAATTGACTGGACAAACAAAAGCTTTGTTACACAAATTTTTCTTGATGTAAATGACAGCAACATGATTCTTCCAGCCGGCAGAAATTCAGCAGACAGTTTAATAAAAATCAAAACCCCAGGAATGGTTAAAGACGCAATTTTTTCGCTGTATGTAGATAACCAGTATTATTTTGGTGACAAGGTAATAGATGAAAGCGTCACTGTAGAACAGGTTACTAAAATAATTGAAAACGGAAAGCAAAGCCCACTACTTTATTCTTCTGATGGAAAAAGTGTTTCTTCTACAAATACCATTAACGTAAACAATATAAGTCGAGAATTGATTAAACATAAATATCCATACAGTCCCGAAATGCCTATACAAAGCGTAACAACCCGTCCCTATACAGGAATTGTCATAGACGCAAGAGGAAGTCTTCCTGTTCACGGTGAATACATTTCAAGTCAAGCCTACCCTAGTTTCTTCCCAACAATTTGGGATGAAGATATGAATGTAATTTATGAAAAAAATGTAGTAAACAAAGAAGTCTCACAGAACAATGGAATCGTTCAATTTGCCTGGGATGAAAATTTTACAAATCTTCAAGACAGAATTGGAATGGATCCTCTTTATATTAAAGCAATAAAAGTATTTGGTAGAAACAGAACAGATCCTATCATACACACTAGGGAAGCTTTAAAAATCCTTTCACAAAAAGAAAACAGAAAACTTTTACAGGAAGGAAAAGTAGTAATTTTAATGGACAAAGAAAACCTGATATATGATGTTGCTCTTCCTGAAAAAAATCCTGAATATTACGCAACATTTAAAGCTGTAAAAAAATATGTATATGAAAACAAAATTCCAGATATCGATATAAGTGACAGTCTTACAGGTATTCTTTTCAGCGTCGATTTAAAATTCATTCCTGATTCACCAAAATTACTTCCTGCAGAAAGCCCAAGAATCAGAAAAATTGCAGAAATGCTTTCCGAAATCATTGAAAAAAATGAGTTTACAATTTTAGTTGAAGGACATACTGCTGACTTAGGAAAACCTGTTGGACAAATGAATCTTTCTATCGAACGAACTAGAACTGTAATGAATGCCCTAATAGCAGAAGGAATACCGGAAAGTCTCTTTACTTATAAGGGTTACGGAGCTACAAGACCGGTTGCCCCTAATAACACTGAAGCAGGCAGAGCTCAAAACCGAAGAGTAGATATCACCGCAAGACCAAAGGCCACATATATTAAGAGAGACTGGTAAAAGAAAAATAGCCTCGTTGTATCACTTAAGTTTTTTCTATATAATTATTGCATTAATTTTAAAACGGCGAAAAAACACTAAGCATGCCGCTACAGAGGTTTTATTATGTCAAAGTATCCATTCGAATCCATTGAACCAAAATGGCAGAAATATTGGGACGAACACAAAACTTTCAAGGCAGAAGAAGACCCTTCTTACCCTGAAAACAAACGCATGTATGTTCTTGATATGTTCCCATATCCATCAGCAGCAGGTTTGCATGTAGGACACCCAGAAGGCTACACTGCAACAGATATTTACTGCCGCTACCTGCGCATGAACGGTTACAATGTACTTCATCCTATGGGATACGATGCATTTGGTCTTCCTGCAGAAAACTATGCAATTAAAACAGGAACACACCCAAAAACTACTACAAACGCAAATATCGAACACTTTACCCAGCAGATTAAGTCACTCGGCTTCAGCTATGACTGGGATCGTTGTGTTTCTACCTGCGAACCAGAATATTACAAGTGGACTCAGTGGATTTTCCTTCAGCTTTACAAAAAGGGACTGGCTTACGAAGCACAGACACCAATCAACTGGTGCCCTAGCTGTATGACAGGTCTTGCAAACGAAGAAGTAAAAGACGGAAAATGCGACCGCTGTGGCGCAGAAGTTACTCATAAAACAATCCGCCAGTGGATTTTAAAAATCACAGATTACGCTGACCGCCTGGACAAAGATCTTGAAAGCTTAGACTGGCCAGAAAGCGTAAAACTTATGCAGCACAACTGGATTGGAAAATCAACAGGTGCAGAAGTTACCTTCACCGTTGCAGACAAAGATGGAAAGGCTACAGACCAGAAACTTACTGTCTACACTACTCGCTGTGACACACTTTTTGGGGCTACATACATGGTAGTAAGCCCTGAACACAAAATCGTTCCTTCAATTACAAGCCCAGAACAAAAAGCTGCTGTAGAAGCATATCTTGAAGCTGCAGCAAAAAAGAGTGACCTTGAAAGAACTGACTTAAACAAGGACAAAACAGGTGTATTCAGTGGAAGCTATGCAATCAACCCTGTAAACGGAAAACTCATTCCTATCTGGATTGCAGACTATGTTTTGATTTCTTACGGAACTGGTGCAATCATGGCCGTTCCAGCTCATGACACAAGAGACTGGGAATTTGCAAAGAAGTTTAATCTTCCAATCATCGAAGTATTAAAAAGCCAAGTTGATGTTCAGACTCAGGCCTGGACAGAAGACGGCGTACATGTAAACTCAGAATTCCTTGACGGTTTGAACAAGGCCGACGCAATTGCAAAAATGCTGGAATTCCTTGAAGAAAAGAAAATCGGCCGCAAGGCAATCAACTATAAACTCCGCGACTGGGTATTCAGCCGCCAGCGCTACTGGGGAGAACCAATTCCACTCGTTCACTGTCCACACTGTGGAACAGTTCCTGTACCAGAAGAAGAACTTCCTCTTAAGCTGCCTGAAGTAAAGAGCTATCAGCCAACTGGTACTGGAGAAAGCCCTCTTGCAGCAATCGATTCATGGGTAAACTGCAAGTGTCCTAAGTGTGGTGCAGATGCAAAGCGCGAAACAAACACTATGCCACAGTGGGGTGGAAGCTGCTGGTACTATCTTAGATACATCGACCCTAAAAACGAAAAAGCCTTCTGTTCAACAGAAAAAGAAAAATACTGGATGCCGGTTGACCTTTACATCGGTGGAGCAGAACACGCTGTTCTTCACCTCTTATATGCCCGCTTCTGGCACAAGGTTCTCTACGATTTAGGAGTTGTAAGCACAAAAGAACCATTCCAGCGCCTTGTAAACCAGGGAATGATTACTTCATTCGCCTTCCAGAGAAAAAACAAAACTCTTGTTCCGGTTGATGAAGTTGAACAGAGAGAAGACGGTGCTTACTACGAAAAAGCAACAAACGAAAAACTTGAACAGATTGTTGCAAAAATGTCTAAGTCTCTCAAAAACGTTGTAAATCCTGACGACGAAATAAAGGCCTACGGAGCTGACTCTGTGCGCATGTACGAAATGTTCATGGGTCCTCTTACAATGAGTAAACCTTGGTCAACACAGGGAATCGTTGGTATTCACCGCTTCCTTGAAAGAGTTTGGGCAATCTCGGAAAAACCTATGGCCGACATTGATTTGAACGGAACCCTTGACGACAAACTCAAGAGTGCACGCAAGGTATTTGCCCAGACAATCAAAAAGGTAACTGAAGATACTGCAACATTAAACTTTAACACAGCTATCAGCCAGATGATGATTTTTATAAATGAGCTTAGTAAGCTAGAAACAATTCCAACAGCTATTTGGACTGATTTTGTAAAAGTTCTTTCACCATACGCTCCTCACCTTTGTGAAGAACTCTGGGAAAAACTCGGAAACAAAGAATCTATCGCCTATGTTCAGTGGCCAAAGGCAAACGATGCATGGACAGTTGATTCAGAAAAGACTATCGTCGTTATGGTCAACGGCAAACTCCGCGGCAAGTTCCAGGCTGCAAGTGGTACTTCTGATGAAGAACTTGTAAAAGCTGCAAAAGCAAATGAAGATGCTAAGAAATTTATCGACGGGAAAGAAATTGTAAAACAGATTGTCGTAAAAGATAAACTTGTAAACTTCGTTGTTAAATAACAAATAAAAAAAGGTTCAGATTATTCAGAACCTTTTTTTTGTTTGAAACTATTTTACTTCCGTAACTGAAGTGATTATATTAAACAACTCCTTAAAGCCTGTAGCTAGAAGTTTTCTATCTACTTCATTTGAAAGGGACAGAAGATAGAGTTTTTTCTTATTCTCTTCTGCATCATTATGAGCAGCCATAATAAGACCTACAGCAGAAGAGTCAAGAACGTTTACATTAGCCAAGTCAAGAACAACATTTGATTTTTCAATTGTAGTAAATATTTCATTCTGAATAGACTGAGCTGTGTAAGCATTAAAATCACCGCTTAAAGTAAAAAGAACATAGTCTGAACCGTCTTTTTTTGTATATGTTAACTGTTCCATTTAAACCTCCTCAGAGCCTTCAATATTCTGTACGAAGTTTTCAAACTTTTCAAACTGTTTAATTGCATCTTCTGAATCAATATTTCCTAAAGAGTCATACATTTTAGCCTTCATTGCTTCAGCTTCAGCCTTTTCAGAAGCATTAGATTTCAAGTACTTCATTACAAGAACACTTACATCATCTTCCATTTCGTGTGACATAAATTTAACCAGTTCATCATATTCAAACTGAGCCATACGGTGAGCAGGATACATGGCATTTGCAACCATATATCTTTGAATACGTTCTTTACCAAATTTTTCACCACGAAGAGAATGAGATTCAATAAGACCATCAGTACATGCCAAAACAATATCGTTTTTATTCAACTTAATTTGTTTAATTGAAATATATGGTGAAATATCTTTTACGAATCCCAGAATATGTCCGCTACCCTGAATTTCAATTACGTTATTATAGGATTCAGTGTAAAGAAGAATTGCAGGAATACCGCAGTTAATGTAGTACATTGTATCATTTTCAAAGTTTACAATAGCGAACATACCTTCGAAAATTGTACCCTTCTGCAGATTATCACGGATAAAGCGATTGACCTTTACCACAAGCTGCTTAAAATCATGAGTTTCAGATAGATATGCTCGAATAATCTGCTTTAAAATAACCATGTTCATAGAAGCCGCAATACCCTTACCGCTTAAATCCCCAACAACGAACATATGGCGGGTATCAGTAAGACGAATCATGTCAACAAATTCACCACCAATATTGTGAGCTGGAACCATGATACAACCAGCATCCATCTTTGGATTATTCAAAATATCAATGTTATCCTGAATAGAAGTAATAATCTGACTGGACATTCGAAGTTCTCGGTTTACAGTACCGATAATTTCTTTATTCGAAATATTTCGCATGTAATAACCGAATACGAAGAAGTAAGAATAAAGTTTTTTGAATACGTTTAAGTCATATTCTTTGTAATGTTCATTATTTTCTTTTATACCAAGTAAAATCAAACCATGAACGTCACGACCTTCATTCAAAATGAAGAAAATATCAGATTTTGTTTCTGCAAAGAACTTTTTCAATTCAGAACGATATTCAACAAGATTGTTATCAGATTCAATCTGGAATGATGCTACGATATTTCGACCGTCATTTAGGAGAGAGCGACATAGATTTGCAAATCCGACAAGTTGCTTTGATCTTTTTTGAGAAGCATAAGCCAATTCAAAAGTATCATTACCACCATTTATATATACAGACATAGAAGAACTTTCCGCATTCTGCTTAAAAATCTGGAACATATTTTCAGCAATATCGTCCATTTCTCCGCTGTAGTCAATTGAAGCCAGGGCTTTTTCAAAAGCAAGCGCATAATCAGAAGAGTGACCTAATTTAGAACGTGAAATTATAAGGCTAATAGAATTGATTACAAATACGATTGCCGCAGCACCAACAAAGGTTGCAATAATAAATACAAGTTTGCTGGCTTGTGTCAAAGGATAGAGGAACATAAATAATCCACCCATGACAACTGCCGGTAAAAAGTAAAGGGAAATAGATTTAACGGTAAAAGATACAATGCTTCGGCCTGACGGAGCGGAATTCATTTTTGCACCGTAAATAAAAATTACGAACATTGGTATATAAATTCCGTAGTGAAGAACAGAGAAAGCTGAAACATATCTTGTTGCCAAATCCAGACAGAAAGACAAAAACCACATTGATAAAAGTGCCATTACATAAATATAACCCTTATACCGTTCAAGCTTCGTCGCAGTTCTTTCGTTCTGCAAAAGCATTACCAGAGCCATAAAAGAAGGAATCACATATTTTAGAAGAATGTTATAGAGAGTGACCCAAGTCCATGGGAAATACTTTCTAGTGAGCCCTGAAAAAATATAAGCGGAATTAATTTCAATACCGTTTACATCAGAGATTCTTACATTCTTAAAATTAATCATTACCAGGAATAAAACTCCAATCTGAAGAAGAGTCTTTACAAAAATTGTAAGAGAAGTAGTGTATTTCCAGGCAAAATATGGAAGAGAAAAGGCCATATTTAAAAGCATACAACCTTCAAGAACAAAGCAAAACTTTACCAATGTAGAAAACAACATAGCAGTTGTTTTTCCCTGCAATGAAATTACCAGCGTAAAGAAACATACATTGATGGCCATGAGCATCAAGTTTGAAATAACAGGATTACTTCCACCTTCGTAGACATTTTCCTTTTTTTCTACGCTAATAGTTTCATATATTAAAAAAAGTGCAAAGAATAAATTAATAACAAGAAAAATCATATCAGCCTACCTTAACAACCATCATTGTAATATCATCATGAAGACGCTTATCGCCGTTATATCGCATAATCAAATCAACAACTGCATCGACAAATTGCTGAGGGGTTTTTGAAGCACTTTCAGTGAGTGTATTCTTAAACAAATCTGTATCACCAAGCTCAATTCCGTCTTCATCCATAACTTCAGAAACACCATCAGTTGCAAGCAAAATGGTATCACCTCGGAATAACCTCTGTTCGCTAACAGATACATCATCCATATCAATAATACCAACAAGACTTGCATTAGAAGCTAGACTCTTAATTCTGTAACCATCTGGAGCTCTGGTTAAAATAATTGGGTCTGACATAGAAGCGTTGATGTAAGAGATTTTCATTGCATCTGTATCAACAATTCCCAGGAAGAGAACGGTATATTTATCCTGAAGGTGCATATTTTTGATTGCTTTATCTACGGCCTTTATCAAGCCCACAAGATCATTTTTATTTTCGATAATTTTTACTGTATTCATTACAAGACCCATGATAAGGGCAGCCGGAAGACCTTTACCAGATACGTCCCCAAGCATAAGAAGAGTCCTGCTGGAATCAATAGGAAGAACAGTATAATAGTCACCCGATACGTTTACTAAAGGGCGGTAATAAGCGGCAATCTTAAGATGTGGAATATCAGGCATTTTGTGAGGAAGGAAGGAAACCTGAACTTCTGCAAGCTGTTCCCATTCCTTTGTTAGAGAAGAAATTTCAGAAAGGTTTGCAATAATCTTGGTACGGTCGAAGAAACGGCAAAACTCTTCATAAAACTTTGAATAAATATTTAAGTCAAAAAGACGTGTATATCTATTAAAGATAAAACAGTGGATACCATTATAACAGATAAAAAAACCTCTGGCCTTTTTACAATCCGAAACCAGACCTAATTTTTCTCCCAAAAAGTAAAAACCATCTTTCCAAGAAAGTTCAAAATTCAAAGAAAGCTTTTCGCGAACTTCCGGATATGAAGAAATTCTGTTAGGGCTGTTATAAAGTACATAATTCTTCTGTCGGTCGACTAACAAAATAGAACAGTCTGCCTTGATTTCGAGAATTTCAGCAAAAGTTTTATACAAATCGTCGTAAGAATAACAGAAGCGTAGCCTATCAATAAATTCGTCCAGATAAGCAGTTTCACCTGATTCGAGGTACTTCTTTTGTAATTTTTTATTTACCTGGCTGTTAATTACCGAGCCGGAAATCAAAAAAACCAAAAAAACTAAAGCCGGAACACCAGCCAAAATTACTGGTGAAGTATTAGCGGCATATCTTTCCAATAAAAAAAGGGAAATAAATACCGATAGAAGCAAAACTAGTCCATTTACTAAAATAAAGGCTTCTTTTTTTCGGGTTTTGTACATATACACCTCTTGTAGTTATAATTAGACAATCAATTATAACATACATCGGCATATATTGAAAAAAAAATGAGTTTTATTAACAGAGCAAAATAACCTAGAGGGAAGAAAGATTCATCAATTTAGGATTTGTTGATGGATTTTCCATTTCTATATATTGCTGTAAAAGATTCTTCTGTGTAGAGGAAATTCTCTGAGGAATCTGAACCATAATCTTAATGTACAAGTCTCCTCTCTTTCCAGGATATCCAGTATAAGGGACACCTTCTCCTTTTACCCTAAGAAGTTTTCCTGAAGAAGTACCAGAAGGAATTTTTATAGAAATCTTTTTGCCATCTAAGGAGTCGATTGTAATATCTGCACCAAGAATAGCCTGAGTAAAAGAAACAGGAACCGCACAGTACAAATCCTGACCATCCCGTTCAAAGAGAGGATGCTGATCCACATGAAGGATTACAATCAAATCCCCAGCAGGTCCACCATTTTCTCCTGCATCACCCTGATGGGCAAGAGCAAAACGTTTTCCGTCATCAACACCGGCTGGAATTGTAAATGAAATCTTCTTGGCCTTTTCCTGTACACCCCTACCCCTACAATCTGGACATGGTTTTTCGATTATAGTTCCTGTTCCATTACAATCAGGACAAGGCTGCTGAACTGCAAAGAAACCTGCACTACGATGAATCTGACCTGTTCCATTACATGTTGGACAAGTTCTCTTGCTTGAGCCAGCAGCACAGCCACTACCCTTACAAGTTTCACAAGTTTCATTATGTTTAAATCTGATATCTGCTTTTGTGCCAAAAACAGCATCTTTAAAAGAAACATTTAGGTCATAACGTAAACTAGCACCTTCCTGAGGACCAGATCTTCTTCTTGAGCCTCCACGAGATGAACCGCCACCGAAGATATTGTCAAAAATATCACCGAAACCGCCGCCCATTCCACCAAAAAGGTCTGAAAAATCATGGAAAGCGTGAGAGTACTGAGCTCCACCGCCACCACCATTCATTCCGTCGACACCGGCAAATCCATACTGATCATAGAGAGGTCTTTTTTTATCATCTGAAAGGACTTCATACGCTTCTGTTGCTTCACGGAATTTTTCTTCAGCAGTTTTATCTCCAGGATTTCTATCCGGGTGATATTTTACAGCCATTTTTCGATATGCTTTTTTAATCTCTTCCTCTGAAGCCCCTTTCTGGAGACCTAAAACTTCATAATAATCACGCTTTGCCATAAATGAACCTTATAAATACAAACTAATTAGCATATTATCAAAAAACTCCCCCGTCTGCAATTCCTCGCATAAGGGGGAGTTCTAAACCAGGAAACTTACTGATTATTTGTCGTCCTGAACTTCAAAGTCAACATCATCGGCACCGCCTTTATTAAACTTTGAGTCATTTGCAGAATTTGCACCTGCATCAGCTCCTGCATTACCAGCAGCATCAGGTCCTGGCTGAGCACCAGCTGCACCTGCTCCCTGCTGCTTATACATTTCTTCAGCCATCTTGTAAGAAGCCTGCTTTAATTCTTCACTCTTAGCCTTAATTTCAGCTGTATTATCACTTTCAAGAGCTTTTTTAAGAGCAGCAACTGCATCTTCAATTTTCTGCTTATCTGCATCAGAAATCTTATCACCAATTTCCTTGAGAGTTTTTTCTGTCTGGTAAACCAAAGAGTCACCTTCGTTCTTAGCATCTACGGCTTCTCTCTTTTCTTTATCAGCAGCAGCATTAGCTTCTGCATCCTGAACCATGCGGTTGATTTCATCTTCGCTCAATCCTGAAGAAGAAGTAATCTGAATGTGCTGTTCTTTGCCAGTTCCCAAATCTTTAGCAGATACATGAACAATACCGTTTGCATCGATATCAAATGTAACTTCAATCTGAGGAACACCGCGTGGTGCTGGTGGAATACCAACAAGGTCAAAATTACCAAGAGTACGGTTCTGAGCAGCCATTTCTCGTTCACCCTGAAGTACATGGATAGAAACTGCAGTCTGTCCGTCGGCAGCTGTAGAGAATACCTGGCTCTTCTTTGTAGGAATTGTTGTATTACGGGCGATGAGCTTAGTCATTACGCCACCCATTGTTTCAATACCAAGTGAAAGAGGTGTTACATCAAGCAAAAGAATATCTTTTACATCACCCTTAAGAACACCACCCTGAACAGCAGCACCAATAGCTACAGCTTCATCTGGGTTTACAGCTTTTGAACCTTCTTTACCGAAGATTGATTTTACAACTTCCTGAACTTTTGGCATTCGGCTTGAACCACCAACCAAAAGAACTTCGTCAATTTTGTCTGTTGAAATACCAGCGTCTGCCAAAGCTTTACGGCAAGGTTCCTTTGTTCTTTCGAACAAGTCTTCTGTCATCTGTTCAAACTGTGCACGAGTCAATGACTTCTGCAAGTGTTTTGGACCAGTTGCATCAGCAGTAATAAATGGAAGGTTGATATCTGTAGAAGTCTGGCTAGAAAGCTGAATTTTAGCATTTTCAGCAGCTTCACGAAGACGCTGCATAGCCATTGCATCTCCAGAAAGATCGATACCTGTATCGTTTTTAAATTCTTTGATAAGCCAGTTGATAACAGCACGGTCCCAGTCATCACCACCAAGGTGTGTATCACCGTTTGTAGATTTTACTTCAAATACACCGTCAGCAAGTTCAAGGATAGAAATATCAAATGTACCACCACCAAGGTCATATACAGCAATAGTCTTTTCCTTATCCTGATCCTGTTTAAAACCGAATGCAAGGGCAGCAGCTGTTGGCTCATTGATGATACGCTTTACATCAAGACCGGCAATTTTACCTGCATCCTTTGTAGCCTGACGCTGAGAATCGTTAAAGTAAGCTGGAACTGTAATTACAGCTTCTGTTACTGGTTCACCAAGATAGTCTTCTGCAGTTTTCTTCATTTTCTGAAGAACGAATGCTGAAATTTCCTGTGGAGAAAACTTTTTCTTTTCGCCATTCTGTTCAATTTCTACTCGACAGTCTGAACCATTGTCCAGTACTGTGTATGGAAGTTTTGTAGCTTCGCCCTGAAGTTCACTGAATCTGTGACCAATCAAACGCTTAGCTGAATAAACTGTGTTCTTTGGGTTTGTTACCATCTGGTTTTTAGCAGGCTGACCAACAACACGATCACCTTTAGCTGTAAAACCGACGATTGACGGAGTTGTTCTTCCTCCCTCTGAGTTCTGAATAACAACAGGTTCACCGTTTTCCATTACGGCAACACAAGAGTTTGTTGTTCCTAAGTCGATACCAATAATTTTACCCATTTTATATACCTCTTATAATAAACTATTTAAAGGGCATTCACCCCGCGAGTTTTGCTTGTCAAAACTCGTTGAAGAATTAAATCGAAGATTTAATTCTTCGGCACACTTACCATTACCTTGGCATGGCGGATAATTTTTCCGTTTAATTTATAGCCCTTAAGGTAAACCTGTTTCAAAGTTTCCTTCTTAGCTTTTTCATCTTCAACTCGTCCGATAGCCTCGTGTTCATCAGGATTAAATTCATCCCCTTCCTTTCCGAAACTTGAAAGACCATATTTACTTTCAAGCATGTTCACAAGACTTTTATTTATCATTTTTACACCGTCTGCAATAGATTTAGCATCTTTTGCATCTTTAGCGGCATCTACAGTTCTATCGAAATTATCAAGGCTATCCAAAAGATCTCCAAGAAGAGAAGCATTCGCATAGGAAACAGCTTCTTCCTTCTGCTGCATCATGCGCTTTCTCCAGTTATCGTTTTCTGCTGCCTTATAAAGAGCTTCTTTTTTGAGTTCTTCAATCTGTTTTTCAAGTTCAGCAATTTTTTCTTCTGGTGTAGATTCTTTTTCAGGGGCCTCTGCTGAGGTCTGGTTAGTATCAGTATTTTCAGCAGTTTTAGCAGTTTCTTCTGCCTGAGCATTTTCTGTATTAGTCTGCTCTTCTGCTTTTTTAGTTTCTTCCTCTGACATCACATATCCTCATTCTTTATTTCTATATATAAATTACTAATTTTGAGAATATGTCGTCAATAAAAATTTAATTTTTTTTTAAACTTCTATATACTATTTATATGAAAAAATTATTTTTATCTTTGTTTATTGTCTTCTTATTTTCAGTAGAAGCATTTTCCATTCAAAAACTAAGTTTTAAAGATGGAATTAGTTTGGTTATGGAAGCTTGTGCAGACGGCTCCATTAGATTTGAAGCTAAAGGAAAAAAAGCTAAAAGTCCTGTAAAAGAATTTGAACTCAAACGACCTGTTGCAGATTCAGATTTTGTAAAAAATCCAGAAGGAAATTTTACCTGGAATATCTACGAAATTATTCCATTAGATGACGGTTATACTTTAATAGCAAACGATAAAGAACTTTACACTTCGACCTTCAGCGACGACGGAAAACTTCTTCGCGAAAAAAGAAATTGGAAAAGTGCCAGTGGATTTTATGGTTTTGGACAGGCAAGCAGAAAAGCAAACCTTTCAAATCAGTCATTAACTATCTACAACGAATCAAAATACGGTGATCACGCCTATATCTTCATTCCTTTTTATGTAACAAACGAAAGTACCTGCCTTTACTACAATGCAAACGGCAAAGACAAAATTTATTTTCAGGATGGAGAAGATTCTGAACTTTATCGAAGCGAATACAAAAGAATTGAATACTTTGTACGCCAGGACAAGAGCATAAAAGAATCAGTTGCAAAATTTTATAAGGAATCAGAAAGCCTTTGTCTTCTTCCTGAATGGGCTTACGGTTATATTCAGTCAAAATACGGATATAAATCTTCAAAAGAAGTTACAGAAGTCATTGACAACTTCAAAAAACACAAAATTCCTCTTTCAGCCCTAGTTCTCGATTTATACTGGTTCGACAAAATGGGTGATATTTCATGGACTAGTCCTGATTTTTCCGATTTTGAAGAGATGAATAAATATATGGAAGACAAGGGGGTCAAGTTAGTTACAATCACAGAACCATTTTATACAAGTGAAAGCAAAAATTTTGAAGAACTAAAAAAAGAAGGTCTACTTTGTAAGAGCAAAGGCGGAAAACTTGTTCTATGGAGAGACTGGTGGTGCCTTAACGATAAAATTGGTGGACTTTTTAATCCCCTTGGAAAGAAAGCAAAAAAATTCCTTGGTGAAAAATACACTTCCATGCTTAATTCAGGAATTGACGGTTTCTGGACTGATTTAGGAGAACCAGAAGGAGCAAAAGAAGAAATCTGCTACAACAAATTCAAAGAAGTGGATTTTCACAACTATTACAATCTTTACTGGACAAAAGCCTTATGGGAAGGTGTTCACGAATTAAATCCTGAAAAAAGACTCTTTATCCTTAGCCGCTCAGCTGGAAGAGGTTCTGGAAAATACAATGTTTCTATATGGTCTGGAGACGTTTCTGTAAGCTGGCCAGCATTAAAAAATCAAATTGCTTACGCTTTAAACACAGGCATTTCTGGTCTTCCTTACTGGGGAAGTGATGTTGGAGGCTTTGTAAATCCTGTTTCCCCTGCTGAATTATACCTTCGCTGGCAGCAATTCGGAGCTTTTACACCAGTTTATCGTGCTCATGGAACAGGAAGCAGAGAACCTTACGCCTTTCCTGAAGAAACAAAAAAACTTGTAACAGATGTAATTAAAACAAGATATAAGCTTCTTCCATATATTTATTCAACTGCTAGACAGACAATGCAGGGGCTTCCAATGATGAGAGGTATGTACTACGAAAGCGAAAACACTCCTGATTCTTACCTGGATAAAGAATATATGTTCGGAGATTCCCTTTTAGTTTCACCTGTAACTCAGGAACTTTCGGTTTCAAAAGAACACAAAGTATGGCTTCCAAAAGGAGTCTGGTACAACTTCTTCACAATGGAAAAAATTACAGCAAATGAAGACAGGGAATTAGCTCTAAATGTAAATCTTGCAACTATTCCTGTATATATCAAAGCTGCTGCAATTATACCAATGAAAGAAGACGATACAGATATTCTTCTTTTATGTCCCGAAAAAGGAAAGTCGAATACTTTTACACTTTACAAAGATGACGGAGAAAGTAACGCTTACAAAAATGGTTCTTACTCTGAAATTATTTTTACATTAGACGGAAACCATCTTTCAGCAAAGACAGAAGGCATTTCTGATTATCTTGTAAAAGAGTTTGCCTTAATATACCCAGGAAAAACAGATTTAAAAACAGCAAAAAGAGTTACTCTTGAAGAATTAATAAAGGGTATAGATTTATAAAAAAAGTGTGGACTGCTATTTAAGTTTATTCTAAAAATTGCAGTCCGCCAGCACAGAAAGTTTTTCTCCTGAAAGGGGGTGCTTAAATTCCAATTTGCAGGCATGAAGCATTACCCTTTTAGAAGAAAAGCCTCCATACAAGGTATCACCTGCAATAGGGAAACCTATTGAACTTAGATGAAAACGAATCTGGTGGGTACGACCGGTAAAAAGATTTGCCTCTACAAGAAAACACTTCTTTCCTTCAAAAAACCTTTCTTCTAGAAAAGTAAAAACGGTTTTAGAATAGAGTCCGCCCTTAAGTTCAGAAACTTCTCCCCATTTTCCAGCCTGACTTTTTGGCGTAATACGATTCATATACTTTTCAACTACAAAGCTTTCGTTTAATTTTACTTTTCTTGCCTTCTTTTCAGAGTTTTCTGCAGAAACAAGAGCGTAATACACTTTTTTAAAATCATGATCTTCAAACATTTTCTGAACAGGCTTATTCACACTTCTCTGCTTCGTAAACAGAATTACTCCGCTGGTTTCCCGATCCAATCTGTGCATTATGCCCGCATAAGGAGGATTTCGAAGAGATGGATTTTTAGCCCAAAGATAACGAACTACTGCATCGTGAAGATTATCTCTTTTTTCGCCACCAACTATAGTTTCTTCTGTTGGAAACAAGGCCGGCTTATTTACACAGATAAGATATTCATCTTCATAAAGCACATCCTTTTCAGATAGTTCAAATTTAATATCATCTGGCTGCTTTTCGTAAAAAAACTTTTCTTCTTCAAAAAAGACTGAAATCTTAGATTGCCCTCTAAGTTCAAATGCCGGCCTTCTGCATTCACGACCATTGACGCTAACCGCACCAGCAACAATAAGACGACGAATTTTTGAATTACTTATGTTCTGACTGTCATTTACCTGGGAAGGAAGTTCTCTTCGCAAATAATCATCCAATCGAATCTTTTCACTGCAAGAAAAATTAAGAATCATCAGACTACCCTGTAATCCGGTCCCTGATCTGTAAGGAATAAATGAACACAGGAAGCTTCCATACACACATCGTTAGAAAATGAAACGATATCCATACTTTCCGGTCCTAATAAATCATCTGGATTGTATTGTGTTTCAAGGGTAATCTCTTTGCCATCAGAAACAAGGCGGCTAAATGCTCCGTTAATTCTGACAATATCCCGAACGACAGGAAAAAGAACAGAAAGATTTTTTTCTTCAAACTTAAGTGACAAAAAGTTTAACTGCATTTTTTCTATTTCCTGATGAGAAACATCCTCTGGAACAAAACCACTTTTATAATCACAATTATTTACTCTCTGCCATTCTGAAAAATCAGAGAAAAATTTATAAGAAGGCATTTTTAAAGCTTTTAAGACAGAAATAAACCAGGGAACAGCCCTCCCTGCTGAGTAAAAAGTTCTGCAGGCAAAGGCTATATTTCTAGCATAGCGTATATCTTCTGCACTAAAAGTACCGCTTACTTTTGCAGACTGTAATAATTCTGCATCTTCAATCTGAGGAAAATCTATATGATTTGGATATTGCTCAACGGTAAAATTAAGTCTATCAGCAAAAGCCTTTATAGAATCTCCAGCTTTGTCTGCAAAAAAAAGTTGAATTCCAAAAACAAGGCCTGAATTATTCAGAGAAGCAGAGCGTCTGGAATAAAATTTTTTATCAAACAATAAAGGTGGAAGATCCTTTGACTTTTTTGAAGCTGCAGAAGAAGCTTCAAAGGGTAGCTCAATTGAACAGTTAATATTCATGCAAGTTCGACAGACATCAGCATCTAGTATTTTGGGGTTGACCAAAATAGAAAGAAATAAATCAGGAGCTTCTTTTAATAGAGTTTTTAAAAAGCGAAGGAGTTTTCCCTTGTCATTCGCAATGGCATCATCGTGAACATAGAGTTCTGTGACACCATTTTTTACACAATTTGCAAGAGAAGACTCCAATTCACTTGTTTTATATGTATAAAGTTTTTCCATTTATTAAAGAACTGGAATACCAGCTTTTGCACAAGCATCAAGTTCACTCTGAGGCCATTCACTAACCTGAACTTCACAGATATGAGCTTTGCGTAAAAGGAACATACACAAACGAGACTGACCGATACCGCCACCAAGAGTATATGCAAGTTCACCTTTTAAAAGTTTTGACTGGAATGGAAGATTTGCTCTTTCTTCACATCCACGTTCTTTAAGCTGTCTGCGCAAACTTTCTGGACTTACACGGATACCCATAGAAGAAAGTTCAAAAGCTCTGCCTAAAGTTTCGTTCCATACAATGATGTCACCGTTCAAGCCAACATGACCATCACCGGCATCACTAATCCAGTCGTCATAGTCCGGAGCACGACCATCATGAATGCTTCCATCAGGGAGTTTTCCACCGATACCTGCAATAAATACTGCTCCATATTTTTTTGCAGCAGCATTTTCTCTTTCTTTTGGAGTCATTCCAGGAAATTCTCTCAAAAGGTCGTCTGAATAAATAAGTTTAATATCCTCTGGTAAAACAGGTTCAAGTGAAGAATATCTGTCGAAGAGGAAAAATTCAGTTCGCTTTAAAGTTCGGTAAATCTTTTTTACGATATCAAAAAGATAGAAAACTGTTCGGTCTTTTACATCAATTGCCATGCACCAGTCCCACTGGTCAACATAAAGAGAATGAACTGCATCCAATTCTTCGTCTGGACGAATAGCATTCATATCTGTGTAAATACCAAAACCAGGTTTCATTCCCAATTCAGTAACTTTTAATCGCTTCCATTTTGCAAGAGACTGAACGATTTCCATTTTCTGTCCGCCCATACCCTTTACATTAAAAGAAACAGGCTTTTCTACACCGTTCAAGTCATCATTTATACCAGTTCCTGCAGGAACAAAAAGAGGTGCTGTAACACGGGTAAGATTCAATTCTGTTGAAAGTTCAAGCTGAAAAAAATCTTTGATAGCAACTATAGCATGTTCAGTTTCTTTTACATTAAGTATAGGTTTGTAGTTCACAGGCATGTCAGACATATTATTTTCCTCTGTAGTTTATTAAGGTTGTGATTCTTGCCGGAGCAAGTATTTTTTCGTAATTCAAATCAGGAAGACCAATAACACCGAAGAAATCAGTAACTTTAGCCCCTCCCTGTTCAAGGATATTGCGACTGGCAGAAAAAGTTCCTCCAGTGGCAATGAGATCATCTATTACAAGATAGTTTTTTCCGCTTAAAATATCTGATTTATGAGCTTCGATTGTAGCGGTTCCGTACTCAAGAGCGTAACTACACGAATAAACTTCTCCAGGAAGCTTACCTTTTTTTCGGATTACAAGGAATGGAAGTCCTAGGCGTTCTGCAAGGGGTGCAGCGAATAAAAAACCACGGGATTCAATAGCAGCAATTGCATCAATATCTTTATCTTTATAAATCTCTACCATCTGATTTATGCAATACTGAAAAGCTTCAGGGTTTGTAAAAATACTTGTGATGTCATAAAAAAGAATTCCCGGCTTTGGAAAGTCAGGTACACGGCGTATAGCCTTATCCAAAATTTCTGAATCCATAATGGCTCTATTCTAGTGTTATTTCACTGCTTTTTCAATGAATTTTAATCTATTTCAAAACAAGGATTAAAGTTTTACTCGGATAGAACCCATGTTCATTCTTTTTTCGCGGGTATCTTCCAATAAAGCCTTTAATTTTTCACTATCTTCGGTTTTGATAGCCTTCTTAAACTCATCGATTTTAGCTTCAAAATTTTCGATATGCTCTACAAGTTTATCTTTATTTGAAATAAATAATTCTGTCCACAAGGGAGCATTTATCATAGCAATTCTAGTTAAATCTTCAAAACTACCGCCACCAAATGCTGTTATTTCAGGATCCTCAGCCGATTCTACAAGAGCGGAAGCAATTACGTGACAAAGTTGGCTCGTAAAACCAATTTTCCAATCATGCTGATCACAAGAAGTCTCTGTAATACGGGTAAATCCCATTTCTGTAATCAAATTACGCATAAGAACCAAATTTTCTTCTCTATTAAAAGCCTGCTGACAGAGAATATAATTATGATTTTCAAAGAATTCAGCTCTAGAAGCAGCGTACCCTTCTTTTTCCCCGCCGGCCATAGGATGCCCAATAATAAAATCAACATCATCTCTTAAGATTGCAGGCAGTTCTTTTTCAAAAATACCTTTTACACCACTAATATCAGTTACTATTGCACCGGGTTTAAAATTATTCTTATGCTCTTTTAAAAAATCCAATGTGGCATGAGGATACAAGCAAATGAACACTAAATCGCATTCAGGAAGCATTTCAGAAACTTTATCTGAAGTAAAAGTTAAATCTGCAACTCCTTCCTCTTTAGCCATTGAAAGACAAGCTGTACTTCGATTACAGGCATAAATCTTTCCTCTTGCACCATTTCGGCTTAAAACTTTCTGGCGGATAGACTTGGCAAAAGAACCGCCCATAATTCCCATTCCAACAATTCCGTATGTCAAATCCTTAAGAGCCTTCATTTTATCTCCTACCTGTCAAAATTTTTTAAGCCACGTTTAAACTGAGGAATTCTAGCACATGCAGTTGTATTCCAGTCTGAACGGTCTCCACGCTTTAAAAAGTGATAAGCTACACCGGCAATCATAGCCCCGTTATCACCACACAATTTTAATGGTGGAAAAATACAGGTCAAATCTTTTCTTTCTGCAAGAATTGCCCTCAGCCTTGAATTTGCAGCAACACCGCCACCTGCAACAACAGTTTTTAAACCAGTATCTTCTACCGCACGGAAAAGACGACTTGTAAGAGTTCTACAAGCTGTTTCCTGGAAAGATGCACACATATTTTCCCTTGTGTGTTCATACCCTTCTTTCCAGAACATATCACATTGATGAATAACAGCAGTCTTTAATCCCGAAAAACTCATATCATAACGATGCTCTTCTCCATCAAGTTTTGGAACAGGAAAAGCACATGCTTTTGGATTCCCTTTTTTAGCAAGATTATCGATTATAACTCCTCCGGGATAACCAAGTCCGTAGAATTTAGAAACTTTGTCAAAAGCTTCACCTACAGAATCATCCACAGTGGTTCCTAAGACTTCTATATCGTCAAAATTATTAACTTTACAAATAATTGAATGTCCGCCTGAAACCAAAAGTCCAAGATATGGATAAGGAATATCATTTTCAAGATGCGCTGCATAAAGATGACCAAGCATATGATTTACAGCTATAAAAGGTTTATTTAAAGACCAGGCAAGAGTTTTTCCAAATGTAAGACCTACCAAAAGACTTCCCATCAAACCAGGTCTATTTGTTGCAGCAATAGCATCTACATCATCAAGAGTCATTCCTGCCTGTTCAAGAGACTGCCTGACAACAGGTAAAATCCATTCCGCGTGTTTTCTACTGGCGATTTCCGGCACTACCCCTTTATAAATCTGATGAAAAGGGATTTGAGTTGCAACGACATTGCTAATAATTTTGCGACCATCTTCAACAATTGCTGCTGCAGTTTCATCACAAGAAGATTCAATTCCTAAAACACGCATTTTTTTCCTACCTAAATTACGGTGTAATGAGCGCACCCGAATTTGACACAGTCGTAAAGCGATATCCCTTTTCTTTTACAAGAGGATACAATTCAGCTAAAACTCCAGGAAGAATCTCCGCTGACCAGACGTGTCCTATCATTATAGCGGCTCCATTTTTATTTGCAATAGAGAGCCCTTTCATAAATTCACTGATAATATTTTCTCTTGTTTTTTTGTTGTCCAGGAATATATTCCTTTCGTAATAAGAATAACCCAATGCATTTGCAACATAAGGCACCTGAGTTTCAGAATTAGTTCTTGAGTCCAAGAAGAATATTCCTTCATCACTAGCAACCTTCATAACATAGCTTATTTGCTCTCTATCTGCTGTTATAAGAGAACCTTCGTGGTTATTCATTCCTGTAACAGGTGCAATTTCGTTTATATTCTGAAAAAGCAAAGTCCTAATTTCATCTTCCGACATACCAGGCTTTACAGCACCAGATCCAGGATTTACATTGGGATTTACAGACTGCATAGGCTGATGAAGAATAACTTCATTTCCGGACCCTCTAACCTTTTCAGCTGATTCACGAGAATGAGGAAGCCGAGGAAGAACTGCGACTGTAACAGGAAAAGGTAGAGCGAGACACTTAGCAAGCTGGTTTAAATTTTGACCGCCATCATCAAAAACAATTACAAGTTTTGCAGAATTTACAGCTGGAGGAATGTAAGGTATATCAGAAGTTTTTTGCAAAGGAGCTTTAATTTCCTCTTTTTGCTTATTTTGTTCAATTTTAACCGGCTCTTGAACTTTTTTTTCTGGAAGAGTTTTTTTTACTTCCGTCTTTGCTGCTTCAGTTTTCTTAAGATTCTTAATTTTATTCTCATCATTTTGTGTTTTTACGGCTACCTGAGGTGCTTTCTTTTTAGGAGATTCTAGAGGCAAAGTCAGTTCAGGAGCTTTTTTAATTTCATTTTCTTTCTGCTGTTTTTTAACTATAGTTTGCTCTTTTTTCCTATGACTAAAATCAACTGAGGTAGAAAAAGAATAAATCAAAAGAAAGGCTGTACAAATACCAACTACAATAGCACAAAGTGAAATTACACTATTAAGAGGGATATACACCTTTGCCTTTTTTTTCTTTCTTGAAGTTGACTTTTTTCTGTTTGTAGTTCGTTTATTAGATTTTTCCATCACATTCCAAAATAAAAAACAAAAACGGTTGCCATTTGACAACCGTTTTCATTTTATTGATAAACTTTCCGCCTGTCTAGGATTTTGACCGTAAATCAAAATCCATAAACTCACCCTGACAATGAATACTCTCTCCAATATCCATAAAACCCACAAGGTATATCGCATATCCGGAATTTATAAAAAATCCAGGAAAAGTTTCTTTTTGACACTTATTATTATGCAAGAAGCGTGCCAAGTTTAAAAATTAATTTTCTAGTAATATTTTTTTTACTAAAAAAAATTAAATAACCGCGGTTATTTTAAAATTTCGCAAAAACTCAAAATTATGTATACTCTTTAATACATACTTTTATATACAGTATATTATTTTTAATACTTTTACCATAAGAATAAAAGTAAAATACCATATTTTTACCATAAAGAAAAGATTTTATGGTATTATTTATTTAAATTAGGTAGAAAGTTTTTATAAATAATCAAATCTATTTGAAAATAACTATAATTGAATGAATACAATTGTTTCAGTATAATTTTTTTTGAAAGTATAAATCTTTCTAATTGAAATATAAATAGAGGTTTTTTATGTATTTAACTTGTCTAGATTTGGAAGGTGTATTGGTTCCTGAAATTTGGATTGCTTTTTCTGAAGCAACAGGGATTCCTGAATTAAGAAAAACAACCAGAGATGAACCTGATTATGACAAATTGATGAAATACAGAATCAAAATATTAAAAGAACATGGACTTGGATTAAAAGAAATCCAGGAAACTATAGCTAAAATCGACCCTCTTCCTGGAGCAAAAGAATTTCTAGATGAATTGAGAAGTTGCACACAGGCAATCATTTTGAGTGATACTTTTGAACAGTTTGCTGCTCCTCTCATGAAAAAACTTGGTATGCCAACTATTTTCTGCAATACTCTCGAAGTAGCAGATAATGGCGAAATTACTGGTTATAAAATGCGTTGTGATAAATCAAAATGGACAACTGTAAAGGCATTGCAGTCATGTGGGTTCGAAACAATCGCTTCAGGAGACTCTTTTAATGATCTTGGAATGATTGAAATTTCAAAAGCAGGATTCCTCTTCAGAACTACAGAGCAGATTAAAAAGGATTATCCTCAGTACCCTGCTTTTACTGAATATTCAGAACTTCTTGCTGCAATCAAAAATGTAATCAAGAACTAACTATCCAGTAATTTATGTGCATAAAGGAAACTAGCAGCTTCTAGAACTGCAAGCATAATTAAATACACCTTTATGCACATAAAAAAGTTTTTATCCCTTGAAAAAATATTGGCCCAGAAAAAGCCTTCTTCCTTTCTATAACACAAAAACAAAACAAGTGAATATAAAATCAATAAAAAAATAGCGGCTTCTGAAAGAGTTAAAATGGTCTTATCAGAATCTTCAACCCCAGTAATTAACGTTACTGTAGCAAAAAAAGAAACTGAAAAAAGGGCTAACAAAGCTGAACTCCAACTTGCATTTATAAAATCTTTTTTACCAGCAAAAATTGCAGACAGTGCTGATGAAAATAAAGCGAATAAGAAAAAAGTTGCAAAAACTATAGAAGTAAAAACATAGAACAATCCCCAGCCCAGCTCTGGTGAAGAAATAAAAAAGGCAAATGACTGGATACTTCTTTCAATTGTTTCAAGAAATACTGAAAGCACAAGCATGAATACAATTATACCTGTTACCCGCAATATTAAAGCTCTTATACCTTTCATATTATTCCTCTATTTCTGGAATTCGTCGCTTTAATTCTGCCATGAACTGTTCACCACTTATTCCCTGGCGCAAGCATGCAAAAAGACAATTATCGCCTGCAACGGTTCCAAGAATTTCATCCATATTCATATTATCAAGGGCATTTGAAACAGTATTCGCATGCCCCGGAAAAGTTTTTATAACAACTATATTCCCGCTCCAGTCTATGCTTACATAACCTCGCAGAAAGTCCTGTACATAAACCAACTCAGATTCCTGGCGTTCATCTTCTCCTGGAAGAGTATAAACATACCCACTGTTACCATCAGCAATTTTTCCAACTTTCAAGAGTTTTAAATCTCTAGAGAGAGTTGCCTGGGTAACCTCATAGCCTTCTTTTTCAAGATAGGCAAGAAGAGCTTCCTGACTTTCAATTCTGTAATTTTTTATAAGCTTTCGTATAGCCTTTAAGCGCGTAAGACGTTCTTTCACAAAAACCTCTATAAATGAATATTTATGCAAAAATTATACAATATTTATTCATCTATTACAAATAGCTTTCGTAATGATTCAATTAATAGAAAGAAGCAAAAGCTAGCAAAATTTGAAAATCTGCATAATCAGCAAACAGTTCTGACAAATCCAAATTATTTTTCTGCATTGAAATATCAAAATCAGAAATTCGTCCTAATTTGTTTAAGTTCTCATACGAAAGTAGTCTTTTTTTCTCTAATTCAGCAGCATTTTTCATAGTTCTGCTATATGACTGATATAAAGAAAGATAATTTTTTCTTTCATTAGAAAGAACATTTTTTCTTCTGATTATTTTTTCTTTCTCAATATTTACTAACTTCTGCGCCTTTCCTAGAGCAGAAAAAGCTTCATATCCAAGTTTTTCACTGACAGGAAGATTCACAGCTAGATTAAACTTCCACGTAGAAAGAGACAAATCCGGAAAATCACTATCTCCATAAGGACTTGTAAATGAAAAACCTCCAGAAATTGAAGGAATTTTATTTACATATGCCTTGATTACAGAATAATTGTCCACTTCAAGCAAAAGCAATTCTTTTTCTTCACTATAATAATTTTCTAAACCCCGTTTTTCATAAAAATCAGACCAACTTTTCAGAAAATCTGAAAATTTTTCATCAATTTTTTCTACTTTCACACCAAGTACAGACAATTCTTTTTCAGCAGCAATAATTTTTCCTTTTACATCGCACTGTTCCTGATAGAATTTTAATAATTCAGAAATCTTATCACTAACATCCAAAGCATTAATCTTCCCAAGAGTAAATAATTTTTCATAATCTCGAGACTGTTCTTCAAGTAAGAGTTTTTTCTTATCATATAGTTTTTCCAGTTCCCGATAATACAAATAATTTCCAAGAGCAGAAAGGTACTGAAAAACCGAAGATTCTAATTTTAACTTATAATCAAGTTTGATTAGTTTTTTTCTCTTCAAATATTCTCTGCTGAAACAATCGTTATAAACACTTGCCAACAAAGGAGTTACAAAAAGAGGTAAAGACAAACTTGCTGAAGGAGTAAAAGAATACGTAAAATCCTCTTCGCTATTCTTGTACATGTCACTCTTAAGCCCAAAATCCAAACTCATCAAAAATGGCAAATTCTGCGAAATATTCACAGAAGGAGTAATTGATAAGCCCGAATACCCATCTTCAAAGGAACCTGCAAAAGTAGCTTCCGAAGAAAGATTCAAATCAGGAAGAAAGTTTAGTTTATAACTTCTAATATCCAGTAAAGATTTTTCTCTTTCAACTTCGGCCTCCATAAAAAAAGGCAACTTTGCATATTCTTCTTCAGATGATAATTTCTCCGCAAACAGATTAGTCACTTTCAGCAGCAGCAAGATAAAAAGCAATTTGTTTTTTTTCATACTGTAAAATCCAACTTTTTAAGCAAAAAATACAAAAGTGTCTGATTTTCCAGCACTATTCTTGCCGTTACCTCAAAACCAGGTTTTATTGGATAAGCCGTACCTTTCTTATCACGAAGTTCCATTCTTTCTGCATCAGCATAAGCTGTAAAATAAAGCTCCCCTGAATCAGAAATCTGAGAATCCGGTTGAATAACTTTTATAGTTCCATTTATTCCCCGATATTCATGATATGGAAAAGCCGGAAATCTTAGTTTTACCTTTTGACCTATTTCCAGTTTGCCCATTTTCTCAGCGGGTATATGAAGCTCAATCCTACATGAATTTTCCGTTCCTGGGACAATATTCAATACCTGCTGATCAGTAAAAATGTAATCGCCGGGATTCAAGGATGCAATTTCCTGAACATATCCATCAATAGGAGAAAGCAAAACAAGATTATCAATAGAAACATCAAGCATTTTCATCTCTTGATAAAGCTTTTCCTTTTCAAGTTTAAGAGCATCAGCCTCTTGCCTTACAGAAGAAATAAAATTTTTGCAAAATTCATTTAATTCTAATGCAGCAATATCGTAGTCATACTTTAAACTTTCAATCTGACTTCTTGTTGTAGACGAATCCGGTAATTCATTCTCTTCAATATATAGAAGTTTTGTTCTGGCAACACGAGCCTGAAGTAACTTCTTTTCCGCTATAAATGCTTCAAACCTTGCTTTAGACGTAGCATCAGATCCCTTAAAAGTGCTTTCATCCGCTTCAAAATTTTTTATTATTTCCGATAGCCCTGATAGATTTCTTTTATTATCAGCAAACTGAGATAAAAGAGCTTTCTTCTGAGCATTCAGAGAATCAGCCTTTAATGAAAGAAGCTTTTGTCCAGATTTTACAAAATCACCAGGTTTATAGAAAAGACTTTCGATTTCACCAGAATTTATATTATTGACTGTCGATACATTAATTTCAGGTCTGACTATTCCCTGTGATTTTATTACATCATCCATCCGACCCATACACAAAAAACACAATACAGCCATTATTAATGAACACGCAATCCATAAGACGCAGTGAAGGAAAAGCGGCTCCTTATGTTGAAACACAAGTGAAGAATCACCTAGCATTCTTTCAGGATAAATCAGAATTTTCTTCATTTTGAACCTTCCACATCTGGTAATATTTTCCCCTTTTTGCAAGGAGTTTTTCGTGACAACCACTTTCAATCAAAGAACCTTTATCAAAAACAAATATATTGTCACAATTTTTAATAGTTGAAAGCCTATGAGCAACAATTATCATAGTTGTTGACTTACCGGTTTTACTGATGGTCTCCATAATAGCCCTTTCGGAAAGACTATCCAGACTCGCAGTTGCTTCATCGAGAATCATCAGAGACGGTTTACGCAGAAGAACCCTTGCTAAAGAGATTCTTTGCCTTTCTCCTCCTGATAAAGTAGCTCCCCTTTCTCCAACAATTGTATTAAGCCTGTCAGGTAAACGACTGATAAAATCGGAAGCTTCAGCATCAACAGCCGCATTGACAGCATCCTGCACAGTTTTACCGTCCGACCCCCATAAAATATTTTCTAAAAGACTTCCACTGAAGAGCAAAACTTCTTGAGGAACATAGCCTATACAGCGACGATAGCATTCTGTATCAATATCTTTGATATTGTTTCCATCAACAAAAATTTTACCACTCTCTGCGCTATAAAATTTCATAAGAAGTTTTGTCATAGTAGTTTTGCCGCTACCAGAAGTACCAACAAAGGCCACTTTCTGACCGGGCAGAATCTTTAAAGAAACATTTTTTAAAGCCCTTCCTCTAGAACCATAGGAAAAAGACAGATTCTTGACTTCGATCTTTCCTTTAATGCGGTCAAGTTCAATTAAATCTTTTTCATTTTCCATTTCTTCCGGCATATCAAGGATTTCGCTCAAACGGTCAGAAGCAATAAAAGCTTCCTGTAAAGACTGCTGCAGGGTCAAAAGCCTGGCCAATGGACCTAAAAAGTATCCAGACAAAGTCACAAACGAAATCAACTGCCCCAGAGACAGACTCCCCTTAAAAATAAGGAGACTACCTATCCAATATAGCAAAAGGTTTCCCACTCCAGACACAAAAGTCTGTAAGGCATTTTCTATATTAGACATAGACCCCAAACTAATACTTCTTTTTATACAGTCAACTATTTTTGCTTCTGTTCTAACAAAAGCTGATTCTTCAGAAGAAAGAGCTTTTATGGTAGCTATTCCATTTACACTTTCAACAAGAGCAGATTGTTTTTCCGCTTCTCTAACAGCCTGTTCCTTTATTTTTGAGCGGAAGGGTTTTACAAAAACCCAGACAATAATCGTAGAAAGAATAACAGGAATCATCGCAACAATAAGAAGAGAAGAACCGAACATAAAAAGAAAAAAGCCGCCAAGCAAAAGCATACAGGAATCAATTACGACAGATAGTGTCGTTGAAGAAATCGTATGCCGTATAGTTTGAGTATCCCCAATACGGGAAATGATTTCTCCAGTCTTGCGATTGGTAAAGAAACTTAAAGGCAGATGAAGGATGTGTTTAAAGTACTCACACATTAAAAGCAAATCAATTTTATTGCTCATGTAATTCATCAGCTGATTTCTTGCAAACTCTGTAACAACTTGAAAAATAATAACAAAGAGATAAGCCAGAGAGCACAAAGTAAGAGTATTTTCAAGCTGCGAATAAAGCACATCATCAATCAAAAAGCGAAAATAAAAAGCAGAAGCAGCACCAAGGATACTAAGTATTATTCCTGCAATAAAACATTCAAGCAGAGTTTTCTTATAAGGCTTTAATAAATACAGAAAACGCTGAAAAATGCCACTAGTTTCCTTAGTGCGCTGAAATTGCTGTTCTGGAAAAACAAGAAAGAATACTCCTGTCCACTGCTTTTGAAATTCCTGGAGATTTATTTTCTTAACTCCGTCTGCAGGATCAGCTACAAGAACCTTATTTTTTCTAACCCCATAGACAAGAACATAATGATCAATTACATCCTTTTTTACATGACAGATAATAGGATAAGTAATACCTTCATTAAATTCCTTTGTTTGAGACAACATTCCCCTGCAATTCAAAGATAGAGCCTCTGCACCCTTTACAATGCCTAAACCAGAAGTTCCCATACAATCAGTTCCAGCATAAAAGCGAATCTTATTGACAGATACTTCTTTTCCATAGAACTTTGCAACAGATGCAAGACAAGCCGCAGCACAGTCAGTTTCATCATGCTGCATTACCAAAACAACTTTTTTCACGCTTCCACCAAATTCCAAAAATTACATCAATCCAAGAGCCTTAGCCCAACCGCAAAGCAATTCATAATTTTTTACATAACCACTGTTCACCTGTGCTGCACAGCTGGCTGTGTAAGAGCTTGTAACTGAAAAAGACCTATAGGAACTGTTATTTCTAGAAGATCCACTTCCAGAATAAGAAGAACCTCCAGAAGAGCTGCTGTAGCCTCCGTTAACTAAGAGCAATTTACCCTTATCCAAAACCTTGAGTCCATTACGCAAAGTTTTCACTTAATACCTCCTGATTATTACCAGAATATTTATAAAATACCGCTCCGTACGGAACAGTTTTTTCCATTACAATGTGATTATTAAAATCACAAATCCACTTTGAACTGTTTATTATTTTCCAGTCTTTTTCTCTTTCCATTTGGAATGTCTGCCATGAATAAGGCTGACCTTTCTTGTACAAAATCAAAACAGAATCTTTTGCAACTCTTTCAAGTTCCATCAAAGCACCGCACGGATCTAAAACGCTTTCCCAACCTCCAGCAACAATGATTTCGTCAAACTGATTATTTCTGAAGGGCAGACATTCCATACGAACAGGGATACCTTCCTGACTGTCATTCAAAACAGAAACAAATTTTACATTTTTACCAAAAGAAATATCCTCCGGCTCATAATTTCCAGTGACAACAAGAATTCTTTTTCCTGGTATTTCATTTTTTATAGCATCCAATACACAGCTGGAAGAAATTCTTTCCATTTCAGCACAATGGATTTTTTCAACATCATTTGACTTTTTATAGGAATCCAAGACTTCTCTTTCTTCAATGCGATAGGCAGATGCCAACTGAGGAATTCTCTGGGCACAAATCTGCCTGTATATATACATGTGTGATTTTACACATCGTTCCCAAGTCCACTCTTTTGCTGTAGCTACAGCATTATCCTGAAGCAGGGAATATTTGTCGTAATCTAAAATTGCATCTCGCAAAATTTTAGACATCTCAAATGAGTTATTTGGAATTGTAAGACAATTTCGACCAGGCTCCGCATACATATCCATTCCAAGCCCCGGAGCGACAAGTAAAAGTGACCCGCTTGCCATGGCTTCAAGTCCTGTAAGGCCAAAAGGTTCATAACGACTAGGCATAACGACAATATCAGAATCCGCATAGGCTTCATACAAATCATTACCTTCCAGAAACTGAGGTTTTTCAAAAAGGTCTAAATTCAATCCCGGATCTATAAAGCCTTTGCCATAGAGATGAAATCGAACTTTATTTCTCTGTTTGAATTTAGGTCCCAATTGGTTAACAGCAAGAATAAAATCATTTACTCCCTTCTGAACATCTTCAAAACGGCCAAAGTAGGAAACATTCAATATTCCATCTTTTCGATTTTTTCTTTTATTTGAATAAAACTTTTCTACATTCAGACCCAAGGGAAGAACTACAGGGGTACAACGACCTCCGGCAACCTTAAGCACACTCTTTGCAGAAAAATCCGAATATGCTGCCACTATTGAAGAATTTTCCAAAGCACAGCGTTCCACTTTTACTTCCTGAAAATAAAGATCATTCAAAGTATTTGATGTAAGCAAATCAGTAAAAATCAAATGAGAAGAATAAAAAACATTTTTTTCAAAGCGGAAGGGAAGAAATGTCTGCCTGTCATTGCAATGAATTACATCTGGCCTAAAGGATTTCAAAATAGGCTCGAGTTGTGATCTAAAAGAAGATGCCACTTCAAGAATCCTTGCTTCCGGTGAAAAAGCTTCAAAAATATGTTCTGGTGCAATTACATAATCAACCGTCAAATCTGGCTGAGGAAGAGGAGCATCCTGAAGATGAAAATAAACGCATTTTACATCCGCGTGTTTACGAAGTTCACGCACATATTCTCTTGTAAAAGTACCTAAACCACCATAGAGATATCCTGGATGTTCTGTGGTAACAAATAAAATTCTCAATTTTTACTCCATATTTTTTACTTAAGAAGGAAAAAGTTTGCTCTTGTGCAATCTCCTTCACCTTATATAACTGGCAAAAAATGAGAATTCTGCATTTTTTAAAATAAAAAAATTGATTTTTTATAATTTTTTATTATAGTGTTCCATATAGTTAGTTTGAACGCTTCGCTTTTCAAACTAGAATTCTCGCCATCCGTGGCTCGCCGCTAACGCGGTGTTTTTATAGGAGTCATGCTAAAAATTACTTCCCTGTAATTTTTAGCATTTTAGTTTGAACGCTTCGCTTTTCAAACTATGATTCTCGCCATCCATGGCTCGCCGCTAACGCGGTGTTTTTATAGGAGGTTTATATGATTTCTGATGGAGAACATTCTTTTAGAACTAAGGGAAGTTGTGCAAGAACTATAACATACACTGCAAAAGATGGAAAAATCTTCAATATTAGATTCGATGGTGGTTGCAACGGAAATCTGAAAATGATTTCAAAACTCCTTGAAGGAATGGATGCAGAAGAAATTGTTTCTAAATGCAAGGGAAATTTATGCGGATTAAAAGGAACCAGCTGTGCTGACCAGCTGGCTAGAGCCCTTATTTCTGAAGAGTAACTATTTCTTTTAGAAAATCATTCCACATTTTTTCATTCCAGTGGAATTCTTTCATAAATTTGTTATTCAACATGCCAAAGCCGTGTTTACCCCAGTCATAAACGGCTAGCTGAGCATCGATTTTCTTTTCTTTCATAGCTTCGTATAAAACGAAACTGTTACGATAATCAACTACAGGATCATCCATACAAACAACAATGTAAGATGGTGGCATATCATCAGGAATCTGTTTTTCCATAGAGAATTCAATTTTACGCTCAGAAGTCTGATTCTTTCCCAAAAGGCTTTTTCTGGACCACTTATGAGCAATTTCATCGTCCATAGAGACAACTGGATAGACAGGAATAACAAAATCAGGACGAAGACTTACTCTGTGGCTGATTCCTATTTTTTCAAGTTCATCATGGCTTTTCCAAAATGCCCCGGCCATAGTAACAAGATGACCTCCGGCAGAATAGCCTATTACTCCAACTTTATTTACATCTATTCCATACTCGCCGGCATTTTCTCGAACAAGTTGAATTGCTCTCTGCAAATCTTGCAGCATTGCGGGAGCATGATATCCGTTTTCTGCGGTTCTGTAGCGCAGGGTAAAAGCTGTGACTCCCTTAGAAGAAAACCATTCTGCAGATTTAAAGCCTTCATTATATAAGCCCAGATGATGATAACTTCCACCAGGACATATAATCACTGCCGCTCCTGTATTTTCCCCTTTTGCCCTATGGGCATACATAATGGATTTATTCTTTTCCATTGAAGAAATGCCTTTCCAAATGTAAATCGCCTCTCCTCCCCTGTCCGAAGAAAAGAGTGATGACATATTAAATAAAAACAAAAGGGCCGATATACAGAAAATAATTCTCTTCATGACCATATTTTACATTTTTTTCTATTGTTTTTCACTATAAAACGCTACAATTTGAGAAATGAAAAATCTAAAGCCCTTAGACTTTATTATATTCATATTTTTAATTGCATTTTCTATTTTCCTCATAAAAAACACAAAATCCGTAAGCGGAGACATAGTACATATACATTCAGAAAATGCTGATTATGCTTATCCATTAAAAAAAGATGCTGTATACAAAATTCCCGGACCTTTAGGTTATACTCTTGTTCAGGTAAAAAATAAAAAAGTAAGAATAATAGATTCTCCCTGTCCATCAAAAAGCTGCTTAAAACAGGGCTTCCATTCACCGATAGTTTGTCTTCCAAATAAGGTAATTGTTACAATAGAAAATTATGGAGATTTTGATGCAGTTTCAGAATAAATCAAAGGAAAGAGAATATCTTGCATACCTGCTTTCTCTTACAATGCTCTTTTCTTACGCAGAACTATTGATACCACGAATACTCCCCTTTTTCCGACTGGGACTTGCAAATACAGTTGTACTCCTTTCCTTCTCCTTAAATTTTCCGTCTTTTACCCTTCTTCTTTTTATGAAGGCCATCGCTTCTTCTCTACTGGCAGGAACTCTCTTTTCACCCTTTGCACTTATATCGATTTCCCAAAGCCTTGCAAGTGGGATTCTTATGTATGGGCTTTCAAAAATTGATTCAAAAAATCGATTCATAAGTCTATATGGAATTTCTATGCTGGCATCGGCTTTCAGTGCCCTAGTACAAATTTTTCTTTCTTCCCTATACTTAGGAGAAGGAACAAAAGCTTTGCTAGGTCCCATGATCCTTTTTTCAATTTTTTCAGGTCTGATAACTGCTTTCTTTGCAGAAAACTTAAACATTCCAAAAGAAGCTCCAATCATAGAAAAAGTGGAATCAAAAGGAAAAAAAACAATTTCAATGATAAAGATTTTTTTAATTTTCTTGTCTGTTACAGTAATTTTCTTATTAAAAAGTATTCCTCTTCTAATAACAGCTCTTCTTCTGTCTCTTGTTATTCAGGTTATCAGCGGAAGAAAAATACTAATTTTGCCTCACCTTTCCCTATGGATTTTCGTTTTTATTTCATCTCTTTTTACCCCGGGAGGAAAAGTATTATTTTCGGTAGGATTTATAACAATTACAGACGAAGCTTTACTTCTTGCCCTTGAAAAAGCTTTAAAACTTTCTTCTGTAAGCGCCTTAAGCCAGTGTGCAGCAGGAATCAAGTTGCAGAATCAGGGGATTATTTCCATGGCATTAAATTATTACCGGGGACTTTTAGATAAACTGAGAAGTGAGGAAGGAAATATACTGAAAAAATTAAAAAACGCACTAAGCGCAAAAAATCTATAATTAAAACTATTCAAAAACTTCTACTGCAGAAAACGAAGCCGTAATAGAAATGTTTTGAGAAAGATTTTTTGTATATATCAGTTTTTTGTCTTTTGTTATTATAATCATTTCAAAGTCAGACCGGCTTTTCCAAAAATTATAAGCCTCATCTTCGCCCATAACAAAAATGCTGGTGCTCAGGCTGTCTGCAAGAAGCCCGCTTTTACATACTATTGTTACACTTGCAACATTGTTTTCAACAGGAAAACCTTTTCTACCGTCAAAAATGTGAATATAGCGTTTTCCATTTTCTTCAAAATAGCGCTCATAACCTCCACTAGTAATAACAGCCATATCCTCAATTTTTAATCCTAAACTTATCCCAGAATCAAAAGGATTTTTTATACCGATTGACCAAAGTTTACCGTCTATTTTTCTTCCAATAGTCTGAACATTTCCACCTAAATCTAAGATAGCAGACTTAATTCCTTTTTCCCTCAAAATTTTAATAGCCTGGTCTCCTGCATAGCCCTTTCCTACAGCTCCCAAGTCAATCATCATATCTTTTTGAATTTTTACACTTTTTTCCTTTGGATTCAGAAGAACTTTTTTGTAATCACAATAAGACAGGAGGTCTTTTATACGAATATCCTCCGGTACCTTATATTCACCAGTAGTAAAACCCCATTCATGAATTACAGGATATAAGAGTGGATTAAAAAGTCCTTCTGTTGCCCCTGCCATCTCAAGTGCAAAAGACAGAGGATAAAAGGATTCTTCATTTAAAATCACTGTTTTTCCATCACTGTGATTAAGCCTGTAAATATCACTTTCCTCTCTGGTAACCGAAATAAGATTTTCCAATTCCATTATCTTTTCTTTGGCGAGAAGATTTGCCTTTCTAGAATTTTTCCCATAACTTTTTATAGTCATAAAGGTATTCATAGCTTCAAAAGAAAGAAGATCACTTTTCTGAGAACAAGAAAGCAAGAAAAAAGTTGATAAAATAAAACAAGCAAAAAATAAATATCCGTTTTTCATACCCCTATATTATTGAAAAAAAATCACAAAATCTCAATAAAATAGCTAAAAATACTCAAATGAGAATAAGTATCACTTTTTCATATTGTAATTTTACTTAGTCATAACTAACTTATTCAACATCATTATAAAAAGGAGTTATTAAAAAATGATTAAATTCTTAAAAACAGGGCTTTTAGCTATTGCAGCAACAGCCTTTCTTTCAGCTTGTAATACTGAAGATTCTGACGACAAGACAGCTCTTCTTCTAGGTCTAAGCCAGCAGACTGATAATGCAACATATGTTCTTATGAATATACCTTATGCAAAATTCTATGAAGCAGATGCAGAATCAGAATTCGATTCAGTTTCAAGTGCTACAATGAAAGCTAGCAACGGAGCCCTTACTTATGGCAACTACCACACTAGCAATGACAGCAGCACAAATAAAGAAAAACCTCTCGGAATCACATTCCCTGTTCGTGTTACAGATACAAAGGTTCTTGAAAACCTTACAGAAATCACAGATGCCTCACCATCTTTTGATGTTACAATCACAGGAAGAGGAGCTTCTACAATCCGCTACAGTGGAAAGCAGAATCTATATCGCTCGGCTGATTACAGCTACTACAAACTTACTTCTAAGCCGGTTATTTATAAGCAGCTAAACGGAAGTTCAAGTTCAAACTTTACATTCGGAAAACTTACAGGTTCTGTAACAGACAAAGGTTGCCTTTATATAACTCCAAACAGTCAGGGACACCACCTTACATGGGAAATTTCACTTGCCCTCGATAAAGATGGAACAGCAGTTTCAAGTCTGTTCAACAGTGAAAAAGCCAATAAAGTGACTACAGACAGCAATGGAACAGAAGTTCTTACAGAAACAGATTTGAATGCCCTTTCGGCTCTTTATGCAAAAACAAATGATGGAAAAGTTTACGGACTTCCTGTTCTTTCAAATTATTGGAGAGGAACTCAGTTTGGAGCTAACTACGACGGAAGTACAACTCCAACCCTTGACGGAAAAGAAATTGTAGAGTTCACATTTATCACAGTCGATGGAGCATATTCATTCAATAAAGCTCGCATCTACAATTATGAATCGCAGGTCTTTCCTTCAGAAGAAACATCTCTTTCTTATAAAATGGGAAACACCCTGTCATCAGCCCCAGCTACAATAGCTGCATTAAAAGAAACAATTGTAAAAGCAAATGCCTATATTGATGCAGACACAAATTCAGCTTACACAAGCAACCTGGCAACACTGATTACTAGCGCAAAATCATATTTATCGTCAGCTTCTTCAACAGATATCGCAAGTGCAAAAAGTATGATTTCATCGATTACAAGTGCCATTTCAAGTTTAAGTTCTTCATTGACCATTACGGAAAATGCATTTACAAAAGTTACTGGAACAAGTGGAAGCAGAAGCTACAAAGGACTTTTTAACCCGACAATCCTGAAAAGCGACTACGATTCAATATGGACTAATGCCGTTAAAACAAAATTAGGAACAAGCGATGAAACAACTATAGCAAATACTGTAAGCGCTTTAAAAAAGGCGATAAGTTGGCCTTTGTATGGAGCAGAAGCTTTAGCCGCAGGTCAGCAGGGCTTTAACTGCGAACTTCACCCAGAAAACACAGTATTAACCTTCAGCACAGCTGACAATAAATACACTCTTTCAGACGGAAAAAACACATATACATACACATACCTTGGAAAACTCCATGTAGGTGCAGATGATAATTTTTCTAACTGGGGTGGCTTTACTTATTATGATACACAGGTATACAAGGCTTCTGGAACAAACCTTGGAGAATACACTTACCTGGTTCTGCTTGACGACAGCCCTGAAACTACATACCACATAGAATTCCGTTACGGATCTGACCTTGCAGCATTAAAAAGCCTTCTTTCAGGAAAGTACGCTTTGTGGCTTGCAGCAGGAATTCCTTCTGACGCAGATACAACTATGATTACAAATGTAATTACACTCTTTGTAAACGAAAATGTAAATTAAATATAATAATTTAAAAAAAAGAATGGAATTGCCCTCAGTCTTTGCTTCCCCTTTGCAGAGTTTGAGGGCTTTTTTTATCTTGAACAATCTGGCTGATAAGAATATTATTCTACAGGAAAGGTCGACCCCTAGGGCGGCTATTTCTAAAAACTAAAACACTTCAAAGACTTGATCTTAAAAGGACAGGTACAATGACAACACTTGACTTTCACAAATTCAAAAGCGAAAGTAAGAAAATCTCTATGATTACTTGTTACGATTCGACTTTCGCAAAAATTATTGATCAGACAGACATCGACTGTATTTTAATCGGTGACAGTGCCTCTATGGTAATGCACGGGGAAAGCACAACTCTTCCGGCTAAGATGGAATGGATGGAAGAACACACTCGAAGCGTAAGAAATGGAACGGGCAAATACATAGTTTGTGACATGCCATTTTTAACAACCCGCAAAGGACTGGACTACGCAACTGATTGTGCCGGAAGACTTTTAGTCGCTGGAGCAAACTGTGTAAAAATTGAAGGCGTATACGGTCAGGAAGACATTATCCGGCACCTGGTTATGAGCGGAATACCGGTAATGAGCCACTTAGGCCTTACACCTCAATTCTACCAGGCTTTTGGCGGTCACAAGATGCAGGGAAAAAGCGAAGAAGCTGCAGAAAAAATAATCGAAGAAGCAAAAAAAGCTCAGGAACTTGGAGCCTGCTCTTTAGTTCTAGAATGTATTCCTGCGACCCTTGCAGAAAAAATTACCAGAGCAGTTACTATTCCAACAATTGGAATAGGAGCAGGCGTAAATTGTGACGGACAGGTGCTTGTTCTGCAGGATATGCTTGGAATGAGTGGATTCAAAGCCCGTTTTGTTCGCCAGTACCTGAACGGTATGGAATTAATAAAGAATGCCCTTAACTCCTACGCAGAAGATGTTAGCAGTGGAAACTTTCCAAAGGGTGATGAAATCAAATAAATAATATTCAAATAAATAATATATAGAGGAAAATATGAAAATCATAAATACACCTGAAGAATTCAAAAAAATCAGAGATAGCCTCAATGGTAAAAAAATCGGCTTTGTTCCAACTATGGGAGGTCTTCACAATGGTCACCTTTCACTTGTAAATAAAGCTAAATCAGAAAATGAAATAACAGTTGTCAGTGTTTACCTCAACGAAACTCAGTTCAACGATAAAAACGACCTTGTAACTTATCCGGCAAATTTCAAAGACGATTCAGCACTTTTGGAAAAAGCAGGAGTCGATTACCTTTTTGCACCTTCTTATGCAGTTATGTATCCTGATGATTACCGTTACATGGTGACAGAAAAAGATTTCAGCAAAAAACTTTGCGGTGCAAAAAGACCTGGCCATTTTGATGGAGTTTTGACTGTTGTTATGAAACTTTTCAATATAGTAAGACCAACAAATGCCTATTTTGGAGAAAAAGACTTTCAGCAGTTGACATTACTCAGAGGAATGGTTGAAGCCTTCTTTATGAATATAAACTTAATCGGCTGTCCTATCGTAAGAGAAGAAAATGGTCTTGCAATTTCAAGCCGCAACAGAAAACTGAGTTCAGCAGGTTTAGCAAAAGCTCCAGAATTTCACAAAATTATGAGCCAGGGAGGTTCAGATAGTGAAATTGCAGCAAATCTTGAAAAAGCAGGCTTCAAAGTAGATTACGTATCAACCATAAATGGAAGACTTTATGCAGCAGTTTTCCTTGAAGACGTAAGATTAATAGACAACATTGACGTAAAATAAGGAGAAAACCTTGAATATTTTGATTACAGGCGGAGGAACAGAAGAAGCCATAGATAATGTCCGCTCAATTTGCAATTTCTCTACTGGCAGAACTTCAACTTTTCTTGCAGACTGGCTTTCAAAAAAGGGGCACACTGTTACAGCTCTCATGGCAGAAAGAGCCATAAAACCAGAAGTAAGTGAAAAATTGTCTGTAATCACATTCAAGAGTTTTCAAAATCTTTCTGATTCGCTTGAAAAACTATGCAGCCAAAACAAATGGCATTTGATAGTTCATGCCGCAGCCGTAAGCGATTTTTCTGTTGCCAGCATAGAAATGAATGGAAAAGTTTACAAGCCTGGTGATTTTACAAAAATTTCTTCCGACAGTGAACCTATCATCCGTTTAAAAAGGAATCCTAAAATCGTAGACAGCATAAAAAAATGGTGCGGAAAAGATGCAGAAAAAACAATTCTTGTTGCATTTAAACTTACAAGTCAGGCGAGCGAAGAAGAAAGAAAAATAGCTCTTGATAAGGTTTTCGATTCATCAGGAAGAGGAATTTTTTCCCCTGATTATGTTGTTTCAAACGACCTGAGCGAAATTACAAAGGAATTGCACCCCTGCACTATCTGGGGGAAAGATAATAAAATTGCAGAAAAAACAAAAACTCTGGAAGAGCTAGCCTTCTTCCTTGAAAAAATGGCAGGGAAAAATCTATGATACTTACACTCGACGTAGGAAACACACAGATAACAGGCGGTCTTTTTGAAGACGATAAACTTGTACTACAATTTAGAAGAACAACCGCTATCGGAAACAGTTCAGACGAAATTGGGCTTTTTTTGCGTTCTGTCATAAGAGAAAATGGTTTTCACTGGCAAAAAATAGAAAGAATAGGGATTTGCAGTGTAGTTCCTTCCATAAATTATTCTCTTTCCAGGGCTCTTACAAAATATTTTAATCAGGATGCACTTTTTATTCAGGCAGGAATTAAAACCGGATTAAAATTAAAATACCCGAATCCAAAAGAAATCGGAGCAGACCGAATTGCAGGAGCCATAGGGGCCGTTTCTCTTCATCCAAACACAAATCTAATTATAATCGACATGGGAACTGCAACAACCATAGACTGCGTAACTGAAAATAAAGAGTACCTGGGAGGAGCAATTCTAAGCGGTTTAAAAATTAGTGTAGAAGCTCTTGCAAACGGAACAGCAAAACTCCCTAGTGTAGAAATTGTTAGGCCAGATCACATTTGCGGAACCAGTACGGTTGAAGCAATTCAAAGTGGACTGTATTATGGAACAGCTGGTGCTCTAAAAGAATTTTCCTGGCTCTACCAGAAAAATATATTCAAAGGTCAGAAACCTTTCATTATCGGAACAGGTGGATTTTCCCGCATTTTTGAAGAGTACAATCTTTTCAATGAAATATGTCCGGAAATGGTACTTTTGGGCGTAAAAAAAGCTCTTGAACTGAATAAATAAAGCAGACGAGGAATAAAATGGATATTACAGTATTAAAAGCAAAACTTCATCGGGCAACAGTTACAGATGCAAATTTGAACTATGAAGGTTCCATCAGCATTGATACAGAACTATGTAAAAAAGCAGGAATGCACAACTGGGAAAAGGTAGACATTCTTAATGTGAACAACGGCGAACGTTTTTCTACATATATAATTCCTGGAAAAAAGGGCGAAATCTGTCTTAACGGAGCAGCTGCAAGAAAAGCTTGTCCCGGCGACAAGGTAATCATTGTAACATACACATGCATAGCAGAAGAAAAAGCTGACACCTGGCAGCCAAAAGTAGTTTTATTAAACGAAGATAATTCTGTAAAAGCTATAAAAGACTAGTTTCTTTCGATTGCATACGCTTTTACACTTCATTATAATTTTTTCAAAAGTTCATAAAGAAGGTAGGATAAAAAATTGCCGTAAATTACGACTCTTTTTTATCTCAAAAGTTTTCGTTGGAAACTTGTTTTATAAACTGCTGCTTCTCATTTCATATCGGAGTAGCTTAAAAAGTCAATCGAAAGGTGATACTTTCTTCTTGACCTTTATAGAAGGTAGGATATGCAGTCTGAAATTAAATTTATTGAAGGCGGAGTTTGTGCCGCTCAAGGTTTTACAGCAAATGGAGTTCTTAGCCACATTAAGGCTAGCCGAAAAACAAATGACACCGCTCTGATTTATTCAGAAAAGCCATGTAGTGCAGCCGGTGTATTTACTCAAAACAGAGTAAAAGCAGAAAGTGTAAAATTAACAAAGAAAAATATAGCAAACGGACGGATTCAGGCTGTTATTGCAAACTCAGGGAACGCTAACTGTTGTACTGGAGAAGAGGGAGCAAAAGTTGCCTATCGCATGGCTGAATTAGCTGGAAAAGTAACTGGTGTAAGTCCAGATGACGTTATTGTATGCTCAACAGGTGTAATCGGAGCCCAGCTTCCTGTAGAAAAAATCGAAGAACACATTGAAGAACTAGCAAAAGGTTTAAGCAAGGAAGGTCATGTTGAAGCCAGACAGGCAATCATGACAACAGATACTCAGTACAAGGAATGTGCTGTAGAATTTACCCTCGATGGAAAAAAGTGCCGTTTAGGTGCAATGTGCAAAGGCTCAGGAATGATTCACATCAATCTTGGAACAATGCTGGCTTTCACTACAAGTGATGTTGCTATCAGTTCAAAAATGATTGAAAAAGCCCTTCGAGAATCAGTAAAAGGAACTTACAACTGTGTTTCTGTAGATGGCGATACTTCAACAAACGATACCTTAGTCTTACTTGCTAACGGAATGGCAGGAAACAAAGAAATCACAGAAGAAGGTCCTGATTTTGACACTTTCCTTGCAGCATTAAATAAAGTAAACAAGGTGATGGCAATGAAAATTGCCGCCGATGGAGAAGGTGCAAGCCGCTTAATAGAATGCAATGTAAAAGGTGCAAAAACCACAGAAATTGCCAGAGGTTTAGCTAAAGAAATAATCGGTTCAAACCTTGTAAAAGCTGCAATGTTCGGAAAAGATGCAAACTGGGGACGCATTCTCTGTGCGATGGGCTACAGCGGATACGAATTTACACCGGAAAAAACCTGTGTTTATTTTTCAAGTAAAAATGGAGCAAAAAGATATTTTACCACTTTAGATGCAAGTGAAGTAGAAATCGCAGGCTGCGACAAATGCGGAGGAAAAATAGAAGTTTTCCACATGGGAGTTCCATTAAACTTTGACGAAGAAAAAGCAAAGAAAATTCTTAGTGAAGAAGCAGTTGAAATTCTGGTTGAATGTGGCGATGGAGATGCAGAAGGAAGAGCATGGGGATGCGACCTAACCTATGATTATGTAAAAATCAATGGGGATTACAGAACCTAAAGAAAAAAACTCGGGACTTAATCCCGAGTTTTTTTTAGTTAAAAATGTTACTGAATTTTAAACTTGTTGATTTCAGTTGTTACATTTCCGATTGAATCTTGATTTTTCATAGTCTCATCATTTACATCAGAAACTCGGTTTGTAATCTCACTGATTTCAGCAGAAATTTTATCCATGTTACCAGAAATTTCTTCTGAAACGCCTGCAAGTTTTTCCATTTCTTCCAGAACATCCTGACCGTCTGCATTCATTTCAACAACCCCATTTTTAACTTCTTGGGTCAGATTGTTGATGTCATGAATTACATTCAAAATCTGCTGACTTCCGGCAGTCTGTTCGTCCATAGCAGATTTTATTACAGCTTCCTGTTCAGAAACTTCCTGGGTATTACTAAAGATTTTTTCAAACTGATCTTTTATATCCCTTGAAGAAGCAGAAATATCTGTAATCAGATTTTTTAAACCGATGAGAGCATCCGAAATCTTTTTACCCTGAACATTTGAGTCTTCTGCGAGTTTTCGAATTTCTCCAGAAACAACAGCAAAGCCTTTACCAACTTCTCCGGCATGAGAAGCTTCAATAGCCGCGTTCATGGCAAGAAGGTTAGTCTGTTCGGCGATATTTGAAATAACATTTGAAGCTTCCATAAGACCGTCAGAATCTTCAAAGATGCGATCAGTAAGTTCAACAGTTTTTCTTACTACTTCCCGTCCCTTTTCTGCAGACTCTGTAAGATCTTTTACAGATAAAGCATTTTTATCCAGAATATCAGTTACAGAACGAATATTTGCGACCATTTCTTCAATTGCAGAAGACCCCTGAGAAACACTCTGAGCCTGATTGGAAATATTGTTACTTAGTTTTTCAATGTTTTCAGAAATTCTTTTTACCTTTCCAGAAGTAGAAGATACATCCTGTTTCTGCTCTCCAACCTGATTTTTAATAAGGATTACATTTTCGTCGATTTTTTGAACCGCATTTGTAGTTTCATTCATGTTATCCGAAAGACTTGAAGCAACATTATCCATTATTGAAGATTCATTTTTTATGGAAGCAATCAGGGCAGAAATCTTTTCAAAGGTCTTATTAAAATAAATTGCAAGGTCAGAAAGTTCATCATTTCCAGTCTGAGGAAGTCTCTTGGTCAAATCCCCTTCACCTTCTGAAATATCCTTGAGAATTGAAACTGAAGACTTCAATGGATTTGTAATCATTTTAGCAAGAACAAAGGCAACAAAAACACTGATAATTATAGAAGCCAATGCAACAATAACAATTACAGAAAGAACTACTCTATTTGCCTTGTTTACATAAGAAAGTGGAGCGGCAACAATATAATCCAAATCTACATACTTATTGTTAGAAGGAACAGAAGAAAATTCATATTCTACTCCATTGAAAGAACTTACAAAGAAAGCTCTGTCCCCGTGCTTGAATTCGTTCAATTTTTCAATTCCCAGAGTATCGATTTTTTTGAATTCTGTTTCAGGAGCAAGCTGGTTTAAAACCATATTTCCCTTGCCATCAAGAATCATAAAGTAGAGTTCAGTTTTATTTTCTTTAAAGGCCTTCATTAAAGAATCAAGATAATCAAACTTAATATCGGTAGCTATAACGCCGCGTGGCTTTCCATTTGAGTCATTAAAATATTTAGAAGCAACAATAGTTCTTCCGCCCAGCCCTGTTACATACACATTAGAGATAAAAGTTTTACCACCGTTGTTCTTTGCATTTTTATACCAGGAACGGGTTCTTGCATCATATCCATTAGGTCGAGGTTCTACCGGATAACGAACATAGGCACCGGTAGATTCAAGAGAAACGGAAATACCTGTGATTTCAGGTTTTTCTTCTGTGAAGGTTTTTGCAAGTTCATAAACAGAGCGCTCATAAGGCCCGAAATCATCAGGATTAACCGGAATTTTTCCACTAGGATCACTTTTATTTACATAAGATGTAATACCGTCGTCCGGCCGTTGGATTAGTTCTATTTTTGCAAAAGCATTTGAAAAAGTATCAAAACTTTCAAAATAATTTTCTATGGCAACATCAACCTCAGAAATGATATTCAAAAAGGAGTTTTCAAAAGCTTCCTTATCGATTTTAATCATTTTACTGTAAACAATTGCTCCAAAAATAAGCAAAAGAGTAACTGTCGTTGCAGTTACACTAAAAATAATCTTTGAAAATACTGTTATTCTTAAATTCTTCTTCATTGCAGCTCTCCAGAAAAAAAAAATTAAAAAACACTCCTATTAAATATTTTATCACTCATATAGAAAATCGCAATTATTTTATACGCGTTAGGCTATGAAAGACCTGCGAAGCAGTCCACCGCAGTGAAACGAGGAGGATGAGCGACTAGCGAAGTCTGTAACAGCCGGCAGCGCAGCTGAAACGCCATGTTTATTGCCCAAGGTGAACAAATTTAGTATTGTATTTGAAAGGAATTTGAAACTTTATGGATAACAAAGAAAATAATACATTGAGTGCAGAACAGTGGTCACAGGTTTTGGTTGAATCACTTCCATATTTTAAACAGTGGTGTGGAAAAATCGTTGTTGTAAAATACGGTGGAAATGCCATGCTGAATGAAGAATTAAAGCAGGCAGTTATGGAAGATATTGTTCTTTTAAATACCATAGGAATTAAAGTTGTTCTAGTTCACGGAGGTGGACCTGAAATCAACAATATGCTTGATAGAGTTGGAAAGGAATCAAAATTCGTTGACGGTCTTCGCTACACAGACGGAGAAACTATGGAAATTGTTCAGATGGTTTTGACCGGCAAACTGAACAAAGATATAGTTGGAATTTTACTGCAGAAAGGTGGTAAAGCAGTAGGTTTAAGCGGTGTTGATTCTGGCCTTTTGCGTGCAAAAAAAACTGACAAAGATTTAGGATTTGTTGGAGAAGTTACAGACGTAAACCCTGAAATTCTTATTTCTCTTTTGGATAAGGGGTTCATTCCTGTAGTTTCAACTGTTGCTCTTGGTGAACAGGGAGATTCTGCCCGATACAACATCAATGCAGATACAGCAGCGGCAAAAATCGCAGTTGCATTAAAAGCCGAAAAATTTGTTCAACTTACAAATGTTCCTGGAATCTTAAGAGACTTAAACGATTCTAATTCACTTATTAAAAGAATCGAAAAAACAGCTATCGGTAGCTTAAAAGCAACTGGAATTCTTTCTGGAGGAATGCTTCCAAAAATTGATTGCTGTCTTACAGCTCTTGAAGGTGGAGTTCCAAGAACCCATATCATCGACGGTCGTGTGCCTCACTCACTTTTAATTGAAATGTTCAGCGATCGCGGTATTGGTACTATGATTTACTAAAAGCCTTCTACCCCTAGAATAATTTTTACCCGCAGAAATAATTACTTTCTGCGGGGAGCGAGGTTATATGCAGGATTTTGAACACTCTACTGTAATGGTAAATAATTCGGAATTTCATTACATGAAATTTGGAAGTGGTAAAAGAAATCTTATTATCATCCCCGGCTTATACATAAAAAATATACTGCTTAGTTCTGGTCTTGTCGCAGAAGCCTTTGAAGCCTTTACAGATACTTTTACAGTTTATGTTTACGAAAGAAGAAAACAAGTTCCTGATAATTACACCATTAAAAATTTAACTGACGACCTTGCAGATTGTATGAAGGCACTAGGAATCCAAAAAGCAGATATCTTTGGAGCTTCGCTTGGCGGTCTTATAGCACAGTCTTTGGCAATAAATTATCCCCAATTAGTTAATTCTGTAAACATCGCTTCTACCACTTATAAAACAAGTGCAGAAAACGAAGCTTTTGTAGATAAACTTATAGAATTAGCGCAAAAAGAAAATAAACTTGAATTAGTAAAGTTCTTTTCAGAAAAAGTCTATTCAAAAGCCTTTATTCTTTCACATGAATCAGTATTAACCAGCCTGTCTCAAACTATTACAGAAGAAGAAGTATGTCACTTCATAAGAATTGCAAAATGCATAAAAAATATTAATTTTGAAAAAGATTTACCAAATATAAAATGCCCTGTTTTTACTTTTTCGGCAGAAGGCGACCAAATTTTTGGAGCTGAACCAGGAATAAAAATTGCCGAACTTACAAAGGGAACTTCCTATGTTTACAAGGATTCAAGTCATGCTCTATACGACGAAGAAGCTGATTTTAGGGAAAGATTATTCAACTGCCTTAAGTAAACATTTTCACAAAAACTATTGAATCAAGACACGTATAACTTTAAAATATCCTCATTAAAAAAGTACGGTCAAAAAGACTGTATAAAAACACGAGGAATAATATGGGAAATCCAAAAGTTGTAAATAATTACGGAAGCTTTGACGTAACTTTTGTAAAAGGTCAGGGCGCAACTTTAACTGATGTAAACGGAAAAAAATACATCGATTTTCTTGCAGGTATTGCAGTAAATGTTTTGGGGCATAATTACAAACCATTAGTAAAAGCTGTATCAAAACAGGCTAAAAAGCAGATTCATGTATGTAATTATTTTACAAGTGATATAGGTCTTTCTTACGCAAACAAACTTCTTAAAAAAACTGGTTATGAAGGTGTTTATTTCGGCAATTCTGGAGCAGAAGCTAATGAAGCCGCTATAAAACTTGCCAGAAAATACGGTCAGCTCAATGGAGGAGCAAAAAGAAAGGTAATTGTTACTTTGGATAAATCATTCCACGGCCGAACTTTAGCAACTTTAAAAGCAACTGGCCAGGAAAAATTCCATATTGATGATTTTGCCCCTTATCCAGAAGGATTTAAAACTCTTGAAGCAAACAACTTTGATGCATTAAAAAATGCTTTTGACGACACAACTGCTGCTCTTTTTATGGAACCTGTTGAATGTGAAGGCGGTGTAATTCCTCTTGATCCAGAATGGGCAAAGGCAGCAGCAAAAGCAGCTCGTGACGCAGGTGCTATTGTTATGTGTGACGAAGTTCAGACAGGTATGGGACGCTGCGGCTCTCTTATGGGCAATACAGCATTAGGAATTGACCCTGAAGTAGTAACTTTTGCAAAAGCTATAGCTGGTGGAGTTCCTATGGGAGCCTGTATTTTTAAAGGAAAGGGAAATGTATTTAAAGCCGGAGATCACCAGTCAACCTTTGCCGGAAACCCACTTGCATGTGCAGCGGCAGATGTTGTAATCGACACAATCACTAAAGAGGGATTCTTTGAAAGCGTAAATGAAAAAGGCGAATACATAAAAAATACAATTGCAGACTGGAAACTACCATTTGTAAAGGATATAAGAGGAAGAGGTCTTGTTATCGGTGTACAGGTAGACAGAAATCCTGTTGAAATAGAAAAAGCCTGCCTTGCCAAAGGACTTTTGTTCTCTACAGCTGGAAGTGATGTACTTAGATTCGTTCCACCTCTAAACATTTCTTACAAAGAAATAGATGCAGGTTTAGCTATCTTAAAAGAAGTTTTGCTTAATGCATAAAATATAAAGAGACAAAAAAAATGCTGTCCTTAAGGGCAGCATTTTTTTTATTAGAAAAGACTTTTATTTCCAGATTTTTTCACGATTGAAAGTCTGGTTTCTATCTGGTCCTACAGATACGATTCCAACTTTTGTTCCTGTGAAGTCTTCAATAAAATCAACATATTCCTTTGCTTTTTTTGGAAGCTGACTGTATTTTTTAAGTTCTTTGATTGAAGATTTCCATCCCTGGAATTTCTTAAGAACAGGTTTAACCTTGTTCAAGGCAGGAATTGATGTAGGGAAATCTGTAACAATCTTTCCATCAATATCATAAGCAACACAAGCTTCAATTTCGTCCATTTCGTCATAAACATCGAGGTGAGTCAAAACCAATGAATCGATTGAGTTTACATGACAAGCATAACGAAGAGCAACCAAGTCAAGGTAACCGCAACGGCGGGCACGTCCGGTTGTTACACCGAATTCATTACCTGTTTTGCGAACGTAATCACAGAGTTCACCTTCTGAATCAGAATTGAATTCTGTTGGCATAGGACCATTTCCTACACGAGTCTGATAAGCTTTGAATACACCGTATACCTTGTCCAATGCGCGAGGTCCAATTCCTGAACCCGAAGAAGCTCCATAAGAACCTGATGCACCAGAAGATACATATGGATATGTACCAGAATCGATGTCAAGCATAGCCCCCTGAGCACCTTCAAAAAGAATATTTTCTTTGCGGATTTCCCACATTTTTGCAGCAATGTCGATTCTCATCTTCAAAAGCTGATCTTTGTATTTATTAAGGAAGTCCTGGTCTTCTTTATCAAGGTCATTCCATTTTTCATCCCAGTCAAGGTCAGCAAGACGAATACCATCTCTTTCAGCCTTCTGTGAGTAAGTAGTACCAATTCCACGACCAGTAGTTCCGATAGGACGCTTTCTTGCTGCATCACGATCTTTGTCCATCTGTCTGTAACCTGGCAATGTAAGATGAGCACGGTCAGAAATGAAAACACGACCTTCCCACTTTACTCCATTATCTGTAAGCATCTGCAATTCGTTAAAAAGAGCTTCTGGTTCAATAACCATACCAGAACCTAAAATAACAGATTTGTTTGGATAGAGAATTCCAGAAGGAACCTGATGCAATGCATACTTTTTGCCATCAACAACAATTGTGTGACCTGCATTTGCTCCGCCGGCAAAACGGCAAACATATTTAGCATCCTGTGCAAGATAGTCAACAATCTTGCCCTTACCTTCGTCACCCCACTGGGCTCCCATTACAACAACATTCATTTTTAGCCTCGATTCCAGAAAAAATAGGAATAAAAGATTTGATTTGTGCAAAAACGGCCGCAAAACAGTGCGATTTTAGTTCTTGCCAAAAGATAGTACCATAAATAAAAAACTTGCTCAATTATGCAGAGCTAAAAGAATTCTATAAGCAAAAAGTACATTGAAATTATCTATCTAATAATCTATAATCATTCAATTATTATAATGATTTTTATTTAAGGAGACACATGAAATGGCTTTCTTTTTTTCAGAACCATCACACACATTCGATGAATATCTGTTAGTTCCAGGATACACTGGACCAGATTGTATCCCTGCCAACGTATCTTTAAAAACTCCAATTGTACGTTACAACAAGAAAGCCGGAGAAAAATGTCCGCTTACAATGAATATTCCTTTGGTAAGTGCTGTAATGCAGGCAGTTTCAAATGACACTCTTGCTATTGCCCTTGCAAAAGAAGGTGGAATCAGTTTTATTTACGGTTCTCAGACAATAGAAAATCAGGCTGCTATGATTTCCAGAGTAAAATCATACAAAGCAGGATTTGTAACATCTGATACAAATATTCGCCCAGACCAGACTCTTGAAGAACTAGTTGCAAAAATTGAAGCAACAGGTCATTCAACAGCTGCTGTAACAGACAACGGCGAAGCAAACGGAAAACTTTTAGGAATTATCACAGAAAGAGATTTCCGTATTGATCACTGTCCAAAAGGCGCAAAAGTACAGGACTACATGACAGTACTTGGAGACCTTGTAAAAGCTGAAACTGGTGTTACCCTAGAAGAAGCAAACGACCTTATCTGGAAGCACAAAATCAACCAGCTTCCTGTTGTAGATAACAATGGAAATCTTCAGTATTTAGTATTCAGAAAAGATGCAGCTAGTCATGAAGAGCACCCAAATGAACTTCTTGACTCACAGAAAAGATATATCGTAGGTGCAGGAATTAACACTCGTGACTACATGGAAAGAGTTCCTGCTCTTCTTGAAGCTGGTGTTGACGTAATGACACTGGACTCTTCAGAAGGATTTACAGAATGGCAGAGCCGTGCTCTTAAAGACATCCACGCAAAATGGCCTAATGCAAAGGTCGGAGCAGGAAATGTTGTTGATGCAGAAGGCTTCCGATTCCTTGCAGAAGCAGGTGCTGATTTTGTAAAGATTGGTATTGGTGGAGGTTCTATCTGTATCACTCGAGAACAGAAGGGTATTGGCCGCGGTCAGGCAACTGCTACAATCGAAGTTGCACGCGCTAGAGATGAATACTACAAAGAAACTGGAATCTATGTACCAATATGCTCTGATGGTGGTATCGTACATGACTATCATGTAACACTCGCCCTTGCTATGGGTGCAGACTTTGTTATGCTCGGCCGCTACTTTGCCCGTTTTGACGAAAGCCCTACAAACAAACTTATCGTAAACGGAAGTTATGTTAAAGAATACTGGGGCGAAGGTTCAAACCGTGCCCGCAACTGGCAGAGATACGACCTCGGTGGTGCTAAAAAGATGGCATTCGAAGAAGGAGTTGATTCTTATGTTCCATACGCAGGTTCTCTCCATGACAATGTAAACTTAACTACAAGCAAAGTTATTCACACAATGTGTAACTGTGGTGCAATTACAATCCCTGAACTACAGGAAAAAGCAAAAATTACTCTTGTAAGCCCTGCTTCAATCCGGGAAGGTGGAGCTCACGACGTTGTCGTAAAAAATACAAGTATTCATGCTGAATAAAAAATAGAAGAAGTTATAACTTCTACACCAATGAAAAATCCGATTCGTATGAATCGGATTTTTTTTATAAAAACTTCTTTATTTCTTCTAAAACTTGAAGAGTATTTAAGCCTGTTTGCAAAGTAGAAGCTAAAGGCTCCTTTCCATCCAAGTAATCAACGGCATTTTTTACCATATTTGAAAAGTATCTGGTCTTCTTAGGAGCCTTAATTTTTGTATCAGGTAAAAGTGAGTAAAAACCTGTATATAATTTAGATTCTTTTCTTGTATAAAATTCAAATATACCGTTACCTATTTTAAAGCGACCTTCAGTTCCAATTACTTCAACTTCAAAACCAAAGAAACGGCTTCTTCCACTAAAAAACAGGTTTATATCATTACATGAATCGGAACGACAGTGAATATTTGCATTTCTAACGAGAGCTGGATTTTTCTTGTCATAATAAACTGAAGTAAGTTTTAAATCCCTTAAAACCGGCTCATTTGGAATCTCATTTCCTTCAAGAAGATACATTACAATATCAACTAGATGAGTACCATCGTGCAAAAGACTGTATTCTCCACTAGCTTCTTTTTCTGGATTATAAACATATAGACCAGAATCCAAACGGGCATTTATTGTCTGAATGTCACCTATTCTAGACATATAAGATTTTGCAATTTTGTAATCTTCTGAAAAACGACGTTCGTGATTTACAAGAATTGGAACCTTTCTCAATTCGGAAGCGAATTTTAACTCACCGCCTTCTTTCATATTCAGGGCAACAGGTTTTTCAAGAATTATCAGTTTTGGCTTAGAATTAACTGCCTCTAGTGCAACTTTTAAGTGCGAATCTTCATTAACAGAAATGACTAGAATATCAGGATTTACAGTAGCAAACAAATGGGCTGTTTCAGAGCTACAGGAAGGACAACCAACATAAGAAGCCCATTGATCCAGACGGGAACGATCAGTATCACAGCCGGCAATAAGGTGAATACGACGGTTATTCTGCAAAGCCATAGTGTGACTTGCCGGCTGCTCCCTTTTTTTATCAAAGCCGAGAGTAAAACCTATCCGTCCGGTTCCTATAATTGCCGCTGTATACTTTGTCTTAGACATAAAAGCCCCCTATAAAACACCGCCTTAGCGGCGATTTTATTATCGGGATTTTATGCCTTATAGTTTACTGCACTAACGACAGCCGCAATACCTGCACGACCTACGCTACTGCTTTTTCCAACACCCCAAGTCTGACTTCCGTCTTCCTTAGTAATCTGAACATAAGCAACCGCATAAGTATCACTACCAGTACCAACGCTGTGTTCGTGAAAACTTGTAATATTGAATCTTGGAACAGAAGTTTCCTTAAGAGCGTTTACAAAGGCGTCAAGAGGGCCGTTTCCATTAGCAGCTATAGCTATTTTCTGTCCCTGCCATTCTATTGTCGCCATTGCAGCTACCTGTTCAGGAGCTTCACTGCCTCTTTCTCCTTCAATATGCTTTTCTGAAATTTCCAGAATGTTCAAAGGTGATTTTGTTTTCAACCATGTCTTTTCAAATACATCGAAGATTTCAGAAGGTTTAAGTTCTCTCTGAGCTTTGTCTGCTGCATCTTTAATAAGTCCACCGAATACTGGATGCATAGCCTTTGGTAAAGAAAGACCGTAATCCTGTTCCATTATAAAGGCAGCTCCACCCTTTCCACTCTGACTGTTGATTCGAATAATACCTTCGTACTGACGACCGATATCATGAGGATCAAAGGTAAGGTAAGGAACATCCCAATATGCATTTTCTTCCATTTTAACGCGAGCTGCCATTCCCTTACGAATCGCATCCTGGTGACTACCACTAAAGGCAGTAAATACCAATTCTCCAGAATAAGGTGTTCTTGGATGGATTTCCATTCCTGTAAGACGAGTATAGGCTTCTGTAAGCATAGGCATATTTGTAAAATCAAGTTCTGGATCTACACCCTGGGTATACATATTCATTCCCACTGTTACTATATCCAGATTACCTGTTCTTTCTCCGTTACCAAAAAGACAACCTTCTACTCGGTCAGCTCCAGCCAAAAGTCCAAGTTCGCACTGAGCTACCCCTTCTCCACGGTCATTATGATTATGCAGAGAAATAATTACATTTTCGCGTTCAGAAATGTTCTGGCAAAAATATTCTATCTGGTCTGCAAACTGATTTGGCAGGGCACATTCAACTGTAGTAGGAAGATTCAAAATTACCTTGTTATCAGCAGAGCAACCCCATTCTTTTTTTACAGCTTCACAAACTTCCAGAGCGTAATCAATTTCTGTTGTACTAAAACTTTCAGGTGAATATTCAAGCTGAATGTCTGTTCCCTGGCTCATTGAAAGACAATTCTTTACACAACGAATACCGTCAATAGCAATCTGCTTGATTTCATCCTTTGATTTATTAAATGTATATTTTCTTTGAGCAGGACTAGTTGAATTGTAAAGATGAAAAATTGCTTTTTTGCACCCTTTCAAGGATTCAAAAGTTCTTTTAATTAAATGTTCCCGAGCCTGACACAAAACCTGAAGGGTTACATCATCCGGAACATGATTTTCTTCAATCAGGCGGCGCATAAATTCAAACTCTGTATCACTTGCGCTAGGAAAACCTACTTCTATTTGCTTAAAACCGATTTTTACAAGGAGATCAAAAAATTCAAGTTTCTGCTCAACTCCCATAGGATTGATAAGAGCCTGGTTTCCATCTCGTAAATCAACAGAACACCAGAGAGGAGCCTTTGTAATACTGTTATCAGGCCATGTTCGATTTTTAATCGGTACCGACTCAAAAGGACGATACTTTCCATTTGGATTCATAGAAACTTTCATTTATAACCTCCATTTCTTAAGGGAACACCCTCTTGAAAGCGTTTTCAAAAAAAAAGACCCGCCGTTTTGGCAGGTCTGTAATTTACATCTTAATAGATTACACCACTACTTACCGAAACGGCTATCGAGAAGAGTCAGTTAATAGTAGAAGTAGTAATGTTTTATTCATAATTTCAATATATATTTTTTACATAAAATGGTCAATTACTCATTTCTGGTCATACCTTGAATCCGGTAATCATTTCAACCACGCTGTCAGCAGCACTTCGGTTTCTCTGACTGGCAGAAACTGCTGTCTCTGCAGCGGATTTCATATCATTCATTTTTGAGCTTACTTCCATAGACGAAAGTGATGTTTCTTCTGAAATCTGCTTAAGATCATCTATACCGCCAAAAAGTCTGGTACTTTCACCCCTCATCTGAGAAGAAGCCTTTTTGATATCATCCGTAATAATATTTAGGTTCTTTACATTGCCTAAAATATTATCTACAGCAGATTTTTCTTCTTCCATTCCATTTGAAACTTCTTTCATAAGAAAATCGATTCGACTTATCTGTTCACCGACAGCAAGGAAGCTTTGACTTGAAGCATTAGATGATTCCACAATTCCTTCAATAGAATTGGAAACCGCACCCAAAAGTTCTTTGATTTCTCTAGACTGTTTTGCAGAAGTTTCAGCCAAAGAACGAATTTCATCAGCTACTACGCCAAAGCCCTTTCCGAATTCTCCAGCGTGGGCAGCTTCGATAGCCGCATTCATAGCAAGAAGGTTTGTCTGGCTTGCAATTTTAGCAATAGACTGGTTTGCATGGTTTAAGTTTGCCGACTGTTCAGCAATTACTGAAACCTGTTCTCCAACCTTCTTCTGAGTCTCTCGTCCTAATTCACTTACCTTTATAAGGTTATCGAATTCTGATGACATATGAGCAACACTTGTATTCATGGACTGAATATTAGCAGATATCTGTTCTATAGCAGAAGAAGACTGTTGAATTGCAGACTGCTGATTATTGATTTGACTTTCAAGGCCATCAATTTCACTTTCAACACTGTCCATGGCTAAAGAAATGTCATTCACCTTGTTATTTTGAGCATCTATCTTACTCCTGATACTAGACACACTGTTTTCTGCATTATTGATATGGCTTACACTGTCAGTCATTTTTTCGTAAAGTTGATTACCACTTTCAGAAAGAACATCTGCTTCTTTCTGTAGATTTGCAACAAGTAAGGCAAGACTTTGAATTACCTTATTACAATTTGCCGCAAGATTTTTGATTTCAAGCCCGCCTGTCTCTGGGATTCTTCTTGTAAGATCAGCTTTTCCGCTTGAAATATCTTCCATTGCATTTGAAACATTTTTCATTTCACCAAAAAGAATAGAAGTAAGAACAAAGACAATCAAACAGCCAGCAATAACAACAAAAAATCCGATCATACTAAGTTTCAGAATCTGAGTTCTCATAGTTTTTACAAGAAATTCTACTTCAAAGTCACAGCCTATCATACCAACAATCTGCCCCTTTGAATTTTTAATTCCCTTATAGGTACTTATTGTCCATCCCCAGCCTTCCTGCTGTTCAAGTTCTGCACTAATTGCATCCCCTGTTCTGTAGGTAATCAAAGGTGCTTCTCCCCAAGAAGAAACATCTTCTTCATCACCTAAAGCAGAAAAGTTTTCCTCATCATTAGGGTCACCACCATCTACTATGTATTTCCATGTATTTCCAAAGCGAGCCATGGTATATAAATAAGCTGCCCCAACTGATTCTCTTAAATCATCCAGCTTAACTCTTAACTCTTCGTAATAAGGATCTGATTCATCCATTACAGAAAGAAAAGCTTCAAATTCATCACCATCAATTACAGAAGCTGCTTTTTCTACCACAGGCATACCCTGAGAACCTGCAAAGGACTCTGCCATATTCATAATGGTTCTGGAAGAAACAAAAGTAACAAAAAATAGAGCACACAAAATAAATGCTCCAAAAGCAATAATAAAACGAGTTTTTAAAGACGAAAACATAAATACTCCAAACGCTAAACTCTTCCGATAGAATGAATTATACTCCCAAATTTATTTATTTCCACAAAAAAATTACAATTGCAGAATAAAAAAGTCATCTTGAAGAAGCTACTGAAAAGGAATAATATAGAAAATCATTTGCATATTTTTAAGGAGGATAACCTAAAATGGTTCCAACATTAATTAAAGATTTACTTTCTACAAAAGCAGAAGGACAAAAAGTTACTGTCTGCGGTTGGGTTCGCACAGTTCGCGACTCAAAAAACTTAGTTTTCATTCAGGTAAATGACGGAAGCTGCTTTGCAAATATCCAGCTCACATTTGACCGAAACGCTCCATCAAATAATGCAAATGTAAATAATATAGAAGAAGAACTCAAAAAACTGAATACAGGCGCTTCTATCAGGGCAGAAGGAATTCTTATCGAAAGTCCTGCTTCTGGTCAGGCTGTTGAAGTAACCCTCGAAAACCTCAAAATGCTGGGAGCCTGCAATCCAGACGAATATCCATTGCAGAAAAACAAGATGAGCATGGAATACTTAAGAACAAATGCTCACCTTAGAGCCCGCACTAACACTTTTGGTGCAGTATACAGAATGAGAAACCAGATGGCTTTTGCCGTTCATTCATTCTTCCAGGAAAGAGGTTTCCAGTACATAAACGCACCTGAAATTACCTGTTCTGACTGTGAAGGAGCTGGCGAAATGTTCCAGGTTACCACACTCAGCATGGAAAAAATTGCAGAAATGGGTGTAAAAGCCGGTGCAGGCGGAATGAAAATTGAAGATGCCCACAAAATCGTTGACTATTCAAAAGATTTCTTCGGTAAAAAAGCAAGTCTTACAGTTTCAGGCCAGCTTGAAGCAGAAACTCTTGCAACAGCTTTGAGCAGAGTTTACACTTTTGGACCTACTTTCCGAGCTGAAAATTCTAACACTCCACGCCACCTTGCAGAGTTCTGGATGATTGAACCAGAAATGGCCTTCTTTGACCTTGATGATGATATGGACATTCAGGAAGACTTTGTTAAATACCTTTTGAACTGGGCTTTGACAAAATGCCGTTCAGACCTGGAATTCTTTGACAAGAGAATACAGCCTGGTCTTATCGAAGCTTTGACAAAAGTTGCAAACGCTAAGTTCGTCCGCATTCCTTACACAGACGCCATCAAACAGCTTGAAGAAGCTGCTGAAAAAGGTGCTAAATTTGAATTCAAACCTTACTGGGGCTGCGATATTGCAACAGAACACGAACGCTACCTCACAGAAAAAATCTACGGCTGCCCTGTAATGGTTTACAACTATCCTAAAGAAATCAAATCTTTCTATATGAAACAGAACGATGACGGAAAAACTGTAAAGGCTGTAGATGTATTAGTTCCTGGAATCGGTGAACTTATCGGTGGTTCTGAACGCGAAGAAGATTACGATAAACTCTGCGCCGAAATCGAAAGACGAGGAATGGACAAATCTATCTACGACTGGTATCTGGATTTAAGAAAATTCGGTACAGTTCCTCACTCAGGATTCGGTCTGGGCTTTGAACGCCTCCTCCGCTACGTAACAGGAATGGAAAATATCCGAGATGTTATTCCTTACCCACGCGCACCAAAACTTGCAGATTTCTAATATTTAAAAAGGACTTATGGCAAACAGAATAAAGTCATCTTTTTCTAAGATTCCACAACTTATATTCCTCACCATAAGTTTTTTCTTTCAGAATAACCTGGATGCATGTGCTTCGGCGTGTGCATTCAGTTTTATATTTTCTTTTATTCCAATTCTAGTTTTAGTTCTTACAATCTTTGTACGATTTTTACACATAAGCCCAGAAACCCTTTCCGATTTAAATCTGGTTTTATCGGAAGTATCTCCTTATGTTGATGTAAATAAAATTATAAACTCCCTTCCGGATAGTTTTGTCCTTACCTGGGGAAATCTTTTTCTCTTTATCTTTGTAATCTGGATGGCTAGAAAATTATTTCTTTCTATATTAAAGGGCCTTCTGCAAATTTTTAACTCTGTTGCACCAAGCAGACCTGTTATCAATCAACTTTTTACATTTTTGGGCGAGTTAATAATAGTTATACTCTGTGCCCTAACCTTTTTTGCAAGCTTTATCACAAAACAGATTTTAACTATGCCAGTTCTTTCTGTTATTTCAGAAAAAATGCCTCTTCTCTTCAGTTCTTTTTCAAGCAGACTTGTAAACTGGACATTATTTGCAATACTTTTTATTTCTTCGACAATCGCATACAGGTTTGGTTCCGGGTCAAAACCAAGATTAAGAAGCTGTATTCTCTGCTCCCTATTTACTACTGTAATTTTTAATCTAGTAATCTACCTTATATCAAGTTATATGAACAGGGCAAATTACAATACACTTTATGGAATGCTCGGAAAAATAGTAATTCTTCTATTTGAAGTTTATATTTTCTTCTTTCTCTTTATGTTATTTGCCCAACTGCTTTATTCAATTCAGTTTTTTGACACTTTGATTCTAGGAGAACTATACACTCTTCCTGAATGGGAATCAGGTATAGTCGCGTCAATTAAACACAAGCTCTTTAACACACCACACTCCCTGATGACAAAAGAAAATACCTTTTCTGTTGCAGCCGGCAAAACTATTTTTAACGAAAAGGAAAGTGTAGATTGTGTTTACTATATTCTATTTGGTTCTGTCTGCGAAAGTCGTGGCGAACTAAAAACCCTTCACTACAAGGGAAGTTTTTTCGGTGAATTTGAATTTATGCTGAACATGAACCGGTTAGGAGCCGCCGTAGCACTAACAGACTGTCAGCTTATAAAAATAAAGAAAGAAGACTTTGCTAATTTGATAGAAACGAATCCAGAAGCTACTTCAAAAGCAATGTCTACCCTTTCATCCTACAGTGCCAAATTTTATGGACGAAATAGCAGTATTTTGCTATAGTTTTCAGATATATTGTTTTCATTTTTAAGGAATTTGTGATGACAAAGTACATTTTTGTAACAGGTGGAGTTGTTTCAGGCTTAGGAAAAGGAATTGCCGCAGCCTCTATTGGTCTTATTTTAAAAAACTTGGGTCTTAGCGTTGTAAACCAGAAATTTGACCCATATTTAAATATTGACCCCGGTACAATGAACCCTATCCAGCACGGAGAAGTTTTTGTAACAGATGACGGAGCAGAAACAGACCTTGATCTTGGTCATTATGAACGCTTTACAGACACATCTTTGTCTCAATCTTCTAATACAACAGCTGGCCGTGTTTACCTCACAGTTCTTAATATGGAAAGAGAAGGTAAATTCCACGGAGGAACAGTTCAGGTTATTCCTAATATAACTGAAGAAATCAAACGCCGCATGCTTCTTTCAACAAAAGAAACAAAAGCTGATGTTATCATTACAGAAATAGGTGGAACAATCGGTGATATCGAATCACTTCCTTTCGTAGAAGCAATCCGACAGATTAAGTACGAAGTGGGCGAAGAAAACTGCTGTTATATCCATCTTACTTTAGTTCCTTACATTGAAACCGCACATGAATTAAAAACTAAACCAACCCAGCACAGTGTTAAAGAGTTACAGGAATTAGGTATCAAGCCTAACATTATCATGCTCAGAACAGAACACCCGATTGATGAGGCAACAAGAGAACGTCTTGCCTCTTTCTGTAACGTAGATGCTCATCATATTATCCAGAACTTAAATGCCCGTTCTATTTACGAAGTTCCATTGCAGCTTGAAAAAGAAGGAATTGGAAAGGCTGTTTGTGAAGCATTGGGAATAAAAAAAGGTCCTGCAGACTTAACAGAATGGTCAAGAGTTGTAGACCGCTTTAATAATCCAACACAGACAGTAAAAATTGCCCTTGTAGGAAAATATGTAGCCCTTCACGATGCCTACCTTTCAGTTGTAGAATCCCTTATCCATGGAGGAATAGAAAACCTTGCTTCTATCGATATAGACTGGGTTTCTTCAGAAGAATTAACTGATGACGCTACCACTGAAGCAAGATTAAAGGATGCAGATGCAGTTATCGTTCCAGGTGGTTTCGGTGACCGCGGTATCGAAGGTATGATTTCTACAGCAAAATACTGCAGAACTCATAAAGTTCCATATTTTGGTATTTGCCTGGGTATGCAGATTGTTTGTATTGAATACGCAAGAAATGTTTTAGGCTTTGAAGATGCAAACTCAACTGAAATGGACAAAAAAACTAGTCACCCGGTAATAGATTTGATGCCAGATCAGAACGGCAAAATTCTAGGAGGAACACTCCGACTTGGTAAGTTCGAATGTACTGTGACTCCAGGAACAAAAACAGAAGAAGCATATGGCTCTACTACGGTATGGGAAAGACATAGACACCGCTATGAATTCAACAACACTTACCGAGAAGATTACAAAAATGCAGGCTTAATTATAGCAGGTGTAAATCCAGAAAGGGATCTTGTTGAAATCGTAGAAGTACCAGACCACCCTTGGATGGTAGGAGTTCAGTTCCATCCAGAATTTAAGAGCCGACCTAACAAAGCTGGACCTCTTTTCAGAGAATTTGTAAAAGCAGCTTGTGAAGCAAAGAAAAAATAGACAAAAAAAAGGGTGAGAGGTTATAATAATAATCAATGAAAGAAATAAAGCAAAAGGATATAGTTCTTAAATTCATAGAGCAGACTCCCGAAAAGATTTGTTACCTTTCAGTGAAGGAATCAATCATTCAGGAAGTTATCAACAAAATCAAAGATGACTTTGTTATAATTGACCTGAGTGAAGACTTCTCTCCTTTCAAACCCTTTTTAAATATACTTTCAGAATACAAACCTGACGACGAACTTGTCAGACAAAATGCTTATTCTATCCAGGCTGAAACATTTACATCATTTTTTGCAACAGGTACAGCAGTAGAAAGATACGATTTACCTATTGATAATGAAACAGTCTATGAAGTAAACAGATTTATTAAAACAATCATTATTCTTATTAAAAAACTCAATAAGAAAAATTTCTTCTTCTTAAACTCGCAAAATATGTACGGAGACTCTATCGAGCTGCTAAAAAAGCTTGAAAAAGAAGATTTTGAAGGAAAACTTGTTTTTTCTTTCCACGCCTCTATAAAAAACACTCCTAAAGCCGTTTTGGATTTTCTAGAAGAATACAACACTAGAAAGAACTTTCTCTTTCTAAAAGAAGATATAACTCACAAAGAAGGATATCTCCCCTATTCTATAGAAGAAGAGGAAGAACACTTTAACGGAAGTGCAGATTTTGAAGAAAAACTCTTTTCTAACTTTAAACTGACATTTAATATTCTTCATAACAATAGAATTTTCATGTCCCTGGAGCAGTTAAAACTTCTAATCCGATGGGTGAACCAAAACTTAACAAACTTTAATTTCTCTGCATATCAAAACAGAATTCTTTCCTTCGAATTAGCTATGGACTGCATTGCCTGTGGAATGAGTGACGAATCCATACTCTTTTTAAATGATATAATAGAATCAACAGCCAACGATGACCTTACCACCGCCGCATATTTCTATTTAGCGTCGATTTTTTATCACAAGAAATCTGGAGAATTCGCAAAAAAATATGCTCTTCAGGCTAGAGAAAGATTGGAAAACAAAAAAGATTCTGCCTATTACGCTCTTCTTACAATGCTGGAATTCCAGTTCGTAAAAAGATCAGATGGCGAAATCGCTAAACGAAAATACATGGATGCTTTGGAAGAACTTGATTCACACGGCTTCATGAATAACTACATTGCAACAGGTCTGTCAATTCCATGGCAGCTTATAAATGATCCCGATTCGCGCCCATTCATTGAACAAAATATCGAAAACTGCATGGATATAGCTAAAAAAACTGATAATCAGCACCTGTATTCAACTGCCTGCCACTGGAAAGGCATCATTCATTCTCACTACGGTGAATCAGAAGAAGCGATGAAGTGGTACAGCGAAACAAACCGCATCAGAACAGAAATCGGTGAATTAGGTCCTATGATAAATATTCGAAACGGACTTTCATACGAATCTCTCTGCAGGGCAAATTATAAAGATGCCTATAACTTAGTAAATGAGATTATTAAAAATCTCTACCATGTGAATGATTATTCAAGAGTTATAGATGTTCTTAAAAATATCAGTTATGCTCTATTTTTCTCTCATCATTTTGAACAGGCATACGACTGTTTTGTAATTCTTTTACACTTTTTGCACATTTTCAATCTTGAAGAGCAGACAAACAATTCATTTTTACCTTCAACCACAGATATCCTTACATTTAAAACAATAATTGACATATATCGTGGTGATATCATTCACGCTCAGTTAAATTATTCGCAGATTGAACAGAATTATATAAATATCACTATGGAAGATAAACCTCTTGTAGCTTTCATCAGAGCCCTTCTATACGCAGAGGATGGACAGTACAAAGAGGCAGAAGAGTCAATCTGTAAAAGCATAGACCAATTCCTGGCTATAAAAAGTGCACAAGCCCACAAGGTATGCTTTATTTGTTATGAATTTGCAATCAATATGAAAAAGCTTGGGCAGAACTATCTGTCTGAAAAATACCTTCAGTGGGGTTTTGATTTAGCAAAAGAAAAAAAATTCGATTATTACACAAAGAAAAAAGAAAAGATAACTCTTGAAGATTACCTTGATGGAATCGAAGACTTCGAAGAACTTAAAATTGATTTAACTTTTATGTCAGAAAAGGCTGAAAAAGAGCTTCTTTTAAATCAGCTGCATAAAAGAATTCACGACTACCAATTCTTAAATAAGGTAAAAACAAATACGGTAAAAGCCAGCAACATAAAAAAATACATAGACAACTCAATGCAGTATATATTTGAATATACCCTTGCAGATGACGTCTATATGTTTGAAAAAAAAGACGAGAAGATTTATACAATGGCTTCATTACACAGAACAGAGCCAAAAAAATTAAAAGCATCACAAATAAGTAAACTTTTCTCAATTTCAAAAGAAAGGGAACTTTCTCAATTTATTTATAAAGCAGCATATAATTTATATTTCGGTAATATTTCTCAGTACGGTTTTAATTATGCATTTGTAATCATTCCGTCAGAACAGTCCAAATTAATGGCCGAAAATATTACAACTCTGAACATTGCTTTAAATTCAATACAATCTCAAATAACAATTTATAAACAGGATGAAAACCTTATTTTCCTTTCTACAACGGATACCCTTTCACTGCTCAACAACAGACATGCCCTGCAGCAATATATTCTCTGCGAAGGGGATAAAGTTCGCCGTTACATCCAGAGGAAAAATATACATCTTCAGGTCGCTATTGCCTTCCTTGATTTGGACAACTTTAAATTCTATAACGACACTTTCGGTCATAACTCGGGAGATATGCTTATAACTTGTTTTGCCCGTCTTTTAAAAGAAACTTGCCGACAAATTGATTTTATTGCCCGTTTCGGTGGAGATGAATTCGTTATTGTAATGGTAGATACAAACGAAAGCGAAGCAAAAAGAGTTTACGAACGCCTGAACGAAAAATTACAGAAATCAGACTACTTTATAGCAGATTTAAAACAACTTTTAGGAGTAAATACTCTTGAGATTCCTAAAAAAAGACTCTTAGGCTTTAGTATGGGCGTAAGCACAAACTTTGATATCGACGAAGAATTCAATTTGAATAAAGTTCTCGAAAATGCAGATAAAGCTCTCTATTATTCTAAAGAGAACTGCAAAGGTTCCTGCTCTATATGGAACGAAATTCGTGACAAAATAAAAAAGGGCACAAAAAGCCGTACTTTTAATCAATAGTCATATTTACAAATCAGTTCACAGAAATCACAAAAACTGCTATTATTATCCATATTTTATTAAACAGGATGATTTATGGCACGGTCAAAAATTGTTGTTTTAGATTTCGGAAGTCAGTATGCACATCTGATTGCAAAAAGATTTCGTATGCTAGGCTTTTATTCGGAGATTGCCCTTCCTTCAACAGATTTAAGCGTATTTGAAAACGCAAAAGGAATTGTTTTTTCCGGAGGACCAAGTTCAGTTTACGAAGAAAACATCCCGGATTTTAACGAAGAAATTTTATCACTGGATCTTCCTATTTTAGGTCTATGCTATGGACATCAGTTAATTTCAAAATGCTATGGTGGAAAAGTAGGTAAAGCAAAAGTCGGTGAATTTGGTTTTGCAGAATTAAATCTAAATCCTGCCGTAAACTCTCCTCTCTTTGAAGGAATAGAAGCAAAACAACAGGTATGGATGAGCCATCAGGATGGAGTTCTCGAAATTCCAGAAGGGTTTGAAATCGTTGGTTCAACAAAAGACTGTCCTGCAGCTGCCCTTCAAAATCTATCAAAAAAAAGATTCAGTTTACAGTGTCACTGTGAGGTAAAAGATACTCCATGTGGTAATCAGATTTTCGAAAATTTTGCGAAATATTGCAAAATGGAAAAAAACTGGGATCAGGACACAGTTCTTAATGTAATTCTTGAAGGAATTAAAAAAGACGCAGATGGAAGAAATGTTCTGCTTTTCCTCAGTGGTGGTGTTGACTCAACTATTACATTTGCTCTTTTAAACAAGGCTCTTGGACAGGATAGAGTATTAGGTCTTCACATAGACAACGGTTTTATGAGAAAGAACGAAAGTGCAAATGTAGCTGCTGCCTATAAAAAATTCGGCTTTAATAATTTCATAGTAGAAGATGCTTCAGAGTCCTTTCTAAAGGCTATAAGCGGACTCACTGACCCTCAGAAAAAGCGTATGGCTGTAGGCGAAAACTTTATTACAGTAAGAAATGAAGTAGTTGCAAAACAGCACTTAGACGAAAACCAGTGGCTTCTTGCACAGGGAACTTTGTATCCGGATATTATCGAATCAGGTGGAACTAAAAACTCAAAAACAATTAAAACTCATCATAACCGAGTAGCAGGTATTCAAGAACTTATCGCAAAAGGCCTTATTATCGAACCAATCAGAGACCTTTACAAAGACGAAGTTCGCGCAATTGGCAAAAAGCTGGGCCTTTCTGATGAACTTGTAATGAGACACCCTTTCCCAGGTCCAGGTCTTTCAATAAATGTTCTTTGCAATGACGGAAAAAGCTGGACAAGCAAAGATGATGAAGAATTAGAAGCTGCGCAAAAGGAACTTGAAAGCGTAAAACTTGACCAGTTCTGCGAAAACTGTACTAAAGATTTAAAAAGAAGTGTTTTACCTGTTCGTTCTGTAGGAGTTCAAGGGGATTTTAGAACCTATAGATTCCCTGCTCTTTTGACATTCAGCAACGACGAAAAAGGTTTCTATCACTTGCCAAAAATCCGCGAAAAGGTAGAAGCTGCATCAAGTTCAATTACAAACAGTGCAAAATACCTGAACCGCACGGTAATTAAACTTTACCAGAATCCTAAGGTAAAAGATGAAGATTTAAAACTTCAGGAAGGTTATTGTGACAAAAACCGTCTTGACCAGCTTCGGGAAGTAGACAATATCGTTCTTACCGAACTTCATAAATCAGGCTGGTACAACCAGATTTTCCAGCATCTTACAATCGATCTTCCTTATGCAAGCAGAAAAGATCACGCAAGTTTTGTTTTACGCCCTGTTTGTTCAGAAGATGTAATGACAGCACGATTTGCCTGGATTGATCAGGAAGTTATGACTTCAATTCTAGAAAAGATTGCAGAACTAGACTTTGTAGATGCTGTCTACTTTGACGCAACAAATAAACCACCTGCAACATTCGGTTGGGAATAATGTGTAAATAAAAAAAGTCTAAGATTTTTTCTTAGACTTTTTTTATTAACTTATACTTATAAGCAAGCATATGTTCTCATAGAAGCTAAGGCAAAAAGTATCCTTTCCATCAGATAAAAACTTTCCTGAGTAAGGGATTGCAAATTGTCTGCTTTAGTATGAAATAACTTCCAGGTTACAGGAATCATATTATCAAGTTGACTCTTGTCAAAATATTCGGGTATTTCGTGATTCGTAACATAGTTTTCAAGGACAGGAATTCTAACAAGATCAAACATATATCTACTAGCTTCATCGTATGGAAGAAAAGTAATAGCCACGGCAGGTATTCCACAGGCAATAAAACCTGCATTATCGCTATAGGAAACAGGAAGACTTACGAAATTTCCACCACTTGTACTTCTTAGCAGATTTTCGGTTCGCTCTTTTAAATCTATAAATCGTCTTTTAAAATCAGAATTAATCTTTTTTGGAAGATAAGTTCGACTCATAACAGGAACAGTTCCCCTTCCTACGCAATCAAAAACAAAAACATCGTCATCTGTAATTCCAAGTCTTTTAAAAACAGAAGCAAGCCCAAAAGCCCCCTGATCAGAAACGGACTTTCCTCCGTTTGAACTACTTCCAATTTCTTCTCCATCAGTAAAAATCAATCTTACATTGTGAACCATTCCAGAAAAAGAAAGATTAATTGCCCAATCCATAAGTGCAAAAACAGAAGAACTATTGTCATTTGCTCCAGGACTTCCTTCAAAACGGTCATAATGAGCAATAACAGTTTTAATTTTAAAGGCAGGATTGTAGGAATCTTTTGAAAATTTTACATAGATGTGCTCGTGCCCATCAATAGGAAGCACAACAGCTTTTACACCGCGTTTTTCAAGATAGGAAACTATAAAATCTCTGCGGTTACAATTATCAGCACAAAACTCCCTATAGTCTTCTCCGATTAAAATCATGATTTTATTATAAAAGAATTCTCACTTATTTTCCATAAAGTTGTCGAAAGAAATATTTTTTTTGTATATAATCTCATTTCATGAAAAGAATTTATATTGGAAATTTAAGTTTTGAAACCAACGAAGAAAAACTGAAGGAAACATTTTCTGCTTTTGGAGAAGTTTTTTCTGTTTCTATTATAATGGACAAATTTACTAACCGCTCAAAAGGTTTTGGCTTTGTAGAAATGCCTGATGACGACGCTTCTTTTGCAGCAATCCGGGAATTGAACGGAAAAGAAGTTGATGGCAGAAAAGTTCGGGTAAGCATAGCAGAAGACAAACCTGTCCGCCGTACAGAAAAATCAAAAAATCGTTAATTACTTATAGCCCTTCAATTTTAAAATTCTGACAAGACTTTCATCAACTCTTTTTTCAGATATTCTACCGCTTTCTACAGCTTCAAGAAGGGCTTTATAGGCTTCAACAAAATCATAGGGCATTAGAAGAAAATCGTTTCCAGCCTCAAATGCTAGAATAGCAGCTTCGCCAGAGCCGTAATTCTTTACGATAGCTCCCATTGATAAGGCATCTGTTAAAATAATTCCTTCGTAGCCCATTTCATTTCGCAATTTTTGAGTAACGACTTCCTTTGAAAGAGATGATGGCAATGAAGATTTACCCAAAGCTGACAAGGTAACATGTGCAAGCATAATGGAATCTGCTTTTTCAAGATTTTCTTTAAAGGGAATAAGTTCACATCTATCAAGTTCTTTCCAATCTTTTTTTACAATTACGTAATCAGCATGGGTGTCATCTTTTGTATCTCCATGGCCTGGAAAATGCTTTAAGCAACCTTTTAGCCCCTTGTTATGCAAGCCTTCAAGAAAAGCCCCCACCATTTTAGAGACAAGGACAGGATCAGATCCAAATGCCCTGTCACCAATAACTATATTCTGAGGATTAGTATTAACATCCGCAACTGGAGCAAAATCCAGGGTAATTCCATATTCAGAAAGGTAAGAAGCTATATATTCACCTGTTACTCTAGCATTTTCAGTCTCACCAGTATTACCAACATCCAGCATAGGCCCAACATTTTTAAGGCCAAATCTTTTATTTCTAGCCAGGCGAACGACTCTTCCACCTTCTTCGTCTACAGAAAATACAAGAGGAATTTTTGAACTACTGTTTAATTCCTTAACATATTTTTTCAACTGACGGGGATTTTTTATGTTTTTGGCAAAAAATATAATTCCACCAACAGGGTATTTTGTCAAAGTTTCCTGCATTTGAGAATTCAGAACATAATGAGGCTTTTTATTTCGGTTAAATGTCTCTTCTAAACTGATATTTAAATCTAACTGATCTGGTTGAATTAAAAATAACTGCCCCACCTTTTCTTCCAGAGTCATAGAATGCAAAATTTCTTGAATACTTCCTGTTTCTGTTACTTCTTTTTCGATTTTTAAAGACTGACAGGAAAAAAGCAGAAAAATGCAAAAGGATGCAGCAAAAATGTTTATTACTTTATTAACTTTCACTTTTCATCTCCAATTAATATTGAAGAAATTATAGCAGATTATTTAGTATTTTTGTATAGAATCTTTTTGACAGATTTTTAAGTTTTGTCATTCGCCTTATTGAAAAAAATGCTCTTAATAAGTAGAATTGAGGAACTTTATAACATAAAACGAGGAAATTTATGTCAACTCCATTAGAAGATTATTTGGCATCTTGCGGTGGAAAACCAAATGCCGCAATGACAGCTTATGTAGCAAACCTTCAGCAGGTAGCTGCAGTGGGACCTGATATCGCAGCTTCTATCGTAAATGAAATTGAAAACCAGCGCAGTCACTTGAAGCTTGTTGCATCAGAAAACTATTGTTCATTAAACGTACAGGCAGCTATGGGAAACCTCCTTACAGATAAATATGCAGAAGGTTATCCAGAACACCGTTACTATGGCGGATGTGTAAATATTGACGCTGTTGAAAATACAGCTGCTCATGAAGCAGAAGCCCTTTTTGGAGCTGATTATGCATACGTTCAGCCACACTCTGGTGCAGATACAAACCTTGTAGCATACTGGGCTATTCTTTCTGCTAAAGTTGAAATGCCAACTCTCGAAGAACTTGGCGTAAAGAGCTTAAATGACCTTACAGCAGAACAGTTTGATATGCTTAGAAAACGTTTCGGCAACCAGAAACTTATGGGGCTTGATTATTCTTGTGGTGGCCACCTTACACATGGTTATAAAATGAATGTTTCTGCCCGTATGTTTGAAAGTCATCCATACGGAGTTGACCGTGAAACAGGACTCCTTGATTATGATGCAATTGAAAAGCAGGCAATGGAAGTAAAACCTCTTATCCTTCTTACAGGATTTTCTGCTTACCCAAGAAAGATTAATTTCAAGCGCTTCCGAGAAATTGCTGATAAATGTGGAGCTGTATTAATGGTTGATATGGCTCACTTTGCCGGACTTGTTGCCGGAAAAGTATTTACTGGGGATTTTGATCCAGTAAAATGGGCTGATATCGTAACTACAACAACACATAAAACTCTTCGCGGACCTCGCGGCGCTATGATTCTTTGTAAAAAAGAATTTGAAGACTTCGTAAACAAAGGCTGTCCAATGGTTCTTGGTGGTCCTCTTGGTCACGTAATGGCTGCAAAAGCAATTGCATTCAAAGAAGCTAGAACAGAAGCTTATCAGCAGTATGCTCAGAATGTTGTAAAAAATGCAAAAGCTCTCGCTGAAGCTTGTCTTGCTCATGGTATGCCACTTCAGACTGGCGGAACAGATAATCACCTTATGCTCGTAGATGTAACCGGTTACGGACTTACAGGTAAGCAGGCTGAAGCTGCATTGTTCAAATGCGGTGTAACAGCAAACGCTAATGCTCTTCCATATGATAAAAATGGTGCATGGTGGACAAGTGGTATCCGTATCGGTACTCCAGGTCTTACAACTTTAGGAATGAACGAAGACGACATGAAAGAAGTTGCTGACATAATCGACTTTGTATTGAAGGGAACAAAACCTGGACTTACAAAAGAAGGTAAACCAGCAAAAGGAAAAATCGACATCAGCGATGATACTGTAAACGCTGCAAGAGAAAGAGTAAACAAACTCTTAAAAGCACACGTTCTTTATCCTGAACTTGACTTAGACTTCCTTAAAAAAGAATTCGTAAAATAATTTACTAAAGCACTCCAATTAGGAGTGCTTTTTTTTTGCCGGGAACCAGACTTGAACTTTGTCTCATAGATAATCCGTTAAAAAAAACTCCGCTCAGGAGTTTTTTAGGATTTACCTACCACGCAAGTTCAAATTTGCAATTTTTTTATTTTACATACAACTTTTTCTCTCGGAAAAAAAAGACACTTCAAACGAAGTGTCTTTTTTTTGCCGGGAACCAGACTTGAACTTTGTCCCATAGAAAATCCGTTAAAAAAAACTCCGCCCAGGAGTTTTTTAGGATTTACCTACCATGCCAGTTCAAATTAGCAATCTTGTTTTATCCCTCAAACACTTCTAATAAATAAAAAAGCACTCCAATTAGGAGTGCATTTCTATGCCGGGAACCAGACTTGAACTGGCACGGCTTATACAGCCGAGGGATTTTAAGCACTATACATACATATACATCTAAATAGATTGAAAAATATCTAAACTTATCTAAAACCAATTATTATTTATAATTGTATTTTTGTCAAACACTAACTAAACCTATTAAAGCGTAAAGTGTTTTTTTAAGACTTTTTTAGTTAAAGTACCCCAAAAAAGTACCCCTGAGACAGATTTATCAATTTTTTAGCATATTATAAATATAGATAGAAGCCCCTACTCCGGCCGCCGCACCGACAGAAAAGGAAACGATCCCGACTTTTACATTACTTTTGAATCGGTTGCTTTCTGATGTCTTCAATGATTTTTCTGCTTCTTTGAGTTGTTTCTGTAAGATCTCCAGTTGTTCTTCTTGCGTTCTGGATGAGAGTTCTAGTTCCGTAAGTTGCTTTTCGGTAACTGTATATACCTGAGATATTGCCGGCTGCAAAGCCAATCCCAAAAGCAAGAAACAAAGCACGATTTTTTTTAAGAAATGAACGGATTTTTTCATTCATCGGTTCCTCCTGAATTATGATAAATAGTGTTCATTTCTTATAGTCATGATTGTGAAAAAAGGCTCCCGACATAACGAGAGCCTTAAATGGCATATTGAACTTAAATTCATTGATGATGAAACAAATCTGCCGCTTATATAAATTAAATATATAGCGTCATGCTGGATGAAAAAGTCTTTACTTGTCTATTATTGCCCCCAGCACCACAAGAAACTTGTTCATTGGAAGATACAGAAACGGCTCTTGTTGTCCCGTCTGGAAATGCAATGTTTACTGTTCCGCTCCAACTTGCTACAGAAGCCCCATACCAGCCTAGATGATCGTTAGATTGCGTGCGGTTGGAGTCTGTATAAGTTACTGAATCGTTTGTAGTAATTGACCAACTAGTTAGAGTTGCATCGAATACAAATACGTCCACAGTACTCGCTGAACTTTCTATTGCAATAAAACCGTTTTGCCACACAGTCGAACTAACGGATACCACTACCGCTATAGTTGCAGTGATATCTTTTTTAAACCATGCATAAAATGTACGGTCTGTATTTGTAGATAATGTAGAAGAAAGAGAATAAATTGAAGGTGCAGAAGAAGTTGTTCCCCCTGTTGGAGAAGTAAGGCTCCAGCCGTAAAATGAATAACCCGATAAAACGGGATTGCTACACGAATAAGTTCCCTTTTCTTTGAACGCTCCAGAAAGCCCTGCCTCCTGATGATTCCATCCGCTTGGATTTATATCCGCTGTTGTTGTAACTGCATATTTATTATAAGAACTGCCTCTGAAACTGTTCCCAGAATATACAACTGTTTTAGAAAAAGAAGTAACATTACTTCCGTTGTCAGTAGAAAGATTAACAGGATTTCCCGTTTCAGTGTCCTTATATGAACCGCTGTTATCCCGCCGGACAAACATATATGCCCCGGACTGTATTATTTTATACGTCCATGTATGCTGTGCATACGGCTGTCTGTTTGTCGCAATCTGGTAATCACCCCGTTTTATATGAAATACTGAAGAGTAATAAACATAATCGTTATAAAACATAAGCTCAGACTCATATGCAGTCTGTGCAAGCCATGCGAGAAGCGAAGACGAAAGCCTTAAAGCTATCCCTCCGTAACGAGGCCGTGTATTTGATTCATAAGGAAGTTCATAATCTGTATTTTTATAACGAAAATATATTTTAGATGCCATACAATACCCGTTTAGTAATAGAAAATTTCGCCATTCACAGACCCGCTGGATTTATAAGGAATTACCAAAGTAGAAGATGCTGTCACATTGGAAGCAGAAACAGAACCAATATTTGCAGAATCTGCGGATATTGAAGTACCGGAAATTACGCCTGTATTGCCATTAAAGGAAATTTCTTTTGTTCCTTTAATTTTCATAGATTTTGCAGGAATATTTGTATCCGTGCTTTCTGGGTTTATAGTAATAAAAGCATTTGCATCACTTGCTCCGTATGCCTTTACCATAAACACACCGCTTATAACACTTTTTAAGGAAGTAAGGATAAAGTTTGCAATTTTTGCAATAATACCGTTTGTTCTGTCATAATGAAAGAAAGTGTCTGAATCTGCCGGATTTTGTATATTTGCAGAATTTCCGATATTGAATTCTCCTGTTTCCAAGTTCCAGAAATTAGTATCATCGGCGGCAACCGCATTACTTGCAATTTTTCCAAATTTTGCACAGATTGCAGCAAGATCTCTAACTGCCATTTTATCAGCTGTAATTGTGCCGGCATGGATTTTATCTGCTGTAACACAATCATCTGCAAGTTTATTGTTTGTAATTATTTTTTCTGCCAGATCGGAAGCACTGGTCGGCTGTGCAATTACAGTTTTAGGATTGGACCATTCACTTACAGATAATGTTCTTTCCCTTACTCGATAATAATATACAGTATCCCTTGGATTAGGAGCGCTAACAGTTATTTCTCCGTCTAAAGCAGTATCATTCTGTCCTTCAAGAGGCAAAATTTGAACAAACTGATTAAGTGAAGTTAAAGCATATTCGTTTTCTGCGCCTTTCCATAAATCTACATCGCTTTTTATGTCACCTGCACCATCATATGGTTTATACCAGGACTGTTTATCTTTACTAATTTGAATTTCATAGCCAGCGAAACCATATACATCAGGATGAGAAAAATACAGAATCGCATTTCTTCCGTTTGCTTTTGCTTCGCAACTTGGAACGGAAGGGAGCCATGAAAGATAATTATTTAAGTCGTAAGTTATAGAAGTTGAACTTTTTGCATTTCCTGATTCATTGGAAACAGTTACTGTAAATTTCCAATCATCAGAATCAAAATCTGAAAGTTCAGGATATTCGTTGTTGCTTCGGTCAAAATAATACGTAAAAATTCTTGATTCCAAGCCTTGTTGAATTATAATCCCGTTTTTACTAACAGAATAAACAGGACTTCCGTATACATCTGAATTGTCATAATCCCATTTAACAGTAATATAATCTTTCTCTGCGACAGCTTTTATGTTTATCGGTCGAGGCGGTACCCATGTTTTATATGACGCAGTATTAATATTTACTGTTGTATATTCACTTTCTAAACCGTAGATATTAATGCATTTTGCACGAACTAAATAACCGGCAAGCGTTGCTTCCTCTGGATAACCGTCAAGAGAACGATTAAAAGTATAAAATCTTTGGTTCTGACCCCTCTGAATTTCTGCCCATGTTGTACCGCCGTCTTTAGAAAGTTCATATACAACACTTGCAATGTTATTTTTAATATCGCCTGTCGTTATTTCAACAGAAAGGGAAATACCATTTTGTTCTGCAATAGCAGAAACCGCAGGAGGAACGTCAGGAGCGTCGGAAGAGGTTCCGGTGCTGAGTTCTTCTTTAAGTGCCTGCAAGTCTGCCATTGTAATAGACTGCGATAAAACTTTCTTCTGCTGAGCTGCAGAACGTGTAAAGTTTGGAATATATACAGGCAAATCTTCAGATTCTGTATATATTTCTTCGTTGTAATCCTTAAGTGTAAGCGTTACTCCATTATCTGTCGGCTGAATTGCTGTAATGATAAAATCACTTGTTACAGAATCAAAGCTGCCGTTGCTTATATATCCGTAAGAAAGTGTATCATGCACGTGCGGAACCGTTGAAGCAGAAACAGATATAGGATTTGTGAAAGTAATTTCTGTTATGCGTCCTTCTGTTGATGCAGTAAATTCAAGGGCAAGCGGCCTGCAATAATAAGGATCTATGCATTGAATAATTGCACCGTACCCGTTATATCCGTCCGGATAATCTTCAAAATACTCAATTGGAGAATAAAGCTTTGCGCCTGTTATTAAAGAGCTGTCGTTACTGTAAATTAATTCTTTAATTTCTGCATCTCCAAGCCCGTTGCGCAAGGAAGGATGTTGAACTTTGATTTTACTTAAAAGAGTGTAATATATACCTTCTTTTCCAACTTCGGCCGTGTAGATTTGAGGGCGGAGATTTGCTTCTTTTAAAAGCCGCATTCCAAAAGCCCAGAGCTGATAATAATTTGTAATTCCGGCGACGCTCTTTTCTTCAATTACAGAATCTTCCGTTAATTCTAAGGCGGCTGGCTTTATAAGTTCTGTGTCCTCCTGGAATTTCTTGTCTTTATTGATAAAAGTAAATCTATATGCGTCTGTTCTGCGCTTAAGAGTCTTTTTGTAGCTAAAATTTATGATATTCTGTGGATTCAAAACAGCTATTGCATTCTGTTTCTCGCAGTCTACGGCTACAGAAAGTTTGCCGTAAATATTTTTATATAAAGAACCGTATCCAAGCGCACATAAAGAATCAAGAACAGAGCTTTTATCCGTACCTTCAATCAGAACTTTGTTTACTCTCCAGTTCTTTTCTTCACAAATTTCGTACCATGCGCCGAATGCGGCAAGGTCTATTTCTGTATCGTCCATTGCAGAATGTGCATGCTGATCAAAAGTAAGAACTTCAAGAACCCATGCGGCAACGTTGTCCGTAATGTCTTTTTCATTGGTCCATGCCGAACCGTCCCAGACTCTGGCAAGAGCCCGGCTTTCTACCTGAATCGTTTTAAGCTTATCTTCGTTTTCTTCAGTTGCCTCAATATGAAAATATAAAAGCGTCTGATTCTGTCTTAATTTTTCATTGATTATTGTTTCCGGCTGAAAATGTCCCAATTCCTTTGACTGTTCAACATCATAAGATAGAGACTGAATGTAATCTACATAAATATCTTTAGAACTTGCACCAGACGGCGTTGTATCAGGCGAATAAACCCTAACTGCAACTGGATAATCTGAATCAATTACATCATCATAATTAAAAGCGGCATGAGCTTCATAGCGGAAGTCAGAAGCAAGCTGTCCTTCAACAACATTGTATATGGAATCTGCACCGCTTCCCTGGGCAGAAACAGTTTCATCATATGCTTCGACTTCTTCGTCAATACATATTTCAATAAAGATAGTCCTTAAAAGCCAGCCACGTTTATAATGAACGTAATACTCGCCCGTTAAATACATGTTCGGACTATCCCAATCAAGCTCTTCGCCGCTCCAATGTTGCCAGTCAGATTTATGCTGTATTGCGGATTTTCCATCCATTGCTAAACATGTGTAGCCAATAACTTCTTTATGATGAATAACCGTCCTGTCATGATGTATAACTTTATTAAAAAAGACATTGTTCCAGGTTGCTTGCCCTTCATTTCCTTCAGCTTTTAGTTTGTAATAGTCTGTAGAGTATGCAATGTTTACACGGCGTTTCTGACTGGACGCTTTTCCATTGCTTGCATAATTTATAAGACCGTTAAAACGAATTCCTATGTTTGCACCATAAGAATATTTTTCAAGTTCAAAAATATTATCTGAAGGAGTATCAGAAATTTTCTGCTTTGGCGCCTGCTCAATTCTTGATGACCAGTCTGGATAATGAAGATTCTTGCCATTCTGCATTACAACTACATAAGAACGATCTGTATCAAATAAAGAAGTTTTCTTAAAATGATGTCTTCCATTTGTTATCTTGTTGTTTCCGCCAATACTACAGACAAGTACATCATCAATATATATGTTCTCAATGTACTGTAAGCCGTAACCGTTTGAAACAATAAGATTGTAAATCTGTGTTTCTCCTCGGTTTCCTACAATTGAAGTGTAGCCTTTTTTTCCGTTGTCTCCGCCGGCTAATACGTAAGGTGAAAAAAGATTGTGTCCTATAGGGAAAGGAATAGTCTTACCTTTTGCAGATTCATTAGAAGCGCCTTTTATAAAAGGGCGGCTTTTCATTTCTTCTGTGTCATATGTCAACGAAAGCTGATAAAGGATATAATCCTTTAATGATATACTGTTAGAAGATGTTGCATCCTGATGCGAATGATCTCGGTCTGAACTGCCAGAACCAGTGCCATGAGAACCAGTGCCATGACCCGTACCATGCGGCACCGTTCGGATTAATATAATATCTCCGTCTTTGATTACGTATTCAGAATCTTTCTGCTCACCGTTAACAATTATACATTTATCGGTTAATTCAGCTTCTGAAAAATTATCCTTTAAGCTGCTGTTTATCTGAACTTCTTTTTCCGTGTACGCATCTGAAAAATCTTTATAAAACCGAACTGTCATTTTTTTCTATCCTCATTGCCATATAGTTATTTTTGCGTTCTACATCCAAGGCGCAGCTTACACGAACGCCGTAACGGGTCATGTGAATTACAGTATCTTTGGCAAGATAGAAAACTATGTGAAAATGCCCTTTCTCAAAAAAAGTGGCAATGTCTCCAGCTTCTGGAGTTTCAATTTTTGCAGCATTAACACGGGTTTCTCCCGGCTTCAATATGTCGTTCAAAGGGGTTTCGTTCCGGCGGGAACATTCAAGAACTAGCCCATAACAGTCCATACCGTCCATTGACCGCCCGTTTGTTTTGTATGGAACCGTTAAAAGATCTTCGTAGTAAATCAATAATTGCCCTTATTATTTTCAGAGTTAAATGTTGCACCTGGAAATGTCATACTTAAGCGGTCGTCTTCATCAAAAGTAAATTGAATTTGATTGCCAGAACAACTTACTTCTCCGTAATGATGTTTAAAAGTGTTCAACGGAGTAACAATCCCGTCTTCATAAAGAACGCCCGTTACATCAAGGTAAACATCATAATTTTTCAGTACGATTTCTGTAACAGAATCTTCAAGGGAAATATTAAGTTTTCCGCCACCGTCAAAACCGTGGTCGTCCTGATTCGGCGAATACTGAAATGCACTTGCCTTGTAAACAATATTTTCAAAAGTGCAGTCTTTTACATCGTTGATAAAATAAAGGTCAGTACCATTTTTGTCATAAAGGTGAACCAGATAGGGAAGGCTGTAGCCACCCTCTCTTTGTGCAAGTTTTTCAAAATTTGCGTTCATACTTCCTCACATGATATACGAATTGTTTTTGTTTTTTGTCCGCTTGCAGATGGCGTTGATGTCATTCTGTATTCGGTTAAAGTTCCTTTGTTTGTTAAATCCGGGAAATAAAAATTTTTTACACCGGATAAAAGCTTATCTTTATACCATGCCCAAAAATACGCATATTCACATGTCTGTGAGCAATCGTCCTTTAATGCAATGGAAAAAGTAAATTTTTGCTTGCTTTCAGAATTTTTCAGAAAGCGGCGCTTTGTACCGCTTTCAAAAGTAATTTCTGTATAATTATCCGTCGTTCCTGTCTGCAAGTCGTATGCGTCGGAATTAACATTATTCGGCCATGTTACGCTCATTGTATACCTCTTCTATGATAGTCGAGTTCCGTTTAAGTTATGAACTGCAAATTTCAATTCCCGTGAAAAGCTGCCGTCAAGTAATCCTTCTGACACAGATTTTTTCACAAGAATATTAATCTGCTTGCCGTCAAAAGACGGCTCTATCTGTGCATATTCTCCCAGCTCATTTGTTATGTTGATTGGAATATTAAGATTTCCGCCGGACTGAGTATTTGAAGAATTTGCCATGTTCCACAAAGCTTTCTGCTGCTTCTGCGTCAAAATCATTTCGCCGCTGTTTACATTTGCCTGCACACGGTCGCCCGTGTAGCTTGTTCCCGGAACAATACCACCTGTTTCAAAACTAGGACGCTGAGGTCTGTTTGCAAGCATTGTAGCAAGCTGCACCGTTGCGGCTGCACCGGCAATTCCGGCATTAATAAAGTTTAGAGGCGGAGGAGCAGAAGCGAGAGCCGTAATTACTGCCATGGCAGCCTGTGCTTGTCCCATTGCAAGTTCCATTGTCCACTTAGCAAGGTTCATTTCATATTCTTTTTGAGCGGTTTCTCTATCAAGTTCCTGTTTTTTGAGCACATATTCTTCATAGCTGCATGCGCCGGATTCGTACAGTTTTTCAAGAATATCCTGTTTTTCTTCGGCTTCGCTTTTTATGCTTTCAAGCTCACGTTCTGCAATAGAAGTAACAGCAGAATTGACAACACTAAGGGCGTTTACAATTACATTTCCAACATTTTGAGCACTTTCTAAAGTTTTCTGAAAATCCAGAGAATCTATTGATTCCTGGCACTGATTGATAGCCTCGCTTACTTTTGCCGGATCCAAGCCGAGCGACTGAACTAAATCTGTATTTTTCTGCAAATCTTGCAGCTCAACAAGAGAATCTTTTAATTCTGACAGCTGGTCCTTTACTTCTTTTACAGAAAACTGCTTAACGAGTTTCTTAAATTGTTCATCGTTGGCAGACTGGGCTGTTATTTCAGAAAGTTTGTCTGATTCCTTTTTGAGTGCAACAAGCCTTTTTTGAATAATACCTGTTGACTCTATATCAAGTCCGTTCGCATCTGTTACAAGTTTTATGTAAGACTGTAAATATGCATTATAAATCTGCTGCTGTTCTTCAAGGGCAGAAACTTCTTCTCCTGCCTGTCGTTTTGCTTCGCAGCTTCGTCTTATCTGTGCTATTTCTGCTTCACGGGCCTTGTAGTTTTCGTCAATGTATTTTTGCTCGGCGGAATTAGCTTTAGCAATTTCCTGCTCTTCTTTTAAGGCTTCTGTAAGTTGCTTTTCAAGGTTTTCTTTTTTTCCCAATAAATCCGAGTGCTTTTTCTCAAGTTCAATAAGTTCTTTTTTACCGTCAATTGATTCGGAACTAATTACTGCCAAATCCCCTTGTAAAGATTTTTCCTCTTCTATAGCCAAGGTTAGATTATTTTTTTCTTTACGAAGTTTTTTATACTCGTTTGTTTCTTCTTCAGTGCGCTTTTTTCCTTTTTCCTTTAATTCGTTATATCTCTCTGTAACTTCAACAAGACGTTTTTCTTCATCAGCAAGACTGACAATTTGCTCTGTTGTCTTACCACCTGCCGATTCTAAAGCTTTTATTTTTTCTTCCAGCGCTGAACTTTCTTTCTTAATTTCTTCCAACTGATTTTTTATACTATCAGAAGGTTTTATATCAGAGGTCTTATTCTCAATCCCCATGAGCTTATTAACTCCGCCGGCAAAATCAGTAACTTTTTCTACGATACCTGTAAAAAAACGCAATACCGGCGCAGAGGCTTTAGCAAAGCCCATGCCAAGCTGTTCTTTAAGGTCACCCCATACATTTTTAAACTGTTGGCCAGCACCTACGGCTTTAGCGGATTCTGCTGCCATACCTTTATACTGCTTTGCAACCAGTTCAATAGCTTTTCCGCTCTTTAATTCTTCCTGAGTAAGATCTTTGATTCCACTAACCTGCCGCCCAAGAGTTCCTGCTGTTCCGTTGAGTGTAGAATTCAGTGCATTTACGGCGGAATTCATGTCCATTGCACCGGATGCAGAAAGGTCAAGCGCTGCGCTCATAATGTCCTGAATTTCTGTCTGTGTTCTTCCGGCAGCAGCAAGGCGGCTCATCATTGGAAGAAGTTCTTCGTCTCCGATAGTTCCGACTTTCTGCAACTGCCCCGCAAATTCTTTTAACTGCGATACATTTGATTTATTAAGGTACGGATTATTTTTAGCAGCAGCTTCTAACAGCTTTTCGGCTTTAATCTGATTAAGGGCAGAAGCATTTAAGTCTTTTATTACGGAAACGGCGGCGCTTATTGATTGAGAAACGAAACCTATGGCTTGACCTATTGGCGTGATTGACCTAGCCATTTTTGTAATAGGATTATTTTTAACTTGAGCTGCTATTTTGTTCATTTGCTTTTCAAAGACTGCGAATCCTGATACATCCGTTTTACTTTGAAGTTTTATATTTATTTTTTTTTCGCTCATTTTTTTTTCTTTCCTTTTTTATATAGTATAGTTATAATTTGATTTTAAGGAGGAGATTATGATTCATACTATTTTAGTTATTGCTGTTATAATTTATTTTTATATTTCCCATAAGCAAAATAAAAAAAACGAACAGAATAAAATTACTCGCTCCGAATGGGAAGAAAGTTCCAAAATAAAGATTGAGTATCCTGAAAACAAATTGACATATGAAGAATGGGAGTCGTTAGAAGATTATAACGAACCTTTAAAATTAACATCATCAGAATGGGCAGAACAAATCTTAAAAGAAAAACTTACTAAAGAAGAATACCTTGATGATGTAGATTCTGAAATTGCCTGTTGCTGTACTTCCTTTATGTGCGATTAATATAATTTCCTTAAAATCTAACCAGAGAGGTAATAAGTATGTTCGAAGTAATTTTATTTATTATCACTGCTATATTTTTTACTAAACTCATTAAACATTTCCTCGACAATACAAAAGAATCTGATGAAGACATTCCATATTTTCTTGATGAATAAGTGTCTTTCATTGTATTTATTCCTTTTTCTGCATCGTCCGAATTTGCTTTTATTTTTATGTTTATGTTTTTGTTTGACATATAATTTCACCTCATTTATAATGTCCATAGTCAAAAGGAGGTGTGCTATGTTTATAACAATACTCAGTATTATTATAGTATTCCTCATTGCCCGCTACATTTGGAACCATATCGATTTATTTGATGATAAAGAGCCTTATTTTTTAGATGAATAGACTTAGCCATTTTTGTAAGATGAATAAGTGTCTTTCATTGTATTTATAGACCTTTTATAATATAGTCAAACAAGAAGGGTTCAAAATGGGATTTTTAGAAGCAGTACTTATATTAATTTCAATTCCAATTTTATGGAAATGGGTAAAAAAAGAATCAGAAAAAAAAGATTCGGAAGTTATAAATTCTGAAACACATAAAGATTCTCTTGCCGATGATGTAATTATTCTCTGTACAGATGATTAATAAGAACTCTTTTTTCCTTTAGCCAGCATTTCAAATTCTTCAAGTTGTTTCTGTTCTTCTTCTGTAAGAGGCGGTTCAATATACCACATTCGTTTTAAGCGGTTCATTGACGCTTTATATTCTGCGCTGTCATTTTTCCCCGGCTTATAACTTCTTATCTGTATTATGTCGTTTAATTTTGTATCTTTTAAGCCTTCCAGAAGTGCGGTAAATTTATACCAATGCAAGGACTGCCCGTCTAAAAGGTCCATGCCGTAATAATGCCGGAATGCCGCATATATGTATGGACCGTCTTTTTCGTAATCCAATAAAATTGTACTGTCTGGGCCTACTTCTTCTTTTTGTGGGAGTTCCCTTTCTGGAAACGCAAATGCTATAAGTGCATTCAATCCGTTCTGTCTGTTGTACGGAACTTTTTCTGCATACATAAAATCATAATCTTCAAGGCTGTGCTTTTCTTTTAGCATTCTTGAAAAAGTTATGAAAAACTGAAAATCTGTATTAATTAAATAAACCTTGCCGGACACTTCTACAGTATTCGGCAAGGTCTTTTTTGAAAGGTCAAACATTAATCACCCAAAGAATCAAAATCGCCTTCTGTAAAAGTTGGCGCACCATTTACGCCTAATGTTACATAACCGTTTTTAATTGTTCCGTTAATGTTTGCAGTTGCGGACAGTGTAGCCCCGGAAGTATTCCATGAGTTCAAAACAAGAGTTGCACTTGCTTTTTCTGCATAGTAATACTTTGTTTCTGAGCCTTCTTCTGTTACGCTCTTTGAATTAAAGATATGCACAATCAGAAGGTCTTTCTGTGCGTCTGCACCAAGGGCTTTCTTCTGATACAATTTGTACATCATATCAAAATCAGGATTTCCCTTGTAAGTTGTAATTGCAAGCTCTGCACTTGGCTTGTAATCCATAAGTTCAGTTGTCGGATGTTCGTCCGCAATGTAGTCACGTTCTTCTGTTACCGGATTCATGCTGATTTCAAAATCAGTTGCCTTTTCAATGCGAACCCAAGAAGGAGCCTGCTCTGTTCCATTGTTTACATAAACGCCGACTTTGTGCTTTTTAACAAGTTCTGTGTCTGCCATTTTATATACTCCGTTTATTTAATTTCTTCTCTGATAGTCAGTTCAATATCAAGCCCGCTTGCCTGGTGTTCTACCGTTCCACAGTCATAAAAATATTTGATTTCTCCTGGTATTATGTCCGAAACGGAAGCGCCTAAAGAAAAATCAGATATCAAAAGGCGCTGCATGTTTACGGCCGTTTCTTCCATTGTTCTGACACATTCAGAATGCTTTTTGCCCCGGAACATCATACTGATTGTAAAGCGTGTTTCTGCCTTAAATGAGCCGTCAATATAAGTTTCTATAATTTCCGTTTTTTCAGGAATAATCACACAAAGATTGTTTTTCTCATAACGTGACAAATCAATGCTTCCTATAAGCACATCTGATTCAGTGAAAATTTCAAAGTTTTCACAGATTAAGTTTTTAAGGTTCTCTGCGCAATCCATTATTTACCCCCAGTATTTAGCCAGTGTTTTATCTACCATTTTTTGAAGTTCTGAATCAAAATTAGCAGTTTCAAGAATGTTTTCTGTCTGTTCTATAAAGCCTTTCGGTTTTATATTCCAATTTGCCGTCCTTGCAGTTGAGCCGGAATATCCATAGTTCTGGATAAATGCCTTTGGAAATATCCGGCTTCCGCCTACGCCCTTTGGGTAAATGTTTGCTTCTGAGCCGTCTTTTTTTACTCGGAATGCATAGGCTTTTTGCAGCTCTCTTGTGGATCTGTCTTTATGCTCTATACTGTCTTTAATTTTCTGCCGGACAGTTTTTACACCCTGCCGGGCTATTATTCCTAATGCCTGTTTTTGGATGCTTGTAAAGCTCTTTGCCGTTCCGGCAAGTGCCTTCTGTACAGCTTCGACTTCTGCATCTACTACAATCCAGTTATTTTGTTTTGCCATGCTGATATAGTTATAATTGTTTGATAAAAACCCCGCATTTTTTTGCGGGGCTTAATTCACTAAAAACCGCCGTTCAAGGGAAGTTTATAGCAGCTTATTTCTTCAAGGAATCTGTCTGCCTTAAAGTTATTAAACGTGCGGCCGCCATTGTCTGCAAAACTTGTAGAACTTACGGCAAGGTTTCCGCCAGCACTTTCCCACATAAGAGTGGCAAGGCGTAAAGCGGTATCCTTTATTTTCTGCGGGACCGTTTCATGTCCGGCTCTGTAAGTAACTTTATAAACGCTGTCAGAATAGAAAACTCCTTTTCCAAGATTGTATTCAAGGTAGTTTTTGTCCCTTACCCTAAAAATACCTGTGTCTACAGCGTTCCCATTTACTTCCACGCTTATAAGTTCAATTAACGGGAAAGCTGCAAGTTCAAAGAGTTTTCCGTCGTCGCCGTAACGTTCTGCAGTGTATTCAGAACTTTCAGGATCATAGCCTAAATAATTCTGAATTGCTTCGGTAGCGGCATCACAATAATGCTGAACTAGTTCTTCATTTTCCGGGAACTTTCCGACATAATCTTCAAGTTCCTCTTTTGTAATGTATGACATGGTTTTATTCCTTTTTCTTTGCAACTTCTGCAAGGTTTGCATTAATGAATGCAGTTGCAAGATGTTCCGGCACTTCTACAACATCGCCCGGATTAAATGCACCATAAGAACCCCGCAAGAGTTCTTTTACAAGAATCTTTTTTGTTTTCTGTCCTGTTGTGTTTGCTGAAACCGCCGCATCTGTTTCTGTAGTCTGAACTACGTTTTCTGTTTTTGGTGTGTTTGCTGTTCGTCCCATGTTTTACTCCTATTTTGTTGATTTATACAAATAGTCATGAAGAATAAAAGCCCCGAACTATAAAAAGTCCGGGGCAATACTTTTTTATTTTATTGTTTTGAATTAGAAGACTTAATTAAGAAGCCTTAATCTTAAGGCGTGCAAATGCCGCAGGAAGTGTTGGCTGTCCGTCTGCAAGTGTATGACCAAGGAATCCTACCTGATTTGTTCCAGCATACTTTTCATTCAGAACCGTAATGTCGATTCCTTTCCAGTATGCAAACCAGTAATGGCTAAGGTCGCCAAGAACGGCAACATAAGAACCGCCTGTCTTTGCGCTTGGTGCATGTTCTGCTTCAATTACAGGAAGACCGAGCAATGTTGCCGGTTCTCCGTCCTTAATGGCCGGCTGCCACAAATAGCGGTTTTCGCCGTCCTTAAGTTTCATGATGTCCTTAAGAATGTCTGTATGAAGAACCCATACTGCCTTATTGCGGTACTGTGGGCGCAGAGACATTTTCATATTGATAAGGTCATCGGCGGAAATCTGTCCGGCTGTTGCAGTTTCAACGTCACGGCTTGTAGGAATACCGTTGTCGCTTGCAGTAAATACGCCGAGTGGCTGATTTGTTCCAGTTCCTACTGTGATACCCTTTTCAAATGCTTCACGCAATTTGTAAGAGAGTTTTTCCCTTGTAAGGGAATCAATAGGAAGTGCAGAAGTTGCAAGCAGTTTCTTTGTCAAAAGAATCTGTTTTACAAGATCTGTTGGAGCAAGCTGACGCTTTCTAAATTCCCAAGAAGTGTCTGAACCGATTTCAGAACCTGGAATTTCATTTGTCCAAGAAGCGTCCGAAGCGTCCTCTTTTTCATAAGGAACGCCAAGGCTTCCGGCTGCTGTTACAGGAATCTTGCGAACTTTGTTGTAAAGAACAGCATCTTTTTCAACTTCCTTGATAAGTTCCTCAAGATATTCTTCCGGCGCAAGTGCTGCACCGCCACCACCAACAGACATGTAAACTTCGCCCGAACGTTTTTCTGCAGTGAAAAAGTCCTTGCGCTGTTCACCGTCTGCATGTTCTGCCTGAGAATCAGAACGTGCTGCAGGAACTTCTTCTGTAAAGCCTTTCAATGCCTGTTCCCTTTTTTCTGCTTCAATTTCTGAAGCAAGTTTTCTGACCTGAGCTTCCTTTTCTGCATAGGCTTTTGTTTCTTCGTCTGTGAATGAACGACTTTCTGCTTTTGCCTTTTCGTTCATTTCCTTCATTTCGGCAATGATTTTTGCCCTTTCTTCAATCTTATTCATAGATTACTCCATTTTTAGATAAGGTGTTCAAGTTCAAGAAGCTTCAAGCTTCTTTCCCTTTCCTCAATAGTCAAAAGCGCCTTTCTTTTTTCTTCCCTTGCAGCTTCTTCTTTTGCCCTTGCGCTCTCCAGCTCCTTCTTGGCTCTGTCCAGTGCCATAGAAGAACGGGCATTAATTGAAGTTTCTTCGTATGCAGGGAAAGTTACTGCACTGACTTCATAAATCCGGCTGATGTCGGTAATTGTTCTTTTTGGTTTGTCTGTGTCGATTCCGTCCCATTTATCACCACGTACACAGAACATAAAGCTCATTCCACTTACATCTTCACGCTTTACGGCAGAATAAAGATTTTTCGCTTCTGAATTGTTTTCCGTATCAAGATTTACACGGATATGCATTCCGTCATCTTTGACTTCCATCTGCATAGTTGAGTTTTTATTGTTGTTTCTGCTTCTGGCAAGAGGCGTCATATCTGTGTTGTGATTAATAAGGAAGCGCACGTCTTTAAGATCGCATTTGTCGAGGGCGTGCCGTGAAATGACTTCTGTGTAATATCTCATATCTGTTTCACGTTCAAAAACAATCGGTACACCTTCAAGATAAGAACCGTTCTCTTCGTTTTTCAAAGCCCTAAGCTCAAAATCAAAACTTCTCAATTCGTCTGTATCGTTTTTAAAACTTGGTGTCATAATCCAAAATCTCCATTTTGCATTTTTAAGAGATAGTCAAAAAGATTTTGTAGAAGCCAATTTTTAAGATTTTTACAGTAATGACTTTATTATTGTGAACTTAAAAATCTATTCAACCGAAAAAAAGATTATGAATACAACTTACGGCATAATCTGGAAAATATTAAACACTCTTGACCTAGCCTTAGATTTAGAATGCGTTCCGCCCGAAGAATTAAGCGCAAAAAAGTTCAAAATTACAGAAAACCGCTTTCAAAATTATCTTCTAATGCTTCAAAATGCAGGATACGTTGACGGTGTAGAATGTTCAGAATATATTGACGGTTCAATAAATTTTGACATTTCAAATATTAAAATCACGCTTGAAGGCATTCAATTTTTAATTGAAAACTCAATGATGAATAAAATTGCAGTTGCAGCAAAAGAAATCGGTTTGAATGTCGCTGAAGCAGGAATTACGGCTTTTCTAAAACCTTGACAAAGACACTTAATGAACAGATAATACTGTTAGCTCACAGTTTCGCTGTGTAGTGAACCAGAAGTAGAAACGTTTCGGACGTTTGCGTTAGGCTTTTCGAAGCATTGTTCGCGTCTACTTCGCCTTTTGTAAGGAGTTCGATCCATAAAAAGACAGCTACTGATTCCATGGCCTTAGCAGTCATGAACCCCATGAGAAGTAAGCCCTAAGCAATTAGGCAGCAGTATGGCAAGGTTGTGCAAAAACGCACAACCTTTTTTTTAGTATTTTCCTTTTGCCATTTTAAAAGCTTTAATGAAAAGTTCTTGACATTTTTTCCTCCTATATTAAACTATAGTTACTCTCGGTTGACCCACGTGGCCAGTCGAGGCGAAGGTCCAGTGTCATGTTTTTCATGCCTGGCGCAGCCTAAATCAGCAATGATATGGTTAGAGTGCCGTAATGAGCTCCCGAAAGGGTTGGTGTTCGCCCCCACACGAAAGTAGTGGGGATTTTTATTTTAAAAGTTCTACAGAATAAAATGTATCTTCATTCTGTTTTGTATTCATAATAGTTATATACGCCATCCCTTGTTTCCCATTTTTAAATTTAAAATTGCTTTTGTATTTTTTAAAGTAAACGTCTTTTCGCCCATAAAAATCTTCTTCTTGTTAAGGTTTTTACAGTAATCTTTGCAGTTTCGCTTTATTTGACAAATTAAAGAGACTAATATATTATTCGTTTATACGCATAGCCATGATAAGACTATGCACTGCCTAAACCGGAAACGGCAAGGAAACCCTAATAAGAGTTCGTGAACTTCGTGTGTCATGCGAAGGGTAAGCCCATATCGAAAGATATGGGTTATTTTTTTAGCTCTAGTGAATAAAACGAATTTCCATTTTGAACCGTTTCTTTTATAGTAATGTAAACATTGCACGTTGTTCTGTTTTTTGTCTTAAATGTTGCTTCATACTTCCTAAAACTTTTTATATCTTTTCTTCCGTAATAATCTGGCTCTGATTTTACAAACACAGATTTTTTATATAGTAAATTTATCTTCTTGACTGCTTCAAAATGTTGCTTTGCTGTAAAACCGTTTTTAGTAGACATATAAACAGCTTTTCCACTTATTAGCTTTTCAATTCCTCCTTTTGTCAGTTTTGCAGATTCTCCTGTATTCTTGTTTGTATATGTTCCAGTTTTCTTTTTGAGTTCCTTTTGAGCCGTTTTTCTAAAATCTCTTATACTTCCACCCTTAGAAACAAACCTTCCATTTTCATCCCTAGGATGTTCTTCTTCATCCCAGCGGAGTTCTATTCCTCTTCGTCCGATGTATCTTTTTTTTTACCGTCTGAATCGTCGTCTTTGGAATTGTCGCCAAGAGCCTTGTAGTTTTCAAGCATCATGTGTTTGTCTGCATACGGTTCATTTACCTTTGGAAGATTTTCCATATCCATAATTTGATTGAGCGTATAAATTCCGCTCTGCAATCCTTTGACGTAGCTATCCATTCTGGACTTATAATCAGCACGGAGCATCGTATCTGTATCAAACTCTACATAATGAGTTTCCTGAAGTTCATACGGTAAAAGACGGTCCAGGTATTCCTGAATTCTAACAATCCAAGGCGTTAAAGTGTGCTGCAAGAAGTTTGTATTTGCCTGTTCCATGTTCGTAAACTTTGACGCTTCGCTTCCAAGCATAAAGAGCGGTACTCGGAAAATCTTTGCAATTTCCTTTTCAGAAAAAGCACGGTTTTCCACAAGCTGACTGTCTGAATTTCCGTTTATATTAATCGGCTGAGCTGTAAGGCCTTTAGAAAGAATGAGCGGTTTATTTGCGTTTTCTTTGCCACCATAAGCAGAAAGAAGCTGTTCCGTGAGTTTCTGGCTGTCTTCCTTATTCCAGTTCTTGTTTTCAACCGGAACATTTACCATAAGTTTAGAATGAATTCCGCCGTCAAAATAATTCTGCGTATATTCTTCAAGCTGCAAGCCCGTTTTTGCAGAGTGCGTTGAATATTCCATTGGAGACAAGCCCCGCAATTTATTGTATTTAATTGCAGGAATATGCAGGACCGCACTTGAATTATATTTATAGGTGCGGCCGTCTACCGTATATTTATAGTACACGTCTTTTTCGTTATCCATGCAGATTTCAACACACTGCGGATCAAGAGGATACAAAGCCCGTACCGTATAATCAGGATTTCTTTCTACAAAAACAAAAGCATTCCCCTTTAACAGAAGATGAAGCATAATCTGCTGAATAAAAGAATACTTTGTATCATAAAAATTAGGGTTCCTATGAAGGACTTTTGCAAGAGAAAGATTGTCTGCCCGTTCCCGTCCGTTTTTGCCTTTTTTGTATACATTAATGCTAAGACATGCGACTGCATCCGCAATAATATTTACGCAAGCATTTACGGTTGAATTTGCCAGCATTTCGCCTACGCTCATTTTTGGCGAATAATAAAATACAGTGCTGTTTGTATACGCAGAAAGCGGCAGGTATTTTGTATCGTTTTTAATTTTTCTAATTTCAAGTCCTAACAGTTTCATTTAGTTACCCTTTTAAACCCCATTTTATAATTCTTGCGTCTACAGGCTTTCCCTTGTTTACGTTGATAGAATTAATCAGCGGATTAAAGACAATCTTTCCGTCTTTTACGACAACCCAGTGCCCCGCAAGATTCCCATATTTGTATTTTACGGGTGTACAGTCTTTAAGTTCTTCTAATTCTTTTTCAGCCGTCAAGGTTTTCTTGACAACTGATACGGTCCGTCCCGTAAGCCACTTAATGAATTTGTCTGCATCAAGAACAGTACAGTCTGAATCAAGAATCTTTTCATTTACTGCACGGTTTACGATTTTTATATATTCAAGTTCGTTTTCCGGGTCTATTCCGGCGCAGAATATGTAGCACATTGCAAGACAAGCATTTTCACCAATTTGGAAGCAGTTTTTTGCAAGCTCTTTTGCTGTTGTCTGTGGAAATTTCATCTTAAACCTCTTTTGAATAAAGTTTGCGAATCTCTACGAGTTTAGTGATTACAAAAGCCATTTCATCCTTGATAACCTTTCTAAACTCATCCGTCTGATACTCTTTCTTTATAGTTAAAGAGTTAACAAGATTTATTACCCGGTTCTGCTTGATTCCTATATAAATATCATCCGTGGAAATGTGATTGTATGTTATCCATGTTAAAATCTCGTCGTAAATGCGTTCTAAAATATATTTACTGCGCCATGTGTCATAGCCTTCTGGGTGCGGAAGCCTTGCTTCCATTCCGTCCAAATACAGCTTTACCCAGTCGGATTGCTGCCGAATAATTTTTCTTTCAAGTTCTTCACTTCCAAATTTTAAACCTTTTATACGTACCCGGAAAAATCCATTTTTTGCCATAATTGAAAACCACATAACTAAAATCATTATGAATAACATCACAAAGACTGAGTTACTGCCATTAAGCACAGATGAAATTGCGTCCCACATTTTTTTTCCTTTTTTATTTTAATAGTCAGAAATTTCTATTAAGACTTTTGGCTTCCCTTTTTCAAATTCGTTATGTACTTCAATCTGCCGTATAATCTGCCAGCAGTCGTCTTTTAAGATTTCTATTTCCTGCAGAAGGTCTAAAATAGAACTTACCTGGTTGTCGCTGTCCCGTCTTACATTGTCGCCATGAGTAAACGACATGCAAATCTTTACAGGTTTATCAATAGGATCTAACGGCCGCTCTTTGTGCGTTTTTAGAATGTAATAGGCTTCCTGTTCCCATGATTGATATTGAATGCTTGGTATGTTTTTCCCGTTTTTAAAAACTGCCTTGAATTCTTTTTACTTGGAGTTTCTAAAGGAATTATGAATCTATACATAAAGGAATAGTCATAAAAAAAGGGCGCATGCTTTTATACATACGCCCTTTAATAAAACACTTACAATTATTTTAGAATTAAAAATGCAACAAACAGAATCAGAGCAAGGATTCTAAAAATACTTGAAATTATATTTATTTGATTTTTCGTTATCATTTGACAAAACCTCTTTCAAATAATAGACTATAAAAGCAAGCAAGGTTGCCAGCCTTACTTGCTTTTGTTTTCCTTCTGATTCTATTTAAGAATCAGAGCCAACAAAGCGACTAAGAACAAGCCGAAGTTGATAATTAGATTTACAAGGTCTATCCAACTCGGCTTTTCTTTTTGGCTTTCATTTTGCTTTGCCATTCATTACCTCCTGACATATATAATAATAGTACATTATATATGTACTGTCAACTATTTGTTTACTTTTTATTCAATCTATTTTATAATCATTGTATGGAAATGAAAGAAACGATTCTTGCCTTATGCAAAAAGAGAAACACTAACTATTCAGAAATTGCTAGAAAAATCGGAACTACAAAACAGAACATCTGCAATAAGTTTGCCAGAAATAAATTTTACCTAGATGATATTGAAAAGATTGCAGAAGCTCTTGACTGTACTTTAGAAATAAAGTTTATTGACAATCAGACAGGGGAAAATCTTTTATGACAGATTCAGAAAAACTAAGTTTATATGACATGCACAAAGAAAACGCAGAAAAATATGAAGCTGAAAGACTTTATCAGCAGCATAATTTTGATACCTGGCTTTTAAAACTTTGTGCCGGAAGTTTTGCAGTATCGTTTGCATTTATAGAAAAATTAATTGATTTTTCTATTGCCACAAATAAGTGTTTTGTAATTCTTTCCTGGACATTGTTTGCTTTCTGTCTTTTGCTTGAAATTTACGGTTATCTGAATACAGAAAAACTCTGCTCAAATGCCTTTTATGCAGAATGGGAAAAATATAAAAATGAGACAGAAAACGCACAGATTCTAATTAAAACAGATTTTAGAAGTAAAATTTCAAAGTATTTGAATAAAATTTCTTTTTTTACTTTCATGACGGGAATTGTATGTCTTATTATATTTGTTTCAATCAATCTTTAGAAGACAGATCCGGTACAATCCCTAATCCTACCCCGATTCCTCGCCCTGTACCTCCGAAAAAAAACTAAAAAGGCGTATGCTTTTACACATACGCCCTTTAAAACTATTTTTTAGATAAAGCCCAATCCAAGACATAACGGCTAACTGATTTACCTTCCGCCTTTGCCTGTTCCTTTAACAGTTTTATTTCTTCTTCAGTTCCGCTTATCGTAGTACTGAAAAAGATTTTAAGCCGTCCTGTGGGTTTTCTGCCTGAACCTTCACGAGATCCACCTCTTTTATGTTCGCTATTTATTGCCATTATTTGCACCCTTTTTAAGAATCAAAATTAATACTCTGCAAATTACCACTACAGCCCAAGTACATACCAAAGCAATTTTTATACCTATCATTTGACAACTCCTATAAAAAAATTTATTATCAAAGAGTAACTGTTGGAGCAGTTACTCTTTTTTTTGCTTTTAGTTATTTTACTTGATTAAAAGCAGAATCAAGGTCAAGATGAAACTTGCGATAGTGGCAACGTCAGCGATTATCGCAAGTATTTTTATTAACTTTTCTTTCACTTTTTCACCTCTTTATATTAAGTCTTTCTCTCTCTGATGTTCTAATAATAGCGTATTCTTTTTATACTGTCAACTACTTATTTCAAAGCTTTTTAGAATATTAAAAAATAGCATCTTCTATACTGAAATTTCCCTGTTCTGCTTCATCTGCAAGCGCAATTTCAAGGCGATTATTTGCCATTATTGAAGTAATAACACCGTCTATTCGTTTTGTTGTACGGTTTGTGTCCGGCTTTATCGGCTTAATGTTCCCGTTTGCGTCCGGCTTTACTGTTGCGCAGCTCACCATCCACGCCATAACAGGGTTATTATCAATCAATTTTCCGTCTGCAATAAGCTGTTCCCAAGATTTAGAAGGCTCACTCATTCCCGTTATGCTCTGCGAAAAATCAACGCATACGAAAACATCGCTTAAATCTTGTATTAAATGCGCTGCAAGATTTCGGTCATATGCAATTTCCTGAACGTTATAAATTTGCGCATCATCAATAATTTTTTTGAACATAAAGGAATAATCAACCGTTTCGCCCGGTGTTGCAAAAACATAGCCTTCTTTTATCCAGCGCCGGAAAAGATAACTGTCTCCACGCATTTTGTTTTCAATTTGCGCTTCAGGAATAAAAAAATAATGCTTTGCATAGCGTTTTCCGTTTTCAAGTGCAAAATACCAGGTAAAAGCTGTTATATCAAGACGTTTCGAAAGGTCGATACCGCCCCAACAGCGCAAGCCCCGCAAAGTGTCTTCGTTAAAACGGCGGTTGCATTTCTGCCATTGACTTTGCTTTATCCAAACGTCGGCAACATTGAGCCATTCATTCAAGTTTTTAGTACGGAAAGAAGCTTCATCTGTTGATTTCTGCAAGGCGTTTGTGTATTTCATCCGCAAATCGTCAATTTCTACAGAGACATTTAAATTCGGATTTGCTTTGTACCAGTTCTGCTCGTTCTTCCAGTCGTCTTTTTTATCAAGCTCGTAAATCATGCAGAAATACTGCTCGTTTTCATAACCCCTTGCACGCTCCAGAATCTTTGAACAGCGTTCGTATTCTTCAAAACAAGGCACGTTTCTGTCGTTTCCGGCTGTTGTAATTATGAATAAAAGCGGCTGTGTTCGTGCAGACATACCTGTTTCAATGACGTTCAAAAGCTCGTCTGTTTTATGAGCGTGGTATTCGTCGATAATGGCGCATGAAGGGTTCAAACCGTCCAGCGTGTGAGCGTCAGAAGAAAGGGCTTTCATATTTCCGTCGCCGCATTTTAAGGAATGAGCGTAATTCTGAATGTAGCGCCTTAATGTTTTTGAATAACGGACCGTATTTTTTGCATCGTCAAAACAGCGAGCCGCCTGGTCTCTTGTTGTTCCTGCCGTTATGGCTTCCGCTCCAGGTTCGGTAATCAGATCATAGAGCGCAACGCCTGAAGAAAGAAAAGTTTTTCCATTTTTTCGTGCAATCTGAATGTAAGCTCGACGAAAACGACGGAGCCCGTTATCAACTCTGCGCCAGCCGTAAATACTTGCGATTATAAACTGCTGCCAAGGTTCCGGCATAAAGTTAGTTCCGGCAAGTTTCCCTTTTGTATGTGTCAATTGAGTAAAAAAAAGAATTGCCTTCTGCGCCTTTTCATGGTCAAAGTAATAAGGAAAATCGCCTTTTTCTGCCTGTTTTATGTCGTCAATATGCCGCTGAATAGCGAGCTTTACTTTCTTGCAAGCCGGTATTTTGTGAGTAGATATGTCTGAAATGTATTCCTGATAAGTAAAATTAAAGGGCATTGTCTTAGTATAGTCATTTTTATGTTTTGTATTAAACTATTGACAAGTAACAATTAAAATGCTCTATTATATTCAGGTGGTTCGTTGAACCGCATAGAGAAAATCTTGTTAAAAGGAGTAAGGTATGAAGAAATGAATAAAAAAATACCTGCTAAAAGTACTCACAATACTGATAGCAGGCTTTGTGCAAATCCTTGTAGCTGTTATCATTAAACTGATAACCGGCTAACGGGGAACAAGGGCGGCGGATTAAGGTCTTCCGCTCTTGTGTATTCGTATCTTACTTCTTAGGGGGCTATATGTCAACTGAAAACGAAAAAGAACCTTTGTGGGTTAAAATCATTCTTGCAATTGTGCAGGGAATTATAAGTGCTATTGTTCTTTTTGTTTGTCTTAAAATCTTCGGAGCTATCTAAATGGACGAAATAAAAGAAACATCTGAAAAACCTAAATATGTAGGGTACGGCTATCACGGCGGAGGAAGAAAGAAAGGCAGCGGAACTGGACGCAAATACAAAACCTTTTCTTTTTCTTGTTCTCCAGAAGAATACGAACAGATTAGAGCAAAGATTGAAGAAAGCGGATTAAAACCATCGCACTTCTTTGTGAAAAAGTCTCTCGAATAGTTTTAGCGGACTGTCATTTTTGGCAGTCCGCTTTTTTGGCGGCTTAGGAGGCACAGGTTCCCCCTTATCTCTTTTTTCTTCATCATCTAAGTTAGATTTAGAAATACAAAAATTATCAGACATATTATTCCTGCAGAAAACAATAAAATATTAAGAGCGATTAAAAGGCTATCAATAAACTCAAAATGCCCCTTTATAATCTCTTTGTTTGTTTTGTTAACCTCATTCTCGTACGCTATCCAGTTATTCTTTATTGTTTTCATTCTGTCAGATGCACTTAATAGAAAATCCACAAGACTGAATATCAAACAAAGAGCAAAACATATCCACGAAAATTCAAGAATCTTAATATTTTTAGCATTTTGTAGATCTACAAACTTATCTATAAAAACGAATGATAAACCAAAACTTCCCGCAGAAAGTTTTAATAACCAGTTCCAAAATCGTGACATTAATTCGAAATAGTTTTTGTATCTTTTTTCGGAATCTTTTAATGTTGCTTTGTAATACCAGCAATTATATTTGTACTGTTCTTGCTTTGTCATAATTCCTCCTATACAGTTTAAATAGTCAACAATGTTTTTATCTTGTCTAAAAACTATTGACAATTAATAATAAATCTATTATTATTAAAACATCAAGAGCAGAAATGCAAGGAGGTGATAAAATGGAAAATCCAAAAATAACAGATTGGATAATTGCAATCGCTACGCTGATAACCGCAATTGCAACTCTACTAAGTATAATACTTAGATAGTCCAATCCAATCCGCTAGGCTCTCGGAGAGAGTGCCTAGCCACTATATTAATTCATTTTATAGAGGTGGTCAAATGAAAAGAACTTTAATTTATACTGCTGTTTTCGTTGTTGTATTAGTCGCATTTTTTGTTGTTAGAGGAGTTTTATAAATGGCAGGAACAAAAAAGCAAGAAGGAAAAGAATACTCTTCAAACTGGGGCGGACTTCGAGAAGGCAGTAACGCTGGTAAAGGTCGCCCTAAAGGCAGCGGAACAGGTAAAAAATACAAAACCTTTTCTTTTTCTTGTTCTCCAGAAGAATACGAACAGATTAGAGCAAAGATTGAAGAAAGCGGATTAAAACCATCGCACTTCTTTGTGAAAATGTGTTTAGGATAATTTTTAAGGCGGTTACTATTTGTAGCCGCCTTCCTTTTATCCATTTCCACGAAGCGACTTAATGAAATTGTCTCCTTCATCTTCTTTCTTTGGTTCAATCTTGATTTTTGCCCTTTCCATTGGTGTAACGCCGAATTTGTGCATAGTACGATTAAACCGCTCCATATTTTTTGAATACTCGGCTATTAAATCCACATCTTTAAACTTATTCAGTTTAGAAAGATACTCTGCTACGCTTCCGTAATTGTCCAAAACAGAGAAAAGACAGTCCTGCGCAAATCCATAATGCAAAAATGCGTCTGTAAGTTCTGGCAAATCAACAATAGAAATTAATCCCTTGTCTAAAAGTGGCGGAACAACTTCCTCCCATTTTTCCGCAGCTTTTTGAGACAATACAGTTGGAATTGAAAGTTCCTGTAAACTGTCAATTTTTACGCCTCTGTTGGCATGTCTGTCCTTTCTGAAAGTTCCGTCTTTTATATGATCTTCTGTACTTTTAATTGGTCTTCCCATGTATGTATAGTCATAATTTGCTGCCCTTGCCACCGATAGCGTTTTTTTTGGCAATGCGTGCGAAAAAGGGCGGGTGTTGGTGAAAGACTTTTCTACCTGAGTTTTTCAACCGGGGGGGGCTATTCGCTCTTATGGAAATTGTTGTTTTCTTTCAAAGTTTTTCTTGAGTGACAAGACCAGCACATTGGCTGCAAATTGTTTTCATCATAGAATAATTCAATGTTTCCTCTGTGCGGTATGATATGATCCGCAATCTTTGCCGGCTTTCCACATATAAAACATGTAGGATAACGCCTTAAAAAATCTTTGCTTATCTTTCGCCAGCGTGCAGATTCATACAGATTATGCCATGCACTTGATTTTCCCCTGTATGTAAAGACTTTACGAGTCCCTTCTAAATTTCTATGAAGATAACAGTATTCTTTGCCTTCCTGGCATGTACGGCCGCATCCGGGCTTTTTACAGATTTTTGTTTTCATATTGATATAGTTAAACAAAAAAGCCCCGATGTTACTCGGAGCTTTTGAAGTTATAAGGGTTGAGCTAGAACCCAGTCCAAAACTAGTCTAGAAACAGTTTTGCCGTTTTTTTCTGCAAGCTGTTTCAAATACTCGATTTCTTCTGGTTTCCCGGATATGCTCATTGTCTTAAAAATTGTCTTCCTTCCTTGTGCAGGATTCTTGTTTTTTGAGCCCTTAGGTCTGCTCATTTTACCCATCCTAAACGCAACATAATAACGACAATTAAACCGATAATTAAACCTTCGATTGTTGCCTTTAATGTAAGAAGAAGGAACTCTTTGATTTTGGTTGACATATTCGCCCCCTAGGGAATATACTACGAATACAAGGTGAGGCAGTCGCTACAACAACCTCACCTGTTCCCGCTAGATGTATCTGTTAATTATTATTAATAGAACACCTATTAGGATTTCAACGACGGCTCTGTAAAGTTCTGCAACAACTTTTTTCAGAGCCTTTTTTGTCGTCTCTTTCATAGAATATCTCCCTTTAATTAAGATTCTCACCGGTGCAACGCACCTGATGCTTATAATATATCAGATTATTATAATATTGTCAACAACTATTATATAATAGTAAAAAAAAGAGTTATTCAGAAAAACTGAATAACTCAATATCAGGAGGTTTAATTTTTTAGTGATTTTCTTTCCAGAAGTTTATGCACTGCATAACAAAACGGCCCGCCCCATGCAGGATGTTCTTTATTCTCTGCCATTATTCTTTACCGCCCTTATGATAACAAGAACAAGCGTAAAAACAAGACAAAAAAGAGTGATCGCTCTAAGAACGATATTAATTGCCCTTCCTGTAATAATATCAATAACAAAACCCGCAGCATTAAGAAGAACAGCAATAGCATAACAAGCTATAAGAAGTTTATCTGTTTTATTCATTTGACACCTCGTAAAATATAATTTATATTTTACGTGGGTGTTGCACCACCCACGGGCTCTTTGCCAGTCAGCAATTTACTTTCTGATTGCAAGAACCAGACCGATGATACTTGCAACTAAGCCAAGTATCGAAACAATTAAACTAACAAGTTCCAACTTGTACCTCCTGATAATCTATAGAGTTATCTTGTTTATGCCAATACTAAAATAAGATATCACTATAGATTATCAGGAGTTTTTTATTACTTTAATGCAGATATTTGCCTAACTGTTCAAATAAACAATGTACTTTTCCTTTAATTTCTATAATATTTTATTTATGCTTAAAATTATTCCAGCCGCCTATATACTGTCCTGTTATCAGATTTTTCTTCTGAATGAGCTGATGGCAGTTGAAGTCCTGTTCCAGCCTGAACGTCCTGCCGACTATGCTCCAATAATCACGATAAAGTGAACTAAATACAGGTAGTCGTGACATGGCTTCATAACGGGCTTTATTCTGTTTTTCGTGCTCGAATAATAACAGTTGTTCCATGTTTTACTCCTTACTCAGCAAGTAAACATATTTCATTTTCTACATCATCGCCTGTTACTTTGTCGCAATAACCTGTAATGTTGTAACTGTGTATATCATTATCACTTGTAGCAACTCTGATAACTGCTTCATCATCAAGCCCTTTAAGAACTTCTAATAATTCTTTTTTAATCATTTTCTTTTATCTCCTTACAATCAATTTCTTTCCAAGCGATAACATCTTTATCCTTTAAACAATAAGTGCCTTCATAAGTCGCAAAATACCATTCATATACACATCGCTTGCGGATTTTCCCTGCACAGCGTCTTTTTCCTACGGCAATATTATCCGCAAGTTTTGAATGTATCATTATGTATTCATTTTCTTTCGGTAAATCTCCGTCTGCTACCTTATGCCATTGAATACCGTTTTCAGTTGCTCCAAGTTTATAGCCACTTATAAAGATTGATTCTTCACGAAGGTATATATCTTGCTTTGTTGGTTTATCAACAAGTTTATGTGTATGATTTTCAATACAATCTTTTGCTTTTGCTTCTAAATCTGTCATAACTACTCCTTAAATTGTGGGATTTTCATACCAAAAAAGAACTGCTTTCGGTAAATGTTCCTTTTCATACCCTTTGCTTTTTTCTACAAATAGTTTTACATCATCATTCATAAAAGATTTTTTATAAAATCCTAAACAATAGTGTTTGTGATATTTCTGAATCCTCTCAATCCATTCTTCAACATAAAAAGTAATCTGTTTGCTTTCATCACAATTTGGCAAGTCATTAGGATTTTTTCTCATATCGTGTATTTGAATACCGTTTTCTGTTGGTATTACTTCATCTTTAATAACCTGCCCTGTTTCTGTAACTGTGTACTTTGATGTATCAATGCGTGGAAATTCTGTCATACTTATTTCTCCTATTCTTCAAATCTTTTTGCCAAAACTTTTAATGCTTCGTTTACCATCAATTCGATCGGTTCGCTGTATTCGTCGTTGTTTCGTTCTGCAATTATTTTTATGATGAATAAATACTGCTCAACCTTTTCAATGTCTGCCAGTTCAAGTTTCATTTTGCACCCCCAAGAATTTCCATACCTAAAGCCTTTGCTATGTCATACTCAAGGCGTGCACCTTTTGACATTCTCCATGTTTTAAGAAGATAAATTGCATCGCAGTCGCATAAAGCTTTTATGTCTTTTTTCATAAACTGCGCCCAGGTAAAATCTTTTTCTTTGCCTTTGGCGTCATACTTTACCGGATTATAAACATTGTATCCGCTCAGCCGGAGCTTTAATTCTGCCCTTTCAAACTGCTTGCGGTAAATAAATGCCGGAAGCCCTGTCACCTTTCCACTGATATAAACTTTCATTTTTCCTCCTTGCGACTTAAAACATCAGAAGCTGACCTTCCCGAATGTCCTCGTCAAAATCTTCTTGTTTTTCTTCCTGGTTGCCGTCCATTATTTTATTGAGCTTTACCCCTCGCCTTTTTACTTCCGCTACAGGTTTGTCGTTCAACTCCTTGCAGACAGCCATATAAAAATCATTTTCGCCCTCGCTGTATAAGGCATGAATTACACCGTCATGTGCGGCAGCAATAAAATTTTTAATTACGTAGAACTCTCCCTTTTCCCTAAAAAAACTCTTGTATCTGCGGAGCACATATTCCGCCGCAATGTCGGCTTTATACTGCACTTCGTCATAATCCAAGAAAAAGCGTTTTGTTTTCATTTCCTTTCGTACTGCCCTTTTGCATAGCAGTGTAAAAAGAAGCCACAACTGCCCGAACGCAGATTCATTGTTATTCATCAAAAACGAATACTGAAAGGACAGACATTTTTCGTTGTCCGTTCCGTTTATGTCACCTTTTGGCAAATCCTTAAGCTGTTCCGCTTTTGACTGAAAAGGCAAAAAATAATTGTATTCGTCCGCAGTTCCCCGCATGTTCCCCTCTCTTTTTGCGTGTAGTTCCTTGCCCCGGAAACATTTAGAAAAACTCTTCCCAATTCTCCAGCGTCATATCCTTAGGTTTTACAGTTCTGTCATCCCTTACCAGAGCCCTGTGGCCGTTTTTGTATACCCAGCGGTAGCCACAGAAAACAACCATCTGCTGTTCTGTAAGTTCGGATAGCGTCATAACCTTGTTTCTGCCCTGTGCATCCTTGCACTTTTCGCATTCGTATTTTTTTTCATACAGGAAATACACTTTGTCAGTATTTCCGTATCTCCATGCCTGCTTGTACATAACACATGAAAGCGGTTTAAGTTCCCTCTGGAAATCAAGGCTCTTTTCTCTTGGCAGAGTCTTGTTTGCCCTTCTTATTCGCTCATAGCAAAACGGACAGTATGAATAAACGCTGCCTTCAGACAGTTCTTTTCTTGAAATTTCCCGTTCCCCAAGAAGGTAGCTTTCCGTGGTGTTCTGTGCATAGTGTTTTATGACATCCGCAGCAGATACTATTTTTTCGCTCATGAATACATAGCCTCCCACTCTTCATCCGAAAACGTTTTATCAGGCTTTTTGCGTTCCGGCTGAGAGGATTTTATGCCCCGCAACAAAAAACTCGAACGGTCAAAATTAGCCGGAAGACAATTAACAAAAGTTTTGCTTTTCACAAAGATTTCAAAGCCCATTTTCTGCGAGACATAGCAGTCAGGATCCTTCAAAACCTTTACGTAGTTCTTACACGCTTCAAGAACGTCGGAAGAATGACGCTGGCTTTTACGAAGGTCAGACAATGCACGGTAAAAAGAGCTGCACTCGAACTGAAACACGTCTTTTTCACATGGAAGTTCTGCGTTCTTGAATATTTCAAAGACCTGTTTTGCATAATTGTGCTGAGATTCTGAAAAATTAGGATTAAAAGGCGGTGAAGCCGGAGCCGGCGGAGCGGATTCTTGCAGCTGTTCTTTTTCCCCTTCTTCGTCTCCTTCTTTTTCTATTTCTTCTTCTACTTCTATTTCTTCTTCGTTAAAACAAATATTTTTTTGATTTAACAAATTATTTTTTGATAAATCAAAATCGGTTGAATCATTAGAAACCGTGGATTCAGTTTTTGTAACAGATTTTTCAGAAGTTTTATCCGCTGATTTTTTAGAACCGGCAGAGCTTCTTTTTTCTGAAATATCTATTGATTTATCAATGCTTGCTTTTACAGAAGTAAAAAACAGTTTTTCTACAGGAGACAGATTTTTAAGTTCAAGGTTTTCAATACCGTAGCAGTTAATTATGTACATAAGCCGGCCATAAACTTCCATGTCGCCGTTAGCAAACTCTTTTGCTGCTATATGATAATTTTCAAACATTGTGTATTTCTGATTCATACAAACTCCACATTATGCCGTCTGTCCGGCTGTCAAACGTCTTTCCGTTTTGCCAAAGGAGTTACATATAAGAATCAGAAGGGTATGTCTTCTGGAAATTCTTCGCTGTTATTTACTTTTTTCGCAGTTCCGTTAAAGGCGTTTGTTGCTGCCTGTACGCTTGCCGGTAATGGTGCGGAAGGTTCCGGGGCTTTAGGGAATATTCCCTTGTAACCCGTTTTCTTTGTTACAACCTTACAGATTCCTGTATGTCCACGCCATGAAGCATAATTAAAATCACCCCGCCCGATTCCGAAACAGTCAAAGAAAGAAGTCATCTGTTTGTTCCACTTGTCAATGTCTTCTTGCGTAACGAGTGAATTATCGTTTTTGTATGTTCCAAGTTTTGGAATGTCGAAAAAATCCATTATCCTTGGATTGTATCCGGGTTTTCCCTTCGCCTGTACTTCAACTTCTACATAAATGTTGCCGTTCTGTGTTGTGTGTTCCTGAGCATGCTGAATAATAAATTCATATTCCCCGTCTGCCAAAACAAGATTCTGCATAGGTTTATATCCGAATCCAAAAGCCATATTTAATTACCTCCGTTTGTTCGTTCGTTTACAACGCTTTTAACTTCTTCAAGGGTTTTCGTAACGCCTATTTCCTTTATGCGCTGCTTATACGATTCAATTTCTTCTTCCGTAAAAACAGGTGTTCCGGTAGAAGTAAACGAATTCTTAAGAATGTAGCCAATTTCTGTAAGCTTCGGATTTGAGTCTTCTGCCAGCTTAAGGTTTTCTTTATAATCCGGCGTTTCTTCATCTGTATATGGAATTCCGCCCAAATCTTCTGGGAAACACTTCCTGAACGCCTGTGCTTCTGCAACCTTTTTGATCATGGTAACCGGCTTTTCGTTCCACATTTTGTTATGCTGGTGATATTCGCTCAAAAAGACTTCATGAACAAACGGATGTTCCCAGTCTTTCCGGTAAATGGTACATATTGCCTTGATATCATCGCCTACGCCTTCTACTGTAGTATTAAAGCCGTTCAGAAGCCCCGTACGCTGAGCACGCTTAAGATAAACTTCATAACCTACAACCAGATTGAAGTTATTACCGTACTTTATTCCGTAAACTTCCTTTTTGATTGGATTAAGGCCATAGGCGCAGCATATATCTATGAACTGCGCTTTTTCTTCTTCTGTAAACTTCTGTAGGTTGCCTGTACTTTCAAGCCACTGAGTAGCAATTTCCCGGTAGTTTTGCGGGGCTTCTGCAACTTCATTTTTCTGCGGAATAACTTCAAATTCCATGTTTTGCTCCTTTTTTTTATTTATCAGCTTTCAGTCTCTGCTGCATTTCCCTGAATTCAGACTGCATCTTTTTCATCTCAAGAAGATGCGCTTTTTTGCCGAACAGAAAAGCCTGCGTTTCCGGATTGGAAATAAATCCCGTTTTTGCAAAAACCTTGTTTGCCTGTTCTTCACACTGAGCAAGGACAGCATAATCAACCTTTCCGTCAGCCTTAAAAAGAGACCAGTCCAAAAAGTATCCCTGGCAAGGTTTGCCTCTATTAATTTGAAAAATTATTTCATCCTGAGAAGAAAAGCCGAAATAACTCTGGCATGCATTCATATCGTCAAATTCAATAGCCTTATGATTTCCGCATGGCCATACGGGAGTTGCAATAATGCGCTTATTGTTTACCCTTACTTTTTCAATTTTTACATTCATACAGTTTTGCCTCCCTTTGACCTGTAATATTCAAAAAACTCACTCGGATTTTTTGAAATGATTCTGAATGCTTTATTGAACTCACGTTCCTTTCTTTCAATCTGGAACTGTTCTTCATCCCAATCGCATAAAGGAATTTTTTTATACAATCCCTTAGAACGGCTTACACAGATGAAAGAACATTTTTTATTTGGATCCTTGCGGTATTCCCACAACGGACGGGAAACGCTCGCAAGATGACTGCGTAAAGCCCCGGAATAAATCTTTAAGACTTCAAACTTTAAATCTTCTGCAGAAAAAATCTGATTGTCCCTAAAGACATTTTCCAGAACTTCATATACAGCAGGCTTAAGATTCAATGTATAATCTGTTTTATTCATACTTCCCCCTTCTTTTTAAGAGCTTTCCTTTTGCGTGCTCTTTTTTTGTATTCCAACAGACTTGCCTTATAAGCCTCTGGATCAATACGGCTTAGAAGATTAAAGTTCGGACTCTTCCCGTACTGTCTGCCAACTAAAGTCCAATAGGCATTGTTGAGCCTTTCCGGATTATTAGAAGTAATCAGAATACCCAGTAAATACCAGCGTTCCGGGATTGTTAGGTCTTGCGAATGGTGGAGCTCATAACCTGGTATTGAAAATTCGCAGTAAGACCTTTTCATTTGAAAAACCCCGGCATAGCCAACATTAAGCAGACAAGCCCAAGGCAGAAACATAAATAAAGCAAAAAATCTTCTGAATGGTCGTTTCCCGGTTCAAGACCCGCAGTTTTAAGAAAACTCAAAAAGATTTTCTTAAAGAAGTTTTGTTTTTTATATATCGTTCTGCCTTTTGGCAATCTCTTAATTTCTACAACAATCACGGTTCCCCTCCCGCTTCAAAAAAAACCGCCAGCAACCAAGGGCACCTGAAAACCCCTAATCACTGACGGCTGCAATATTTTCTAATTCCCCATTTATGAGGAAAATATAGCCACTAATTATTTGTTCAGGTGTATTTGCTGTTCTTACTGTCAAGTAAGAACAAAACCTAGTGTACTAGGTTTAAATCGACATTTGTCGGTTACATAATCAGTTATACCTACATTTGTCGTATCTGTCAAGCATTTTTTACTACATTTGTCGTTTTTTTTCTGCGAAAATAATAATAAGGAGACAGAAATTGGAATTTGTAGAACGAATAGATAAAAAGTTAAAAGAAAAAAACATAAAAAGAGTTGGAATGTGTGAAGATATCGGAATTGATACATCTATTATGACTGCATGGAAAAAACGGGGCACAATTCCAGCGGCAGACATCTGCCTTAAGATTGCGGAATACTTAGGAACAAGCGTTGAATACCTGGTAACCGGCAAAGAAAAAGACTTAAGCAGTGTAGATCTTACTCAGGAAGAAGAGGAAGTGCTGGATGTATGGGAAAATCTTAACGACTTCCAGAAAAACACAATCAAAACTCTTTTGGAAAGTTACAAAAAAGAAAATCAGGCAGAGCTAAAAAAAGATTCCGTGTAATTAAGTATAAGGGCGGTTCAATGGGTGTTATATAACATTGTTATATTTACTCCGTTGCAGGCCACATAAAAAAAAGGGAGTGCCTAAAACTAAGCACTCCCCCGGAGGAGAAAAAGAGAGTAAACCAAGAGGAGATTATTACTCTGCACTTCTATAGTCAAAAGAAAAAAAATCCGACAGTGTGCAACGCATTAACTGCCGGACAAAAACGAATTAATTTATAAGAAGGTTTTAATGCCTGAATCTATAGTCGGTCGGCTGTTTTATATTCTTTTTTTGTTTCCAGCCATAAATCAACATCTGCCTTTTTGTAGCAGAATCTTCTTGCAGTCAGTTTAATCCGTGGAATATCCAGACGGTCCACACTGCTAAGGCTTAAGCCTAAATAATCCGCAAGCTGCTGCCTAGTTAATACTCCCGCAGATTCCGGGAATCCTTTCTTTTCCTTCATCTATAACCTCTCGATTTTCTTTTTTCTACAAATATAGTTAGTTTACGTCTCTATGATTATTTATTATTGACAAATTTTCTAAATAGTTGTATATTAAAGATACAGGGTCGTTGACCCGGTGAAGAAATCTTTATTAAAGAGGGTAACTTATGAGGAACGGTAATAAAAAAGCCTGCAAAGTGCTAGAGACACTTAAACAGGCCATTACCGAAATCCTTATAACTGTAATTAGTTCTATAATCGCAGAAGTGATTATTAGACTGATTTTCAGTTAATGGGGTGGTGCGGTAGGTTTAACGTGCTTGCCGCACCTTTGCTCAAAGTTTACCCTCAAAGGGGGCTTTATGTCAAACACTTCTAAAATGATCATAAAAAATATTATTCGTGGGATCATAATAGCAGTTGTATTATTTATTTTGTGGAAGTTACGGGGATAATCTAATGCCAAGAGGCGGAAAAAGAGAGGGTGCAGGGCGCCCGTTTGGAACATTAAAAGGTAGAACAGTAGAATATAAGACAATCTCTATTTCCGCCTTGCCGGAAGAAGTGGAGCAGATAAAGGAACTTGCAAAGAATTCCGGCAAGTCGGTCAGCCGCTTTCTGGTTGAACTTGCATTGTCCGGCAGTAATCCGCTATAGCTCTTTACTGCCCCGCAAACCGTCTTTAATTCTGTATTCAATCGGCGTGTTTTTTATGCAGCGCCTTGAGTTTACATCAATGTTTGCAATTCCTAGGTATTCACTGAATAAATAATTTTGAGCGTCCTGAATCTGCTGGGAATCAGAATCCAAGATATGGCTTGCATAGTGTTCTGCCATTGCTAAAGTTTTGTGCCCCGTCTGTGTCTGAAGAATTCTGAATGGCAAACGGTCCGCCATTAACGAGCTGTATAAATGCCGCCATGCATGGAATTTTATTTCCCTTACCTGTTCCGGGCTCATTCCGATTTTAGAAAGAGCATCTTTAAGGCCTCTTATAAAATAATCGGAACATACCGGACGGGTTGGGTTAAAGTCACCGAAAAAAACAAAAGAATCCATTTTCGCCCCCAGCGGATTACGTTCTGCAAAGGCAAGTAAAAGCGATGTCATGACATGCGGACAATATACAGCCCTGTTTTCTCGGTTTTTTGTACACTTTAGTCCTTCCTGTTCGTTCCAGGAATGGCGCACATAAATGCAGTTTTCGCCAAGATCGCCCTTTTGTAGCGCCCGTATTTCCCCAAGCCTTAAGCCCGTCATTAAGGCTAAAAGGTTTGCAAGTTTCATACGTTCATCAATCCATTCAACGGCAAAAACTGCCCTAACCTGTTCTTTAGTAAGAATTACACGTTCCTTTGATTTTCCAGAAAAGCTCATAATTCCGGCAGTAATGTCTTTTTCAAGAATTTCGTTATTGTAGGCATATTTCAAGGCTTTCTGCCCTGCCCCGTAAATCTGTTTTTTTGTTCCCCATGCTAAAGGCAGTTCATCAATTTTGTTTAAGAAATTCCTTAAATCCTGCTTCGATATATCGGCAATCTGTCTGTCCTTAAAAAAGGGAACCCAGTATTTAAGGATATGGCGGTAACTCTTTTGGATATGACATACAGTTAGTTGCCGGTCATGGCGTTTGCATTCCTTAAGATAATCGCTTGATTCATAGTTCCAAAAGTCCAGAAGATATCGACATAATTCAATATCTTTTTTTGTGCCGGAAAGAGTATATGTTTTTATAATGCCCCTTGCCTTAAGTTCTTCCAGAAGCACTAAATAATCATCTTTTGAAAGTTCATTCTTTACGGAATTAATAAGAGAAAGAGTTTTAATGCTTGTTTTTTCTTCAGGAATTTCTGCATTTTTGGAACGTCTTGAAATGCCTTCTTCAAGCATTTTGAATGCCTTTTTCATTGCGGCGGCTTCTTTAGTTTCGCCCGTGCTTTTCCATGGAAGCAGAACCGTTTTGCCGTTGGAATCTGTAGTCTTAAAACGTACGTAATAAATGCCGTTCTTATCTTTGCGCTGAACTAAATGGAACGGATAGGCACTGAATTTCGTCATTAAAAACCCCGGTAAAGTACATAAAAAGGGTAATTTTTGTTTAAAAAGTACCCCTTTCGGTACCCCTCTACAGTTTTTTAATACTTTTCAGGTCTATTTAAGTATAAAAACGAAAGGAAATAAAGATTGTCGGTGCTTATTTACTTATATTATAAGTAAATAAGGTAATGCCGGGAACCAGACTTGAACTGGCACGGCTTATACAGCCGAGGGATTTTAAGTCCCTTGTGTCTACCATTCCACCATCCCGGCAGTGAGTTAATAATACTAAAAATCGCTGACTTTTACAAGTAGCTTAATTGTTATAAAATAAAAATATGTACTCAGACACTCATTTTCATTTTGAACACACAACAGTTCGTGATAACAAAGATTTTACTATCAAGGGTAGTGAAATACTGGCTCAAATGGCAAAAAACAAATGCTACTTTGGACTTGATATTGGAACAGAAGCGGATGACCTTTTAAAAAGACAAGCCTGCCTGGACACCGCCATAGCAAATATTAGCGACTCAAACCTAGCAGATAAAGTAAGAAAATTCATCTACTTTTCCGCCGGAATTTGGCCATCTGTTAATGATATAAAAAAACGTTTCCGGAGCATGGAAATATTAAAGCAGGAAATACAAAAAGCAGAAAATAACGCCACAGATGATACTCTAAATCGAAAAATAATCGCTATCGGAGAATGTGGCTTAGATCATCACTGGAATCCTAGTGGAGTAGATGGCAGAAACGAAAACGATTTTAACCAAGTGATGTACCTGGCAGAAAGAGAACTTTTTGAAATGCAGCTCGAATACGCAAAAAAATTAAATTTACCTGTGATAATTCACTCAAGAGACGCATTTGAAGACACACTAGACTGCATAAAAAATATCGGCTGGGATAACGGAATAATTCACTGTTACTCATACGGAGCAGAGGAAGCAAAGAAGTTCTTAGACAGAGGCTGGTATATCAGTTTTAGCGGAAGTGTAACTTATACAAAGAAAAGTAAAATGGCAGCAATGACAGAACTTCTTACATGTGTTCCCGATGATAGAATCCTATGTGAAACAGATTCCCCTTACCTTGCACCTGTTCCTCTAAGAGGTAGTATAAACACACCTGTAAATGTAAAACACACATACAAATTTATTGCTGGAATAAGACAGATAGAAACAGAGAAACTCTGCGAAATTGTCGACAGGAATATAAAAAGTCTTTTCAAACTTTAACTATTCTACTTGACTGTAAAGACCGCTCATTTCATTGCGCCACTCAGCTCTGTTATCGCGGTCTTCAATTTCAATTATTTTTTTAATCTGAAAATGCTTCTGGTCACGCATATTTTCATAATACAGAATTGCAAAACGTCCCTGGCCAATATATGCAATTTTTTCATTTTGTCCCACTTTTTCTGTTTCTTCCAGGGATTTCATAACACATTCAAAATGAAGGGGTTTTCCACTAGCTTTATCAGCAATAGCGCTAGCTAAATCAGTAATTTTTTCGCCACATTTTGGACAAATAATTTCACGACTTTTTAATTCTTTAATAGCATTTTCTTTCTGCTGTAAAACTTCAAGGTTTTCATGAGCGATATAATGGAATTTTTTAGACTGAGGTCGCATCAATGAGTCATTATTCTGGTTATTATTTTTATTTTTCTGGTTATTTGAGTTTTTCGAATCATTCCAATTATGATGTCGACGACCGCGTCTATTTTTTTCCATAATGTGTCAGCTCCTTTTTCGAGCCAAATTAAATGTCCCGAAACTGCAGTTCATCAGGATCTTCAACCAATTTACGGCTGATAACCTGAGCAATTCTATAAATTGCATTATTTAAATATTCTTCATCATGAATCTTCTCCCTCAATTCTAAAAGACGTGGAGAAAGAGTTTCTTCCTGCTCAAGTACTAATGTTTCAGTAGATTCTCTTCGTTCTGAAATCATAAAAACTCCGAAAATGCGTTTTCTATATGATATATGTCTGGAAAACCTGGCATATCCACTACAATTACATCAAATCGAATATAGTTGTTACTATATTGTCGATAAATTGAAAGAAAACATTTAGCCGTTTTTACAATTCTTTTTCGTTTTCTTGCATCTAAAACATGGGACAAGAGTTCCGAAGTCCCATTCGGAAGAGTTTTTACCTCCACAAATACTAGAGTTTCATTTTTTAACGCTATTATATCAATTTCACCAGTTTTAGTTCTAAAGTTTCTGGCTTCAATTTGATAACCACTTTTTAATAGAAATTCGCAGGCCCGGTCTTCACCATTATTACCGGTTATTTTTCTTAAATCCTTCAAATTTTATAATTCTTCAACTTCTTCTACAGAATTTATAGAAGAACTTTTAGAGGGAACATATTCACTAGGATCTATTTCTTTACCTCGTGTAAGAAGATAAGGGATTTTCCACTGTTTAAGAGCTGCTATATGATAAGGCTTTGCGGTTTTTCCAGCAGCAAGAAACATATTTTTCCCATCTTCGAAATAGACCGGCTCAGAGAAACATATTCCAATTCGTATTCTGCTTATTTCTATTTTCTCGAATTCAATCATACAAACTCTCCAAAGGTATATACATTCTATAACAAATCGTCAGATTTCACAATAACCGAAAAAATTTGAGCTACAACCTTCCATGTTGATTCTGGAATCATACTTCCAATTTCAGCCGCCGATAAAATATTTGCAGTTAGGTTATCTTCAACTATTGGTATAGAATTTTCATTTGCGATTTCAATCATTTTCTCTGCCAGCTTGCCTTTCGCGGAAAAAGAAATAAAAGGTGCTTCTGCTTCTGGAGGATATTTTAACGAAACCGCTACTTTATCTTGTTCTTTCATACAAAGGTCTCCAGCAGGGTTATGTCATCATCTTTTGGCATAAAAGAATAAAAATTTTCATAAGAAATTTCTTCAGTTTCTGCATGGGGGAAAGCATTTTTAAGTTCATCAGAAACCAAACTATTATGTGAAGTAGAAGCAAGAAGCATTCGTATTACATCTGAATTATTAAAATCCAATTCGATAGCATATTTAGCATTAGTAAATTCAAGATTTATAATTAACTTTTTGGTATTTTTTATATTTTTATCCAACAAGGCAAAAATTTCTCCTTTACCCTTGTTGATTTCTTTCTTTTGATATTGAAAATCAAATGGAATTTTAATCCAGTTTCCAAAGGTTTCGAAAGAACCACTTGAACTAGATAGATGATTAAAAATTGTCAAGATCCCAGCTTTATTATTTACACCAGATGAAATAATTTCCGCAAAAAAATCCGTAAAAACTTTTTCAGCGTCTTCTAATTTTTGTTTTTCATTCTTAGCTAGAAAATTTTTCTTTTCGTCTAGAAAAGCTTCAACAATTTTTTTATCCGCCTTAATTCCCTTATTCAAGAGAACAAAGGCAGCAGATGAAGCTTGTTTTTCTTTTCCCTTAAAAGCTTTACCTAAAATTCTAGCTCTATTAATCAGGGCTCTGTCAAAAGAAAGACCAGCTTCTTTTGTCATGTTAAAAAGGATATAAGAAATTTCATCTGGATAAAGGCCCAAATTAACAAAATAGTCAGCCAGTTTAGGATTCGAAATATTACCATTAGAATCAATAATTACCGGCAATTTTTGAATAGATTTAGAATCAAGTAGGATACTAAGGTTCTGTTTTTTTAAAATGATCTGTGAACCTGTAACAGAAAGCTGGGCTTTGAATACACTCCCTTCCTCTAATTTCAGAGAAGATTTAATATCGAATGTTCCTCCTGCAAAAGCAACTCGATAAAGTCCATTACCATTAGATTTTACAACTCTTACAGAAACGGAACTGCCCTCGCGCAGGGCTCTTTGATTTTGGCCGGACGCAAGGGCAGCTGAATGCATTAGAACTGATGTTTTCATGCAATCCTTAATTTATTTTGCTTCTGCAGCAGTGTGTTCAGCAGAAAGTTCTGCCTTGATAGCAGCTTCTGTTGCACGAGCAGCAGCTTCTGCAGACTTATTCTGTTCATTGATGAAGTTAGAAACTTTACCACCGAGCATTTCCTTAACTTTCTTATCCTTACCGATTTTGTCGCGTAAGTAGTAGAGCTTAGAGCGGCGTACTTTACCAGCACGTACAATTTCTACCTTTACGATGCGAGGGCTGTTGATTGGGAATACACGTTCAACACCTACACCATAAGATTCCTTGCGTACTGTGAAAGTTTTGCGAGCACCTGCATTCTTAATGCAAAGTACGATTCCTTCATATACCTGGATACGTTCTGTTTTACCTTCAACAATTTTGAAGAATACTTTAACTGTATCACCTACTTTAAACTGAGTAGTAAAAGCTCTTTTCTGGCCTTCTTCAATAGCTTTAATAAGATCCATTATAAATCTCCTGACTTCTTAGATTTTTTCTTTTTCAAGTGTTTAACCGAAGTCTGCTCTGTTATTTCCTCAATCATTTTTTTTGCTTCTAAGGAAAGCTGATCATTCTGCATAGCTGACCAAATCATGTCTGGTCTGTTACGCAAAGTTTTTAAGATTCTTTTCCTTAAACGCCACTTTCGGATTTTTTCATGGTTTCCAGAAAGTAAAACTTCCGGTACTTCCATTCCCTTATACACATCAGGTCTAGTGTACTGGGGGTATTCCAAAAGTCCGTCGCTATAACTTTCTTCAACAAGTGATTCACTGGAAATTACGCCGTCCACTAATCTGTAAATAGTGTCCACCATAACTGTTGCAGCTACTTCACCGCTGGACATTACATAGTCTCCGATTGAAATCTCATCGTCTACATAATAATCAATTATTCGCTGATCAATACCTTCGTAACGACCGCAAATAAATACAAGTTCGTCTTCGCGACTCAATTCGTAGGCTTTTTTCTGAGTAAAAGATTCACCGCCAGGAGTAACATAAATTACTCTTTTGCGTTTAGCCTTTACACTATCTAAAGCCAAACCTAGTGGCTCAGTCATCATTAATTGACCGGCTCCGCCACCATAAGGAGCGTCATCACACTTCTTGTGCTTATCAAGAGCAAAATCTCTGATGTTCACAAGGTCGTAGGCAATAATTCCCTTTTCAACCGCTTTGGCCATGATTGAGCTTTCAAAATATGCCCGCGGAATCTCAGGAAATAAGGTCAGCACAGTAAATTTCATGGAATTACTCCAGAATCCAGAGGTGCATCAGTTGAATAGTCTTGTTTTTGACATCTACATTTCCTATATGGTTTAAAGTCAAAGGTATCAGTACCTTTCTAACTTTTCCAGAAGAAGTATGCTTCAAATCATCTGCAAGAACAGTGCAACTCTCGGAGATAGAAACTTCTAACAAGTAACCCGCTCCGCCTTCCAATACGTCTGTGATTGTTCCGACTATTTCTGCCGGTGCAGTCACCGCTGCCGCATCCGAACCGTTCCATATTAAAGAACAGCCTTTTAAGTCTTCAATGTACCACTCATTCTTACTCAAGGGATGAGCGTATTTGCGATCTACCAAAAGTTCCCAGCCATTATACTTTCGTACTTCTTCTGGAGAATTGATTTCCCGCAATTTCATATACAAGGTACCGCAACCTTCTTCTGCAGTTTCAACACTACACTTTTTAGAATCAGATCCGTGCCTCAAAGTTACTTCTTTTAATGCCGCTATGTGAGCGTAATCTCCGGAAGCACTTTCCACTTTAAATTCCCCCGCAACCCCATGAGGACCGCGAACGAAGCCAACAACAAGCTGCTCATTTTCCATCAGTAACTTAGTCCAAAATATCCAAACTGTAGCGCTTACCGTCTTTTGTAGCAGAAGCACTTAAAACAGTTCGCATTGCTTTAGCAATACGTCCGTATTTTCCAATTACCTTACCAATGTCTTTTTCCGCAACCTTGAGTTGAAGAACCATGCCTTTTTCGCCTTCAGTTTCGTCTACTGAGACCGCAGATGGATCATCGACCAATGATTTTGCAATGTATTCGATCAGGTCTTTTTCCATTTTCGTTCCCTATAAACTATTTAGACTGTTTAGCAGCAATCTTCATCAACTTTGATACGATTTCAGTAGGCTGAGCACCAACACCAATCCAGTAGTTAGCACGATCAAGGTCGATAGATACCTGACGTTCTTCAGCTTCAACTGGCATGAATGTACCAAGTTCTTCGATGCAAACACCATCACGTGGCTTGCGAGAATCCTGAACTACAACACGGTAGTAAGGACGCTTTTTTGTACCGAATTTCTTAAGTCTGAGTTTGACCACTTTATAACCTCCACGGGACTCCGTCGAATTTAACCGAGTCCCGAAATTTATATAATTATCGCTTTATAGTTTGAGTACATATAATACATAAATTGAGACTTTTGGTCAATTAATGTAATAAATTACAAGGAATTCAAACAAAATACACTAAACAAAATCAATCTCTTATTGATAATTAATATCTTTGCCTAAAAAAAAGCAAATTCATATAATTTACACATTCTTCTATATAATAAATTATTTTTAGTCTTCGGACAAAGGAGTTTTCATGAAAAAAACTACAATTGGTCTCTCAGTTATCTTATTTCTTACATCTATAATGTATGCACAGTCAGTAAATATTGACTATCGTTTTAACTTGCAGGAAGACGATGGCAAAAATTATTTAAACTGGTCTTTAGATAAAGAGATTTACAATGATGCCTACGATGCTGAATCAGGTGCCTCTCTTCAGAAATCTACAAAAGCATTAAATAAAGTTCGTTATGATGCAGATAAAAATCTTAGAGTGCCAAGCGGCTTTAGAGGGATTCTTCTTTTTCCTCTAAACTCATTCGATAAAATTGAATCAAATGGCTTAAAGGTTTCTTCACAGGGAAAGAAAGTTATGATTACTTATCTTAATCACCAATATTCAATTCTTATTGAGTCTGATTCAAAAGGTAAAATCGACATAGAAAAGTCTTTTAAAAAATCAGAAGTTGGTGTAAGAAATCCAGATAAATCTGTTACATTTAGTCCAGAATTTGTAAAAGAAGGCGGGGACAATACAAAAGCTTGTGATTTAGATTTATCAAATGCATCATATTCTCACGATAAATATTCCGAAAAAGCCGATGGTCACTACAAAGGAAAGCTAAAAGCGGTCTACAAAAATGGAATTCTCACTCTAAAAGGAAAGTTAAAGTTTTCACCATCAAATCGCGGATAAACATTCTTCAGAAAACTCGTAAACTTTTACAAAAAAAGCCGGCTTCCTTTTAATCAAAATGGTCGCCGGCTTTTTAATATCACTGTAAATTAACTGTTATTTTTAATTTCACGGGCAAATTTTCCGTGCTCAAGAACGATTGTTCTTTCTGCAAACTGAGCAACTTCAGGGGCGTGTGTTACAACAATTATTGTTTTTCCTTCTGAATGGAGCTTTTTAAATATTTCGATTACAAGATTTTCATTAGCTTCATCAAGATTTCCAGTCGGCTCATCGGCAAGAATAATCTGTGGGTGATTAATCAAAGCTCGCGCGATACAAACTCTCTGCTGTTCTCCACCAGAAAGCTGATGAGGAAGATGTTTTGCTCTAGCTCCCAAGCCAACCAGTTCAAGAGCCTGCAAAGCTTCTTTTTCATCCGGCATACTGTGGTAATATTGGCTGACCATAACATTTTCAAGTGCAGTCAGATAATTTACAAGATGAAACTGCTGAAATACAAGTCCGATTTTATCTCTGCGAATATTTGTAAGATTTCGGGAACTTTCTTTAGAAATATCCACTCCATCTAAGACTACTTCACCCAGACTAGGTTTATCCATGCAACTGATTATATTCAGCATTGTAGATTTTCCAGAGCCAGAAGGTCCCATAATTGCAACCCATTCACCCTTTTCCACTGTAAGGCTGACATTATCAAGTGCCTTCACAGTACCGTTTGAATACAATTTTGAAATATTTTTTACATCCAGTAATGCCATAAAAATCTCCATTCAAATCAATTTTTCCACAAAATCTGCAGAAAGCAAAAACAAGGTTAAAACCTCTATTCACTCGATTAAAGGCGGGGGAAGTCTCCCCCTCGGTTCAGCTAACAAGTTATCTTCACCTACCCCCTCTAACGGGGACACCCCGTAACGCCCCGTTGTCACGGATGCCGCGTCGTTTTTTTGCAAAACTACTCGCGAGTTTTGTAAAACTCGCTGTTGAAATTGGACAGGAAGTCCTTTCCGAACACCTGCTTATATTTCTTCTCTAGCGGCACGGATGCCGCGTCGTTTTTTTTGCAAAATCACTCGCGAGTTTTATAAAACTCGCTGTTGAAATTGGACAGGAAGTCCTTTCCGAACACCTGCTTTGCTTTCTTCTCTAGCGGCACGGATGCCGCGTCATTTTTTTGCAAAATCACTTGCGAGTTTTATAAAACTCGCTGTTGAAATTGGACAGGAAGTCCAATTTCAACATTTATCAGATGAAGCATAGCTTCATCACTAAGTTTGTAAAGCTAAAAAATGCTTTCGCATTTTTTTTAACGCTTTGCTATTTATCAGATGAAGCGCAGCTTCATCACTTAGATTCGTAAAGCTAAAAAATGCTTTCGCATTTTTTTTAACGCTTTGCTATTTATCAGATGAAGCATAGCTTCATCACTTAGATTCGTAAAGCTAAAAAATGCTTTCGCATTTTTTTTAACGCTTTGCTATTTATCAGATGAAGCATAGCTTCATCACTCACCTTTTAACACTAAGGCGGGGTCGATTTCGGTGGTGCTTTTTACGGGGATTAGGCAGGCTAGGCCGGTAACCACAATCGATACGATAATCGTTAGAGGGGCGATTATCGGGGAGAAAGAAATTGAGCGGCTAAAGACATTTATGCTAACGGCTTGAGCAAAGAAGAAGCCTAGTATTACACCTAAAAAGCCTCCCAGTGCACCCAAAAATAAACCTTCACCTAAAAATTCCCAGACAATCTCCTGATTTCCAGCTCCCAGAGCTTTTTTTAATCCAATTTCTTTACGCCTTTCTGCAACTACAGCCATCATTGTCGTTGCAACACAAACCATAGTTAAAATCAGAACTACAAGAGTTACAATATAAACCAGAGCCTGTAATTTATTTAGAACAGTACCCTCTGAGCTTGCAAGTCTCTTTACGATTTCTGGTTTTATCTCAGGAACTTCATTATTAATTTTTTTCGCATATTCCTGAAGTTCTTCTGCATTAGCACTAACAGAACATTCAACAACATCTACTAAACCATAAAGACCTGTAGTTTTTTCCAAATCAGAAAGATTCATATAAATACAATCTTCCTCATTTCCTCCTGTCTGAAGAATTCCAGAAATTCTTACTTTTTTTTCAAAGTTTTTACCAGCTTGACTAATACCAGTAATCTTAACTTCATCACCTTCAACAGCTCCAATAACAGAAGCAACCTGCTGGCCCATAAGAACTTCTATTCCCTTTTTTTCCGATTTTTTTACTTCGTCCGGGAAATGACCACTTACATACCAGAAGGGACTCGTTTTTCTAACTTCAACAAAATCAGTTCCTGCTACTAGAAATGGCTGATTATTCACCCTTACATTCTGATATTTAAATGGTGTGAAGCCGACTAAATTTTCAGATGCAATTAGAGTTTTTGCTTTTTCCATTTCATCTTTTGTATAGGATAAAGTTGAAGTTGAAACAAAAAGCATATTTGCCCCATAAGAACGCATTTCTTTTCCCATTTGGCGAGGAACATCATAATAAATCGTGACAAGGCCACTCAAAACTGTTGATCCTATCGCAATTGCAAGAAGAGCTACCAGCATTCTACTTCTTCGTCTTAATAGAGAACTTGTTATCATTTTCATGTAAAAGCTAGATCTGGTCATTATTGTCCTCCGTGTAAAACTTCAGCAGGTTCAAGTTTTAAAATCATTCGTATTGACGGTAAACTTCCAGCCATTGTTACTAAGAAAATTAAGATTGTTACCAATGGTATAACAATTGGAGTTGTCGTTATCGAAGAGGCAAAAACTGTGTGGGCAATGATTTGTGCAAAACCAAGACCTGCAAAATAACCTGCAATTCCACCTATCAAGGCGGTAATCATAATTTCTGTAAGAACAAGCCAGGAAACAGGTCCATCGTGAGCCCCAATAGCTTTTAATAAGCCGATTTCCTTACTTCTTTCCATAACACTAGCTGTTACAAGGTTTGAAATGCCCAGGGCAGAACCAATCAGACTTAAAATCGTGATTAAAAGCATAAGAAGCTGAGTTTTCTTTAAGATTGCCCCCTCACTTTCTGCTACCTGGCGTACAGGTTTTGCAATTGCGTTTGAAATTACTTCCTGTATTTGATAACAGATTGAACTTACATAAGCGGTGCAGTACCAGAGCTCTCTTTCAGCATTCGTCAGGCTTTCAGGATTCTGGGCAGCTTTTCTTGCAAGTTCATTATCAGGGGAAGTAAGTGCGCTTACCTCAATAGTATTAATTAATCCACTTTTATCTATCAAATACTGAGCATCACGAAGATTCATAAAAATCTTTTTATCCTCTTCTCCTCCGGCTTCAAATATTGCCTTTACCTTAAAGGGAATAAGCTGTCCGTCATTCTTTGAAAGAGTTATCGTGTCGCCTGTTTTTATCATGTAGTGACTTGCCAAATCAGATCCAACCATGACCATAGCATCATCTGCTTCTTGTAGCCAGAGACCGTGAAGATCCCACCAGTTTTTCATACTGATCATACCTGCATCTAGTTCTTCTCCTGTAGGAAGGGCAAGATGATGATTAAACCAAGTTCCCGTGATTCCGACCATGTCTTTCCCATTCAAAAGAACTTTGGATTCCAAATAAGGTGCAAAATCTACTATATTAAACGCCCAGAAAATTGTTTTTATTTTTCCTAATTCTTCTTCTTTTAAATACTGTTTTGAATCACCTTTCATTCCATACAAATCATCCAAAAGGGAAGCTGTCTGAGGAACTACACGAATATTAGCACCATAAGTCTTCAATTCCTGATTGACCTTATCGCCTACTCCGAACATTACATTCAACATTGCAGTCGCAAGGCTGGCTCCAAGAGCAATTGTAAAGGCAATCATAAGCATTTTTCCTTTTTGGCGGACAAAAGCATGTAAGACCATTCTCCAGAACATTACCTGAACCTCCTTTTTTCGACCAAAAGATCATTTGCATTAATCACAATTGCTCCATCTTTTACATCATAAGGAAGAGGAATTGGATTACAGCCTCCTTTGTAACCAATCGTATTTATATTCATTACAACATCGCACAATTTGCAGATTACCTGACCATTTTTCTGATAATAACCGGTATCGCCACATATTTCACAGGCGTCAAAACCGATACCGAAAGCAAAAGCATTTTTTTGAATAACAATAAATCGAATTCCCACCTCATCTGAAGTTACATATTCAAAACGATGCAAAAGACCGTCTTGAACTTGCTCTAAAGGTATAGTAATAATGTCTCCATTCAAATGAAAAGGTTCTGCAGGTGAAAGAGTAACAGTTCTTTCGCTCACACTTTTTAAATACGTTAAATCAAAGACCGAAAGCAAACCTAAAAAGATAAAAGCAGAAGCCCATCTTCTTTGATGAATACACTTTATTCGAATCTTTCTGTGTTCTGCAGGATTAGAGTACTCTTCGGTATTATGAAGACTTTTCCAGTACAAAAGAAGTGAAATTGAAAAAACAATAAAAACAAAAATAAATGCGAACAGAATTCCATTATTTCTAGTGAATTGTGAAAATTTTTGAACAGGCTTCGAAACTCTAATCCAACGCCTTACAATCATAGGCCCTAAAAAATTCCCGACCTGACTGATTGCATTAAAAAATATGAAAAATGATGCATATCTGTGAACAATCACATAATTCAAATGAGAAAATATTTTATATGCACAAAGAATAATCAAAGCAATAAGAGAAAGACCAAAAAGAAAACCAATTAACTTAAATAAATAATCGGTACTAAAAACACTCTGGCCTTTTATTAAAAAATGGAAAGGATGAAGGAGATTTACTGGAAGAACTAAAATTTCTGTTCCTCCAATTATAACTGCTCCACATATAGAAAGAACATATTCCTGAACTTTACCACAAAGTTTTTTCAAAAATGAAAAGTTAAAAACCAGATAAAGCAGACTCGTAAACAAAACAAAGCCTAATAAATATAAATTTACTATAATCAGGTAACGATCCCTGATTAAATTGTTGTATTTTATAAAAGCATATATAAGGCTTAAGGCAAAACCAGTTAATGAACTGATAAAAATACTTTTTTTATATAATTTTTTATCACACAGTGCCGCAAGGGCAAAAAAAAGGGCAATAAGAACACCAGATTGAAGTAAATCCCTTACAACCCAAACAAAATATTTTAGCATATATAACCAGTCTATTTAAAATAATAACAAAGAGGGCTGTCAAAATACTTTAACAACCCTCTTTTCCTAATAATATAGTTTTGAAACCTTCTGAAAGCCTAGCTTACAAAAAGAGGATTCAAATGTCTAAATTACCACTGTGGACCTTCGTAGTTCCAGTCTGTCCAAACTGCATCCAATGTTTTTGTTGTCCAGTAGTTAGCAAAACGTCCGTCTACACCAGTGAGTTTGTCTGTGTGAAGAAGGAAGCCCTGTTCTTCTGGGCTATGGATTTTGAAAGAAACTGTATATGAACCAGCTGGGATAGCTTTTACGTTAGCACCGTAGTGAGGACCATCAGAAGCGTTCATCAACATAAATGTACCATCTGCAGCAATTTTTCCATCTTTGTTTGATTTGATTTCATAATCAACAGTAAGATATGGAACGAAATCACCAACACCATAACCAAGGTCATTTTCCAAAGCAGAAATATCAGCTTCCATGTGGAAACCATAGTCAGAGTGGTTATAAATTGCTCCGTTTCCTTCCAAGTCACATGGCTGGAAGTAAACGCCTGCAACGTTCAAGAATCCAACTTCTTTTTCATCACCAATGCTGAATTCTTCGAAACCTGCATCTTCACCTGGTACAGAAGCAGCTTCAGCTGTATTAGCAGCCTGTTTTGTACAAGCAGAGAATGAAAGTGCAATAGCAGCAACTGCACAAACTAAAGACATTGTCTTTTTCATATTAAAACTCCTTAAGTTTTGATAACTATATTAACACCCTCTAAACGAGAATATTTACTAATTTAATACAGGAAGGTTAGAACCATCCTTTTCTTTATTGCTCAAAGTTCTTACAAAATCGACCAGTACCCAAATCACAGTAACTGCAACACAAAGTATTCCAAAAATCATAAAGAAAGAACCGAATTTTGGATGTGCTTCAAGAGAACCTTTTCCCATAACTGCAAAGAAGATTCCAAAAACAGTTAGAGAATATTTAAGAACGGCAAGACCGACTTTACCAAGATAGAAATCTGCGACTCCGATATAGCCTAAAAGAAGCTGGAGAAGAGCAGCAAGATTTCTTTTTCTAACAGATACTTTAAGTTCTACATTCTTTTCTGCATTTTCAAGGGCAGTCTTATTCTTTTTTAACTGAAGAACAAAACCGATTACTACAGGAATAAGGAAGAGGAACTGAGCAATAAGAGTTTCTGCATATGGATGAATACCAATAATATCAACTGTTGGCCATCCATTCAAAATTGTAGGATTTACAAAGTCACCTTCTACAAATTCTGCAAGTCCACTACCAACAAAAGCTACGCACATGAAGAGCATGATAATTGAAGTTCCAAGGAAGAATGGCTTAAGTGGAAGTTTTATTGAAACATAGCGAATCAAATAGTAAACGCCAAAGAGAAGAATTACGCCTACTGCAAGACCAATCCAAATAGCAGAAATTGCAGATGCATCTTTTGCTCCAAGAACCAATGCCTGATAGAACAATACGATTTCTGCACCTTCTCGGAAAACTGCAAGGAAAGCTGTAAAGGAAAGACCAAAAACACTACCTTTGTCATCAGACAAAGCAACCTGATTTTTTATGTAATTTGTCCACTGATGAGCATCGGACTTTGAAACCATCCAGTTTGAGGTATAGAAAAGAACCGCAGTAGCAAGAATCATTGTAAGACCTTCAATAAGTTCCTGCTTATCACCCTGGCCACCAGCGAGCAGGTTCAAAAGAATTGCCATTATTACCGAGGCACCAATACCGATGAGAGAACCTGTATAAACAGATTTACATTCAGAAGCTTTACCAGACTTAACCAGATATGCAAGAATTGCACCAACGATAAGAATGGCTTCAAAACCTTCTTTAAGGATAATTGAAAGAGATGCAATAAAATTAATCCAGAAAGAAGCTAAACTGCCCTGATTACCCTTTGGATCAAGAATAATTGCATCTTCACGAAGCATTGTTTTTAATTTTTCAATATTTTCTTTTACAACTTTATTAGATTCGTGCTTTGCCATTGCTTTTTTGCAGGCCGCAAATTGAAGTTCAACCATTCCAGCACGATTACCTGAAATTCGAGCTTTTACAGTTCGTTCAAACCCGATTTTTTCATAATACTGGTAATAAGCAACATTCACCTGTTTTTTACCAGCCGCCTGAGTATCCTTTGGAGCCCCAGAAGCATAAATTTTATATGCCTCATCAAGTTCCATATCCATATCATCTACGACCGCATTCCAGTTTGCATATGTCTTTTCTTCTGCAACAGCCTGAGAAGAGATAGCTGCAAAAAAAATAGATAGAGTTAAAAAAACTTTTAAAAATCTTCGCATAAATCGCCTCTAGTTAGCATAGACTAATTATTTTAATAAAATTAGCCAATGCTAACTAAAAAGTCAATAGATACTCTTGTTTCTACTTTAGATTTTTTTTCATAAAGATAATTGTTTTGAGGCAGATTCTCCTGCAATCCGGCCAAAAATCACTATATCAGCAACAGCATTTCCACCAAGTCGGTTTCCGCCGTGAACTCCACCAGTTACCTCGCCGGCAGCGTAAAGTCCAGGAATTACCTGCCCCTCTTGATTTAATACCTGTGCCGAAGAATTTATTGCAAGCCCCCCCATTGTATGATGTACCGCCGGTGAAACTTCAACTGCGTAAAAAGGTGCCTTAGATAGACTTCTAGGCATTTCGTTTCCTTTTCTTGAAAAATCTTTATCAACCCCTGTCTTCTGATATAAATTATAGTCCGAAAGTGTTTTTTCAAGAGTTAAAGAAGAAATACCTAATTTATCAGCAAGTTCTGAAATTGACTGTCCCTCTGCAAGAAGATTCTGCTGGGCATATTTTTCGATTGCTTTTAAAGATTCACGAACGCCCTGGTCAAAAAGCAAAAAGGCACTGCCATCTCGTTGGGAAAGAATAGCATTAGACATTGCATCCCTAGGAAGCATTTCGTTTGCAAATCGTTTTCCATCCTTATTTACCAGGATAGCACCGTTTCCACGAACTGCTTCTGTAATCATTATTCCAGACCCCTTCACTACAGTAGGATGAGTCTGAATCTGATCCATTAAGACTGTTTTTACATTGAATTTATTAAGAAGAGAAAAAGCGTCTCCCGTAGCACCCTTATGATTTGTGGTATTAAAGCCTTTTAAATCTGGACGATAGTTTTCTACAAGTTTTGAATTTGCTCCAAAACCTCCGGTAGCAACGATAACTGCATCAGCTTTTATTTCGTACTGCCCAGCTTCATTTTCAACAAGAACGCCCGAAACTTTTCCATCTTTTTCAAGAATATCCTTAACAGTATTTCTTGTTCGAATTTCAACTCCATTATCTACAGCGGCCTTGTGTAAAACAGAAATCAAATGACCTCCGATTGCATATCCACCTTTAGGTCTGTGGGTTCTGGAATTTGTTGAACCTGCCATTTTGCCAACATCACTTAAATCAGCTCCAAGGGAAGTAAGCCAATCAACTGCATCTGCAGAATTTTCTACAAGTGTTCGAACTAGTTCAGGATTGTTTAGATTATGACCGCCTTTCATTGTATCCTGATAATACTCTTCATTTGAATCTTTTATGTCTAAATCATGCTGAACACTTGTCTCTGAGGCATTAAGTCCGGCAGTAGAATAATTTGTGTTTCCCCCTACAATACCCATTTTTTCAAGAAGAATTACGTAGGCACCTTTTTGTGCAGCCTGAACAGCGGCAGAAAGGCCTGCTCCCCCTGAACCTATTACAATAATGTCACATGAAGTATTCCTGTATTTTTTTGCTTTAGTGCCAATTCCCTTTGAAGCTTTTACGGCATTTTCAAGAGCCTCTATTGTTCCGGCAGAAGTCAAAGAAGCTTCTGAAACAGCATCAAGAGAAGAAATTGCGTCTCCTGCGACAACCGCATCTGAAAGAATTTTTATTGCAGGTTTTGCAAAATCACTTTCTGCTTCTGATATAGTTTTTATATTAGTAATTTTATTATTTTTAACGGTGATTGAAAGAGTGATATAACCATTACGACCTTCACCGTAACCGACAAAATCGCCATCCGACATCTGTTTTTGAGAACAGCCAAAAAAGAGTAAGAAAATTGAGAAAAGAGCTATATATTTTTTCATAAAGACCTCTTATAAAAACGTATCATTTTCAAAATAAAATGATAAATGGAAAGAGTTCTTTATTCAATGAGAAAAAATATCAAGAAGTGTGAAACCTGGAAAGGAAAGCCTTGGTTCTTTCATGTTGAGGATCGTTAATAACCTGCTCTGGATGCCCTTCTTCAATTATAAGACCTCCATCCATAAAAACGAGGTAATCACTAATATCCCGGGCAAAGGCCATTTCATGAGTTACAACAGCCATTGTCATTTTTTCAGAAGCCAAATCTTTAATTACCGCCAATATTTCGCCGGTAAGTTCAGGATCAAGAGCAGAGGTAGGTTCATCGAAAAGTAAAACTTCAGGTTTTAAAGCTAAAGCCCGGGCAATAGAAACTCTCTGTTTCTGACCACCAGAAAGCTGACAGGGATATTTATCTGCTTTATCTTCAAGTCCCATTCTGGCAAGAAGTTTCATTGCATTTTCAACGGCTTCTTCTTTTGACTTTTTGAGTACACAAACCTGAGGATCAGTAATATTCTTTAAAACTGAATAATGAGGAAAAAGATTAAAATTCTGAAAAACCATTCCGCTTTTTAGAGATATTTCATGAAGGGCGGATTTTGGTGCATAGACTCCATCTTTTACCATTTGCATTCCACAAACATTAATGGAACCTCCGTCTACTTTTTCAAGTTGACTTACACAACGCAAAAGAGTTGATTTTCCTGAACCGCTAGGTCCGATTACACTTAAAACTTTACCCTGATGAACACTAAAATTGATATCTTTTAATACTTCTAGTCCACCGAATGATTTTCTTATTTTTTCAACCTTAATTACTTCTTTCATTTTTATCCTGACTACTTTTCGCTGTAATAAGATAGTTTCTTTTCAATTTTTACAAAAATAAAAGAAACAAGGGCATTCATTAAAAAATAAAAAACTCCCGCGATAAAAAGTGGTGCAAAAGAAAACAAAGAACTCTGTCTTTCTTTTGCAACAAGCAGAAGTTCAGAAACTCCAATAACAGAAACCAGAGCGGTATCTTTTACAAGAGTCATAACCTCATTTCCCATTGCTGGAATAATTCTTTTTATGACCTGAGGAACAACAATTCTAAAAAATGTCTGCATACGGGAATAGCCAAGAACTACACATGCTTCATACTGGCCTTTTGGGATAGATTCAAATCCACCGCGATAGATTTCCGCAAAATAGCAGGCATAATTTACAGAAAGAGCCACAATTGCAGCCGGAAAACGATTCAAGCGAAATTGAAAATCATATCCATATGAAGAAAGCCACTTACAGAAAAGTCCTGGGACAAAATACACAACCAGAAGCTGAAGCATTAAAGGAGTTCCACGAACTATAAGCAGAAGGAAATTTACCGAATGAGAAAGAGCCTTTACCTTAGACATTCTTCCCATGGCAATTACAGCTGCCAAAGGAATGGCAAAAATAAGAGTTAGAAAAAAAACTTCAAGTGAAACAACTGAGCCAGAAAGCATCTGACCCAGCATTTTTACATATTTTTCAAGCAATTTATTTACCAATTACAGTAATATCAGAACCGAACCATTTTTTCGAAATAGCTTCAACAGTTCCATCTTTTGCCATATCTTCAAGAGCTGACTGAACTGCATCACGAAGTTTTAAGTCATGATTTCTAAATGCAATACCGTAAGCTTCTTTTGAAAGAGCTTCTTCAACAAGTCTAAGTTTTTTTCCACTCTGTGCTATATCGTAAGAAGCAACTATGCTGTCCATTACAATTGCATCTACTCCACCTGTTTCAAGGTCATTCAAAGCTGTAAGGTTTTCTCGGAAAAGAACTAAATCTTTAAGAGATTTCTTGAATTCAGGATTTGAATCAATAGCGTTCTGAGCACTAGAACCACTCTGAGCACCTACTGTTTTTCCAGCTGCATCTTTAAGAGTATTGATATCACTGTTCTGGCGAACAACAAGAACCTGGTCGTTATTCAAATAAGGTTTTGTAAAAGCAAGGGCAGCTTCTCTTTCTGGAGTAATTGTAAGACCATTCCAGATACAGTCGATTTTTCCGATAGAAAGTTCAAGTTCCTTTGCGTCCCAGTCAATTGGCTGAGCTTTAAATTCAAGTCCAAGACGAGAAGCAACTTCTTTTGCAAGGTCGATATCAAATCCAACTATTTCATTATCTTCGTTTCTAAAACCCATTGGTGGAAATGAATCATCCAAGCCGAGAACAAAAACTTTTCTAGCTTTAATTTCTTCCAAAGAGTTATCAACCTGCTTCTGTTTTTTACAGGCAGAAAAACCAATCATAATTGAAAGTGCAAGTAACAAAAGTGTAATTTTTTTCATAAAAAATAATCTCCTGAATATTTATTCTTTAATTTTTTTTGCAAAATCTTTAAGAGCAGAAATCTGTTCCTTAACTTTTTCTTCAGCCGGTCCACCATCAGTTTTACGGGCGTTAACACAAGCTTCCGGAGGAATGATATCAAAAATATCATTTTCAATTAAGTCCGAACATGACTTGAAATCTTCCAGGGACAAATCTTCCAAACGGCAATTCTTTTCGATTGCTATTCTAACTGATTTTGCACTTACCCCATGAGCTGTTCGGAAAGGCAGTCCCTTACGAACAAGGTAGTCAGCTACATCAGTTGCATTCAAAAAACCATCCTGGCAAGCCTGGTTCATCGATTTTAAATTCCATCTTGCAGAAGAAATCATATAAGTAAATACATTTACACAAGATAAAACTACATCACAGGCATCAAAGAGGGACTGCTTATCTTCCTGCATATCCCGGTCATAAGCCAAAGGTAAAGCCTTCATCATTGTAAGAAGTGCAATTAAATCTCCGTATACTCGACCAGTACGACCGCGGATAAGTTCAGCAAAATCAGGATTCTTTTTCTGAGGCATAATAGATGAACCTGTAGACCACTTTTCGCTAAGATCGATAAATGCAAACTCTGTTGTAGACCAAAGGACAACTTCTTCACAGAAGCGGGAAAGGTGCATCTGAATAAGGGATAAAGCAGAAGTGACTTCAATACAATAATCACGGTCAGATACACTATCCAGGCTGTTCATTGTAATTTCATCAAAACCTAATTCTTTTGCTTCAAATTTTCGGTCCAAGGGAAGTCCACTACCAGCAAGCGCCCCGGAACCGATTGGAGAAATCCTAATTCTCTTTAAAGAATCTTCAAGGCGATTCCAGTCACGGGTAAGCATCCAGCTCCAGGCACAAAGGTGATGAGCAAGTGTAACAGGCTGGGCATGCTGCATATGAGTATATCCAGGCATAATATCTTTTGTATGTTTTTCAGCAATTTCTGTTAGAGAGGAAATTAAAGTTAATAATCTGTTTTGAAGGTCTGGAATAAAGCGGCAAAGATAAAGTCTTTCATCCAAAGCAATCTGGTCATTACGACTTCGGCCAGTATGAACTTTTTTTCCACTTTCTCCAATTCTATCGGTTAGAGTTGCTTCAATAAACGAATGAATATCTTCTGCTGAATAGTCAATTTTTAAAGAAGCTGAATTCAAATCCTTTTCGATTGAATCAAGGCCTTTAATAATTTCTTTTGCTTCTTCTGCAGAAATAATTCCAGCATGAGAAAGCATTTTTGCATGAGCCCGACTTCCACGAATATCGTCTAAAGCCATGCGTTCATCTACATGTATAGAAGTTTCAAATTCAACTGCTGCGGCATCAGGTCCTTCCTGAAAACGACCGTGCCACAGAGCAGCGTGATTGTCCTGAGTTATTGTTCCGTGTTCCATGCCGCTTATTATAGCGGAAGCGGCAATATGTTACAATTCTGCAATAACTTCGATTTCACATAAAGCAGCCTTTGGAAGACTTGCCTGAACGCAGGAACGAGCAGGTTTGCTTACAAAGTACTTTTCGTAAATTGCATTGAATGCTGCAAAATCTTTAATATCAGCAAGAAAACAAGTTGTTTTTACTACCTTATCAAAAGAAATACCAGCAGCTTTTAAAATTTCACCAACATTTTTGCAAGCCTGTTCAGCCTGTGCATTAATATCACCTGAGACTAAGTTTCCAGTAGCAGGATCAATAGGAATCTGTCCTGAAGCATAAAGAAGATTACCAGTAACGATTGCCTGTGAATAAGGCCCGATTGCAGCAGGTGCTGTTTTTGTAGAAATAACTTTCATAATTTTGTCCTTTAATTTTTTGCCATCCAGTCTTGTATTCCGCGGACGACATCGGAATCTATTACATGTTCTACGCGGCAGGCATTTTGTTCAGCCTGCTCAGCAGAAATACCTGTAATCTTTTGTAAAAATGCCGTAAGGAGTTCATGGCGATTATAGATATCCTGAGCTTTTATACGACCTTTTTCAGTTAGATTTATGTGCTGAAATTCATCAACAAAAACAAATCCATCTTCTTTTAATATTCCCATTGCACGACTAACACTTGGTTTTGTTACATTCAGCTTATGAGCAATATCAACGGCATGGCACTCGTTTTTTTCATTCCAGATCATCAGAATTGCTTCAAGATAATCTTCACCTGATTCGTACATAATATCTCCACATAAATAAAGTTACTGAATTATAACATAAAAAAAGCCGACTGACACTTAAACAGACGGCTTTTTTCACAAAAAGAGTAATCAAAAAGTGTTTTTTAGTCGTTACTCATGATTTCTTTTGAAAGTTCCATAATCATACTATAAATTGGCTTTCCACCAGGAACCATTGGCAATACCATTTCATCTTTATCTACACGAGCATCAATGATAGCAGGTTTCTTTGCTTCAAATGCTTTTTTGAAAACCTTTTCAAATTCAGCAGCATTTGTTGCTCTATAACCGTCGATACCATAAGCATCTGCTAATTTTACCCAGTCCGGTCCCCTGTCAAGAGTTGTCTGACTAAAGCGTTTTCCATAGAAAAGACGCTGCCACATTCGAACATTTCCAAGAGCATTATTGTTTTCAACAACAATAACAATAGGAAGATTGTAATAACCTATTGTTGCAAGCTCATTACAATTCATGCGGAAAGAACCATCTCCAGCAATATGAACTACTCGCGCAGAAGGGTTTCCTACCTGAATTCCCATTGCAGCACCTGTTCCATAACCCATTGTTCCTAATCCACCTGAAGTAACAAAAGTGCGAGGCTTACTGAATGGGTAGAACTGAGCAGTCCACATCTGATGCTGACCAACTTCAGTTGTAATATAAGTATCGTCTCCTGCAATTTTATTAACAATTTCACAGAGAGTTTTTGGATTAATTGAATCCTTTGGATTTTTATCGTAGCAGCTAGGATACTTTTTCTTCCATTCGTTAATCTGAGTAAGCCAGTCTGAACGGTTCTTTTCTTTAATCAATGGAAGAAGACGGGAAAGAACAGCCTTTACATCACCAACCAGGCAAGAATCTGTGTCGATATTTTTATTAATTTCTGCAGGGTCAATATCTATATGAAGAATTTTTGCGTGCTGGGCAAATTTTGAAGTATCTCCTAATACACGATCGCTAAAACGAGCACCGATTGCAATTACAAGGTCACTTTCGGTAATACCCATATTAGAAGCGTAAGTTCCGTGCATACCAACCATCCAGGTGCATAAAGGATGATTAGCAGGGAAAGAATCACGAGCCATAAGAGATTCACTTACTGGAATCTGTGCCTTTTCAGCAAAAGAAAGCAATTCTTTTTCTGCACCAGAGATTTTTACCCCACCACCAGCATAAATAATTGGCTGACAAGCAGAGTTAATAAGTTCTGCAGCTGCCTGAAGTTCTTCTTCCTTTGGTTCAGAAACTGTAACAGCTCTTTTAAAGTTAAACTTATTAAGAGTCTTTAAGGCAATTTCATCCGGGTTTTTAGATGGTTCAAACTCGTACATATTGTTTAGAGCCGTTACATCTTTCAAAATATCGATTAAAACCGGACCTGGACGACCAGACTTTGCGATAAGGAAAGCTTCTCTGATAGTTTCTGCAAGATCCTTTATATCTGAAACAAGGAAATTATGCTTAGTAATAGGCATTGTAATTCCAGTGATATCAATTTCCTGGAAAGAATCCCGACCAAGCAAAGCTTTACTAACATTGCAGGTAATCGCAACCATTGGCACAGAATCCATGTAAGCAGTTGCAATACCTGTTACAAGATTGGTAGCTCCAGGACCACTAGTAGCCATACAAACACCAACTTTTCCAGTTGAGCGGGCATAACCATCAGCGGCATGGCTGGCTCCCTGTTCATGTGCTGTCAAAATATGATTAATGCGGTTTGAATTTTTATATAGTTCGTCATAAATATTAAGGATACATCCTCCAGGATAACCGAAAACAGTATCTACGCCCTGTTCAATAAGACATTCAATAACAATCTGTGAACCATTAATTAACATGACTTTGTCCTTTAAATATAGAAATAAATAATGATAAAAGAATAATGAATTTTTAAGTTGCTTTCAATCTTATAAAGTATCAGAAAGCTCTTCTAAGCTATAAATTAAAGAATAAATTTTTTATCCAGATTTCAATTCCTATACCAATCAGGATAATACCACCTAAGATTTCTGCCTTAGAACCTATACGATTACCTACAATTTTTCCGATTTTTAAACCGACAAAGCATATAAGGTGTGTAACAAGGGCTATATTGAGGGAAGCAAAAAATGCATGTAAAAAATCATAATCAGCAATAGTAAAGCCTACGGACAAAGCATCAATACTAGTTGCAATTCCCTGCATAAGAAGAAGAATATAGGTAAGTTTTCTACCTTCCTGTTTTTCCTCTGTATTAGAATGAAAAGATGACCATATCATTTTTCCACCTATATACAAAAGCATTACGAGGGCAATCCAAGGTACAAAAAAGTTAAAAACCGAAAAGAATTCAATTATGAGGTGAATACAAAGCCAGCCTAAAAGAGGCATCAAAAACTGAAAAAATCCATAACATCCGGCAATAACATTCATACGAAAAAAAGACATTTTTTGCTCATACAGAGCATTTGAAACAGACACAGAAAAAGCATCCATCGCGAGCCCTACACCGAGAAGAGTTGCATTGATGAAAAAAAATATATCAAAGTTCATAATTTTAAAATCTATGGATGGGGTAAATACCTTGCCCTACTGGTATCTGTTTCAAAAACATCCACTGCATAAAGCCAGGCTGTTTTTTTACCTTCTTTCCAGGTTAAATCTTCATCTTCTTTTAATAGAAGATTTATAATTTTTTCATATATGTAAGTTGCAATTCTTTCTGCACTAGGATTCTGCTTAAAATAAGCAAAATCATTTAAATTTGTATGATCTAGTTCACTAATCACTTTTCGTAAGGCAGCTTTTAATTTTGTAAAATCAAGCAGCATTCCACCTTCATTTAAAAGTTCTCCACGAACATGAGCGTAAACCTTATAATTATGACCATGAAGATTTTCACACTTTCCATTGTAATCTTTTAAAAAATGAGCAGCAGAAAAATCAGCTGTAACGCGAACTTCATACATATCTTCATTGTAACGTTTTTTTATAAAAAACCGCAATTCATAAAGCAGTATTTTTTATTTTTTAATTCCGTGATAGAATGATGTCATCATGCTTAACAATATTAAACTTTCAATTCTTTCGGGACTTATGATTTCTGTTGGAGGAATTATAAATCTTTCTTGTATTTCAAAAGGCTGGGCACCACTTGGAGCTGTATTATTTGCAGCCGGACTTTACACAATCTGTCTTTACGGATTTAACCTTTACACAGGAAAAGTCGGTTACATTGCCTACCATTTCAAGGATATTTCCTATATAAAACTTGTACTTCTTATTCTTGTATTTAATCTTCTTTCAACATACCTTTTGGGAATCTTAGCTTCTTACGCTTTTCCAATAATTGTTGAGCCAGCTAAAAAGATTTACGAAGCAAAACTTGCTTCTCCCCTATCAAAACTTTTGATTACAGGTATTTTCTGCGGACTGCTAATGTTCCTTGCTGTTGATGCATGGAAAAAAGGTTCTCAGATTGGCTGTTTTATTTACATACCGGTATTTATTCTTAGTGGATTTGACCACTCTATAGCAAATTCTTTCTACAATGGAGCTGCAAATGGTTTTGAAAGTGCATTTACCATGCAGAATCTTTTGGTAGTTCTTACAGTTGTTATTGGAAATGCAGTCGGCGGTATGCTGGTTCCTCTTTTTACCAGAAAGTGGAAAGAAAACTGAATTGTAAAAGAAAAAGCAAAACGCTAAACTTTAAAAGTCTGCGGAGGGCGGACTTATTTTATATAGAAGATTTTTATAAATGAAAATCTTTAAAAGGTTTATTATGCAGAAATTGTTATCTCAACTGCTCCCATCAATAGCTCATCAGGCAGTGGCAGCAGACGGTGTAACTCCTGTTTTAGATGCAGATATTGCACACATAGCTGTTACAAACCTTGTTTTTGATTCTAGAGAAGTAAGCGAAGGTTCTTTGTATTTTGCTCTTCCTGGAACTCACATTAATGGAAATGAATTTATTCCCCAGGCCATAGAAAAGGGAGCTTCGGCTATAGTTTTTCAGGGCGAACTTTCCAAAGAAGTAAAAGAAAAAGCTTCTAAACTGATTGCAAAAATGTACCTTGAAAGTCTGATTGGTGAAAACACTTATGGGCAGCCTGTAGACACAGAAAAATACAAAAAAGTTTTTCCAGCATTCATAAAAGTAGACGATGCCCGTTTTGCAATGTCTCCAATTTCAGATACATTTTACGACTCACCATCAAAAAAACTTATTGTCATAGGAGTTACTGGAACAGAAGGCAAGTCTTCAACTGTTTCTTTTATATGGCAGCTTTTGCGTCTGGCTGGCGAAAAGGCAGGCTTTATTTCTACCGTAGAATACTCTTTTGGTGGAGAAGCTCTTGCAAATCCCCAGCACCAGACAACACCAGAAGCTCCTATCATTCATCACCATTTAAATGAAATGCTTGAAAACGGATGTAAATACGCCGTAGTTGAAGCTTCTAGCCACGGTCTTTCAAATAAACTTAACAGACTGGGAAATGTTCTTTTTGACTGTGGCGTTTTTATGAATGTAACCCTTGAGCATTTGGAATTTCATAAAAACTTTGAAACCTATAGAAATGACAAGGCTAATCTTTTTAGAGCTTTAGACAAGCACAAGCATATTAAAACGATAGCCGGTAAGGATGAATCGATTCCTTCTATTGGTATCGTAAACCTTGAAGATCCAAGTGCAGAATTTTTTATCAATTCTACTAAAAAACATGTTTATGGATTTACAACAATGGGGCTCGCTGGAAAGGCTGCCGCTGAAAGCGGAGAAGATGCAAAAGCCCTTCCAAAAATTCCGGAAAATCTTCGCTACATGAAAGCCAGTAACATTGCAGCAGCCCGTTTTGGTTTAGATTTCAGTCTTGAAACCGACGGTGAAAATGCTTTATACCCTACAAATTATGACCCTGTCATTCCAAGAGAATTAAAAAGATTACAAGTAAAAGCAAGCCTTCCTGGAGCCTTTAACGCCTACAACATAATGGCTTCAATAACAGCGGTTTCTTCAGTAACTGGAAAATCTTTTGAAGAATTAACAGCTTTAGTTCCTGAGTTAAAACCTGTAAAAGGTCGAATGACAGTAATCGATCAGGGACAGCCTTTTGAAGTTATCGTTGATTACGCCCACACTCCTAGTTCCTTTGAAACAATATTTCCTCCTGTTCGAAAAAGATGTACAGGTCGGATGATTTGTATTTTTGGAAGCGGCGGGGAAAGAGATCTTACTAAAAGACCTTTACAGGGTGAAATTGCTTCTAAATTCTGTGATATCGTAATTCTCGCCGATGAAGATCCTCGTGGAGAAGATCCAGTGAGTCTTTTAAAAGATATCGCTGTCGGAGCAGAAAAAGCTGGTAAAAAAATGAATGAAAACCTTTTTATCATTCATGAAAGACAAAAAGCAATTCGAGAGGCTTTTAGAAAAGCAGAAAAAGGTGATATTGTACTGCTTTTAGGAAAGAGTCATGAAAATTCTATTATCTATAAAGATTTTACTATGCCTTATGACGAAATAAAAGAAGCCCAGACAGCTCTTTCTGAACTGGGCTATAAATAAACTAAAGAGATAGTATCAGGAGAACTTTATGAATATTACTTTGATATACGGTGGAAAAAGCGGTGAACACGAAATTTCTTTGATTTCCGCAGCTGCAATTGCTCGTGGACTTTCAAAAAATCATCAGCTCAATCTTATTGGAATTGCAAAAGACGGAAAATGGTATTTTCAGGATAAATCTGAATTAGACAGAATCCTTACAGACGAAAAAGCAGCGTTTAAAATCACAGAAGATTCCGAAAAAGCTGTTTTCGTAATACCGGGAGCCGGCAAAAAGACATTTAGAACAAAAGATACACTAATTGAAACAGACGTTGTTTTTCCAGCACTTCACGGAACAAACGGAGAAGACGGAACAATTCAGGGACTTCTGGAAATGGCAGAAATTCCTTTTGTTGGCTGTACAACAATGGCAAGTTCTTTAACAATGGACAAAGAAAAAACTAAACAAGTGTTACAGACAGCAGGAATTCCGGTTGTTCCATACATCTGCATGAAAAGAAGTGATTTAAATGACAGCCATCGTTACGATGAAATTTTCCAGCGCTGCATAGATGAACTGGATTTTCCTATGTTCATCAAACCTTGTTGTGCAGGCTCGTCTAATGGGGCTAATAAAGCAAATAACAAAAAGGAACTTTCTTTCTATCTTATGGAAGCCTTTTGCTGGGATGATAAAGTTTTAATCGAAAAAGCTATCAATGCAAGAGAAATTGAATGTTCTGTAACAGGAAACTCAACAACAGCTCACTCAGAAAATGAAGTAGAAATTGTAAAAGCCTATATTCCAGGAGAAATAATTCCAACTCATACTTTCTACGACTTTGATGCAAAATACAATGATCCAAACGGAGCTGCACTAAAAATCCCGGCAGATCTTTCAACAGACTTGATTGAAACTGTTCGCTCTACTGCAGTTAAGGCATATAAAAGTTTGGACTGCGCCGGTCTTAGCAGAGTTGATTTCTTTGTTGAAAAAGAAAGCGGTAAACTTTATTTTAATGAAATAAACACAATGCCGGGATTTACTCAAATCAGTATGTTCCCAAAAATGTGTGAAAAGGCAGGAGTAAAGTTTGAAGATTTAACAGATCTTTTAGTAAAAGAAGCCGTTTTGCGTTTCGGAACAAAAACTAAACTCACTACATCCCGCTAAATTAAGAGGAATAAAATGTTTTCATATAAAAAAGGTTGCGTTTTTAACACACTTGAAGATATAAAAGAAAAAAAGATTACGATAATGGGTCTTGGCCTTAATGGAGGCGGAGAAGCATGTGTCAGATTCTTTTTAAAATATGGTGCTAAAGTAATTGCAACCGATATGAAAACAGAAGAAGATTTAAAACCTACGATTGAAAGGCTCGAAAAAGATTCATCCCTAGACACCAAGAATCTTACCTACAGATTAGGTGAACATAGAATTGAAGATTTTGAAAATGCCGACTGTGTAATAAAAAACCCTGGAGTCAAAATTGAAGGCAATAAATATCTAGCTGCTGCAAAAAATATTGAAACAGATATAAGTATTTTTCTTCACTTTACAAAGGCTCCTATTATTGCTGTAACTGGAAGCAAGGGAAAAAGTTCTACTGTAAGCGCCATTAATTACGGATTAAAACAGGCAGGATACAAAGCTTTTTTAGGCGGCAATATCACAGTTTCTCCATTAACCTTTCTTGAAGAAACAAATGAAAATACACCTGTAGTCCTTGAACTATCCAGCTGGCAGCTTGCCGATTTAAGAGGCAGAGAAGCTCTAAAGCCAAAAATCAGCGTAATTACAAAAATCGTTCCAGACCACCAGAACTGGTACCACGCAATGGAACCTTATGTAGCCGATAAAAGACTAATTTACGCTGATCAGGGGCCAGAGGATTATTCAATATTCGACTTTGAAGGCGACGAAGAAGGAACAGGTCCTAAGGAAGGAGGAAGCTGGGGAGACTTCTTTGCAAATGAAACTAAGGGAAAAGTTTTGCGTTATGCCAAGACAATTTCCGATGAAAAGGATTTTTTTAAAGAGAACCCAGATTTTTACGGAGTCTTCCAAACAAAAGATAAAAATGGAAACTTCTGTGGAAAAGTTATTCTTCCTGGAATGAAAGAATCTGAAATTATTATGCGAAAATTAAGCGTTCCTGGCGAACACATGAAAATTAATGCCTTAAACGCAGCCTTGGTTCTTAAACTTATGGGTGTAGAATCAGAAAAATGTGCAGAAATAATGCAAAGTTGGCCCGGAATTGACCATAGACTTCAATTTTTCCACGAAAGCAGGGGTGTAAAATTTTACAATGACTCATGTGCAACAGTTCCTGAAGCAGCCGCTGCCGCAAGTCAATCTTTTGGAAAACCTGTTTACTTCCTAACTGGAGGTACAGACAAGGGGTTGAGTCTGGAAGTTCTAGCAGATACCTTAAGCGGTAAATCAGAAGTAAAATACCCGGTAAAATCTCTTTACCTCCTTGCAGGCTCTGCAACAGATAAATTATTACCAACTCTGCAAAAAGCAGAAGTGTTATACAAGGGACCTTTTAACAGCCTTAAAGAAATGCTTTCATCCCTAAAAGACGAACTGGACTCTCAAGAGCATACTGATGACATTGTTGTTTTTAGCCCTGGAGCTACTAGTTTTGGAATGTTCACAAACGAATTCGACCGCGGTAATAAATATATGAAAGAAATAAAGGATCTTTTTTGCTAATAAAAAAATATGAAAATTAAAGAAGTACTTTTTTATATTATGATAATAACAAATCTGCTTCCTGCCTTTTCCATGGGACAGGAAGACGGTTTTACCTCTGACGAAAATGATAAGAGACATCCCCCGAAAAACTTAATCTGCTTTCAAAAAGCCTATCCGGATATCGATTTTATACCTTCCTACGATCAGGAAAAGGAAGACTGGAAAATCGAAGTTGTCGTTCCCCAAAAAGACGGAAGCAAAAAGTCCACTATTCTTTATTGGTGTGAAAGCCGTCTCTTACCTGAAAACAAGCTGGAAGAAAAATACAAATACAGACGAATGCTTTACAAATACAGCAAAAATATTCCTGATCCGGCAAATTTTACAGAAGACGACATAAAAAAAATAAAAGACTTTACTTCTAAAGAAAATAGAAAAAACGGAGCCATTGATCCACCTTTTTTATACAATGCAATCTACGACTGTGAAACCCGACTCTCTACAGAAAGGCACATAAAAACTTATGATTTTTTAACATTAAGTGTAAATGTACATGAAAGAATCGGGGAAAACACAAAAAATGTTCATAAAAAAATCATGAACCTAAAAAGAGATGACGAACTTACTTATTTTTTCAAAACCTTGAACAGAACAGATGGTTTTAACTGGAGAACTGTTAGGGACACTCAATCCCGCTCTTTCCACAGCATGGGATTGGCCATAGATATTCTGCCCCGGGGTTACTACCAGAAAATAATTTACTGGGGCTGGCAAAAACAACTACATCCAGAAGACTGGTACATGACACCAATTTCAAAACGCTGGATTCCTCCTCAGAAAATAATTGATATTTTCTGGCAAGAAGGTTTTATCTGGGGCGGAACATGGGCCGTTTGGGACAACATGCATTTCGAATATCATCCTGAGCTGATTGAATATGCAAACAGCATATCAGTCAATAATTAAAGCTTTTTTTCTTAGCGATACTAGGAAAAAATCATCATGTAGAATTTCACATCGATTTTTGCTATATTTATGCAAATGTCCAAGAAAAAAGGAAAAATCACAAAAAGAATTATCAGAAATCTACGCTACACTCTTAAAAACCCACTTACATGGTTCTGGCTTTTTGTTTCGGTTCTACTATGTCTTATTACTATTGTAAATTTTAGGACGGAAAACGAAGCTGGCATAGAATGTTTATGGGATTCTGTATGGTTTACACTGGTAACAATAATCGCAGGTTATTATGAATACTCACCGGTAAGCCTGCCAGGAAGAATTGCTAGCCTTCTACTTTTAGTATTTGGTATGCTTGTTCTTTCTCTTATTACCGGTAAACTCGCTTCATACTTTATGGACATTCAAATGAAAAAGGAGAAAGGACTCATGGCTATAAAAAACATCAAAGGACATTTTCTACTTTGTGGCTGGAGAAGCGGCTTTGAAAAGATTTTGGATACAATCATAAATACCAACCCGGAAATAAGTCCAGACATGATAGTCTTGATAAACGAAGCTCCTTCAGAACAGATAGAACAGCTTCTGGAATTGGAAAGATTTAAGGAAATCCACTACATTTCTGGTGATTTTGCAGATGAAAAGGTATTACGAAGAGCAAAAATAGAAAGTGCAGAAAGAGCTCTTATCATTTCCGATCATTCCAAGAAGTATTCTGATCTTGAAATTGATTCAAGAACAGTTCTTGCCGTAATTTCAATGACAAATATTAATCCTGGCATGTATCTGGCAGCAGAGTTAATCGACTCAAAGTTTGAAAAACACCTTAGAATGGCTCACTGTGATGAAATCATACTTACAACAGATTACGAACACAATCTTCTTGCCAGTGCTTCCGGAGGAATGGGCTATTCAAATGTAATGAGAAGTCTTATTAGTGATGACGCTGACTCTGGCATTTTAATAGAGGACATACCACATCAGTTTATAGGAAAGGCCCTGGTAGAATACAAAAGAAGTTTAAAATACCCAAAAGTTTTAATTGGACTTCTTTTAAATACAGGTAATTTTCATCAAAGAAGAAAAGATGCTCTTCGAGAAGCACAAAAAAATCCTGACATAAAAGCAGTTGTCGGCAATTTGAATAAAGTAAAACTTCTAAAGCCAAACCAACCAGTACTCACTCCACCTGATGATTATGTAATCATGAGAAATACAAAGGCAATATTTGTTCGTGGAAAGCCATTGGAGTTTTAATTATGGATAATTTTGAAACAGTCTTACCAAAAATTGCAGCGATACCTTTTTTCTCAGGATTTAACATTAAAAAAGATGAAGATGTAAAAATTCTAAAATCTGTATATGAAATCATAAATATTAAAAAGTTCAAAAAAGGTGATGTAATCATAAAAGAAGGTGCAAAGGGAGACCTCTGCTACATTTTATATTCAGGTTCTGTTAGTATTTCTCGAAAAACTCCTGCAGGAGATATAATTGCTCTTGCAAACCTGACTTCAAAAGAAAACGTTTTCTTCGGTGAAAATGCCCTTATCACCAATGAACCAAGATCGGCAACCGTTACAGCCAGTTCTGACTGCAGTACACTTGCTCTTTCAGGAAAAAAATTCCTGACACTTTGCGAACAATGTCCTATTCTAGGCTTTAGAGTGACTCTCTACCTTGCTCGCGAAATGTCAAAAACAATAAAAGCTACAAACAATGATAAAGCAACCCTATACGCAGCTTTATTTAACGAAATAGAAGGTAACTATGAATAAAACAGTTTATATTTTTGGCCACAAAAACCCAGATACTGACTCAATTGTATCAGCTACAGCATACGCAAAATTAAAACAGCTTCAAGGCTACGACAATTACAAAGCCGCAAGAGCAGGTCACTTTAATCCCCAGACTGATTATATATATAAAAAATTTAAGGTTGAATCTCCAAAGTACCTTTCTAATCTTACACCAAAAGTTGAATACTTCATGCAAGACAAGTGCGAAGTAGTTGACGAAAATGAATCTGTTTGGGCTGCAATTGCAAAAATGCAGGCAAATAATCTTCGTGCCCTTCCTGTTGTGGATTCCGACGGACATTATAAAGCCCTGCTCCATTATTCTGCATTTGCTCAAAAACTGCTCATTTTGTTGAATCCTGAATTAAAAACAAACATATCTACAAGTATAAATTTAATTATCAAAACAATGAATGCACAGCCTCTTGTCGTTCATAATCAGGATGACATATTTAAGGCATCAATTCTTGCCGGTGGCGCAAGCGACGAAACTTTTAAACAGATGCTTCAAGCCCGCTCTAGTGAAAACCTTATCGTAATCACAAGTGACCGCGAAAAAATTTACGAACTCTGTATAGAAAAGAAAATAAAACTTTTAATAATTACATCCGGCTATATGCTTTCAAAAGAATTAAAAGAAAAAGCAAAAGCAAATGGAGTAAGCGTTATCATGAGTCCTTATTCAACAAGCGACACAGTAATGATGATTGCCTACTCAACTCCAGTTAGCATAATGGCTGACCCGGAAATCCAGGCAGTACAGCCTTCAGACACAATTTCAAGAATTCGCACAATACTTTTGGAATCTCCAATCCGCCGTCTTCCTGTTGTTGACACAGAAAATAAAGTTATTGGAATTATTTCTGAACATGACCTTACTAATGAACCAAATATAAGACTCGTTTTAGTTGATCACAATGAAAAAACACAGGCTGTAGAAGGTGTTGAACATTATAAAATTGAAGAAGTTATTGATCACCATAGAATCGGAGGATTTTCAACTTCTTATCCAATTACCTTTATTAACAAACCTATTGGTTCAACTGCAACAATTATTACAACTCTTTATCAGGAAGCAAAAATTCCAATTCCAAAGGAAATTGCAAGTCTTTTGCTGTGTGGAATATTGAGCGATACATTGATTTTAAAATCGACAACAACAACAGAAATTGACCGACAGACGGCAGAATACCTTGCTAACATTACTGACTTAGACATTGAAACTATCGGCAGAGAGATACTTACAGCCGGAAGTAGAATTAAAGATAGAAGTGCAACAGAAGTTATTCACCAGGATATGAAGGAATATCGAGAAGACAAGATTTGCTACACAGTTAGCCAGATTGAAGTTGGTGATTTGAAAGAAATCATGGACAGGAAGATGGATTTTCTTTCCGAACTGGAAATCGAACGAAGGGCAAACAAGGCTTTGTTCTCTGCCCTGCTTGTTACAGACATTACTCAGCTTTCTAGTATCCTTTTGATAGAATACGATCCTAAGTTTGAATCGTTTATAACATTCCAGAAGCAGGAAAAAAATGTTTACTTCTTAAAAGATGTTGTTAGCCGCAAAAAGCAGCTCATTCCTTTAATTACAGAACTTGTTGAAAACTTTACAAATTAGTTTTATTTTCTGACTACTTCAGGGTGTTCTTCATGGTATTTTGCCTTAGCTTCATACATTGCCTGTTCGGCCTTTTCTACAAGGTCTTCAAGGGAATGTGGCAAAATACCGAAAGCTGAACCAACAGAAACGGAGGTATCTTTTAATGCTTCTGCACAAGAGATAAATGAACTTGTACGGGTGTTAAATTCTTCTTCAGTAGAATCCTGAATAATGGTTATAAATTCATCACCGCCAATTCGATAACATGAATTTGTTCTAAAGGATTTTTTAAGGAAATCGGCAAATGATTTCAGATAATTATCTCCGGCAGCATGACCAAAATTATCATTCATGTATTTTAAGCCGTTAAGGTCAGAAAAAATTACGCCGCAAGAACCAGATGTTCTTTTATTAATCTGCACTAGAATCTGATTATAAGCGGTACGATTCTGAAGACCTGTTAATGAATCTTCAAAACTAATCTTTTCAAGAGATTTCTGCTTTCTCATCTGTTCAGCATATTCATCTTCAATATCCCTGACATAAATCATTATGTTCTGATTTTGAAGTGTAAAATCAGGAGAAGGAACGGCTTCAAAAACTACCCAGCGGAATTCACCGTTAGTCTTTCGCCTATAACGAATACGAAGATTACCTCTTTTTTCAAGGAAGAAACGCCTCATATAATCAATTTCGGTCATTCGTTTAAAAACATCGCTATCGTCCGGATGGATTTTTTCAGTTTCTCTTATTTCTAAAAGCCATTGAGAAAGAAACTTTTTTCCAGCCTCTGTTTCCGGTAATTCACCTTCCCGAGCTTTTACAATTGTGTAGCTGTCGAAAAATAGGTCAACCTGTAGAATTTTATGGAAATCAAAGTTCAATTCACGAACTGCAGTATTTTCATTACAGATTTTCTCATCGGCTAATTTTTTTGTAAGGATGACAACAGGATTTTCCAAAGAAAAGTCTTTAGGACGGATAAATTCCTGTGTCACCCAATGATACTGGTCACCAACGATACATCTATATGTAAGGGTATTTTTATTAGACTCAAAAATATTAGCAATTAAAGTTTTGCGGGCAATAAAGTTTTTATATTCGGTCAAATCATTTGCGTAAATTTGAGAAAGATTAGCTGAACTTTCAAAAAATGAAAAAATATCTGTACATTCCTGCACAGCATCTGGAGTTTTTAAAAATGTATAAGTTCCGGAAACGATATTAATTTTTGCTACAGAGATAAAGTCATTCCAAATAGTTTCCAACGCAAATTCTTTGTCTTCCATAAAAGTTTGCCCATCGGAAATACCGATGAGCTATTCCCCTTTATAAACTAAAATGTAGCTAAAGTTCTCTCGATTCTTTCAAGTGATTTTTCTACGCCAAGAATAAGAATTGATCCCATAAGTGGTGGAGAAACGCGGCTTCCTGTTACGGCCATACGGATTGGCATCATAAAGTCACCGAGTTTAATTCCAAGTTCTTCGGCACATTTTTTAGCAAGTTCTTCACTGGCTTCGTGGTCAAGACCTGGAAGAGCCTTAACAAAGTCCTTAGCTTTTTCAAGAACTTCCTTTGTTTTGGCAGCGTCAATCTTTTTAGGAATAATCTGTTCTACAGGTGGAACAGCTGGTTCTGTAAAGAGGAAGTGAACCATTTCTGCCGCGTCTGTAAGGTACTTTAGGCGTTCCTTGATAAGAGGCATAAGAGCTAAAAGTTTAGCCTTAACATCAGCGCTAGTCATATTCATGCTCTTGTCTACGCAAACAGGTTCTCCGTCGTCACCCAAAGCAATTCCCGAATATTCAGGACCAACTTTTGGAGCTGGCTGTGGATTTTCAGGATTTATTTCAAGAGCGGCGTCCCCAGTTCCTGTAATAAATGGAAGTGTCCACTTGTAGAGTTCTTCGTCGCTAAGCATGCGGATATAGTTTCCGTTGAAGTATTCAAGTTTTTTGTAGTCGAATACAGCAGGAGCCTTATTCAAATGTTCAAGGCTGAAGTTCTTGGCAAGTTCTTCAAGAGTGTAGAATTCTTTTCCTTCTTCGTATGAACAGCCGAGCATTGCAACATAGTTTACAATTGCCTGTGGAAGGTAACCGCGGGCACGGAATTCGTTTACAGAAGTTGAACCGTGGCGCTTAGAAAGTTTTTTACCGTCCTGACCGTTTACCATTGGAAGATGGCAGAATTCAGGATGTTCCCAGCCAAAAGAGCGGTACATCTGAACATGGAGAGGAGTAGAAGGAATCCATTCCTGAGCTCGCATTACATGGCTGATTTTCATAAAGTGGTCGTCAACGATGTTTGCAAGGTGATATGTTGGGAATCCGTCGCTCTTTAAAAGAACAGGATCTGGAGAAATATCTTCGTTTTTCCATTCGATGTTTCCCAAAATATGATCTGTAAAAGTTGTTGTTCCTTCCATTGGAACCTTGAGGCGGATTACATAAGGTTTTCCGGCATCAAGATTAGCTTTTACTTCCTCTGGAGTAAGGTGACGGCAGTTTCTGTCATAACCTGGAGCCATTTTGTTTTCTGTCTGAATCTTGCGGATGCGGTCAAGGCGTTCAGAATCACAGAAACAGTAGTAAGCTTCTCCTTTTTCTACAAGTTCCATTGCATATTTCTTGTAAAGTTCAAAACGTTCGCTCTGAACATAAGGACCGTATTGGCCGCCCTTATCGCCACCTTCGTCCCAGTCAATTCCAAGCCAGGCCATAGTGTCGTAAAGATTTTTTACGTATTTTTCGTCATAACGTGTGCGGTCAGTGTCTTCAAGACGGAGAATGAATTTTCCGCCCTTTGAACGAGCATAAAGATAATTAAAAAGTGCTGTGCGAACACCGCCGATGTGCTGCATTCCTGTTGGGGAAGGAGCATAACGAACACGAACTTCTTTTGATTCCATATATATTTACCTCTTAAAAAACAAATGAATACAAACTCTAAAGGAATTATACTATTATACTGAAAAGTTTTATGTTGCTCAATTATGATAAAGGATTTGCACTTTGATTAGTTTTTAACTTTTTAAAATAAAAAGCGGCCAGGCAGTATGTCAGTGGAGGAGGCGCCCGGCCGCAAGACTATTCAATTTTAATTATCACACCTTCATGCGGCGTGCACGTACATCGAAGAGTACGGCAAGAATAAGAATTGCACCACGTACGATATACTGGTAAGCAATACCAATTCCCATAAGGTTCATACCGTTTGTAAGAGCAGACATTACCAAAGCACCAATTATAGTACCTGTAACGCGACCAGAACCACCGGCTGCTGAAACACCACCTACATAACAAGAAGCAATTGCATCCATTTCAAAAGCGTTACCAGCTGTTGGAGTAGCTGACTGAAGGCGAGCTGTAAAAAGGATACCTGCAAGACCAGCAAGTGCACCCATTGAACAGAATACAAACATAGTTATTTTCTGTACGTTGATACCACTAAGTTCTGCGGCTTCTGGGTTACCACCAATTGCATAAATATGACGACCTAAAACAGTGTTGTCCATCATAAAAGCATAGATTCCAAGAACAACAAGAACAATTACTACTGTCCAAGAAAGACCATGGTACATTGCAAGTTTTGTTGTAAAGAACATGATAAGGATTGTCATAAAAATCATCTTTGCTACGAACAAAGTGAATGGTGTATCCTGAAGATTATACTTTGCACGATTTTTGCGGTCTTTAATTCCTGTAAGAATAATGAAGACTACAAGTGCAAGACCAAGAATCATTGTCAAAACATGGAATGGAATCTTTATTTCAGAAGGAACGTTGTGTTTAAAGAAATCTGGAATAAAGCCATTTCCTAAAGCATTAAATGTAGGATTTTTTACGATGATAGTACCAATTCCACCTGTTACAAGAAGCAAAGCTCCGCGGAAGATAAACATACCGGCGAGAGTTACTACAAAGGCAGGAACAGCACATTTTGCTACTAAAAATCCCTGGTAAAGACCAATTAAAACACCAACTGCCATTGCTCCAATGACAATTACAAAAACAGGAATACCCGTATTTTTCATAAGCAGGGCAGCAAGAGCACCGATAAATCCACAGGCATAACCTACAGAAAGATCGATCTGGCGAATGATGAGTACCAATGTCATACCGATAGCAAGAACTGCAACATATCCAGTCTGATCAAAAAGGTTACTCAAGTTTCGGGAAGTAAGGAATGTTCCTCCAGTTGTAACTGTGAAGAACAACATAACTGCAAGCAAAGCAATAAACATACCGTACTGCTTTACGTTCTTTTTCATTATTGTAAAAATTTCATTCATGGGAATCTCCTAAAATTAGTTTTCTGTACAAAGTTTCATAATATTTTCCTGAGTAGCTTCAGAACCGCTCATTTCCCCGGCGATTACGCCTCCAGAAACTACACAAACTCTGTCACTCATACCAAGAACTTCCGGCAATTCAGATGAAATCATAATTATACTCATACCCTGCTCAACAAGCTGATTCATAAGTGTATAGATTTCGTATTTTGCACCAACATCAATACCTCTAGTTGGTTCATCCAAAATCAGAACGTCCGGTTTTGTAAGCATCCATTTTGCAAGTGAAACTTTCTGCTGGTTACCACCCGAAAGAGAACTTACCTTTACGTCTACAGACGGACATTTAATGTGCAAGTCACTTCGATATTGATTTCCAGTTACAATTTCCTTGTTTCTGTCGATTACAAATCCATTTGAAAGATCTCTTAAAGAAGCTAAAGTGATATTCTGTTTAATATCCTGATCCAAAATCAAACCATCGCCCTTACGATCTTCTGACACATAAGCAAAACCGTCTGCAATTGCCTGTTTTGGACTTAAATAATTCACTTTCTTGCCATCTTTAAAAACCTCGCCTTCAACCTTGTATTTTTTAGGATTACCAAAAACGCTCAAAGCAAACTCTGTGCGTCCGGCTCCCATAAGACCCGCAAGACCTAAAATTTCGCCCTTGCGTACTTTTAAATTCACGCCTTTTAAAAGCTGACGGGAAACATTGTAGTCGTATACTTTCCAGTCACGAACTTCAAATGCCACATCACCAATATTCTGATGTTCCCGTTTTGGATAAATATTTGTAAGTTCTCGACCAACCATGTGCTTAATGATTAATTCTTCAGTAAGTTCACTTCGGTCAAGGCTTGCAACTGTTTTACCATCACGCAAAACAGTAACTTTATCTGCAATGGCAAGAACTTCTTTTAACTTGTGAGAAATCATGATGCTTGTAACACCTTGATTTTTTAAGTTCACAATCAATTTCAGAAGATTTTCACTATCATCTTCATTTAACGAAGAAGTAGGTTCATCCAAAATCAAGATACGGATATTTTTGCTCAAAGCTTTTGCAATTTCGACAAGCTGCTGTTTACCGGTTCCCAAATCTTTTACTTTGGTACTAGGGTCTACATCAAGTCCAACCTTTTCAAGTTGTTTTTTTGCCTGTACTATGGTTTCATTCCAGTTTATTGTTCCATCAGGCTTTCTGATTTCATGACCGAGATAAATATTCTCGTATACAGAAAGTTCTGGAATAAGAGCAAGTTCCTGGTAAATGATTGCAAGACCTGCTTTTTCGCTATCCTTAATATTCTTGTATTGCTGAACTTCTCCGTCGATGATTACCTGTCCTTCGTAAGTCCCATAAGGCCATACTCCGGAAAGAACTTTCATCAAAGTTGATTTTCCGGCTCCATTTTCTCCTACAAGAAAAAGAATCTGACCTTCCTCAACTTTGAACGTAACGTTATCCAAAGCTTTTACACCTGGAAACTCTTTAGTAATGTTCGCCATTTCAAGGATTGTCTTTGCCATTTGTCCCCCAATCTGCTTAATTGATAAAAAATGACTGCACTGCAGAAAAGTGCAGCCATTTAGTTATTTAACTAGAACTTCAAAGCGCTCTTAGCACCGTTGTAATCAGCTTCAACAAGAAGATTGATATTTGACTTGTTGATAACAGTTACAGTTGTCTGCTTAGCAGGAACTTTCTTTACGTTGTTGTCGTATGTTGAAGTTGTAACAGGTGTATTTCCTTTGAGTACATCCAAAGCCATTGCAATTGCATCTTCTGCAAGAATTGCTGTGTTCTTCCAAACTGTCATAGACTGTTTACCGTCGATAATGTACTGAGCAGAAGCAAGTTCAGCATCCTGACCTGTAATTACATAAGAAGTAACGGCTGTATCTTTTGCAAATTCATCAGAGATTGCACGAGCTGTTCCATCATTTGGAGCAAGAACAAAGCACTTACCTTTTTCGTCGTTTTTAGCAACTGTAAGGTTATCAGCAGCCTTTTTCTTTGCTGTATCGAAGTTCCAGTCTGTTGTAATCTGGTTGATGATTTCTGCAAGTTCTGCACGAGTAAGTTTGTTTTTACCAGCCAAAGCAGTTGCTTTGTCAGAGTTGCGGATTACAAATGTACCATCTGCAATTTTTGGCTGAAGAACTGACCAAGCGCCTTCAAAGAAGATGAATGCATTGTTGTCAGATGCAGCACCAGCATAAAGGTAAAGTGACTGGCCTTTTACACCCTTTTCAGCTCTTTCGATAAGGTAGTAACCCTGAGCTACACCAACCTGGAAGCTGTCAAATGTAACATAATAGTCAACAGCAGAAGTATCAGTAATAAGTCGGTCATAACAGATTACAGAAACGCCATCTTTTTTAGCAGCTTCTACAGCAGCAGCTGCAGCCGCACCGTCCTGAGGACAGATAACCAAAACCTTGATTCCTTTGTTCAAAAGGGCTTCTACGTTCTGTTTTTCTTTGTTTGAATCACCCTGACTAAAGAGCAATTCTACAGATGCTTTTCCTTCAAGTAATTTCTTGAAAGATGTTTCATCCTGAATCCAACGAGGTTCATCTTTTGTAGGAAGAACGATTCCGACTTCTACATTTTTTGAACCACTACAACCAACAAATCCGCTAGCTGCCATTGCGAGCAAAGCTGCACCTAAAATACCTTTTGCGATTTTTTTCATAAAATAAGGCCTCCTATTTTTGCACCCAGGAATTGTCCGAAACCTGGAATACTTTAAGACAGTTTTCCCTTTTTTCCGTCTTACATGATTAAGTATAGGGCAGAAAAATAATTGTGGAGCGGCCATTTTCTAGACATTTTTTGTTTTATTGGGAATTTTTTTACAAAAAAAAGGGATTTTTTTAATGAGAATAGAACTATTTTTAGGTTAAAAATTTACCAAAAAGAAAGAATAAGTCAATTATTGGAGCAATTATCTGTAAATTTCTGCTCTTGAATGAAAATCAGAACCAATAATAACTTCGTCAATATTTGAAGAATCTACCAGAACAGGTTCAAGCCAGCAGACAGGAATTTCTGCATAACCATTATCTATCAGTTCCAATCCTGCATTCTGAGGAAGTTCCTTACCGGCAGCAAGGAAACAAGCATATTCAGAAGCTGTTTCTGCAAGAAGATCAATCGGTTTATAAACAGAAGCAAGCTGAGTTCCCTGCAGAATTCTACGACAAGCAAGAATATCAGCGTCCTGACCGACAACAGGAATATTCTTTTCTATTTTGTGCTCAAAAATCGAACGCAAAACACTTTCTGCAATTGCATCGTTACCGCAGATTACAGCAGAGGGAACAAGATTCTTTTCCAAAAGAGAAGACATTTTTTGATAGGCGAGATCATAATTCCAGTCAGGAGTAAAGTAACGAAGATCAAGGGTAAAAGGTGAATTGGCAAAACCATCTCTTACACCTTTATCCATAAGAGTCATATTGAAATCATCCTGTGAACCGTAAATACAAAAACAAGAACCTTCTGGCAAAACCTGAAGAATACTTTCTGCCATTTTTTTTCCGACACTTCTGCTATTTACCGAAACATACAAGTCTATATCAGCATTACGGATAAGCCTGTCATAAGAAATTACAGGAATTCCGCGGTTTTTAGCCTTTTGAACTACTTCAGTCAAGGAATCTGCTTCTTTAGGAACAATAACAAGAGCTTTTACACCCTGGTTAATCAAAAAATCAATCTGATTAATCTGCTCTGTGACTGAATTCGATGCATCCTGAACAAGCACTTCTGCACCGTTTTCTTTAGCCTTTGCGACAAAGGAATCTAAATCTCTCTTCCACCTTTCAATTATAATGGTATCAATAGATAAGCCAATTTTCATAGCAGATGAGTTAGACGAGTTTTTTTTAGAAAAACAGGAGGTAAGAGAAAAGAAAAACAGAAGAAGAAAGCTAATAGCGGTAATTTTTTTCATATTGAGCTTCCTGCCTGAATTGAATTTTTATATTCAGTAGGTGTAACCCCAAATTTTCGCCTGAATATTTTTGAAAAATAATTCTGATCAGAATAACCACATTCCCAGCTTACTTCCTTTATGCTTAAATCGCCTTCTTTTAAAAGCTTACATGCCTTATCCAGGCGGTTAAAATTAACATAATCAATAAAATTTCCACCGGTTTCTTCTTTAAAAATCTTACTAAGATAAAATGGGTTTACGCCAACTTCATCGGCTGTCTGCTCCAGTGAAATTTCACCAGAAAGATGAGCTTCGATATAAGCCTTTGCTTTACTTACAACAGGGTTTTCCTTTTGACTGTGACTTCTCAAGATGATACCTGCACATTCAACAAACTGAGGAAGGACATATTCCAGAATCGAAGACTTATCTTCACAAGAGTTTAAAATACTGAAAGTGTTATTAAAGGCCGGCTCACTTGAATAACCCTTTTGTACTTCATTAACAGAAGAGCGGGCGGTAACTAATACCCTAAAGACTGAATTTCTTACCAAATCCAGAGATAAACCGGAATCAAACAGAGATTCAACCCACATAAGAGTAAGACTTTTTGTACCATCAACATCACCAGAATTGAGCCGGTTTAAGAGATGAATTTCACTTTGGGCAGAATCCACTACAAGTTTTTTTCCTGAACCTTCTGTCTGCATTGCAAAATTCGTTCCGCCACTTTCTGAAATCGAGTTCAAGGCCTTTAAAGCTGAATTATATGAACGAACCGTATCATTTAAATCCGAAGAAATAATTCCTGCGCCTATTTTCGTTTTAGTTCCCACCTTCATGGCAATTGCGGAAAAAATTTCTCTTACAAGTTCCTGCTGCCAGATAAAAGCGGCATCAAGGTCCATTGAATTTTCAAATGGAAAAAAGGTAACAATTCGGGAAGACATAAAAGGTCCTACAATACAGGCAGAAGATTTTAAAAGAATGTCCCTTACAGCCAGATAAGTTTCGTAGTTTTTTCCCTGACCAATTCCATGAAGTTCAATACACAGGTAAAAGTACTGCCCTTCCGAAATCTTAAAATATTCAAGATAGCGGTGCAAATCCTTTACATCGGCAGAGCCAGGGTAAATTGAAGAATAAATAAAATCACTTTCAACAATTGAAGAAACAAAACTTAACTTTTCCTTCATTTCGATGTCATTTGTAATTTTACCCTGGAGGGAATCTATAATTCCCAAGGCATTACGAACAGTTTGAGTCACCAGATTGCGGTTTACAGGTTTTGTAAGATAACGGTATGCTCCCAAGGCCATTGCTTCCTGGGCATACTGAAATTTATCAAAGGCACTTAAAATAATTATTACCGCAGATGGATTAAATTGTTTTATTTCGCTTATTGCTTCAAGTCCGTTCAAACCGGGCATATTTATATCCATGAAAATTATGTCTATTTTATTTGAACGGCAGATATTTATTGCTTCAGAACCAGAAGATGCCTTAAAAATTTCAAACTGAGATGGAAAATTCTTTTCCAGAATAAATGCAAGTGAATCAGTTACAATCTGTTCGTCATCTGTTAAAAGAAGGTTGTACATCTAATCTTTCCCCAGCTCGTTTTTTCTATTTCTATTGATGGATTTTTATTACAAAAGTAGTTCCGCCACTTTCTGGTGACAGAATGTCAAAGACATCATCTCTTTTGTAAAAAAGTTTAAGTCTGGAAATAACATTAGAAAGGCCAACACCATTTCCAGAATCTCTACTTTCCGATTCTAACACACTTTCAGGATTTTTAAAAATTCCTTTTAGAATTTTTTCCCTGATTTCAGAAGTCATTCCTACTCCATTGTCAGAAATCGAAACAATTACTAGATTTTTTGAACTTTCTTCGTGAACAGAAAGGGTTATTCTTCCTCCTGATCTTATATCTGCAAGTCCGTGTTTAATACAGTTTTCCACAAGAGGTTGCAAAATCATTCCAGGAATTTTTATTTTTAAGTTTGAGTATTGAATATCAGTATAATAATCAAAGCGAGAACCAAAGCGAACTTTCATTATGTATATGTAACTTTCAAGCATTTTAATTTCGTCTGTAAGGTCTGTTTCCTGACCTGTATAATGCAGATTGTATCGGTAGAAATCTGCAACTTTTTCCAGAAAATCACAAGTTTTATCGCTACCTTCAAGAAGGGCTAATTGAGCTCCAGTATTCAGCGTATTAAAAAGAAAGTGAGGATTTATTTGTGCCTGAAGAGCATTTAATTTTGCATCCTGATAGAGTTCATTCATTTTCATTTCTCTTTCACGAAGTTCACTTTCTTCTATAGCCTTTTCCCACATTGTATCAATGTATTCCCGAATAGAAATAATCATACGATTTAAGGCTCTGCAAATATTTCCAATTTCATCATTAACAGAATATTCAAACAGGGGAACATCAAAATTTCTGGCAGCAAGTTGGTTTGCCCGATTTGAAATTTCAACTAAAGGATGAATGATATTAGTCAAAAGAAGGAATACACATAAAATTACTATGGAAACAGTAAAAAGCAGAAAAAATATTCCGAAAATATTTATTTCACGAACAGCTGCCCTTCTTTCCTCATAACTGGAAATATTTTTTTCAAAATAAAGTTGATTCAGTCTTTCTGTTTCCAAACACAAGAGAGAGTATATTTTTAAAGCCTTTATGTAATTATCATTTGCTTCAAGAATAATGCCTGCTCTATTTGCATAAACTGCAGAATCTGAAACTGAAAGGAATGATTCAGAAAGTTTTCTTACAAAAGCTTCACAGTTTAAGTCCTCAATTTCAGAGGGAACTCTATTCAAATCTAAGAGAAGTCTTTCGAATTTAGCACGGCTTTGAAAATAATGATTGATATTCTCGTAACTTTTTAGCTTTATATAATTTTCCAAATCATTTTCTACAAGTAGAAGATTACTTTTAAATTTCTTTACAAAGCGGTTTGATTCATAAGAGGATGAAATCAAATTTGCAGATACCAAGTATGAAAGCGAAAATGAAAGCATTACAAATGATAAAACTATAGAGGCAAATGTAAATAAAACCATAAGGCGTCGTCTTAGTCCGTACTTCATTTACCATCACCTCGCAAAACAGTAACTTTCAGAGGGTAATTTTGACATTTTTCCACATTATCAATTTCTTTGAATAAAAGCTCACAGGCTTTATTAGCAAAATCTTCGTAATCTATCTTTAAAAGGGCGGCTATAAGATTTTTTTCCAAATATTCCATTGTTTTTTTATCGCCGAAAATTCCCATCAAATCGATTTTACCTGCAATATTCAAATCAACTGCCATCTGAGCAGCCTCGTTCAAATCTTCAACAGAAAGACAAAATAGTATATTTGAATTATCCTCTACTGACTTTTGCAAAAGCTTTCTAATATGATTTTCCTTTCCAAAGTCTGAAGTTGAATATAGGAGCACTTTTCTTGAAAATATTTTCTTCTCTAGAGACTCAATAATTTTTCCTTCAAAAGCTGGATTTTTTTTATCACTTTTGTAAATGGTGATAGTTTTCCAGTTAGGATTTTGTAAAATGACAGAAGCGGACTTTTCTGCGATTTCTTCAGCGCTAACTCCTATATTTGCTACAAGAGAATTTTCATTACATAAACCGGCTACCAGAGAAGGTATTTTTTTTTCGTGGACATCATACAAGGGCTCAGGACAGAAGTTTTCATCATCAGAAAAATAAACCAATCCAGAAACACAAGAAAATTCAGCATATTCCGCCCAATCCGCAAAAGATCTATTATCAGCTGCAGAAGAAGAGGCTAGAAAATTTGAAACTGCATCGTATTCAAAAGCCTTCTTTGAAAAAAAATCATAAAAAAGAGCGGCCTCTTCTTTAGCTGCAAAAGAAGTTCCCACAATAAGACTATGTTCATGTACCTTTGCTTCCCTGTCTTCTAAATTTTCAAAATCTTTAATTTTGCTGATAAAAAAAACAGCATAGGAAATAAAAGATGCGGCTATGAGAAATATGCAAAGTGATGTCTTACCGTGCTTTTTCATTGGCTAAACCGTTTTTAGCATAGAAGTAAGACCTTCTATCAGGTCATTATAAGTATCTGTAAAATTACCCGTATACCAGGGATCTGCTATATCCCTGTCTTTACCGGCATAAGACAAAAGAAGTTTTACTTTATCATCAGGATCTTTATTCCACTCTCTCTGCATATAAAAAAGATTTTCTACATCCATACCGATAAGAAGATCGTAATTTTTGTAATCATCACTGCAAATCCTTCTGGCAGAACGTTTTTCAAATGGTATAGAATTTTTCTTAAGTTCTGCTTTTGCACCGTGATGCATATCATTTCCTATTTCTTCTGTACTGGTTGCAGCTGATTCAATCAGAAAATCATTTTCTCTTCCCATATCTTTAACAAGTTTTTTACAAATGAATTCAGCCATTGGAGAACGGCATATATTTCCGTGACAAACAAAAAGTATTTTTTTCATGCAATTATTCTAGCATTTAAAATAAAAAAAGACAGTTCAAAAAGAACTGTCTTTTTCGCCAAAAATTAAAAACTAGCAGTCAAAAAAGCCCTTTGCTTTTAAAAGTTCTGCATTGAGGATACCACCAAGAGCGGCACCACGTTTTGTGTTGTGGCTCAAAGCAACGAATTTTACGTCAAATACGTTACATGGGCGAAGGCGGCCGATTACACAAGCCATTCCCTTTTCTGTTTCGCGGTCACGGCGAGGCTGTGGGCGGTTATCTTCATGGCGGACAACAATTGGATGTTCTGGAGCACTAGGAAGTTTCAATTCCTGAGGTACAGAAGTATATGAAGTCCAGATTTTTTCGATTTCTTCAAGGCTTGGCTTTTTGTCACCAAATTCAAGAGAGATACAAGCTGTATGCCCGTCAATAACAGGAACACGAGTACATGTTGAAGATACCTGAGGAAGAGAAGCGTTTTCAATCTTTCCGTCTTTTACAGTTCCTAAAATCTTAAGACATTCTTTTTCTGTCTTTTCTTCTTCGCCGCCAATAAATGGAACGATATTATCAATCATGTCAAATGAAGGAACACCTGGGTATCCTGCACCTGAAGTAGCCTGAAGAGTAGTAACAATCATGCGTTTTACTTCATAACCAGCTTTAATCAAAGCGTGGATAGGCATCATGTATGTCTGAAGAGAGCAGTTTGGTTTTACAGCAATAAAACCTTTGTCCCAGCCATGGTGCTTTTTCTGTTCTGCGATTACATCAAGATGAGCATAGTTGATTTCTGGAACAAGCATAGGAACATCTTCTGTCCAGCGGTTAGCAGATGCGTTAGAAACTACAGGAATTCCTTCTGCAGCATAAGCAGCTTCAAGAGCCTTAATTTCATCTTTACCCATTTCAAGAGCAGAGAATACGAACTGGCACTTTCCTAAAGCCTGCTTTTCATCGTTTGCATCCTGAACTGTAAGATCTGCAACTCCGGCAGGAATATTTTCACCGATGAGCCAGCGGTTCTTTACTGCATCTTTGTATAATTTACCTGCAGAACGAGGAGAAGCAGCAACATAAGTTACTTCGAACCATGGATGATTTTCCAACAATTTAATGTAGCGCTGTCCAACCATACCAGTTGCACCAAGAACACCTACTTTAATCTTTGACATAATTTATTTTCCTCCAAAGGGATTCTTTACTTTTTTATATTAAATTGCATTCTGATAATGCACTTTTAATAACTTCTTTTGCACTTGCTTTTACTTCAACAAGAGGAAGTCTTACACATGGCTTCATATCTCCGCGTAAACTTAAAGCATATTTGATAGAAGTTGGATTTCCATCTACAAAAGCAGCCTTAAAAAATGGCAGAAGTCTGTAATGAAGCTGGCGGGCTGTTTTTAAATCCCCGTCCAAAGCAGCATGAGTCAACTTTGTGATAAGGTCAGGAGCATAGTTAGAAACAACACTGAAAACTCCGTCTCCGCCACAAGAAATAAGAGGAAGAGTAAGTCCGTCATCTCCGCAGATAACAGCAAATTCAGGATGTTTTGCCTTTACTTTTGCAATTACATCCATCATCTGATTGATATTACCACTTGCTTCCTTTACACCGATAATATTTGGTAAATCAGCAATCTTTAACAAAGTTGGAACATCAATATTTTTTCCTGTTCTTCCCTGAATGTTATAAACAACAATTGGAATACCAACCTTTGAAACAGCTTCAAAATGTTTGTAAATACCTTCATCACTTGGTTTGTTGTAGTAAGGAGTTACGACAAGAGCTGCATCAGCACCTGCCTTTTTTGCACGTTCACAATAACGAACTGCATCACGAGTACAGTTAGAACCAGCTCCCAATGTAACCCAGATTTTTCTATTGTTTGCCTTTTCATAAGCTCTAACTTCTTCAAAAGCAATTTTAATAATTTCGTCTTCTTCGTCTTCTGTCAAAGTTGGAGTTTCTGCAGTAGTTCCCAAAGGTAGAATACCATCGATTCCGCCTTCAAGCTGGCGTTTGACTAAAGCACGAAATCCTTCGTAATCAACAGATTCATCTTCATGCATTGGTGTGACTAAAGCTGTCATTGCACCGCCAAATTTTGCCATACTAGCCTCCAAAAATAATTTTTGTTTATTAAAGCACTTTTATAGTAAAAGTTCAATTATATGTGTAAAATGTGACCATGAATAATTTCATAACAGCCTTATTGTTCGCCCTTTCGATTTTTCCAAAGGAAAAAATAGATTATAAATACTGTTACACAGCAAAAGATTATCCCATAGAGAGACTTATATCTCAGGATTTTCAATATTCAAATAACTTAAGTTCCTATTCAAAAAAGGGTTATCTTTGGCTGGAAGCTACCATTCCTGGTCACATAGAAGATGAAAAAATAGAAATCCTCAGTTTAGGTTATGAACCAATATACGAAGCGGTTCTTTATGTTCAGGACAAAAACTACAACTGGAATCAAATTGGAAAAACTGGTACAGGTGTAAAAATCAACGAAAAATCCATGGCAAACTTTCTCTACGCCTTCAATTTTAATGGAAAAAAATACCGAACCATAGACAATAAAGATATAAAAATCCGTATAAGAATTAATTCGAAAACTGACAGCATAATTAATCTTTATTCGATGAAAGCAAGAGTTTTCCGCTCTAATCTAAACACTCTACTTTCTCAGCGATTTTTCTTTTTTGGTGCCTGTCTCTTAATGATTTTTTACACCTGTTTTACAACCATAACCATAAAAGACAAGGAAAGCTTTTACATGATTGCCATCTGCTTTCTGTTATTTTTAGGAACAATGATAAAATCTGGTGTACCTGTAACTTACCTTTTTCAATATTCACCATTACCCCCTATCCTTACGAAAATCGGTTACTTTATTCTTTGCAGTTTGCCAATATTAGTTTGTATGGAACTTTCTAACCAGCTGAAACAGGAATTTGAAAGTCTTCCTGGCTGGGTAAAAAAACTGGAATCTTCTTTGATTTACTTTTATTCTGTCGTAATAACTATTGGAATTATAGTAAACATCCTTCCTATTCCTTTTTCGCTTACAAAATACATAGGGCTCATATCGTATTCACTCTGTCTTGCAGTATCCAATCTATATACTTACATAATTTTTAAATATTCAAGCAACTATTATGCTTCTCAACTTTATTCATTAAATATTTCCCTTTTTATTCTGTGGCTTGAAGTTCTTTTTAAGATTTTCCGCTTCATGCCAGGGGCAACAGACATTCTTCACATATTTGACAACAAACCTACTCTTAGTTTTTCTATTGCCTTCTTTCTTTCAAGTATTTCAACACTTCTTTTCCTTAATCGAAAAATGAGACAGAAACTTGCTTACTTACAAATCCGAACTGGAGAAGCTGAAGAAAAAATTGAAGAAGAAAAGAAATGGCGTTTTATTTACAACAGCCTTTCAGACATGGTATCAAACCCTATACAATCTATTTCCAATAAATTGGACAAAGTTAAGGCTTTCATTCCCAATGAAGATTTTTCTTCAATTAAAAAGTCTGTAGCATACACAAAAACATTGACTAACGTAATTTCACTTCTTTCATTATATGAACATTCACCAAAAGAAATTCTTTTTGACAGTGAACCCTTAAACCTTAACACCCTTCTTTTGGAAAGCATTTCCCCTGAACTTTCAACACTACGCCTTAATGGCTGTTATCCAAAACTTCAGGAAACATATATCGACAGCTCTTATGTTTACACAAACAAAGCTTTGCTTGCAATTGCACTTAAATTTATAATCCAAACAGTTTTAAAGCAGGTGCATCCAAAAACTACAGTAACGATTACATCTGAATATGAAAATTTTACCTTTATTTTTACAGTTTTATTTGAATGCGATAATATCAGCCGAGAACAGCAGGAAGCTCTTTTAACACTAGACTTTACAGAAGCAGAAGAACTTGCCGTGAACAAGCTGCTCGAAGAATGGGGTATACACCTTTATATTGCAAAAAAAATCGTTTCACTTCTAAAAGGTTCTCTTCTCTTTAAGCCTGGAATAAACGGCTCTATGATTCAAATGAGACTTGCCATAAAACCATTAAGTTCTCAGCTAAAAAAATCCTCTGTAATGGAAGAAAACTACGAAGATGAAAAAGAAGAAACCTTCATCCTTGAAGAAAAGCCAGAATATAACCAAGTGATTTATATTGTAGAAGAAGACAGTGTAGTTAGAAACGAGATGTACGACAATTTAAAAAAATCCTGCTTTGTAAAAGTTTTTGGAAATACACAGGAATTTATAAAGGCCGTCGAAGCAAACAAACCTGATATGATTATTTATTCACTTTCAACTCCAGGTACTCATATACTAGAACTTCTAGACTCTGTTAATGGCTTAAAACATCTTCCAATAATGGTCACAACAAAAATGGTTTCAAAAAAAATGACCGATAAACTTTACGAAAAGGGAGTTTTTGAAGTTGTACAAAAACCTTTCGACCTTTATGTAATTCATCATAGAATCCGGGCAATTATAGCAAACAGAATTTTATACAGAGAATTAATTCTATCTTCCATTACAGATTCACTCAGATCATCATTCCTTCAAGATTCTTCTACTTCTGAAAATCAGATTTTACCAACAAATCAATTTAACCAGGTAAAGAAAACAGAAGAAGAACAGTTAGATACTCTACCTTTAGAAAATAATTCTGAACTTATAATGAATTCAATTTTCATTTCAGCCAATTTAACTAAAAAAGAGTGTCAAATTGCAAGGTTAATCGTAAACGGAAAAAGTGACAAGGAAATTTCTGCAGAGTTGGGAATTTCTACAGGAACGGTTGCCGTTCACAATAAGAATATCTATAAAAAACTCAATGTTCACAGCAGGAAAGAACTTTCTGAAAAACTGCACAAAGAGTAATTTTTATGCTAGGATACAAAAAAATAGAAGAGGAATAAGAATATGGCAGGAAACACATACGGCTCAATATTTAGAATAACAACTTTTGGAGAAAGCCACGGAAAGGGGCTTGGCGTTATAGTTGACGGTTGTCCTGCCGGAATTCCAATCAAATTAGAAAAAATACAGACAGCCTTAGACAGAAGAAGACCAGGAGCTGCTATCAACGGGATAAGGACAGCTGCTGTAACTCAGAGAAACGAACCTGATCAGGCAGAAATTCTTTCCGGAGTTTTTGAAGAAAAAGCAGAAGGCACACCAATCGCCATTGAAATAAGAAATACTTCTCAGCATTCAAAAGATTACGGAAACCTGGTAAACACATTCCGTCCAGGACATGCAGATTTTGTATATGACCAGAAATACGGTTTCAGAGATTACCGTGGAGGCGGAAGAGCAAGTGGCCGGGAAACAGCAGCCAGAGTAGCAGCAGGGGCAATTGCATCTATGATTCTAGAAAGCTACGGAATAAGCGTAAAAGCCTACACTCTTAAAGCAGCTGGAATAAAATGCGAAAAAAAAGACCTTTCCCAAATTGAAGAAAATTCCATGAGAGCCCCGGACAACAATGCCGCAAAATTAATGGAAGAAAAAATCGAAGAATTTAGAGCAAAAGGAGACAGTGCAGGCGGAATTATCGAATGCCTTGTAAAGGGAGTTCCTGCTGGTCTGGGAGAACCTGTTTTTGACAAACTTGATGCCGAAATTGCAAAAGCGATTCTTTCTATAGGAGCCGTAAAAGGCATAGAATTCGGACTAGGTTTTGAGGCTGCAGACTCATGCGGAAGTCAGAACAACGACAAAATGGAATTAAAAGATGGAAAACCATCCTTTATAACAAACAATGCCGGCGGAATTTTAGGCGGTATGTCAAATGGAAACGATATAATTTTCCGTCTTGCCGTAAAACCGGTACCAAGTATTTTCATAGAGCAGGAAACCATTTGCAAAAATGAAAACCAATTTCAGGAAACAAAACTTGAAATAAAAGGCCGCCATGATGTTTGCCTCTGTCCTAGAATTGTTCCTGTAGTAGAAGCAATGACTTCTATTGTAATAACAGATATGCTTCTAAGAAACAGGGCTGCAAAATAGAACCATGAAGAAAATACCAGTAAATGAGTTTTTAAAAAAATATGCAAAAAAAATATCTCTGAGCCTGCTTTTAGTTATTATACTATCTTTTACAGTTACTACAGGTGTTCGAACTTACAAATTGCACAAGGTAATTGAAATTCCGACTCTTACTCAAGAAGAAGAAAAGAATCTGAATTCAGTCCTGCTTGATAAATACAGAGATCGTCTTTCTATACTTAAAAGTCTTCCCTATCCTGTAAAAAAAGCAGAACTTGATTTACTTGCAGAATCCGCCATAGTAATTGACGCTTCAAACGGAAACATTCTCTTCGAAAAAAATGCGGATGAAATTATTCCACCTGCCAGCATGACAAAACTGGTAGTCCTTTATGTTGTTTTTCAAGAAATAGCAAAAGGACAAATTCAATTAAGCGACATAGTAGAACTTTCTCCAGAAACATGGGCCTGCAATATGCCTCCCCACTCATCCCTCATGTTTTTAGGGAAGGGGCAAATTGTAACACTTGAAGAACTAATGCTGGGGTCGGCAATCTGTTCTGGAAATGACGCAGCCTGTGCCATGGCAAACTATGTAACAGGCGGAATGGAAAACTTTATTGAGCGCATGAACAGTGAGGTCCTGGCTCTTGGACTAAAGTATACTCACTTTGTAGATGCCTCAGGCTACAGCGAAAAAAACACAACTACCGCCAGGGAAATGGCAACTTTTGCTCAAATTTACCTTTCAAAATACCCTGAATCAATAGAAAAATTCCATGCAAAACTTTCTTTTACATATCCTCAGGAGCACAACCTGCCATGGGAAGACCGGGCACTTCCAAAGCAGCAGGATTTTTCTCAGGGCTTACCAGAAAGAATTACCATGCCAATCTACCAGAAGAATACAAATCCTTTATTAGGAAGTCTACCTGGTTGCGACGGATTGAAAACAGGTTATATAAACGAAAGCGGCTACAACCTGGCTTTAACAGCAACTAGAAATGGAACAAGATTTATTAGTGTAACTATGAAAGGTCCGGGAAATAACACCCAGGAAGGACAGGCAGGAAGAGTCCATGATGGAAAAGAAATAATGGAATGGGCATTCAGAACTTTCCAGGACTATAAGAATCCTTTACTTCTAAGAACTTATAAAATTCCTTTAGTGTATACAAAAAATCAAAGAGCCTACCTGGTTCCTGCATATAAACCAGAAGCTCTTACAATACCAGTTATTGCAGCAAAAAATCCTGAAAATGCATTGGAAGAAGTTAATATAAATCTCGTGTTACCACGGATTTTAAAAGGCCCTGTAAAAGCAGGACAGGAATACGGAGCTATTGAATATTATTTAGGGGAACACCTTTTAGAACGCATTCCCCTTGTAAGCGATAGAAATGAAGAAACCGTTAATTTCTGGCTTTCTGCTGCAGATTTTTTTGCAGCATTGACAATCCGTTAGTTTTCAACAATGTAACGCAGTGGAACAATATCAAAACCAGAATCCAAAATTGCACTTAAAAGCAAATCAAGATTATCATAAAGGTAATTTTCCCTTGTTCCACTTGAAATTCCTACTGTTACAGGAAGCAGCCCTCCCCCATTGGATTTTAAATACCTCATATAAATATCGATTATCTCAGAGGCATTTACATATTTACCCCTTCCATAAATCGCATCTTCAAATGAAGTTGAATCTCTTACCCCAAGGAAAGGTTTGACATAAGTATAACCGGCATTATTTCCTGCTTCTATTATTTTTTCGCCACCTTCATAAACAGGGTCATGCCATAACAGAGAAAGTTCTTTTGAAGTACATGCATAATATTCATCTTCATTACGGGCAAGACCTCGACGGATAAAATCTTCATCAGTTACAAAACCCTTTTGATTAATCTGGCTGGACGAAAAGAACATAGAGGCAACTTCATTTTTAGATACAGAAATCTGCCTAGTTTCATTTGGATATCTACGGATAAATTCACCATTTACAAAAAAAGTTCCAGAAACATTATAAAGGCCCATTTCATAGAGTATTCGAGTAAGCCCATCTGCATTGTCATATGCGTCAAAAACAAAAGCCACTTTTTTCTTTTCATCAATTTTCTTTATACTTTCCGCATACACAGGATTCGTAATAGCCTTTCCTGCAAGAGTTCTAATGTACAAAGCATTTTCATAGTTTTTATTAGGCGTATCTCCGCAAAAAAGCCTGTATCTTCCATTTCGAGAAATATCAACATGCTTTTCCTGAATACCCATAGACTTCCATGTGCGGCTAGAAGGAGTATAAGCGTAGGCATAACCGTTTCCACTTTCAGCAACAACTCGGCCAGAAGCTCCATCCCAATATCCATTTTCTGCAGAAGAAGCCATGATTGCATCAGAATAACTTTCGTAGATATTCCACTTACGAATAGAACGGGAGCCTCCTATGTAAAGAGTATTCAAATCATACCAGGCGATAGAATAAACATGTTCACCTGTAAGGTCAGAAATCTTTTTCCAGGTAGTTGTATTGTAAATATGAACAGTTGTTCCAGAACTGAAAGCACACTTTGCCTTATCCTTAGAAAGAATTGGAAGACCAGAATCTTCAATTTCGATAATTTTTGTTAGTTTCTGATCCAGGCGGTAAACAGAGGAAACAATTTTATCACTATTGTAAGGCAAACTTCTTGTCCAAATAAAAGGAGTCTGGTTTTGAGTCCACATGATTTGAGCTTCAAGCAGTGATGATTTTAAATCAAAAAATGGACCTGAATAAATTACATCAAAATAATCGTAATTTTTGCTGTTTATCCCATAATATGTGAATGTTTTTCCATTTTGAATAAAAACAAAAGCAGAAACTTCATCATTTACGCTAAAGGTATCCCGGCTTGAAATAAAAGCACTTGGTAAGCGTCCGATTGCAGTCCCCTTTCCGATTACATTGGAATAGAGCCCTAAAGTATAAAGTTCTTTTGCATTGATTCGGTAAACCAAATCTCTATCAATATAGATTAAATATTTTCCGTCAGCCCAGTTTACAGCATTTATAGTTCCAGGACCTATCTGACGATATTCTTCTGCAACTTCAACACCACGAACCATAGCATCTGGATTACAGAAGTAAATTACACCTTCTTTTGCATAAACAAAAACAGAACTGTCACTAAGCCATTTTACGGGTACATTTTCATAACTGAAACTTGATTTTTCGTCTATTACGATTCTCTTGTTTTTTTCTACACTTTCAAGAATGAGTTTTCCACTGGCGTAACCAGTTTTTTCAGAATAACAGAGCCATTTTCCGTCAGGACTTACACTCATAGGAGCAAGACGCATTGAATTAAGAGGAATAGAAGATGTATATTTTTTCCAGTTCACTTCTTTAGTCTGAGTGTTAAGCCATGCTGTACCATATCGGTTTCGAATCTGTAAGAAGTGACCATCGGAAAGCATTTCCATTTTTTCAGGAAAGCAAGTAATCATTTTTGGCTCTGAAGCTAAAACTCCATTTTTTATTGAAGCTGTAAAAAGTGAAGAATATGAAATAGTGCCGGGAAGTTTGTGGCTAATAGTATAAACTATTTCATCCTTTTCATTTATTTCAGCATCACCAAATCGGATTCCAGCATAAAGAGCCGAAATTGAAAATGATAGAGTTAAAATAACAAAAAGCCTTTTTAATTTTATATTCATTTATGCAACTCCGCACTTACAACAAGGACGTTCAATTCATCCTCCAGTTCATTAAGGCGTTTTTCGATTGCCCTGAACTGTTTCTGTCTTTTTTCTCTATTTAATTCCGAATATCTATCATAAATAATATCAAAGTATTCCTGATTATGAAAACTTTTTCTTTCTCCACACCAGGGACAATAAACAAATTCCTTTTCAAGATTTCTACCGCAACCACTACAAACCATTTTCCGCTCCAATTTATTTTGCAAGACTTAAAGGATCTACAAGTTTTCCGTTTTTAAATACTGTAAAATGAAGATGAGGCCCTGTTGAATAACCAGTTGAACCAACAAGTCCTATTCTAGTTCCCTGGCTAACCCACTGACCTTTTCTAGTTAGTATTTTTGACATATGACCATAAAGAGTCTGATAACCATTTGAATGTCGAATAATTACATAATTTCCAAAAACAGGACTTACACCTGTAAAAGCTACAGTACCAGAAGAAGAAGCAATAATCGGAGTACCTGTAGGACATGCATAATCCACCCCTGTATGATTTGAACGGGCACCTGTAAACGGATCTTTTCTTGGCCCAAAATAACTTGAAATTCTATATTTTCCAACGATTGGGCATTTAAACAATTCTCCCATAGCCTGTTGCAGCTGACGGCTGTCCATTTTAGCACCAGGAATAAAAAGCCTCTGTCCTACAGAAAGAATGGCTGAATCCAATTCGTTTACATCCAGCAGATCTTCCATTGAAATATTGAATTTAGAAGAAAGCCCTGCCAGAGAATTACCTGACTGAACAGTGTAATAAAGCCCATCAATCGAAGGAATTTTTAACTTCTGGCCGGCACACAGGGTTCTTACATTTCCGATATCATTTACAGCAATCAAAGTTGAAATATTATTTAGCCCAAACTTCTTTGTAATACCGCTAATAGTATCCCCGGACTGAACCTTATAAGTTTGAAAAGTTACTGGCTGCTGGAAAAGTTTTTCCATATCCTTAGCAGAAATCTTATTTACCCCGATTAAATCGCCTTCAGAAGTATAATCGTTACCTTCTTCAAGAGCGAAAGATGTCATCGCTTTATTTAAAAGTTCGAGTTCTGAATCATAAGAATCTTTTAGAACAATTCTAGATGGAAAAGTTTGCGTATATGTATAAATTGAAAAAGAAAGCTTAATAATTAAGGCAAGGGAAAGAAGAAAAGCAAAAGCGTAAGCACAAATAATTTTATTTTCCCATAAGAACGTCAAAGATTGTCCTGTGCTTTTACAAATACTCCTTACTCCAGAAAAATCAATTTCAGGAAAAGAGCCTTCACTCTTATATTCATTTATTCTTTTTTCGTGCCTTCTATTTGACGAATGAAATTTATTTTTAATAGAAGAAATAATTCCATTTACATCAAAAGCATGAGATTCATCATAACCAACGTAACTTACTATTTCCATACTTACTGTATCGACAGAAAAAGTTTAGCATATTAGAATATATTTCAAATAAGAGGCAACCATAAAGTATGAATAGAAAAGTAAAAAAAGATTTTTTTTGGCTATGTTTGCCTTTAGGTGTCATTATTGGCCTTATTCTAAAACTCTTTGTAATCGATTTTTTGAGCATTTCCGGCCATTCCATGGAACCCACCCTTAATAATGGAGAGTCTGTAATCGTTTTTAAACTTGCCTACGGAATCCCCAAACCATTTCGCACAACTTTTTTTATTCAATGGTCCGAACCAGATAGAAACGACATAGTTATTTACTTACATGACAATAAAATAGTTGTTAAACGATGTGCAGGTATTGCTGGCGATACACTGGATTTTTCGACCGATTCGGGTTATAGTTTAAAAGTAAACAAGCATTATGTTGAATTATCTGCCCAACAATATGCAAAAATGAAAACCTATTCAAAGATTCCTGAAGGCTATGTGCTTGCTCTTGGAGACAACCCTTCAGATTCTATTGATTCAAGGGACTATGGTTTTGTTTCCGTAAAAAACATAACGGGAAAGGTTCTGTGCAATGAATGATTTTTTCAAAAAACCTGCATTAATTACAATCCTAGTTTTTACACTAGGAGCTTTTGCATACGTTTTTTCTAAATATGCCCTTCTCGCCTTTACCCCTATGAACAAAATCACTGCCACTATTACACAATCAGAAAGAGGTTCTATCGTTGACAGAAACGGAAAACCTCTTGCTGTGCAAACTAATTTTTACCATGTCGGAGTCACACCTCACCTTGTAAAAAATCCCGAAAAATTTGCAAATGACATTGCCGACTCTTTGGGCATGAAGAGCCAGGAAATTCTTGCAATTTTGAACCAGGCCGACAAAGCAAGTTTTGTTTATCTTAAAAAAAAGGTAGATCAGACCGTTTACACAGAACTTAAGAAAATCACAGATGAAAACAATTATATGTTCGTAACCTTCGACCGCATTCCAGGCCGAGTATATCCGGAAAACGCCCTTGCCAGTCAGCTGATTGGCTACATGGGAGAAGAAGGAAAGGGGCTTGCCGGAATTGAATATTCTATGCAGGATTTTTTACAACCGGTAAACACAGAGGGCGATAAAAAAGCACAGCCCGAAAAAAATATTTACCTTACAATTGATGCAAACCTTCAGTATAAGCTTGAAGAAATAGCCCGTGAAACTATGAATACAACACAGGCTGAAAGTATGATGCTCTTAGCTTCAGATGTAAGCAGCGGTGAAATACTTTCTTACATCAGTTTACCTTCTGTAAATCTAAATGAATACAACTACGCAAATATAGAACAAACTATAGACCGTCCTGCTATGACAGCCTACGAACCTGGTTCCGTTTTTAAAATTTTTACAGTTGCTTCAATGTATGACGCAGGCCTCATAAAAGCAAGCGATTCCTTCCTTTGTGATGGAGTTTTTGAACACCGAATACGAGGCGGCGAAACCATCAGAATCAAATGTCTTGAACACCATGGATGGCTTACACCTAGGGAAGCCTTAAAATATTCTTGTAATGATGCCTTGGCTCAGATTGCAAGCAGAACAACAGATGAAAATTTCATGCAAATGGTTCGCCGTTTAGGCTTTGGTCAGAGAACAGGTATTGAACTTCCTGGAGAAACAAGCGGTTCCGTTAAAGATGTAAACTCTAGACTCTGGTCAGCCCGCTCAAAGCCAACAATCGCAATGGGACAAGAAATAAGTGTTTCAGCCCTGCAAATGATTCAGGCAGCATCTTCTCTTGCTAACAAGGGGGTTCCTGTAAAACCCGCAGTAGTAAAAAGAATCACAAACAAGGATGGAACCATTTATTACGAGCACAAACCTTTTAATCTGGAACCAGTATTCAAAGAATCAACCGCAGATTACCTCTTAAGCTGTATGGAAACGACTGCAACATCGGGAACAGGTAGTAGAGCCCGCTTACATGATATTTCCATTGGTGTAAAAACAGGAACTGCTCAAATGGCAGACAAGAACGGTGGTTATTCTACCACAGACTTTCTTTCTAACTGTATGGCTATTTTCCCAATAGAAGAGCCTCAGATAATTCTTTACATAGTTGTTGTAAAAGCAAAGGGTGAAACCTACGCCGGAAGAATTGTAGCCCCTGTTATTGCAAAAGCTGCAGATGTGATAATTGACCATTTAGGAATGAGCAGAGGGGATGCCGCTTCCCTTGAACACAATGGAAAGATTACTATTTCAAGTTCAAAACCTTTGATTATAAAAAATGAAGTTCCTGATTTTACAGGTATGTCAATGAGAGAACTTTTACCGCTCTTCAACCGCTCAGATATTGAAATAAAAATAAACGGATCCGGCTGGGTTAAGAGTCAAAGTCCCGAAGCAGGAACTCCGATTACGGAGAACATGTTAATTGAACTCAATCTGGAATAAAAACATTTCTCTATTTGAAAAAAGATTTCCCTCACTCTTTAACCTTCTTCAGGAAGCGATTCAAGGATTTTCAAAGCTGGAAGGAAGTCCAAAAGAAAAAGATTTGTATCCTTTTTGGAAAATTATACCTTCGAAAACAAATGAAGTAACAGTAGAAGAAAAAGGCATAAAACTACATTCTGCCTACAACCCCATAAAAGAAAGCCAAAACCTACTTCTCAAGCAGAAAGATCAGATAGAATCATCGGATGCAATTGTTTTCATGGGAATGGGTTTGGGTTACACTTTTCTTGAAGCTGCAAAAAACTTCCCTGAAAAACAATTTATACTTGTAGAACCAGATCCCAATCATTTTCTTGCAGCTCTTTTATTTCTAGATTTTGAAAAAGTTTTTTCATGTCCAAAGCTTATTCTTGCTGTTTCTTGCCCACCAGACCAGCTGATGCCTCTTATAAATCAGAATTCTTTGGAAAAAACTCTTTTTATTTCTGTTAAAGCTCACGAAATCCATGCAGAAAAGTATTTTTCTTCTGTACACGAATTAATAGAAAGAAATAAGGCTAAGGAAAAAATAAATCAGGCAACCCTTAAAAAATTCGAAAAACTCTGGAGAAATAACTGCAGAAAAAATGCCCCCCTAATAAATAGCTTAAGAGGCGTAAACTGCCTGAAAGACAGATTCAAAGATCTTCCATTTTTACTTTTAGCCGCAGGTCCTACGCTAGAAGAAATTCTTCCACATTTAGAAGAAATAAAAGAAAGATGTAAAATAATCTGCGTAGACACCGCTTTAAAAGCCTGTTTGAGACAAAAAGTAGAACCAGATTTTATTATATTAACAGATCCTCAGTACTGGGCTTACAGGCATATAGCAGGACTTGCTTCTCCTTCTTCCACTTTAATAACTGAAATTGCCGCCTACCCAGCCGTATTCAGATTCAAATGCAAAGAAATTTTACTTTGCGATTCCCAAGTTCCTATGGCAAAAGAATACTCTTCCATAGAAAAGGGAAATTTAGGTTCTGGAGGTTCTGTTGCAAGTTCGGCTTTCAACTTTTGTATCTATTCAGGGGCAAAAGAAATATACACAGCTGGACTTGATTTTGCATTTCCAGAAAAACAAACTCATATTAAAGGAAGCACTTTTGAAGAAAGTATTCACCGCTCATCTTTAAAAAATTCTACTGCAGAAACAAAAAGTCTACCACTTTTATTCAATGGAAACGTTACCCTTGCACAGGACTACGACGGTAAACCAATATTAACTGATAAAAAAATGAAAATGTTTGCCTGGTGGTTTGAAAGCAGAATTGCAGAAGTACCTGATGTCAAAGTTTACAGTCTTTCTGCAAAAGGAATAAAAATTCCTGGAATAGAAGTATCATCTGTAAAAAATCTTTTAAATAAATCAAAATTGTCCTAAAGTTTGAATTTCACGAACCGATATTTAAAATGTCGCAACAATACGGACGGTTTATCGACATCCAGACGCCTGTAAAACTTGTGCTTTCCTAAAAAACTTGAAAAATGTGTGAGATTTTTCAAGTTTTTTTTATTTAACACCGATAAAGATATTGGGGTAGTATAATGGGCACAGTAAAGTTTGATACATTACAGAATGATATTTCATTTAAATCTGATTTAATGCTGGATAAAAATTTTCTCTTGCTTCCAAAAACAGTTTCGGTAACTGACCAGCTTATAAAGCTTCTTGAAGAATGGCAGTTCACAGAAGGTTTTTCTGATGAATCAATCAGTCTTGGTGGAGACATAGGAATTCCACAAAAAACCGCAAAAGATAATAAAGAAGATGAAAACAAGGAAAATATCAGTAGTTCTGTAAAACAAGCCCTAAAAGATGCTAAAAGTGCAAACTTTATGAATACTGAACGTTCCAAAATGGCCTCTGTACAAAAAGTTTACACTGAATACATGAATTACATAAATTCAGTTTATACACACTATGCAACCCATAAAAAAATCAATTTTCAGGAACTTTCAGACACAGTTAAAGACTTGTGTATTTTTATCAAAGACAATAAAAGATATGTTCTTAGAATTACCCCTTCTGCAGAATCACGAAACAAAAACTTTCTGGTAATTCATTCTATGCGCTCTACAGTTCTGGCAATAACGATTGGAATTGAACTCCACATGGCTCTTTCAAAATTGATTGAATTAGGAATTACTAGTATTCTTCACGAAATAGGCATGCTTCGTCTGCCACCACAACTATATCTAACAGACAGAAGCCTTTCTCCTGCCGAAAAAGCCCGCATTACCACTCATCCAATTTTAGGCTTTAATATTCTAAAGGAACTTGAATTTCCATTAAGTATTCAGCTTGGAGTTCTTGAACACCATGAAAAAGAAAACGGCATGGGATACCCTAGACATCTAACTGGTGCAAAAATTTCTTCTTACTCAAAAATAATTTCAGTTGCATGCTCTTTTGAAGCAATTACAGCCCCACGTGAATATAAAACAGAACGCTCAACTTTTGACGCTATGGTTGAAATGCTTAAAAATCAAAACAGCCAGTACGATCCTACTGTTATAAAGGCTCTTCTGTTTAGCCTTAGCCTTTACCCTATTGGTGCTTTTGTTTTCCTACAGAACGGAAAAATAGGAATTGTTACAGATGTTTCACCTAACAACCCAAAAAATCCTATTGTTCAACTGGCCACAGAAAGAGATGCAAACGGTGGAATAATTTCTATTCAGACAGATGAAACTTCAAACAAAATTGTAAGAGTTCTAACGAAAGAAGAACAAGAAGATGTGCAGAAACAAATGGACCAGGCCCACGAAATGCGAAAACTCGAAAAGGCACTGGAATCTGCAAAAGAAGAAGAAAAAGAAGAAAGCGGAGGATTTTCATCCGTAGACTTAAGCGAATTCGCCTAAGTCTAATTAAAGAATTGCCGTAAGTGTTCTACATCTTCTTGAAATTTTTCATCAATTACAGGAGGATGTTCGTTAAAGTAAAGAACCTGATTAAGTTCTTCTTCGCTTTCTACCCCCCACAAAGGTATTACATTTTCATACTGGTGTAAAAATCCAAATGCCAAAGGAATATTAGAAACGAGACCTCCACAAAGAGGCTGCATGGCAATAAAACCAACATCATTTTCTTCACACAACTTTACCAATGCTCTTGTATCATCAGGACTAAGCATACTAAAAGGAAACTGAAGAGTGTCATAATAGCCGCTTCGTACAGCATTTTCTGCTGCATCCAAATCCTGAGTTGCAAAACCTATGGCCTTAATCTTTCCGTTTTCTTTAAGATTTTTAAGAGCATTATATATTCCATCAGAAGCATTCAACTGAGGAACAAAGCCGTCCGATTCATACTGATATAACTCAATATAATCGGTGTGCATAACATTCAAGCTGGTTTCAACATCGCTCAAAACTTCTGCACCACTTTGGGCGTTAGTCTTAGTAGCAACTACAACGCTAGATCTTATGTCACCAATTGCATCACCTAATAGTACTTCGCAATCAGGTGTTGTGCGGGATGTATCAAAAAAATTAATACCATTCGTATAAGCCAGACGCACAAGAGCAGCAGCTGATTCGGCATCCTTCATTTTAGAAAGACTCATAGCTCCCATTGCAACGCGGCTAATCATTAAATTAGATTTACCTAATCTTATAAATTCCATAAACAAAAAAGTGACGGTTAAAGACAAACTTTAACCGCCAAATCGCCTCTATTTAGATTAACGTTCTACAGGTTTGTAGTTTTTAATTGCTTTTTGAATAAATGGAACAAGGTCGTCCAAAGAAACGCGTTCCTGTGCCATTGAATCACGGAAGCGAACTGTTACTGTATTGAACAATTCGTTTGCAGAACCATCATCCTTCTTTTCATTAATTGTATCATAGTCAACAGTTACACAGAAAGGAGTTCCTACTTCATCCTGACGACGATAGCGTTTACCAACTGTACCACTTACATCAAAGTCAGTTACGAAATCTTCCTTGAGCATATGCTGGATTTCTTTTGCCTTTTCTGCCAATCCATCTTTCTTCATCAATGGAAGAACAGCTACTGTGATTGGAGCGAGTTTTGGATGAAGATGAAGAACAGTTCTGTAGTCCTCTTTTCCATCAGTTCCAACATTTTCTTCTTCATATGCTTCACAAAGGAACATAAGGAAGTTGCGGTTCAAACCAGCTGAAGTTTCTACTACATATGGTACATACTTTTTATTTCCATCTTCCTGATCCATATATGTAAGATCTTTTTTAGAATATGCAATATGCTGAGAAAGGTCGAAATCTGTTCGGCTATGAATACCTTCAACTTCTTCAAAACCAATTGGGAAGTTATATGTAATATCGTAAGCATCCTTTGCGTAGTGAGCAAGTTTATCGTGATGATGCCACTTAAGCTGCTTTTCAGGAATACCGTATTTTGTGTAGAATGACCATCTTTCATTTCTCCAGCGTTCAAAAGTTTCATCTTCTGTTCCTGGCTTACAGAAATATTCCATTTCCATCTGTTCAAATTCACATGTACGGAAAATAAAGTTCTTAAAAATGATTTCATTTCGGAAAGATTTACCAACCTGAGCAACACCAAAAGGAATCTTCATTCTGTTAGACTGAACGATATTCTTAAAATCTGTAAAAATACCCTGACAAGTTTCTGGGCGAAGGTAGATAAGATGACTTTCATCAGCGATAGGACCCTGATAAGTCTTAAACATAAGATTGAATTCACGAACTGCAGTATACTTTTTATTTTTTGATCCACATGTAGGACAATTGATATTAGCATCAATAAATGCCTTCATTTCTTCATGAGTCATTGTATCTACAGGTTTTCCAGGGTTTACATCTGGATGTGCAGCTACAAAGTCTTCGATGAGTTTATCGGCTCTGTGACGAGCATTACATTCAAGACAGTCAACCATTGGGTCTGAAAAGTGATCAACATGACCAGATGCTTTCCATGTTGTGTGGTGCTGGAAAATTGCTGAATCCAAACCGACAACATCATCATGAAGCTGAGTCATGTAATGCCACCATGCATTCTGAATGTTACGCTTAAAATCTACGCCTAAAGGACCGTAATCCCAGGCACCTGCCTGTCCACCGTAAATTTCTGAAGCCTGATAAACAAAACCACGTCTCTTACAGAGCGAAATGATTTTGTCCAATGTACACGCATGTGTATCTTTTTCGTTTGCCATTTGTAATTTCCTCATGCCGCCGGATTGCGACACTAATTGTGATATAAGTAAATTACATTATCACAAATACAAGCTTTTCTCAATCAGTGGAAAATTAAAAATCATGGCTCTTCAAGGTCAGACAATTCATCGAATTTGATATCGTCTAAAGACAAAAGCTTTTCTTTATTTTCTTCAGGAACCTTAATATCTTGTTTATAATCAGTGTAGTCTTTCATAGAGGATTTTAAATGTTCATCCATTCTTTCCTGCAATGTTCTAAATACGAACTGCCTGATTTCTTCGTTAATAGTATAAGGAATGCTTTCATCAAGAATAAATACGATTATAACTTCGTTTTCAATTGGCTTAATTGCAAAAACTTTAGACTTTACAACAAGGTCTTTTCTAAGCAAATGAAGGGTAATTACATAATCACAATCTTTTACAAAAAGAGAAGCCATTGAAGATTTAACTCTTGCTGCAAAACCACAAGAACTCAAGTCGTTTAAGACCAAATCTACAAGCCTCTGATTCACCAAGCAGTTCGCAGTGAGTTCATTAGAACCGCGATAATCCAAACGAACATATTTTCGCCGGCCTTTAGATCCGTTTAAGTCTAATATTTTTTGTATTGTTAAAAATACCTCGGCTATAGGTTTATTTAAATCAATAAATCCACCGGGTAATTTTGTTTTCATAATAAACTGCTCTTTTTCTACGATATTTGCTTTTGCAGAAATAACTCCAAGAAAAACAGTTGAAAGAGAATCGTCAAATTCAAAGGACTTTACAAAATTGAACCATTCTTTCATTGAAAGGGAATCGTCAATATTAATAAAACATATTGCGTGTTCATTTTCGCGTAAAACAGCCTTAGCTTCTTTGTATGATTCCATAGTGTAGACTTCATACTCAAGGGAACGCAAACGTTCAACAACTACGTTCCTTATATTTAGAGAAGGATTTAAAAAAAACACTTTGCGCCCAAATATAGGGTTTTCACTCGATTCCATAAATCTATTATAAATTGAGATTTAATATTTCACAACAAAAAAAAGCCCGCTGATTTTTCAACGGGCTTTCCATTTAACTATATGCTAAATGTTTATATACGATTACTTGTTCGCCACATGAGTTTACTTTCGCAAACTCGATGCAAACTACAGAGAAGCGTGACAAGTACGAGCGATAACGTCGTCCTGCTGTTCCTTTGTAAGGTTGATGAAGCGTACAGCATAACCAGATACACGAACAGTGAAGTTAGCATATTCTGGCTTGTCTGGATGAGCCTGACAATCCTTAAGTTTTTCAACACCGAATACGTTTACGTTCAAGTGGTGAGCACCTGTGTGTCCGCTTTCTGGACTCATATCAAAGTAACCATCAAGGATGTTTACAAGGTTTTCAACCTGTTCAGCCTTAGCATGTCCCAAAGCAGAAGGGTTGATTGTCTGAGTATTTGAAATACCGTCCAAAGCATAGTGATAAGGAAGCTTTGCAACAGAGTTCAAAGACTTGATAAGACCCTTTGTTTCTGCACCGTAAGATGGGTTAGCTCCTGGTGAGAATGGAGCGTGAGCTGCACGACCGTTAGGAAGAGCACCTGTAGCCTTACCGTATACAACGTTAGAAGTAATTGTAAGGATAGAAGTAGATGGTTCAGCATTGCGGTATGTTGGGTGCTTCTTAATCTTAGTCATGAATGTCTTAAGGAGCCATACAGCGATATCGTCAGCACGATCATCATCCTGACCATAGCGTGGGAAGTCACCTTCAACTTCGAATCCCTTAGCAAGATTCTTAACAACTTCTACAACTTCACCAGTCTTCTTGTTCTTAACTTCTACATCACCACGGATAACCTTAACTTTTGCATATTTGATAGCAGAAAGTGAGTCTACAACGTGAGAGAAACCTGCGATACCAGTAGCAAATGTACGTTTAACATTTGTATCTTCAAGAGCAAGTTCTGCTGCTTCGTAGTAGTATTTATCGTGCATGTAGTGGATTGCGTTCAATGTATTTACATACAAGTCTACAAGCCATTCAAGCATTACATCGTACTTGCGTACAACTTCGTCGTAGTCAAGGTATTCAGAAGTGATTGGTGCAAGTTCTGGACCAACCTGTACACCTGGTGTAAGACCAGCTTCTTCATCACGACCACCGTTGATAGCGTAAAGCAAAGCTTTAGCAAGGTTAGCGCGTGCACCGAAGAACTGCATTTCTTTACCAGTCTGAGTTGCAGATACACAACAGCAGATTGAGTAGTCATCACCCCAGATTGGGCGCATAACGTCATCGTTTTCATACTGAACTGAAGAAGTATCAATAGAAATGTGAGCACAGTACTTGCGGAAGTTTTCTGGGAGTCTCTTTGAGTACAAGATTGTAAGGTTAGGTTCTGGAGAAGGTCCCATGTTTTCAAGTGTATGGAGGAAGCGGAAGTCGTTCTTTGTTACCTGTGAACGTCCGTCCTGTCCAAGACCACCTACTTCAAGAGTAGCCCAGATTGGGTCACCAGAGAAGAGCTGGTTGTAAGATTCGATACGAGCAAAGCGAACCATGCGGAGCTTCATTACCAAGTGGTCAATGAGTTCCTGTGCTTCGTCTTCTGTAAGCTTTCCAGCTTTGATATCGCGTTCGATGTAGATGTCAAGGAATGTAGATACACGACCTACAGACATAGCTGCACCGTTCTGTGTCTTGATAGCTGCGAGGTAACCAAAGTAGAGCCACTGAACAGCTTCTTTAGCGTCCTTAGCTGGTTTAGAAATGTCGAATCCGTAGATTTTAGCCATTTCTTTGATGCCCTTGAGAGCCTTAATCTGTTCAGCAACTTCTTCGCGGAGACGACATACGTCTTCTGTCATTGTTCCGTCGCCGATGTTAGCAAGATCAGCCTGTTTGTAAGCGATAAGAGCGTCGATACCGTAAAGAGCGATACGGCGGTAGTCACCAACGATACGACCACGACCGTATGTATCAGGCAAACCAGTCAAGATGTGTGAAGAACGAGCTTTGCGGATTTCTGGAGTGTAAATCTGGAAAACTGCGTCTGAGTGAGTCTTGTGGTATTCTGTAAAAATCTTGTGAAGTTCTGGATCTGGTTCATAACCGTACATTTCGCAAGACTGTTCTGCCATACGGATTCCACCAAAAGGCATAAAAGCTCTCTTAAGAGGTTTATCAGTCTGAAGACCAACTACCTTTTCAAGATCCTTTCCTTCTGGGCAGATGTAACCAGCAGCGTGAGCTGTAAGACCAGTTACAATCTTTGTGTCCATATCGAGAACACCAGTTCTTTCTTTTCCGTCTTTACCAACAGAAACTTTATTATGTTCTTCTTTCTGTAATTTCTGAAGTTCATCGAATAATTTCTTTGTAGCGGCTGTTGGGCCTGCAAGAAATTTTTCGTCTCCGTCATAAGGAGTGTAGTTGTTCTGAATGAAGTCACGAACGTTAACTTCTTCTTTCCACAAACGACCGGCAAAACCGTTCCATTCGTCTTTCTGAATCATATCTTTACCTCTTTATTATAAAAATTCTGTATCCAACAATTTAATATTACTCGAATTGAAATCAAAAAACAATAATTTAATTTTTTTTTGCTCCAAAAATAGTGTATTTTTAGGGCGAAACAGGGCTAAAAACACTAGATAAAGCGTTTTTTTTCAATAAAAAAAAATCCCCTGAATATTTATTCAGAGGACAGAATATTTATCCATGTTTTTTTTATATTTATGCAATTTTTATAAATCAGTTTTCATAGGGAATATTCTTAATTTTCTTAATATATATTCGACGCATAAAGAATAATGAAAGGGCCACAGACATCACTTCTGCAATGATAAAACATAACCATACATAATTTACATTACCCAATTTTGACAAAAGGTAAGCAGCTGGTAAAAAAACAACTATCTGCCGGGCAAAAGATACAATCATACTGTAAATTGCACTGCCGAAAGCCTGAAAAACAGAGGATAAAGTTATTGCAAAGGCTGCTCCTAGAAAACTTGGCGCAATAAGCCGAAGAGCTACGATTCCCATGGAACGCATAGACTCACTTGCATTAAACAAATCAAAAAGCTGACCAGGTATAATTTCAAACAAAAGGAATCCCATAGTCATAAGAATAACAGAACCAGCAACCCCTCCTCTAATAGCATTTGTTATTCTTCTATGTTTTTGTGCCCCGTAATTGTAAGCGATAATAGGAACAATTCCATTACACAAACCAAAGACAGGCATAAAAATAAAACTATTAAGCTTAAAATATACCCCATATACCGTTATCGCAGTGTCAGAGAATTGACCTAAAATTAAATTCATAAAATATGTAATTACAGAAGTAATAGAAGTCATTAATATGGAAGGAACTGCAACTTTGTATATAGCCGCAATAATTCTTGCACTAGGAATAATATTCTTTAGCTTAAAAACAATATCATGATTCTTTTTAATATTTAGAAAAATAGATACAACAAGGCCAAAAAGCTGCCCTAAAACAGTTGCTAAAGCAGCCCCCCTGATTCCTAATTCAGGAAAAGGACCGATACCGAAGATAAAAAGTGGATCAAAAGCTATATTGAATACAGCACCACAAATCTGAGACAACATAGAAAGGGATGTCCTTCCTGTAGCCTGCAGAAGACGGTCACTCATACCTCCCATAAACATGCCCAAACCCAAAACAAGTATAATTGAAAGATACTGTTCACCATACTCGATGATTAAAGGATTTGCAGTCTGTGATCTAAGATAAGGAGGAATTACAAATCTTCCTGCAATTGCAAAAACAAGATAAGTAAGGATAGCTAAAAAGATTCCGTTCATGGCAGAACGGTTTACATCTTCCTGATCTTTCTGACCTAATTTGCGGGAAAGGAATGAATTTACACCAACGCTTGTTCCTATTGCAAAAGAAACCATAAGATTCTGTATTGGAAATGCAAGTGAAACCGCTGTAAGAGCTTCTTCATTTATTTTTGCAACAAAAATACTGTCTACAATATTGTAGAGAGCCATAACCAACATTGAAATCATAATTGGAAGAGCCATATTGATGATAAGAGGAATCATCGGCATAGTTCCCATTTTATTCTCTGCCGATGCTACTTTTACTTCTGACATAATAACCTCTGAAAAAAAAAGTGAAAAAAAAGCCTTGCGGTAATAACTTTTAGCGTTTATACCCGCAAGGCGTAATGTATTTAAATGAATTTTATTTTTTTAGTCAAGCAAGGCGTCTAAATCAGCTGAAATTTGCTTTTTGTCTAATTTCTGACCAATTATGCAAAGTTTAATCATGCGGTCACCGACTTTTTCGTCCCACTCATCGCGAAGTTTTGGTTCCTGTGCAAGAATTTCTTCCTGTTCTGCCTTTGAGCATGAAGCAAGCCAGCGACCAGAAGCTCCTGCCTGAATCTGACGGCCAGAAGTTTCAAATACATAGGCCATATCTTCTTCATCGCTAAAGTATATAACACCCTTACAACGAATAATATTTCTTGGCCAGCGACCGGCGTATTCTTCAAGTTTTTCTCGATTGAATGGACGACGGCGATAGTAAACAAAGTTACCAATTCCGTATTCGTCTTCATCTGCACCTTCATGATTATGTTGGTGATGATGGTGACAATGACCATCACATTTATGTCCTGGCTCTCCATGAGCTGGATTATGTTCATCTTCTTCATCGTGATCGTGTCCATGGTGATGGTGTCCTTCTTCATGTTCATCATCGTCATGTCCATGCCCGTGATGGTGATGACCTTCTTCATGCTCATCATCGTCGTCATCTTCTTCCATATTTTCAAGATGCTGAACCCAGGCTGCGCTTTCAAATACTGTATCAAATTCAAAACGGTCTGTAGAAAGGATATCATCTACATCAACATTACCCTGTTCTGCTTCGATAACTTTTACATGTGGCTGTAAAGCCTTTACAACAGCCTGAACTTTTTTCATTTCATCTGCTGAAACAAGGTCTTTTTTGTTTACAATAAGAGTAGAACAGAATTCTATCTGCTGAACAAGCAATGATTCAATATCTTCTTCACCCATATTCTTATTAAGAAGCTGATCACCGCCGGCAAATTCATCTACAAGACGTTTAGCATCTACAACAGACACAACATTATCCAGTTTTCCGTTGTCTATCTGCATAATTGCCTGTGCAATTGGCATAGGTTCACAAACACCAGATGCTTCAATCAAAATGTAATCATATTTTTTAGATTTAATGAGGTTTTCAATCTGCTGAACTAAGTCACTCTTTAAAGTACAACAAATACAACCGTTCTGAAGTCCAATAATACTAGAAGTATCAGTAATATTTGCGTCTTTGGCGATAAGTTTTTCATCAACGTTTATTTCACCGATATCGTTTACAATAACAGCAACCTTGTATCCTTTCTGATTTGTAAGAACCTTATTCAACAAAGTTGTCTTTCCTGCTCCAAGGTAACCGCAGAGCAAAGTAATAGGTGTTTTAGTTTTTGCCATTTTATTCCTCTATAGAAAAGTAAATTTCTTTCAGTAAAAATATAATAAAAATAGTATAAAAAGACTAGAAGATTGCTTTTTTAATGAAAATTTTCCTATAAAAAATATTAATTTTTATTTGCAAATTACAGAAAGCACCGTTACAATTCAGTTCGTTATGTGCTACAAACAAAAGTTTTTTACATCAGCTAGAATCATGAGCATTTTTGCTTTTTTTGTTCTTATAATTGCAAGCATAATGAGTTATAACCACACGCCTATCTCTTATGTAATTTTTCCAAAACCAGAAATTACAGTTTTTATAATCAATATTACCTGTGCAATACTCTGTATTTTTTCCATAATAAACCCACAGAATTATAAACTTCAGTGTTCAGTTTTTTTTGTACAGGGGATAACAACATCACTTACAAACTACCCTATTTTGGGAATATTTTTGTATTTATGTTTTTTAGTTCTAGCCTTTTGCCACGGATTTTTTAAAACTCATGCAGTAAAAAAATTCTCTTTATTTGCAGGTATTTGGCTTATAGGCTGTCTTTTTTACGCTTATGAATGTTATGTAAAATACTCTTCAAGATGGATATGGATTGCCCTGTTGCAGCTTTTTATTTCAATTTTCTTCTTTTCTTTCTATCTTGCCATTTATAGAAAACTTGAATCCCTTTTAATTCCCCTTATACCGACAAAACAGGTTATAAAGACAAATTTAGAGCTCCCTGAACCAGGAAGTGAATTAGAGCTAGCAAGGCTGGGACTTACTTCAAGACAGACTAATTTACTAAAGGAATATCTAAAAAGTCAGTGTAATTATGAAGAATTAAGCCGGGAATTCATGATTAGCAAATCAACCGTAAAAAAAGATATGGCAGACATATTTGTAAAATTCGGAGTATCAAATATTAAAGAACTCCAAATTCTCCTCATTCAATATGTAATCAAATAAGATTTTTTTCTAAATGTTTAATTCTGGGTTCCGATATTCATAATAAGAGGAATCTATGACTAAAAAAATTATTTTCAGTTCTTTATGTATTATTTCAACTTTACTCTCTTTTGCATGTCAGACTCTTCCAACAGAAGAAGAAAAAGTTTCGGTAACTGAACTTATAAAACAGGGTAAAATCCAGGAAGCTAAAGATTGCTTTATTTCAAAATACGATATTAATGAAATTGATGAAGAAGGAAATACACCTCTTCACCTGGCCGCTAAAATCAATGACCCGACTCTAGTTCTATTCTTTTTGTGTAACGGTTCTGATCCGGATCTAAAAAATTACAACAGCCAGACACCTCTTCATGTTGCAATTGAAAACGGTTCAACAGAAAGTGCAAGTCAACTTGTAAACTTTGGCTGCAATATTTTTGCAAGAGATGGAAGCGGACTAACCGCTATGGATTCTGCTTTCAGTCAGAGCGATGAATACTACGACATTTTTATTACTACAAAAACTGGTGAACTTCGCGATACCGAAAAAGAGAAAACAATAGTGCACTACTTCGTTGAAACATTAAATCCAAAAGCAATCAGTCAGTGCGCAAAAAAATCAATTCCTCTTTCAGTAAAAGACAGCGACGGACGAACTCCTCTGGATTACGCATATTCTATGTTCAACAATGAAAAAGCTGTTGAAATTGCAGCTACATTGATTTCTTGTGGAGCAGAACATGTAAAATCTGATTACGATTATTTTGAAACAGCAATAGCAAACCGCAATTTAGACTACAGATTTGAAGACGGACAGACTCCTCTGCATCTTGCTTCGATTCAAGGGCACCTGAACGTTGTAAAATACCTGTTATCTGGAAAAGCTCAAACAAATGTTCAGGATTCAACTGGAGCAAGCCCTTTACACGAAGCTGTACGCTACGGAAATACAGAAATTGCAAAACTTCTTCTAAACTCAGGTGCAGATGTAAATGCCCGCGATAATTTAGGAAAAAGTCCTGTTCTTCTTATTATTCCCGAAGAAAAAAGAAGTGATATCTACTCTCTTCTTACTTCCTATAAAGCAGACCTTACTGTAAAAGACATGTACGGAGATACAGTCCTTCACACAGCAACAATGACAGAAGTTCCTTTGGATATTCTTCAGGTTTTAATTTCTGGAGGAGCTGAAATCAATGAAAGAAATAAAGATGGCGTTACACCTCTTGCTCTTGCAATAGAAAATGAAGTTGATGACCACATCAAATTCTACGCAGAACACGGTGCCGACATAAATTCAAAAGACACAAAAGGAACAACTCCTTTAACACTTGCTCTTAAAGATTCTGACTCTTCGGATAAAGTTCTTAAAGCAATTGTAAACCCTTCTAACATATCTAGTACTGACTCAGAAGGTAACACACCTCTTATCGTTGCCATTCAGCACAACGCTACTCTTTCAAAAGTTCAGTACATAATTAGTATTACTGACAATGTAAACGCAAGAAACGCAGACGGAAATACAGCTCTTTACTTAACTGTTCTAAAAAACCGCCAGAAAGTAGGAGAACTGCTTCTTGCTAAAAACGCAGATATTTTTGCAACAAATAATAGAAGTAAATCTCCATTAAGCCTTGCTCTTTACGACGGTGGAAGTGTTATGGACTGGCTTATCACTTCAAAAACAATCAATGCGACAGATGGAAGTGGAAATACAGCCCTTCATTTTGCGGCTGAATGGGGACTTAAAAATGCTGTAACCGCACTTATAACAAAGGGGTCAAAGACAGAAGCAAGAAACGCAAACGGAGAAACACCTCTCTTTAGTGCAGCTAAAAATGATGAACCGGAAATTATTCAGCTTTTGGTAAACAATGGCTGCAAGGTAAACGCTCGGGATAACCTTGGAAGCACAGCCCTTCACATCGCTGTTCGCTGGGGAAATCCTAAATCAGTTGCAAGACTTGTAAACATAGGGGCAGAAATAGATGCTCAGAATGTTTCCGGAAAATCACCTCTTGCAGAAGCAGCCCTGGTTGGAAAACAAGACATTGCTAACCTTCTTCTATTAAAAGGTGCAAATCCAAATAAAACTGATACATCTGGAAGAACAGTTTTGATGGATTCAATCAAAACAAAGAATATTGAAGTAACAAAACTTCTTATAGCAAACAACGCTAACCCTCAGATTCAGGACTTTAGCGGTAGAAACTGTTACCATGAAGCAGCCCTTACATGCGAACCAGAAATTATTGCATTGATTCGAAGGGCAGGCGGAAATCCTCTTTCTAGAGACAAGAACGGAATTACACCTCTTTCACTTGTTCTAGACCAGGATATAGTTATCATTCGGGAAGTTTTAGGCTCGGACACAACAATTTCTGACAGCGATGGTAATACACCTATACATTTTATTGTAAGAAACAGAAAAAGTCCTGAACTATTAAAAACTTTGATTAATGCAGGCTATCCTTTTGACACTAGAAATTCAGACGGATACACTCCATTATGCATTGCCACAGAAAAAAAGCAGAAAGAAATTTGCAGAATTCTTCTTGAAAATGGAGCTAATCCATTTGTAGCAATTGACAGTAAGGGTAATAACGCTGTAACTATAGCCTTAAAAAATGAAAATGCAGAAATCATTGGTGATATAGTAAAGTATGCAGGTAAAGCAACAGATATTCAGGGAAATACTATTCTTCATTACGCTGCAAGAAGTGCAAAACTTGAAATGTTAAAAAATCTTATAGCATATGGCCTTGATGTAAATGTAAAGAATATTTATGAAGAAACACCTTACACAACAGCGATAAGATGGAGAAGAAATGATGCTGCGGAACTATTAAGACCGACAGCAGAAACAGAAAACTAGAGTTTTTCCAGCATTCTTTGAAAAGCACTGTTTTCTTTGTGAAGTTCTTTAGAACCCCGAGTGATACGGCACAGGGACATGTTAAATTTTTTAGCAATTTCTCTCTGTGCCTTTCCTTTTTTTAATTCTTTAACTAAAAGCCAGCGGCGGGCAAGGTCGATTCTTTCTGCAGGAGAAAACAAACAGTCAAAAAAATCCTTTAAAAAGTTTTCATCGGTAGTCTCTGCAATAAGTCTACATAATTCAGCATAATTTTCCTGTAACTCTGGATTTTCAACGATGTTCTTATTCATGATTACATTATAACACAAAGAAAAAATTTGAGTAATTACTTCAAGCGTTGTAGAATGAAGTATATTTTCTACTAGGATTTTATTATGGCAGACAAAAACACTTATCCAGTCAAAATTTCAAACAAAGCAATTAGATTTTTCTCAGACATTTTTGCATTAACCTTTATTTTATTTAATGCAACGCTTTTAATTTCAAAATCAATAACTATAGAAGAATTTAAAGTTTTGATTCTAAATGTTCCGGTTCCGGCTCTTTACATTTTGTCTATCCTTACACCAATTTTTGTGTGGAATAAACTTAAAAAGAAACTTCTTACATTTGATGGTTCAAATCAAGACTTGGAACGCTGCAACAGGCTGGTAAAAAAACTACGCAATTTTTCGGTAATTTTGCCAATTATTTTTTCCCTTCTAATACCTTCTATGATGGCTTTCTGGGGTATTAAACATGAACTGGATTTCGAAATGTTCGAAGGAGAAAAAATATTTCTTCACTTTATACTCTTGTATTTCGGAATTTTCCTTCAGATTTCAGCTGTAGCCTATAGTTCATACCTTTCTATATTTGAAAAGGAACTTATCTGGCTTCATTACTCCAGAAAAGATAACACAATTTCTATAACACTAAGACTTGTTCTTATGAATGCCGTTTCAATTGCCGGAACAGTAATGGCAGTGATGAGTATTCTTTCTACTCCTGGCATTGCGGCTGCGGCCAGCATAAAAGACATATTAGTTTCAATTATTCCGATTTTTGTGATTTCTATTGTATCAATAACAGTAAACACATTTATCACGGTCCGCGAAATTTCAAGTGTAATAAAGACATTAAATCTTTTCCTTGATGATTTGGAAAAGAAAGATTACCGTTCAAAGCCTCTAAAGGTAACAAATCGAAATGAACTTGGTGAACTTATAAATGGAACAAATAAATTCTTTAATGTAACAAAAGATTTGTTAAAGGACTTCCGTTCATCTTCTGAATCGTCTAAAGATTCATCTGAATCCCTTAACACAAATATTGAAGAATCTATTACCAGATTCCAAAATATTGAAAACTCTCTTGAAAGCATTAAAGTTGACATGGCAGAACAGTCAAAAAGCGTAGAAGATGCAAACTCAACAACATCTCAAATTGTAATAAGAATCAGAGACCTGAATACTGCAATTGAAAAACAATCTTCGGGTGTAGCCCAGTCATCTTCGGCAGTCGAACAGATGGTTGCAAATGTAAACAATGTTTCGGCTATTCTTGAAAAAAATACAGAATCAGTAAACGAGCTTGCTATTGCCTCTGAAGAAGGAAAACAATTTGTTGTTGATGCCGTAAAAATTTCCGAAGAATTGCTTACAAAATCTTCTGAACTTTTAACGGCCAGCCAGACCATTCAGGCTATTGCAGCTGAAACAAACCTTCTGGCTATGAATGCAGCTATTGAATCAGCTCATGCAGGTGAAGCAGGACAAGGATTTAGCGTAGTAGCTGATGAAATCAGAAATCTTGCTATTCAGTCTGCGGAACAGTCAAAAAATATTCAGCACAGTTTGAAAGAATTTGCAGATTCTGTTTCTCACATTGCAGAAAACACAAATATGGTTCAGGAAAAATTCAATTCCATTTACGACCTGTCTCAGAAGGTAAAAACTCAGGAACACGTTATTTCAAACGCAATGACAGAACAGCGTAGTGGTAACAACCAGGTATTAGCTGGTATTCGTTCTATTACAAATTCTACAGCAACCGTAAAAAACAGTGCAACAGAGATGATTTCAGGAAGTGATTTGATTTCTAAGCAGATGAAAACTTTGAGCGAAACAACTAGAACCTCAAGACAACATGTCGCTGAAATCATGAATAACCTTCACAGGGTAATCAAAAATATGGACAATTTTAAAATTTCTTCTGTACAAAGCACAAAATCTATTATCAAACTTCAGAAAGAAATTTGGGATTTTAAACTTTAAGCACTTCTCTTTGCAAAATCATTTAATCAGCAATAGAAGTCTTTAAAATTGAATGAATATAAAAATTCTACTATACTCTAAATGTTATGCTCAAAAATTATTTAATCGTATTTTTTATTTCAATGCTTCCTCTGATAGAACTCAGAGGAGCTATTCCTTATGCAACAGCCCTTTCCTTGATGCCTGCAGATAATATTGCCCAGATTATACTAACTTATTCAGTTTGCATTCTGGGAAATATGATTCCTGTACCCTTTATTTATCTTTTTGCGCGAAAATTTCTTGAATGGGGGCAGGATAAAAAAATCATCGGAAAGATTTGTACTTTTTTTCTAATTAAAGGGAAAAAAGGTGGTGAAAAACTTCAGGCTAAAGCCGGCCGAGGTCTCTTTGTTGCTCTCTTCCTTTTTGTAGGCATTCCTCTTCCTGGAACTGGAGCTTGGACAGGAACTCTTGCCGCAAGTCTTTTGGACATGAATTTTAAAGAAACTGTAATAGCCTGCGTTTTAGGTGTTTTACTTGCAGGAATTATTATGCTCCTTTTGAGCATGGGTGTTTTGGGAGCGGTTCACACTATAGCCGCCTGACTTAGTTTTATAGGAATAAATTATGGCAGATTATCACAAATTTGATCCGGCACCAGAAGGTACACCGGAAGCACAATTCGTTCACCTTCACGTTCACTCAGATTATTCTCTTTTGGACAGTTGCTGTAAACTCGACCAGCTGGTTGCAAAAGCCAAACGCCTTAACATGCCGGCTCTTGCTCTTACCGACCATGGAAATATGTTTGGTGTACTCAACTTTGAAAAACTCTGCCATGTAAACGGAATAAATCCCATCGTTGGTTGTGAATTTTATGTAGGAGACGACCACTTAAAACAGGAAAGAACTAAATACGGCAAAAAAAATTACCACCTCATTCTTTTATGCGAAAATGAAACCGGCTATAAAAACATGAGCTGGCTATGTTCTGATGCAAACACAGAAGGTCAATATTTTGGAAAACCAAGAATTGACTTCGAAATGCTGAAAAAACGACACGAAGGTTTAATCTGCCTTTCAGCCTGTATAGCAGGAGAATTACCTCAAACGCTCTTAAATGATACAGAAGAAGCTGCAGAAGAACTTATTATCCGCTACAGAGACCTTTTTGGTCCAGACCACTACTACATCGAACTTCAGGATCACGGTATTCCAGAGCAAAAAATCGTAAATGAAAAAATGATACGCCTGGCCCGAAAGCTCAATGTTCCTCTTGTAGTTACAAACGATATTCACTACATGGAAAAAGAAGATGCTGAAGCTCAGGATGCATTAAGATGTATTGGCTTTAAAAAACTTCTAAATGAACCTCACCAGACTATGGGTGACGGAAGAACCGAGTGGTATTTTAAAACTGAAGAAGAAATGAGAAAACTCTTCCCAGAACTACCGGATGCATACGAAAACACTCTGAAGATTGCAAATATGTGTAATCTTACAATTCATCAATATTCAACACCAGAACTGAAAGGTTGTCTTCCTCGCTTTGAACTTCCAAAAGAATTTCAAAAACACGAAGATTACACACAAAACCAGGATGATTATGTACGCTACCTTGTAGAAAAGGGGCTTAGACAGAGGTATAAGGAAATTACTCCAAAAATCAGAGCCCGTGCAGAATACGAGCTTGGAATCATCTTTAAGATGGGTTTTTCCGGCTACTTTCTTATTGTATGGGAATTTATCAACTGGTCTAAATCAACTTATGACAATGTAAATAACCGGCCTAAGCCTTATATTCCAATTGGACCAGGTCGAGGTTCGGGAGCAGGTTCTATTGTCGCCTATACCATGACCATCACGGATATCGATCCATTCCGATTCAATTTACTTTTTGAACGATTCTTGAACCCTGAACGCGTTTCCATGCCGGATTTTGATATCGATATGGATTTCGACTACAGACAAGATATCATCCAGCACACTAGAGACCTTTACGGAGACCCTCAGGTTGGCCATATCGTCACTTTTGGTACCCTTAAGCCAAAACAATGTATCGCCGATGTAGGTAGAGTTTTAGGAATTCCTTTAAGTGAAGTAAATATGCTCAAAGCTTGTATTCCGGACTCTCCTAAGGCAAAACTAAAAGATGCTTTCCATCCGAGTGAAAAATTTCCAGCTCCAGAAGGCGGTCGCTTGGAACCATACCTCGAAGATCCGAGATATACAAAACTCTTTGAACTCGCAAAAAAATTGGAAAATGTAAACAGGAATACAGGTCTTCACGCCTCGGGAATGGTAATTGGTCTTACAGCCCTTCCAGACTGGGCACCGATTTTTAAAGATCCGAAAACAGGTGAAGTAGGTGTTCAATACACAATGGACATCATTGAACCTTGCGGACTGGTTAAATTTGACTATTTAGGTTTAAAAACCCTTTCATTAATCAGATACGCAGAAGATAACATCAACCGACACAGAAAAGAAGGCGTACCAGAATTCCATATTGAATCAATAAGTGAAACCGACAGTGAAACCTTTGACATGTTCGACGAAGGGGACTCTGTTGCCGTATTCCAGTTTGAAAGTCCTGGTATGCAGAAAATCTTAAGGCAGGTAAAACCTCGCTGCATAGAAGAGCTTGTTGCCTTAAATGCCCTGTACCGCCCAGGTCCAATGGATTATATTCCACAGTATATCGACGGAAAATGGAAACCTGAAACCGTACATTACCCAGACCCTTGTCTTGAAAGCCTTTTAAAAGAAACTTATGGGGTTATGGTATACCAGGAACAGGTTATGCAGGTTTCGCAGAAAATTGCCGGATTTTCTCTTGGTGGCGCCGATATGCTCCGTCGCGCAATGGGAAAGAAAAAGCCTGAAGTTCTTATGGGTAAGAAAAAAGAATTTATCGAAGGTGCTATTGCTCAAGGTTTTACCGAACAGCATGCAGCAGATATATTCGAAATCATGGTTCCTTTTGCCGGCTACGGTTTTAATAAATCTCATGCAGCTGCCTACACAGTTCTTGCTTACAGAACAGGTTGGTTAAAATGCCACTACCCTGCAGAATTTATGGCTGCAAACCTTACCAACGAACTAACTTCTACAGACGGAGTTCCTCAGTACCTTGAAGAATGCAAAAGAATGGGATTAAAAGTAGTTCCACCTGATATAAACAAATCATATTCAGAATTTGACGTTTGTGACGGCGATGTAATCTTTGCATTCCGAGGAATGAAGGGAATGGGTAAAGAAGCCGCAGACGCAATCGTAAAAGAAAGAGAAGAACACGGAAACTACACTTCTTTTATGAACTTTTTGGAACGCTGCATTCCTCTTACAATCACAGATGCTGAAGGAAGAGAGAAACGTCCGCTTAACTCAAAGGCTGTTGAAGTCTGTATAAAAACAGGAGCTTTTGACAAACTGGGACAGAATAGACAAACCTTAGCCTTTAACATGGATAGGGCAATTAAATATGTTTTAGATAAGACAAATGGTACTGATAACGGTCAGGGTGACTTATTCGGCGATACAGATGAAAAAGTATATGCAGACTTTGTATTTGAAGAAATACCTGATATTCCTCAGCTAGAAAAATTAAATATCGAAAAGGAAATTATCGGCTGCTATGTATCCGGTCATCCCTTAGATGAATACGAAAATGTCATAAAAAACAGTATTTCTCTTACCTCAAAGAATATGCCTAGAGCCGCAAAAGAAGATAAAGCTTTAAAAGAAAGTCTTTCTGCCAGCGGTCAGTCTTCATGGTCAAATCGAAATGCCGGAAAATCCTACACTATTCTTGGATTCCTGACTTCCTTGAGACAAATACGAACAAAAAAAGGAACTGATATGGCATTTGCAAAAGTTCAGGATTATGACGGTGAAATAGACATAACTTTCTTCCCGAAAACATGGGAACAGATGCGGGCCAATATTCAGGAAGGCAAAGTATACGCCTTTAAAGGAAAAGTTGACGGGTCTAGAGATGAAGAAAAACCAAGCTTTATTGTTGATTCTATCGAAGATATCGCCTCGTTAAAAGCAAAATCAATTTCTGAAATACACATCCAGCTCGAATCCGGTAACTACACTGAAGTAGATTTTTCAAAAATTCGAGATATTTTATTTGCTCAACCGGGTAATTGTTCAGTATATTTTCATATAGATACTGTTTCAGGACCTTACATAGTTAGAGTCAATCAGCAGATGACGGTTTCTTCTTCAGATGAAACAATCAATATGCTTAAAGAAATGCAGCAGATAAAAGAGGTTTGGACAGCTTAGAAAACTTTTACTGCTTTTAAGGAGATTACATGCAGAATACAATACAGATTATCTTTCAACTTTGCTCAACAGCTGTTTCAATTTATGCAATGCTTTGTTTCGTAAGAATTATGCTGACCTGGTTTCCAGGCTTGGAATATTCCCAAGTTGGTAGATTTCTTTCACAGATGTGTGACCCTTACATGAATCTCTTTTCAAGAATTCCTCTAAGAATCGGAATGATTGATTTTACTCCGGTTCTTTCTCTTGGCCTTCTTACTCTTCTTTCTTCAGTTCTTGCAGAAATTTCTCTTTCTGGCCGCATCTACATAGGAGGAATACTTGCCCAGATTATACAACTACTCTGGTCTGCAGCAACATCTATCATGGGAATCTTACTTTTAGTATGTTTTGTCCGCTACTGTTTTGCAATTTTCAGCAAAAAAAGCAACAACTATGATTCCCCATGGCGTTTCATTGATTCTTCAATTTCAAAAATCGTTTTTGCAATTTCATCACCTCTTTCTGGAGGTAAACCAATTGATTATAAGAAAGCTCTATTGCTGTCATGTATTACACTTCTCTTCTTACTAATCATAGGTAATATTTTAATACGCATATTGATATCAGCAATTACTTTAATTCCTTTCTAATATGAAAATTGATAATATCAATACACCGGTATCTTCACTTCAAGGGATAGGCCCTTCTACAGCAAAAGTATTTTCCAAGTTGAATATTTTTACTGTAGGAGACTTGCTTAAGTTTTATCCTAAAGATTACGAAGACCGCCGACAGAAACTTACCATTGACAAATTTAATTTTGGAAAAGTCCACACCATAGCTCAAATCCAGGCCCATGAATTCTTTGGTTATGGAAAAATGAAAACCCTCAAGATTATTATTTCTGATGGTACAGCTTCAGCAAGTTTAATATGCTTTAACCGCCCATTTTTACAGCATTCTCTTCCACAGGGAGCCATTGTTTGCGTTACAGGCTCATTTAGCGAAAAATACGGACAAATCCAATCAAGTGATTTTGATATAACAAAGTTAGCAGAATTCGGAAGCCTTGAAGAATTTCAAAATCAGCCTTTACCTGATTCGGGAATCTTAGCCATTTACCACCTTACAGAAGGCTTAACCCAAAAAGCTGTTCGGAAAGCAGTAAAAACAGCAATCGCCCAGTACGCAAGAGGAATCGACAACGAAATACCTGAAGAATTTATTATAAAACATTCTCTTTGTTCAAAGCAGGAAGCTATCAGACTTATTCACGAAAGCCAGAATCCGTCCGACATACAGAAAGCTCGAAAAACACTTATATACGAAGAACTCTTCAACTTTCAATGCGTGATAGCTAGAAGAGCCTTAAAACACAAGGGGGCAATTCCAAACCTTAATTATGAAAATCTGGAAGAGCCCTCAAATGAGAATGAAGAAATATCAAGAGAAGTTTTTGAAAAAGACCTTTCTCCTCATCAAAAAGAATTATATAAAAGACTCCCCTTTGAACTTACTCAAGATCAGAAAAAAGTAATTCTCCAGATGAATAAAGATATCGACCGGGGTTTCAAAGACAGAACAAGCATTCTAAACGACACTTTTCCTAAAAACAAAACCCCTTTTACAATGCAGAGATTATTACAGGGAGATGTAGGCTCAGGTAAAACTCTAGTAGCTTTTTTTGCATGTCTAAGAATTTTAAACTGGAAGGGTCAGTGTGCACTTATGGCTCCAACAGAAATCTTAGCCCGCCAGCATGCTGAAAATGCAGCTAAACTACTTGAGCCCATTGGAGTAAGAGTAGCTTTTTTAACAGGAAATATTAAAAACTCCGGAAGAAGTCAACTTTTAAAAGCCCTAAAGGCAGGCGATATAGACATAGTTATCGGAACCCATGCCCTCTTTTCTAAAAATGTAGTTTACAATGACCTTCAACTGGCAATTATAGATGAGCAGCATAGATTTGGAGTTGTACAAAGACAGGCAATCATAGACAAGGGCAGGCAAACAGAAAAAGAACCAGCAGTAACTTTTGAACCACATCTTCTGATGATGAGCGCAACCCCTATTCCCCAAACCCTGGCCTTAACATTTTTCGGAGACCTGGATGTAAGCAGCATAAAGACCCTTCCAAAAAACCGAAAACCTATAATTACCTATCTTGTACGCGAAGGAAATGAAAGAAATGCTTATGAAGCTGTAAGAAATGAACTAAAAAAAGGCTACCAGGCTTATTTCGTTTACCCCGCAATTGATACAGATAATATTACTCAAGAAATAAAATCGGCTGAAGAAAATTTCAAAAACTTGAAAGAAAATATCTTTCCAGAATATAAATGTGCTTTGATTCATTCAAAAATCGATGAAGAAAGTCAGATTCAAATCCTAAAAGACTTCAGGCAAAAAAATATACAAGTATTAGCAGCAACCACTGTAATTGAAGTAGGAGTCGACGTTCCTAATGCAAACTGCATGGTCATAGAACAAGCGGACCGTTTCGGACTGGCACAACTACATCAGTTACGGGGAAGAGTTGGAAGAGGAAGCGACCAGTCATTCTGTTTTTTAATTTACAGCAAAAAGATTACAGAATTAGGCATAGAAAGAATGAAGGTCCTGAGACAAAACACTGACGGCTTTGTTATAGCAGATCAGGATTTAAAACTAAGAGGTCCCGGCGAAATAACCGGAACCCTACAAGCAGGAAGTATGAGCCTTGGAATAGCAGACCTTGTCCGCGACCACGATATATTACTGACCGCAAGGCAAGATGCCTTTAATTATGTTACTAAAGAGCAAAGCCTTTAGGCAATATAGCTTTCCAAACGACGACTTCTAACAGGATGCTGCATTCTCTTGATTGCATGGATTTCAATCTGTCTGATTCTTTCTTTTGTAAGAGAGAATTCATCTCCAATTTCTTTTAGAGACATTGGCTTTTTACCTGTCAAACCATATCGCATTCTTAATACCTTTGCTTCAGTTGGTTTAAGAGTATCAATTACAGTATTCAAATCTTCAGTCATTGCCTTATTGATTGTTTCACTTTCTGGCTGTTCAAAAATGTTGTCTTCTACCATTTCACCTACTGTTGTTGCAGAAGAATCTTTACCAGAAACTTCCATATCCAGAGAAACCATTTCTTTTGCAATTGCAACCATTTCCTGAACATGTTTTTTATCCATATTCAAAAGATTAGCAACTTCAGAAAGTTCCTGTTCCTCTGTAAGATTTTCACCATAAGAAGCAACAGCCTTTTTAGCATGTTCAATCTGAACAAGTTCATTTGCTCTATTCAAAGGTAAACGAATCGAGCGGCTCTTTTCACAAATAGCCTTCATAATCGACTGTCGAATCCACCAAACAGCATATGATATAAAACGATAACCTTTTGAAACGTCAAACTTTTCGATAGCAGTCAAAAGGCCGATATTACCTTCGCTGATTAAATCGTCCAATTCAATTCCTTTTTTCTGGTACTTCTTTGCAATTGAAACAACGAATCTCAAATTTGCATTAACTATTTTGTTTTTAGCAGCCTTATCACCTGATGCGGCCTTTACAGCAAGTTCAGTTTCTTCTTCTGCCGAAAGCAAAGGAATTTTATTAATTTCCTTTAGATAAATAGAAAGAATGTTTTCGTCTTTTGACATCGAGTGCCTCCCAAAAAGTTCTCACTTATAGATTTGCAAATTCCGTGCCAAAATGATTTTTTGCTTGAATTTATTTGAAAAAAGTTCAAATTTATACATATCACTAAGATTTTTTAATAAATTTATCCTTTTCTACTCTAATATTTAAAGTAATTGTGGGTAAATTTTCCCCACCCCCTATTAACTCCCTTGTAAGTGAGTTATTTTGACCCATTTTTTACTTTTTCGATTAAATCATTTTTATTTTTTTGTTGACGTTTCACCCCTATATTTATTAGATTTTAAGGTAGAAATAAATAAAATAATTAAGGAGTACATAGATGAAATTAAAACCATTAGCAGACAGAGTTCTTGTAAAAAACGACAAAGCAGAAACTAAAACAGCAAGCGGAATTATTATTCCAGAAGCAGCTCAGGAAAAAACACAGACAGCAACAGTCATAGAAGTTGGACCTGGAACAGATGATGAAAAAATTACTGTAAAAGTTGGTGACAAAATTATGTACGACAAGTATGCAGGAACACAGGTTAAAATCGACGGTGAAGATCACTTGATTTTAAGAATGTCTGACATCATCGCAATAATTGAATAAATAAAAATAATTGATAGAAACTGTCTGTATTAAATAACAGGCAGTTTTTTTTTATTTTAAATTCATTTTAGCAAGAAGAAGCCGGGCCTCGCTGTTTCTCTTATCAAGACTAAGTGAATATTCAGCACATCTTCTGGAATTCTTTAGATCTTCGTCCTTGTAATAGATTAAAGCCATTCTATACATCGCCAAAGACTTTATGTACAGAGAAGAACTCCTTCCGTTTGTTTTTCCGTAAAGAGCCAAAGCCATATCTTTAAGCCCCAGAGAATTATAAATTAATGCAAGATTCATACAAGCCGAATCACTTGCTATTACACCTACATTTGCATCTAGAGCAGGATTTCCTTTTTCAAATACATAATTTTCGTAAAGACATTTAGCATCCTCAGCTCTTAATGACAAGGCTGCAAAATAGGAAGCAAGAGAAAGTTCTTCTGAACTTAAATCATGAATGTTTTTAATCAGATTCTGCCAAAACATCCCATCTGTGGAAATATTATATTTTTTGGAAATATACTTATAAAACAGTTTCCATGCATCGTCATATAATTTGTTGGTCAGAAAGTAGTTTTCGGCATAAAGTAATAAAAGTTCATCGTAAACTGCAGGACTTATCATATTTTTTTCCAGGATACGCCATATATCTGCTGTTTTTTCTTTATCAGTAAGTTTTTCTTCAACTTTATATCTAATGTCCTGGCGAACAATATAAAGCAGGGGATTTTTTACTCTTTTCAAACTTTCATCAATTCTAAAACTGGCATCACTGACAGGCACTCGAACTCGGTTGTCATACCTTTCCATTTCAAGAGTGGCCAAACCATGATCCCTGAGTTCCATCATGCCAGAATCTTCAATTCTCTCCTGGTTAGAATAAAGGGCAAAATCTGCATAAGCACAGAGGGCCGGAACATAATCAGGCCAGTTTGTTACAGCAAAAGAAAGGTAGGAAAGACATTTTTCATCATTTTGGTTATCCCGTGCCCATTTGGCAGAATTTGTAAATATGATTGGAAAAGTTAAATCTTCCTGATAATTTTCCGGCAAAATCCATTGACCTTTGTAGTCCTGTATTGTTTGCAAAAAATTCTGTCTGACTCTTTCAGCCATTTCAGCATCAGACAAGGCCAGATAAGAATCTGAAAGAAGAGAAAAAAGGCTTTTTCCATCTACCTTCTGTAAGATTTTGCCACTTGCACTTTTTAACAACTTTTCACTTGTATTGCAGAAATTTACAGAGTCTGCAAACTGACCGGCATCGTAGGAAAGCAAGGCCCAGAAATATGAATCATCTGCTCCATAAACTTCTTCGGGAAGCAATTGCCCTGCCCTGGAATATTCTCCATTGGCCAAATACATCAGCGCGCAGTTACGGAGCCAGGCATTATCCTTTGTACCCACATAGGCATCATAAAAAACAGGAAAATAATCTGTTGATTCAAAAACTTGTCTAATATTTTTACTGTCAGATTTATTCAGAGTATCCTTCATTACTATTTCAGAATAAATCGAACCATAATCCGTTCCCTGTAAAACTTTACCAGCCCTTAAGGCATCTTCCATGCGATTTTCCCTCAAAAGGAAATTAGCATAGACTGCATTTAATTCTAAATTTTCGGGATTTTTTTTAATGGCATTTTGAAGAACTTTTTCCGCTTTTTCCAAACATAAAATCTGTTTATAACGTCTAAAAATTCCTATTTCTGACCAGGATGAAAAAGCATATTTTTCGACTTTTCCAAGCTCTTTTTCTGCATCCTTAAACTGATTTTGATTAATAAGTGCATCTATTTCATCAAGAGCTGATGTAAAAGAAAGGCGTTCTGCACTTTTTGAACAGGAAAGAAAAAAAGCCGGCAGAAACATTAAAAAGGACACTAAAATGCACAATATTTTTCTGCACGGCTTCTTCATATTATTCTCCAGTCTTAAGCAAGAGATTTTTTGATGTTATCAAGAATAGCATTTGCAAATTTATATGATTCATCAATACCATATTCTTTTACAATTTCTACTGCTTCATCAATAACAATAACAGGATCAACTTCTTTCTGGAACATAAGCGAATAAACACTCATTCTGATAACAGCAAGAGCAACTTTGTTTATTCTATCTAAGGTCCATTTTGAAGAAAGATGATTTTTAATTACTTCATCAATTTTAGAAACGTTTTCTACTGTTCCGCGAACTAGAAGGCGCGCAAAAGTAAAAATTTCTTCTTTCTTCTCAGGAGTCAAAGAATCAAAGAGTGACATTTGCTTATCAATAAGACAGAACTTAGACTCTTCTTCCTGAGATTCTCCTTCATGCACTTCAGCATCATCGTTTTCGAGCCATGAAAAAGTGAGTAAATCTTCTATTTTTACTCCACCAACATCCCATGAATACAGTGCCTGAAATGCAAGAATTCTTCCTATACGACGAGACATTACGTCCTCCTACCAAGAAAGAAGTTTTGTCAAAGCATCACCAGTCTTTTTGCGTTCAACGTTTTCTTCTTTATCTAACTCTTCAGCAATTTCCTGAGCAGCAACTGTAAAATACTGCATTACTTTTTCCTGTCCTAACGAACTGCGAATATAATCGTATACAGTTGTTGTTGAATCTGGCTGAACGATATCACTCAAACCGAGAAGTTTAGCATCATACTTTTTAATTACCATATAGAACTGGAAATGTGTATCAAATTCTGAAACATCTGAAATATAGTCTTTATTATTGTCAAAAAGGCTAATTAAATCTGAATAAGAAATACCAAGCTGCTGAGCACTAGTCTGATTTTTATTGATAAGAATTTCCCCAGACTGGAAGCCTGAATTTTCTTTCTTTGATTCAACAATAATCTGATTTGAAGAAAGCTTTTTTTCCTTAAGTTTTGTATATAAATCGTTTGCCTTTACACGAGCAGCTTCTGCATCATTGTCTTTTGGAACTACTACAAGGAAAAGCTTCATCATATCTGTCCAGACAAATGAAGATTTATTCAATTCATAGAAAGAACGAATTTCATCATCTGTTGCGGCAACTGCCTTAATTTCGTTTTCACGCTGTTTAACAATATACTGCTGCACAAGAGTCTGATTTTTAAGATATGTTTTGTATTCAGCCACTGACATACCAATCTGCTGCTTCATAAAATCATCAAGAGAAAGATTAGTTCTCTGCTTTACAGTCTGTTCAAGTTCAGACTGAGTAACAACTTTCCCTAAAAGCTGCTGAGAAACATTCTGAAGGAACATCTGTTCAACGGCACTGTCTGTAAGTGTGATACCTGATTTCTGAGCCATCTGAAGCACAAGTTTTTCCTGAATAAGAGCATCAAGAACCTTTTTTCTATCAGAAACAGAAAGGGCAGCCCCACGCTGTTTTTCATACATTTCAACACGTGTTTTTATCTGTTTAACAGTGATTGATTCATTCTTATTCAATTTTACAACAGCAAGAACCTGAAGGTCTGACTGAGCAAAAGCACACATGCCCATGAATAATGTAATAAATGCAATAGCAAAACGTTTCATATTTCATTCCTTTTATTATTAATTACAGTATGATTTTATATTATAACAATCATACTGTATTTTAGTTACAATGTATTTATAAATTAATATTTTATTTATCAAGAGGAAGTCCACCACTGATTGTAGCTCGAATTCGACGAACTCCGGCAGAAGAAGACTGTTCCTTTTCAATCTTAAAATCCCCAATCTGGAGTGTATGCTGAACATGAGGTCCACCACAAACTTCCTTGCTGAACCAGTCAGTCTTTGCGTCACGGCCGATTGTGTAAACTTTTACCTGTTCACCGTATTTATTTGCAAAGAGAGCGCGGGCTCCTTCAGCCTTAGCCTGATCAAGAGTCATAACTTCCATTGTTACAGGAAGGTCTTCTTTGATTTTCTGGTTTACTATGTCCTGAACCTTCTGAACTTCTTCTTTTGTCATAGGGCGTTCAAAAGTAAAGTCAAAACGCATTCGTTCATTGTTGATATTTGAACCCTTCTGAGCAACCTGGTTACCAAGTACTTCTACGAGAGCCTGCTGTAAAAGGTGTGTTGCAGTGTGATATTTAGTTGTGATATCAGACTGTTCTGCTAGACCGCCCTTAGCTTTTCCGGCATCAAGAGATTTTGAAGCTTCCTGATGCTTTTTTTCTGCTGCCTTAAAGCCTTCGATGTCAACCGTAAAGCCGTTTTCAGCTCCAAGTTCCTGAGTAAGTTCAAGAGGATAACCGTATGTTTCGTAAAGATTATAAGCAACTTTTCCGCTGATAATCTTTTTAGGATTTTTCATAAGGTTTGGAAGAAGTTTCTGGAATTCTGCTTCACCTTTTTTGAGGGTAAGGCGGAATTTTGCTTCTTCTGCATTAAATTCATCACTGATTTTTTTTGCGTTTACCTTGAGTTCAGGATATGCATTTCCAAAATTTTCTATTACTACGGCTGCAATTTCTGAAAGGAAGGCTTTTTCAATGCCAAGCTTCATTCCATGGCGTACTGCACGACGAATCAGGCGGCGCAAAACATAACCGGCTCCAACATTACTTGGAGAAACTCCACGCTGGTCACCAATGATAAAAGCACTGGCTCTTGTATGATCTGCAATAATACGAACGGATTTGTCTTTTTCTTCATCACTGCCGTACTTATAAGAAGAAAGTTCTTCTATTTTCTGAATAAGAGGCTGGAAAACTTCTGTAAGGTAAACACTAGTCTTTCCCTGAAGAATACAGTTTGTGCGTTCAAGTCCCATACCTGTATCTACATTTTTCTTTTCCAAAGGAAGAAGTGTCTTTTCGTCTACGCGGTTGTACTGCATAAAAACGTTGTTCCAGATTTCCATCCAGTTTGCACTGTCTGTTCCCTTGTTTGAACCTAGAGGAGGGAGGCCTTCTCCAACCCAATAGAAGATTTCTGTATCAGGACCGCATGGACCTGTTGGACCTGCTGCCCACCAGTTGTCGCTAGCAGGAAGATAGGCGATTTTATCTTCTGGCATACCATTTTCTTTCCAGTAGCCGGCAGCCTCTTCATCACGAGGAGCGTTTTCATCACCAGCAAAAACGGTAACACTGATTTTTTTAGGGTCAAGTCCAAGCCATTCCGGGCTTGTTAAAAATTCATAAGAATATGCAATTGATTCTTTTTTAAAGTAGTCGCCTAAAGACCAGTTACCAAGCATTTCGAAACAAGTTAAGTGGCTTGGATCCCCAACCTCATCGATATCACCTGTACGAATACATTTCTGGTAGTCTGTAAGGCGTGTTCCGGAAGGGTGTTTTTCTCCCAAAAGGTAAGGAACAAGCGGATGCATACCCGCCATTGTAAACAAAACAGAAGGGTCATTTTCTGGAATCAAAGACTGTCCAGAAATTTCAGCATGATTTTTACTCTTAAAAAACTCAATATACTTTGAGCGTAATTCATTTGCAGTCATAGTTTTATAATTATATTGACGCTTTCCTTGAATTTCAAGATAGCAAAGGCATTCAATAGAAAAGTATGATTGTAAAATTACTTTTCAAGCCTTAAAGTTATCATTCTTCCTTCTGCTGCGTAGCATGTATCAGGAGAAATTCTAACAGGAGTAAGCATAATAACATCTTTATCGATTACAGTTTTTACAGTCGGCTTATCCCTTCTTCTTTTTGGAGGAATAGTTACTTCATGACTTTGAAATTTCATGGCATAAGCAGTTTTAATAGAAGAATTTTCAAAATCAGAACGAAACTGTATGATTGGATAGTTTCCAACAGAATCAATTATAAAGATTCCACTTTCTTCTATATCATTTTTTTTGAGCTTAAAAATATTGTCTTTAAATGTCCACTTATTATCGTCTTCATCTTTCCATACTGAATTTTCGGCTAAAAGTTCTTTCTGATAGTCGTCCGAAATCATAGGAACTTTTACTTCACCAAAAGTACTCTGGAATGACATTTTTTTATAAGTGCCATCCCACTGGTTAGATTCTTTAATTACCATTCCGACATCATCGTGAACATGAATGTATACCTCATTCACGCCAGAAAGCATAATGTCAAAACGACGTTTCATACTAGAAATTACAGTATTAATAACCGTGAGATAGATACCACTACGACGAAGGTTAGAATCTTCCCATGAATAAACACCTTCTGTGTCATCAAAAAGGAAAATGATTTCTTTATCAAAATAGTCAAAATAAATATACCTAGGGGTAGATTCAGTATTTGTTGTTTTATACCAGAGTCCATTCAAAAACTGGGCAAAAGTATCAACAGTTCCATTTTGAATTCGGGCAAGTTCCTTTGCAGCAATTCTACTTCCGTTCACTTTCAGCTGACGAGACTGAACATATTTCTGTTCATCCTGGTTCCATACATATTCTGTTTGAAGCTGGTTTATTCCTGTCATTTTTGACTTAGAATCTTCACTTTTATCTGATGAGTAAACCCATACGCTAAAACTTTCACCTTTTGTTTGAGAAAGTGCATAAGCTTCTGAACGGTCTGTCTGAAGAATAAAAATTGTTCCATCAGATTCGAAATCACCAATAGTCTGTAATTCTACTGAATCCCTTCTGTGGCGGCACAGGTAGATTCTCATAACCGAAGTTCCATCTGACTTCATACCCTGATACACAAGGGCATTTCTATGATTACCAATAACATCCAGAGCATTGTAAGAAAAGGTTTTACCTTTTGAAATTTCTGTTGAAATTTCTGCAACACGGTCATAGGCATTTGTCTCGGAATTATAAAGTCCAACAATGAGAAATAGATACGGAGAACCAGCCTTGTGAACAGCCACAACCTGATCGTCCAGGTTATCACCGTCAAAATCCATAGTAAGGGTGCTCATTAAAGTTTCTGTTGGAAGAAGAGGAATAAAGGAAGTCTGCATTGCACTTTCGTCAACAGATTCTGTATTTATCTGATCACCGGAAGAATCTTTATCTGTAATAGGATTTACAATTTTAGGTCTAACTTCACCTGTATTTCTAAAAAAAACAAGTCTAACAGTCAGAAGACAGGCAAGAATAATAGCGATACAAGAAAAAACTATGATAACAGTACTATTTTTTTTCATACTAAAAATATACAAAAAAAAAGAAGAAGAGGTCAATTTACAAAAAGCAAATAGACCTCTTCCCATGAAATTACTAGATTCGAAAGCTTTAGCAAGGTCAGAAAAAGTTTTCTAAATTTTACTCATTCTGCCATGCCAAATATTTTCCTTTCGGAAAAGCTTTTTAGTATCCCATTCCCATGTCTGGAGCAGGAGCTGCTGGAGCCTTTGGTTCTGGAATATCTGTAATTGCACATTCAGTTGTGAGCAATGTACCTGCAATTGAAGCGGCATTTTTCAAAGCTGAAGTAGTTACTTTTGCAGGGTCAATGATACCTGTTTCAATCATATTTACCCATTCACCAGTGTAGGCATTGTAACCTACTCCTTCTTTTTCTGATTTAGCACGTTCAGCAACTACAGCACCATCAACACCTGCATTGTCTGCAATCTGGCGGATTGGTTCTTCCAAAGCACGGCGAACGATTTTGTATCCAACCTTTTCATCTTCTGAAAGTTCAGAAGGAATTGATTCCAATGCCTTTGAAGCCTGAATAAGAGCAATTCCACCACCTGCTACAACGCCTTCTTCAAGAGCTGCACGAGTAGCTGCAATTGTATCTTCTACGCGGAATTTCTTTTCCTTCATTTCTGTTTCTGTAGTAGCACCAACATTGATTACGGCAACACCACCAGAAATCTTTGCAAGACGCTTCTGAAGCTGTTCTTTATCATAAGAAGAAGTTGACTTTTCAATCTGGTTCTTAATTTCTGCAGCACGAGCGGCGATTGCATCCTTAGCACCAGCACCACCTACGATAGTTGTATTATCTTTGTCGATTTTTACAGTCTTAGCCTGACCAAGAACAGAGATATCAGCAGTTTCAAGTTTCAATCCAACTTCTTCTGAAACAACCTGTCCACCTGTCAAAATTGCGATATCCTGAAGCATGTCCTTGCGGCGATCACCGAATCCAGGAGCTTTTACAGCACAAACCTTGATTGTTCCTCGGATTGTATTCAATACCAATGTTGTAAGAGCTTCTCCATCAACATCTTCTGCAATAATGATTAATGCACGACCAGCGTTTGCAACTTTTTCAAGAATTGGAAGAAGATCCTTCATTGAAGAAATCTTTTTGTCATAAATCAAGACATAAGCATCTGAATAAGAAGCTTCCATTCTTTCACGATCAGTTACAAAGTAAGAAGAGATGTAACCACGATCAAACTGCATACCTTCTACTGTATCAACAGTAGTATTCATATTCTTTGATTCTTCAACTGTGATAACACCATCTTTTCCAACCTTTTCAATAGCTTCAGCGATAAGATTACCAATTTCTGGATCATTGTTAGCAGAGATTGAAGCAATATTTTTGATATCAGCAGAATCTTTTACAGCTTTTGAATTCTTTTTAATTTCTGCAACAGCTGCAGCAACAGCCTTGTCGATTCCTCGCTTAATTTCAATTGGAGTCATACCTGCAGCAACTGATTTAAATCCTTCTCTAACAAGTGCATAAGCAAGAACTGTAGAAGTAGTAGTTCCGTCACCGGCATCATCGTTAGTCTTAGAAGCTACTTCACGAACGAACTGAGCTCCCATGTTTTCAAATGGATCTGCAAGTTCAATATCCTTTGCTACAGAAACACCGTCCTTTGTAATTGTTGGAGCACCATACTTTTTATCAAGCATAACCATGCGTCCACAAGGTCCAAGTGTTACTTTTACAGCCTTTGCAATCTGTTCAACACCAGAAAGCAATTTTTTGCGTGCGTCTTCATTAAACATCAACTGTTTAGCCATCTTCTATTCTACCTCTTTGTATAATAATTTCATTTTCTTTAAACAAAGATATAAAAAAAATATATAATCGGCAATAAAATTCTTTATTTTATTTGCATATGTTATAGAATAATTTAATATCTATTTAACCATTGGAAGGCAGAATAAAAATTACATCCTTGTAATTTTTTCATTTTAGTTTGAAATCACTTCTCTTTTTCAAACCAGAATTATCGCCATCCATTGTCAGCCGCTAACGAGTTTTTTTTTACGAGGAGGAAAAATGAAATTCGAAAAAATTATAATTATTTCTTCTATTCTCTTATCTGCCCTGATAATTTCTAAAGGTCTTAACGGAATAGGAAAAGCTGCAAGAACGGTTACTGTCAGAGGTTTATGCGAAAAAGAAGTTGACGCAGATTTAGCTGTATGGCCGATGAGTTTTACAATAGGCTCAAATGATTTACCAAGTTTACAGCAATCCATAATAGCAAAAACAAAAATAATTGAAGAATATCTTACTGAACACGGACTTTCAGAAGAAGACTACACTGTTCAAGCACCAAATATAACTGATAATTCCGTAGATCCTTATATAGACCGGGACAGCATAAAATTCACATATATTGCAAAGGCTACAATTTTTATACGCTCTTCAAAAGTAAATGAAGTAAAAAAAGCTCAGGAAGATTCCCTATCTTTGGCTGGCAAAGGAATAGCCATCAAACAGGAATATGACAGCCAGATTTCCTTTGAATTTACAGGCCTAAATGAAATTAAACCTCAAATGATAGCTTCAGCCACTCAAAATGCCCGTCAGGCCGCAGAGCAGTTCGCAAGGGACTCAGACAGCAAAGTTGGAAAAATAACAAAAGCAACCCAGGGTTTATTTAGCATAGAAAACGCTGCCGCCGGTCTTGCCGAAAAGAAAACAGTCAGAGTAGTAACAACCATAGAATACGAATTAAAGTAAAAAAATTGCAGCAAAAAAAGCAAAAGCCCATTGACAAAGAAAATCGAAATCTATATATTAATGGAACATTGCATTCCCCGATTGTGTAATGGTAGCACTTCAGATTCTGGTTCTGACTGTGGGGGTTCGAATCCTCCTTGGGGAACTAAAGCTGAACTTAATAGTTCAGCTTTTTTTATGGCCCCTTCGTATAACGGCTAGTACAGCGGATTCTCATTCCGTCAACAGGAGTTCGATTCTCCTAGGGGCTGACCTAAAAAAAACAAAAAGACTTCCTTTTTAAGGAAGCCTTTTTTTTGCCAAAAAGTGAGAATCGAACTGCGAAGTGAGTGCTTCTAAAAATTGCGAGCAGTGCGGAGCAATTTTTAGAATTGTTCGACAGGGATGTCGAACAAAACGAACGAAGACGGCGCAGAAGGAGTGAACAGGATGTTCACGACTG
>JAILLQ010000051.1 GCA_024693045.1 Treponema sp.
CGTCTGCTTATCACTGCAATTGGAGCTCATACAATCCGCATGATTCCGCCTCTTATTATTACAGAAACTGATTGTGATAAAGCATTTGAAATCATCAAAAGTGTACTATAGGGCTAACGCGGAGTTTTTAAAGGAGGCATGATAAAAATTACTTCCATGTAATTTTTATCATTTCAGTTTGGTTCTGCTGCGCATTACCAAACTAAGATTCTCGCCATCCATGGCTCGCCGCTAACGCGGAGTTTTTTAAGGAGGAAATATGGATTTTGCATTTTCGATTCCACAAAATGTTGTATTTGGTGCAGGTTCGCTATCAAAATTGCCGGAACTTGCGGCTCAATTAAAAAAAACAAAAGCCCTGATTATATCGGGACCCCATCTTGAAAAAATCGGACTGGTAGCAAAATGCAGTTCTGCTCTGAAAAAAGCTGGAATTGAAAGTGTAAGTTTTTGCCGTACAGAAGGGAATCCTTCCGTGGAAACTGTAGAATCTGCTTCCTCTTTTTTTATTGAAAGTGGAGCAGATTTTATAGTGGCTTTCGGAGGAGGCTCTCCTTTGGATGTTGCAAAAGCTGTTGCCGTTACGGCTCGTTACGGTGGAAATATTACTGATTATGAAGGCGGCGGAAAAGTTCCTGGTCCTGTAGTTCCTATGATTGCCATTCCTACTACGGCAGGAACGGGGAGTGAAGTGACCTCTTTTTCAGTAATCACAGATCACTCAAGAAATTATAAATTCTCCGTATCATCAAATTATCTTTTGCCTGAATATGCAATTCTGGATCCAGAACTGATTGCAAGCGTACCAAAAGGAACTGCGGCTGCCTGCGGAATCGATGCTATGATTCATGCTCTGGAGTCCTATATTTCAAAAGCTGCAAGCCCTTTTTCAGAAATATTTTCTTTACGCGCCCTTGAGTTGATAGGTTCAGCAATAAGAACTTATGTAGAAAAAAGAGACGATGCAGAAGCCGCAGAAAAGATGCTACTGGGCTCCCTTTTTGCAGGAATAGCATTTAGCCATGCCCGCCTTGGAAATGTTCATGCAATGAGTCATCCAGTCAGTGCCTTTTTTAATCTAGCTCACGGAATTGCTAATGCCATACTTCTTCCAACAGTCGTGAAATTCAATGAAAAAGCAAGAGAAGAGCTACTTCTGAAGGAAAAATACTATCAGATTTACCGCTGTGTAAGCAAAAATTCTGTTAGTAAAGAGAATTTTGAGCCATCTATGCTTAGCACAGAACTCGTAGCGCTAAACAGTGAACTAGGAATTCCAAACGGATTTGAAAAGGCTGGAATAAGTAAAACAGACTTTGAAAATGTAATAGAAGATATGGCAAAAGACGCAATGAAAAGTGGGAATATCAGAGTAAATCCAAGGGAGACTAGAAGGGAAGATATTCTGGAATTATATAGGAAGTCATTTAGCACATGGTCTTGAAAAAAATAAATCCATGAATCACTTGTTGCAAAATGCAATAAGTGAAAACAGCCCTGGTAATAAGATGATTATCTCTTAAATGACTCACATGAAAACAAATTATTTTATTTCCATGGGAGTCGACAAAAAAATGTTTAGCTTACAACATAAAGAGGCTCTACACTGCGATAATGACGGTTTTCGTAGTCAAATTCGTTAATATGAACTTGAACAGAAAATGTTTTTTTCATATTTTCTTCGTTTATTATTTCAGCTGTACTTCCGAAGATTGCAGGAGCATTTTTGTTTAATATTAAAGCCTTTGTTCCAATTTTCATTGCGTGAGCTGGAAAATGGGTGTTTACTATAGCAGAAATATTTTTTTCCTTTGAAAGTTTTTGGATTATGTTCAAAATTATCAGTTGGTTCTTGAAATCCAAATTTGATTCCGGTTCGTCTAAAACCAGCATCTGTGGATTTACAGTTAGAGCTCTTGCAATCAGAACCATCTGAAGTTCTCCTCCACTCATTTGGTTACAGAGTTTGTCTTTTAGCCAAGTTATTCCACAGGTTTCCATCGCTTCCAAAGCAATTTTTTCATCTTCTTTTGTAGGTTGTGAAAAAGTTCCTAGATGAGCACTTCGTCCCATTGTTACCATATCCATGGCAGAGAAGGAAAATGCAGAATTCTTAGCTTGAGGCACATAAGCTATTTTCTTCCATAAATCCTTATTTGGAATTAGGTTTATATTTTTGCCATCAACCAATGTTTCTCCTGTACTCCATTTCTGAAGACCCATCATGCATTTTAACAGGGTAGTTTTTCCTACTCCATTTGAACCTAAAACGCAAAGAATTTCACCCTTTGAAACTTCGAAATTTATATTTTTCAGAATTCGTCGGGAATCATAAGAGAATCCACCGTTTTTTACTTGAAATGTCATGCCCATACACCTCCAGTTTTTCTAAGTAAGCTGATAAATACTGGTGCACCGATTATTGCTGTAAGAATAGAAATAGGAATTTCTGCTGAAGAGGCTGAACGCGCAAAAGTATCGATGATTGCCATAAAAATTGCACCAAAAGAAATGCTCAAAGGAACTACAGTTTTATTATTGCTTCCTAAAAGCATTCTTGATATATGAGGAATTAAAAGTCCAACCCAACCGACTTGTCCACACATTGAGATTACAGAGGCTGTGATTAAGGATGAAGCTAAAATGATAAAAAGTCTGATAACTTTTATATTCATGCCCATAGATTTTGCTTCATCTTCATTTAATGAAAGAATGTTGAGTCTCCATTTTAAAGCCCAAATTACTATTAAACCTAGCAGAATGAAGGGAACCCCCAAAACTAAACTATTGTAGGTAATAGAAGACATGCTTCCCATTAGCCAGTAGGTAATCGAAGGTAATTCATCTTCTGGGTCAGCAACATATTTAACTATTGAAACCAAAGCTTGAAAAAGGGAAGATATGACCATCCCCGAAAGGATAATCATTATAATAGAAGATTTTCCCTTGATGCGGCTTATTTGATAGGTCAAAAAACAGGATATAAGTCCAAAACAAAGAGCTAATGCCTGAATTCCTAGAAGATTCCAGTGAAACATCATTGCTAAAACGGCACCAAAAGACGCTCCACTTGCTACACCTAAAGTGTCAGGTGTAGCCAAGGGGTTAGAAAAAAGTCCTTGGAATGCTGCTCCTGAACAGGCCAGTCCTGCACCCGCTGCAAGAGCAAGAAGAATGCGTGGCAGGCGTACCTTAAATATTACAGTTTTTGCCATTACATCTTCTCCTGAACCTGCAATGGCATCTGCAAATGCCTGAAGAATTTGGAAAGGAGAAAGAGAATAGCGTCCAATTCCTAGACAAATAAGAGCTGTCAAGGGAATCAGCAGAAATGAAATAAGTATAATAAAAGATGCTGCTTTTTTATTTTGAATAAACATTTTATTTTCCTGCAGCTTCTCGAACTGGATTAAAAATAGCTTTTAAATCATCATTTGTAAGACTTGCTCCATAGAATGTCTTGAAATAGGAAGTAACTTCTTTGTCGATATCTATATCTGTAAAAAGTTCTGGTTGAAGAATTTTACTCATCCATTGAAGACATAAGGGGGTATCAGAACTAGGTGGGAACCAGCGATACATTCCTAATGGAATTTTGTAAACTTTTTTGTTTTTTACAGCTTTAACCTGAGACCAGTCATATCCATCTATTGAATTGTTATACAAATCTTCTGGTAGGTAAGGGCTGAAATTTGTAATAAAAATGTATTCTGGATTCCACTGATAAACCTGTTCCATTGATATTGCAGGCATACCTTTTAGCTCTCCTGCTACATTTTTACCGCCACTTGCGTTAATCCAGTAGTCGCCATAGAAGTTTACTCCGGAAGTTTTCATTCCTGTGCTGTCATAATTGTAAAGAATAAGAACCTCAGGTTTTTCTTCAGGTTTGAGAGTTGAGATTTTTCCACTAATTTTTTTCTCTATTTCACGCCCGTATTTTATAATAGCATCGGCACGTCCTGTATCTCCAAAAATTTCACCAAATTTCTGAATCCAGTTTGCATAAGTTTCGATTGTGTTAAATTGTGCAACCGAAGTTGAGAAGGCAAATCCTTTGATTCCTGCATTTTCAAGACTTTGTGTAAGAGCTTTGTCTGATGCAATATGGAATACCACATCAGGTTTTAGTTTTAAAAGTTCTTCTACATTAACTGCTCCATTTTTAACAAAGTCGGAAGAGATATTTACAACTTCAGGGTAAGCTTTTTTTAGATAAGAATTTTCTGCAGCAGCCATTGAAGTAGGATGCATACCAACAAGTTTATCTGTTCCTCCCATAAACAAACAGTAAATAGAAGGTAGTGGCATTGGAGAGATGATTACAACTCGTTCTATATTTACAGGAAGTTCAACTTCTCTACCTGTGTGGTCAATAACTATATGAGTTTCTACTTTTTTTGTCTTTTCTGCTGATTTTTTCTGACAGCTTGAAAAACATAATGAAAGAGCTATGAGGATAGCTGTAAATTTTATAATCATTTTCATAATTAAATCCTTTTTTTATTTTTTTATCTTTATTTTCCAGAAGCAGCTCTTACAGGATTGTAAATAGCTTTTAAGTCGCTTTCTTTTAAAGAGACTCCATAGTATTTTTTGTAATAATCTGTAATTTCTTTATCCATATTTATATCGCTGAATAATTCTGGTTGAATTTTTGTAGCAAGCCATTGTAAAACAAGAGGTGTATCACTTGCAGGAGGAAACCATCTGTACATACCTAGAGGGAACTTGTAAACTTTTCCTTCTTTCACAGCTTTTACCAAAGACCAGTCAGTTCCATTAATTTTATTTTCCAAAAGGTCTTCAGCTAAACGAGGACTAAAGTTTGTAATAAAAATCATATCAGGATTCCATTGATAAACTTGTTCCATGTTGATTTTACCCTGACCTTTAAAGTTTCCTGCAACATTGATGCCGCCAGCAGTTTCAATCCAATACTGGCTAAAGAAGTTGCTTCCTCCGGCAGTCATGTTTGAGTCGTCATAATTAAAGAGGATGAGGACTTTTGGTTTTTTAGAATCTTCAAGTTTATTTACTCTTTCAAGTATTTTATTTTGAACATTTCGTCCTTCTTCAATAATCTTAGAAGCTCTTCCTGTATCTCCAAAAATTTCTCCTAGAAGTGAAATCCAGTCTGCGTAAGTTTCAACTGAATTGTAACCGGAAAGATTTACCGCAAATCCAACAGCAGGAATTCCTGCATTTTTGTAAATTTGTCCTTCTTCCTGGTTTGTTGCATTGTAAAAAACAACATCTGGTTTTAGTTTAAGAAATTCTTCTATATTAATAGCTCCATTTTGAACAAAGGATGAATCTATTTTTGTAACTTCTGGAAATACTGTTGCCAGATAAGAATTCTTTGCAGCAGCCATTGAAGAAGGATGCATTCCTACAAGTTTATCTGTAGAACCCATATACATGCAGTAAACCGATGCAAGAGGTAAAATAGAGCCTATAACGATTCTATTTAGCTCAGCAGGAATTTCTACTTCCTGTCCTGTATGGTCAGTTATTGTACGGGTAGCAATTTTTTTACTATCCTTTTTCGTACACCCTGAAAAAGTAACTGCAATAAGAGTAAGTATTGCAGCATAACGACTTATTTTTTTCATAATAACTCCTTGGTTAAATTATTTAATAATTTCTCTAATAAAATTGCAGAATTCTTGACTTAAGAATCTGACTGGTTTGTCCCAGAAAATCTTGCTGGAAACAGCTACATGTGCCATAGAAAAGAATTTTATTTTTTCCTTATCACTTTTTTTTATGAGTTGTTCAACCAATGGGTCTGCTACAACTTTTTGATATTTACAAGTTTTTAATGTGTCTCGCAGATGCTTTTCGTCTTTTATGACAATGTCATTTTCTTCAAGAAGTTCCTTGGAAGAATCAAAAAGTATACCAACAGAAATATTATCTTTGGGGCAGCCAAAGGCCACTAGATATTCTCTTAAAGAATTTCCCATTACCTGGTCACCTACAATAAAGATTTTGTCTTCTTTATTCACAGGACTTGGCTGGGGCTGGCATTTAAATTTTGTTGAATCAACTTTTTCAAGAATGATTTTACCCATTGCCATTGGAGTTCCTACTATAAAAGGAATTCCATATTTTTCTTTCATAAAAATAGCTGTGTCGTAGCCTGATTGTGAAACAACTACATTAAGTTTTGAGTAGACGGAATCTTTAAATTGTTCAAAAGTACAATTCATACTCATACAGCAATTAACTTTTATTCCGTTTTTTTCAAAAAGCTCAACAAAATCTTTTGCGTTATAGTCTTTTGAAAAATCCAGTGGATTTACGCCCAAAAGATTAATACCATCTCTCCTTTCTGATTCTTCAACTTTTTTAGGACAAACTTTTTTCATAAGGGCGATAATTGCATCATTTGCACCCTTTCCGTAATAAGCTAAACCTCTTGTTGAAAGTCCGATTGAAGGAATCCCTGTTTCGTATTCTATTTCTGTAGCTAATCCTTCAAAGTCGGTTCCTATAACCATGGGAACGGGGCTTCCTAAAAGTGCAATAAATTTTGGTTTGATGCTTTCGGCGGCTTTTTTTATGCGTTCTACTAGAAGATTATCATTTCCCAAAATTGCATCCATGTGGCGTAACCCGGAACAGTACACTGACACTGCGGAACCAAGCCAGCGAGGTTCATCGTAACTTGTGTAATTTCCCGTACAACCGGAAGCGTCATGGATTACAATCATTCCGCCAAGTTCAAAAAGTGCGGATGCAGCTCCCGAATAGTCCGGAGCAAGTGGTGGCAACATAATACATAGCTTACTCATACTATTAACTTAGCTCCTGCGATAATTTTGTTTACATCTGTTGTGTGAGAGTATGCAAGTTGAATTTTACTCATGAGCTGTTCAACGCCCCAGAATCCGTATAGATGTTCGTCTTCCATTAAGTCAACAACATGGATTGACTTTGTAAGGTAGCCCCCAGAAAAACCGATACATACAGATTCTTCTAATTTGTTTTCAAATTTAATTCCATCAGGGTGAAGAGCCGGAATAATTTTTATATCTGGAACTTTATCAATGAGCCATTGGCACTTTTCTTTTTCAAATTCAAGAAGGTCGTCGCAGAAAATCATTTTTACATTAAAACCGTATTCAACTAAAACTTTTGCCAGTGAAAAAGGTTTTAATACAGACTGATAATCTACGACTACTGGATAGTTTCCTAGAATTTCCTTTGTTTTTTTGATTGCTTCGATAGCCTTTTTCTTGTTTTCTGAAAAATCTTCTAATTTTATTTCTAGCTTTTCTTCCAGTTTATGATAATAACTTTCAATTTCTTCCGGATCATATGTGTTCAATGCTAATTGAAAAGGAATTCCTGCCAGTTTTTCCATCTTCTGGGCAGCCATTTTTGCACAAGGGTGAAGAATAAGATTAAGTTTGCTTTTCTGCATTTCAAGAAAATCATTAAATTCCTGGCATAAGCCCACATGGCAGATTCTGTAGCCAGATTTTTCCATGAGCGAATAAAGTTCACATTCTTTTTTAATATAGGCATTATTCCCAATCATGTTGATTTGATTTACTTTTGGAAGATTTTCTGTAAAAAGGGAATACATTGAAAGTTGCAGTCCCACCATTGGAGGTATCTTTGTATCCATTTTAAAAGGATTCATGTGGGCTGTAATAAAATTAACATCAGGATAGATATGTGAAAGTTCCGCGTTTAAAGATTCATGGTCAGTACCAAGAAGATCGTCTAAACACGAAACAAAAATAAAGAGAACCTTTGGTCTTTTTTCCATAAAGTCGAAAAGTTCTTCTACAGCATCTGGAATAAGATTTTCGTAATTTCCTGAAACTATATCACTTTCATCTATATATAAGTAGTGGATTCTATCTTTAATTCCATTAATGTGTCCACCTAAAGCTCCATGACGACCACAGGCAAAGGGACAAACAAAAAGCATATGACTGTCTGGTATAAGGGCTGCAACTCTGATTACACCCCAACCTCCATGGGCTGGACTTACATATTGAAGAGTTTTTTCAAATTTAGGACAAGTTGACATTGCATCTCTCCATAACTTTTTTTGCTAACTCCATGTAAACCTTTGCCATGTTTGAATCAGGATAAGCTTCAACAACTGTTTTTCCTTGGTTTTCAGCAAGTTGCACTGTTCCATCACGAGGAACAATTTGTACAATATCGCCACCTATTTCAACTAGGGCTTTTTGAACAACTTCAACTTCATTTTCTACATTTCTTGAATTAAGAATAACACCTGCATATTTGGCATAACCTCGGTTACCGAAGTTCTTGATGGCACTAACAATATTTGAAGCTGCATACAGAGCCATCATTTCGCCTGAAGTAACAATAAATACCTGGTCTGCATAACCGTTACGGATAGGCATAGCAAAACCGCCACATACAACATCCCCTAAAACATCGTATAAAACCACATCCGGTTTATGAATAGTGTAAGCTTCCAGTTCTTCAAGTTTTTCAAAAGCCGTAATAATTCCTCTTCCGGCGCAACCAATTCCTGGGGTAGGACCTCCAGCTTCTACACAGAGAACCCCGTTAAAGCCTACATGGACTAAGTCTTCAAGTTGAACATCTTTTGCTTCTTTACTGCGTAAAATGTCTAAAACTGAATCAATTTTTTTGCCATTACAAAGATTTTTAACTGAATCTGCTTTTGGATCGCAGCCAATTTGCATAACTTTTAAGCCAAGTTTGCTTAATGCTGCGGAAAGATTAGCTGTGGTAGTAGATTTACCGATACCACCCTTTCCATAAATAGCGATTTTAACCAATTTGTTTCCCTCAATTTTTTGTTATAGAACTATTTTAGTTAGCATAGGCTAACATTTAAAAAATTGTAGGTCAATTAAGAACAGAGATGGAATATACTCAATCAAAGGACTTTATTAAAATTAATTTTTCATTAAAACTGTAATTTTTATGAAAAGAAATTTATGTATTGTGTTTCTATAATTTCTCTTTTTCCTTTACATACACTTTAATCTTTGAAATGATTTTATCGTTGGTTTTTAGGATTTCCAGGGTAAAATCGTCGCTTTCGATAAGGCTTCCTTCAGCTGGAATTTCTCCTTTTTGTTCGATAATCCATCCGGAAAGGGTGCTTGTTTTTCTTTCTACTTTTTCGATGTCGGCGCCAATCAGGTCAAACATTTTTTCCAAAGAAATTGTTCCTGAAAAGATAAAAGAGCCGTCCGGGCATTTGTGATAATCGCTAAAAACTGTGTCGTGTTCATCCCAGATTTCTCCTACGAGTTCTTCCAGAATGTCTTCCATTGTAACTATGCCCAGAGTTCCGCCGTATTCATCCAGAACTACCGAAAACTGGATTTGCTTTTTCTGAAAGTCTTTCAGCAGTTTTGAGATTTTTGTGTGTTCGGTGATAAAATACGGTTTTTGAGCAATATCTTTTATACTTTTGCATTGAGCTGACTTTCTGTAAAAATCTTTCAGATGAATAACGCCTGTTATATTGTCCAGGGAGTCTGAAAAAAGTGGAAGGCGGGAAAATCCTGATTTCTGGAAAAGCTTTTTTACGCTCTCTAAATCAGTGTCGTCTTTTACAGCAGTGATGTTTACACGAGGAGTCAGAATCGTCTTTGCTTCAAGGTCATCAAAATCGATTACGGACTGGATTAGTTTTGTTTCATTTTTATTCAATGTTCCGGCATCTTCTGCTTCTTCAACAAAAGTCATTATTTCATCTTCTGTTATGACTTCTTTGCGGTCAAGTCTGAAGATTTTTGATATAAGTTTTTTCCAGCCGATAAAAATAACATTTACAGGTATGAGAAGATAATAAATTGCCTTTATAACCGGGTAAAAAAGCATTGAAAGTTTTTCTGGATATGCTTTTGCAATGTATTTTGGGGTAATTTCGCCAAAAATAAGAAGGGCAATTGTCATGACTACTGTAGCTACAAAAGTTGAATCGATTTTCGTATTTACAAGAAGCCTGGCAAAGAAGATTGTCGCAATTGCAGATGCTGAAATGTTTACGATATTGTTACCTATAAGAATCGTGCTTAAAAGTCTGTCGTACTTTGTTTCTGCGAATTCAAGAACTTTTCCGGCTCTTTTATTTCCATTTGTAAAAAGGGTCTTTAATTTGATTTTAGAAAGACAGGAATAGGCGGTTTCTGTTGCCGAAAAAAATCCGGAACACAAAACTAGAATGATTAAAGAAATTAACAAATGACTCGATCCACCAGGCATAAAGCCAGATACCTCTCATAATAGAAATAAGACGAAAAATCATCTTTCTTTAACATTAATGGAGAATAATCTTCAAAACAAGTTAAAAAAATCTAGATGATGAAAATAAAAAGTTTTTTAACAGAATAAAAAGCAGACTTTTATACACTTTATCCTGACTAGACTCGCAGATTAGATAGAAGAATAATTAATTTACAAAAAAATAAAGCCAGCTCCTATAAATTGGAAACTGGCTTTTAAATCAAAATCCTGAATGATTACTTGTTTTCAACAGCATCAGAAGAGTTTGCATGTTTCTGGTGTTTTTCCATTTTCTTTTCTTTCAAGGATTTTTTTGGTTTATTCTGTTTATTCTTATCGCCCATTTTCTTCTCCTATTTTTCTTCTATATAACATTGCAAGATATATGATTAAAGCCGTAATCTTCGACATGTTTGAAACTCTGATAACTCATTATACCACTAGCCTTTACTTTAGCACAGAAATGGCCCTTGACGCAGGTATTCCATATCAGGATTTTTACCACACCTGGAAGGAGACAGATTCTGCCCGCACCCTGGGAGAAATGACATTTAAAGAAGTCATCCGCAAAATTCTTATAGAAAACAATGCCTGGAGCCAGCAAAAATTCGACCTGATTATAAGCAAAAGAACTCAAACAAAGAAGGAACTATTTAACAAACTCCACCCACAGATAATTCCTATGCTCAAAAATCTCAAAGAAATGGGCCTTAAAACTGCCCTGATTTCAAATTGCTTTGACGAAGAAGCCGCCGTTATAAAAGAAAGTATCCTTTACCCCTATTTTGATATCACCTGCCTCTCCTGCGAGCTAAAAATGCACAAGCCAGAAGCAAAAATTTTTGAATACTGCCTCAAAAACTTAAAAATCCAGCCTTACGAGTGCCTCTATTGCGGAGACGGCGGAAGCTCAGAACTCGAAACCACCCAAAAGCTGGGAATGCAGCCCCTCCAGGCCTGCTGGTACTTTTCCCCTGCCACAGAAGGCATCCTTACCCGCAATAAAAACTTTCCCCAGTTAGAATCCCCCATCGACCTAGTCTCCTTTATAAAAATATAATAATTCATTATTATTCCTTATAGGAGTTGATTATGAAAACTTTTAAAATAATTAATAAAATCTTTTTACTTGCCTTTCTTACCCTTTTTTTTGCTTCCTGTTCTGGCAATAAGCAAAAAGATAAAATTAATGTACGATATTATGTTGATGAGCCTTCAAGCAAACTTGACTTAGATGGCCAGCCTCAAAAGCTCTATGTAAGATTTGACGGTTCAGTCTGTAAAATAGAAGATGTTGGAGCAAAACCAAGTTCTTCGATACAGATAAATCCTGCTATCAGCGGCAGCTGGAAGTGGCTGGACGATACAACACTTTCCTTTAGTCCTTCGGAAGCATGGCAGCTTAATACTAAATATAAATTTTCAATGCCTGATTCAATTTTTTCGGACTCTGTTATTGTAAATAGTGATTTTTCTTTTAAGACGGAGCCTTTTAAGGTTAATCTTGAAGATGCAGAATTTTATATTAATCCGCAGAATCCTTCCCAAAAAGCGGTAACCTGTACTATCAAGGCTTCTCACCCTTTAATAAAGGAATCTGTAAGCAATTGTCTGGAACTTGAATTTTCTTATCTTGATTCAAAAGGAAAAGTTTCTAAAAAAGAGCCTCTTTCTTATCATCTTACCTTTAACAACGCCGCAGACGAGGCCTTTATTGTTTCTGATTTTCTTGAAATTCCTCCTTACACCTCCACTGTAAGCATAAATCTTAAAAAAGGCTTAGAAGCTCAGCTGGGTGGCAAGTCTCTTGACGAAGACAAATGCCAGGTTTCTGTTCCAGGAATGAGTGACTATGTTAAAATTCTAAATGTTAACACTTCTCTGGTAAAAAACTCAGAAGAAAACTACGATCAGATGCTGGTTATAGAGACCAAAGGCTCTGTTTCTGTAGAAGAACTTGCAGAACACCTGACGGCTTACGAACTCCCAAAAGACCTGCCAGACCTGCAAGGCTGGAAGGGTCAAAAGGATTTTTCATGGACGCCAACCTATGTAACAGAAGAAGTTCTTAAGTTTTCTAAAAAAATAGAAGTCAAGGGGCTTCCTACAGAAGAAGCAGCTTCTTCTCTTAACTCCTTTTCTTTTAAGGCCACTCCTAACCGCTATATTTATGTAAAAATAACCGGAGGAATTAATTTCTTTGGCGGATACAAGCTCAGATTTTCAGACAAGTCTGATGACGCTTTTCAGCAAACCCTGAAAGTTCCAGAATATCCAAGAGAACTTTCCATTATGTCAGAAGGAACGATTCTTTCTCTTTCTGGCAGCAGAAAAATGGCCCTCTATTCCCGGGGAGTAGCAAAGGTTTTTTACCGCCTTTCCAGAATTATGCCAAAAGATGTAAACCATCTTGTTTCCATGTCCAACGGCGACATGAAAAACTTTAAGTTTTCAAATTACAACTTTAACGAAAATAATATTTCAGAATCAGAAGTTTCGAGCTACCTCATTCCTGACTGGTCCCGGGAAAAAGTTTCATATTTTTCCTATGACTTTACAAATAAGATTAAAAGTGACCTTTCAAAAAATCTTAAAAACGGGCTCTTTCTTTTTCAGGTTACCGACCAGGAAAAACTGCTGGGAAAAAGCAACTATTACTCAGGGCTTTCCGACAAGCGCCTTATTCTTATTACTGATTTAGGATTTATTGTTAAAAAGAATGCGGACGGAAGCCGGGATGTTTTTGTTCAGTCAATTTCCAGCGGCCTTCCTGTTCCTTATGCCACTGTAAAAGTCCTTGGACTGAACGGCAACACTTTAATTTCTACCCAGACCGATTCTAACGGACATGCAAAGCTTCCTGTAATCTCTGATTTTAAGGGGGAACACAGACCAACCGCTTTTATAGTAGAAAGTGCTACAGATTTAGCCTTTATGCCATATTCAGAAAACGGTCGCCTTCTGGACTATTCAAACTTTGATATTGGCGGAGAATACGGCCGTTCAGAAGCAAATAGAATCACTACTTATATTTTTAATGACAGAGGCATCTACCGCCCCGGAGAAAAGGTCCACATTGCTTTTATTGCCAAGGCCGGCAACTGGAATACAAATCTAAAGGGAACCCCTCTCGAAGCAGAAATTGTAGATTCAAACGGGGCTATTGCCTTTACAAAAAAACTTCAGCTTTCGGCGTCAGGTTTTGAAGAAGTCGACTTTACAAGCCAGTCTTATTCTCCAACCGGCAGCTACAAATTCAATCTTTACCTTATAAAGGACTCCGATTCAGAAAAAAAGAGGGAATTTCTTGGCTCAAACAGTTTTAAAGTCGAAGAATTCCTGCCAGACACTCTTTCAATTTCTACAAACTTTCTTCCCCTGCCTTCCAGCGGCTGGATTAATCCGGAAGCCCTAAAAGGAAATATCTCTCTTAAAAATCTTTTTGGAACTCCTGCTCAGGGAAACGAAGTCAAAGCCCAGATTATGCTGAGTCCAGGTTTCCCAATTCTTAATAAATATTCCGATTACAGTTTTTCTGACCCCTACTTTAAAGGAAAACACTACGAAGAATATCTGGGCAGCCGCTTAACTGACGAAAAAGGTCAAACTTCTTTTGATATTGACCTTTCTAAGTATGAAAAGGCCTCTTACAGATTACAATTCTATGCAGAAGGCTTTGAAAAAGGCAGCGGAAGAAATGTTTCGAGTCAAACTGCCCTTTATGTTTCGCCATTAAAATACTTAATCGGTTACAAGGCGGACGGTTCTCTGGACTATATAAACTTTAATTCTGTCAGAAAGCTTTCATTTATTGCCATTGATAAAAATCTTAATAAAATCGATGTTGATGATGTTACTCTTAAAATCGAAGAAATCCGCTACATTTCTACTCTCGTAAAGCAGTCAAACGGCCTTTACAAATACCAGTCGGTAAAAAAGGCCTACCCTGTTAAAGAAGAAAGCCTAAAAATCAGTAAAAATGGCAGCGACATCCTTTTACCTTCTAATATTCCGGGAGAATATAAACTTACTTTAACAGACAGCCAGGGGCTTACTTTTAACACTATCAACTACTCCATCATTGGCGAAAAAAACATTGCAAGAAGTTTAACCCGCTCGGCCGAACTTGAATTAAAACTAAAGAATGCAGATTTAACTCCGGGCTCAAGTGCTCAGATTTTTATTAAGGCACCTTACCCGGGAACAGGGCTTATAACAATAGAAAGAGACCATGTTTACACCTACAAATGGTTCCAGACTTCTTCCCTTTCTTCTGTCCAGACAATCACAATTCCTCAGGAACTGGAAGGCAACGGATATATCAATGTAATGTTTACCCGTTCTATCAACTCCGACGAGATTTTTATGAGCCCATTCTGCTACGGAGCAATTCCTTTCTCTGTAGGTCAGGAAAGAAGAAAGAACAAGATTAATCTGTCTGTTCCCGACCAAATTAAAGCCGGCACAGACTTAAAGATTTCTTATTCTTCTTCTGATTCCGGTAAAATTGTAATTTACGCCGTGGACGAAGGTATTCTTCAGGTGGCAAGGTATTCAACTCCTAACCCACTGGCAGAATTCTTCCGCAAAAGGGCTCTTGAAGTTTCTACCTCTCAGATTCTCGATTTGATTTTGCCAGAATACAACATCCTCAAAACACTGCCTGCAAGTGGTGGTGGTGCAGGAATGGATATGCTTGCTAAAAATCTTAATCCATTCAAAAGAAAGCAGAACGACTCGGTTGCCTACTGGTCAGGTCTCCTGGAAACAGGTCCCGATAAGAGAAGTGTAACTTACCATGTTCCTGATTACTTTAACGGTAGCATTCGAGTAATGGCTGTTGCGGTTTCTAGTCAAAAAATTGGTGTGGCAAGTTCTTCTACTGTGGCCAAAAATCCTCTGATTATTACGCCAAATGTTCCTCTGGTGGCTGCCCCGGGAGACGAGTTTGATGTTTCTGTTACTGTTACAAATTGTCACAAGGGAAGCGGAAATAATCAGGTTACTCTTAAAGCAGTGGCTGACGAACATATCCAAATTTTAGGACAAGACTCCGCCATCCTGAACATAGAAGAAGGTAAGGACGCAAGAGCTTCCTTTAAGGTTAAAGCAAATGAAGTTCTTGGCTCTGCTGAACTCAAGTTCCTTGCCAGCGACAAGACAGAAAATGTTAAGCTTTCTTCTTATTTAAGTGTAAGACCTTCTATGCCTTACCAGGTCTGGATTTCGGCAGGGCTCAGCAAAAAGAAATCTGTAGAAACTAATGTTAACCGCCGCCTTTACGAAGAATATTCAGAAAGGAAGGTCTCAGTTTCAAATGTCCCAGCCTCTTATGTCCAGGGACTTAATTTCTATCTTGAAAAATACCCTTACGGTTGTGCAGAACAAATTACAAGTAAGGCTTACCCATATCTCTACGAAGATTTTGTAAAAGCCAGCGGAAAAACTCATGCAGACGCCGTAAAAATGGTTAACGAAACGATTTCTATCATCCAGTCCAGACAAAAATACGATGGAAACATCGGTTACTGGACAAGTAACAGCCCGACAGAGCCATTAATCACTCTTTATTGTGCAGAATTCCTTACAGATGCGTCAAAAAAAGGCTTTTATGTGCCTTCTTCCCTTATGGAAAAAGTTTTGGATGCAGTAAAAAATATTGCAAATGACAGAGACAGCAGCTTCTACTCAAATTACCTCAGGAGTTATGCAATTTTTATTCTTACCAAGAATGATATTGTTACAACTAGCTACATAGAACTCTTTGAAAATGATTTTAAGTCATCAGAGCTTTCTGCCTGCGATTACGAGGGCCTTTACCTGGCTGCTTCTTATTCTATGCTAAAGCAGGACAAAAAAGCCAATTCAATTTTGAATAAAATCAAGCTAAAAAAGACTTTTGATGCTTCATGGGCCTTCCACAACAGTCTGCACTACATTTCAACATATATCGACATTATTTCTACATATTTCCCTGCCAGAATTTCTGAAATTAAGGGACAGGAGATAATAGAATTAAGCAATTACCTGACAAACAATTATTACAATACTTATTCTACTGCGGCTGCCGTAAAAGCCTTTGAAAGTTACGCTTACACCGATAAAAGCGGAGTTTATAAGGCATACGCAATTACAGGCAAGGAAGAAAGCGAACTTGCTCTGTCTGGAAGCAGCATTCTTGAAGGAAACTACAAGGATAATGTTGAAAAAATTAAATATGTCTGCGACGGCTCAATGCCTCTCTTCTACCAGACTTTACAGGCTGGCTTTGAGCGTAAACTCCCAGAAAAAATTGTAAAAGAAGGAATTGAAGTTTCCCGTGAATACCTCTCGGAAAACGGCGGCAAACTCAGCCAGATCAAGCTTGGCGACACCATAACCGTAAAGATTTCTTTTAGGGCATTAAAAGGCGCTCTTGATAACATAGCCATGATAGACATGCTGCCTGCCGGATTTGAATCAGACATCCAGTCTATCAGATACAGAGACAATTCTAAGTGGTCTCCAGACTATGTTGACATAAGGGAAGACAGGATTATTATTTACGGAAGCCTCACAGAGAATGTAAACACCTTTACCTACAAGGCAAAAGCAGTTTCCTCAGGAAAATTTGTTGTTCCACCTATGTTTGCAGAAGGAATGTATAACCGTGACATAAAAGCCTTATATCCTTGCCCTGCAATAACAATTTTACCTTCTAATTAAGTTCTCTAAGGACTGTATGAAAACTTTTAAGCACACAAAAGTGATTCTTGTCGGAATCACTTTTGTCTTTATCTTACTTATCTCCTCCCTAGGCCATATTATTTATATGCGGCACAGAGGAGATATTTTTTCTAATATTGAATTTTCAAAATCCTATTCAGACCAAAAGGGCCAGCTTTTGCAGGTTTTTCTTACAAGCGATGACAAGTACAGAATCTACCAGCCTTTAGAAGAATTTCCGCCAGATTTTATAGAGGCCCTTCTTCTGCAAGAAGACCGCTATTATTTCTCTCATAGAGGAATAAACTTTGTTGCCCTTGCAAAAGCCTTCTGGCAAACTTATGTTAAAAAATCCAGAAGAATCGGCGCTTCTACCATTACAATGCAGGTTGCCAGGCTAAAATACGGCCTTTATACCAAAAATATCAGGGGAAAAATCAAACAAATTTCAAAAGCCCTGTACCTGGAAAGCTGTTACAGCAAAAAGCAAATTCTCGAGGCATATCTGAACCTGGCCCCCTGCGGAGGAAATATAGAAGGCTTTGAAACCGCCGCCTGGTATTATTTTAATAAAAGCGTAAAAAAATTAAATCTTTCAGAAAATATTATGCTCTGCGTTCTTCCTCAAAACCCTCTTAAAAGGGCCCCCCTAAAAAACAGGACTTCTTCTGAACTCATACAGGCAAGAAAAATCCTCTTTTCCGCCTGGCTTGAAAAACATCCCCAGGACTCTGACAAAGAAATATTTATGGATATGAAAATGTCCACCTATTGCTCTTTTCCAAACGAATGCCGCCACTTTACAGAAATGCTGAATATTTCCGACGATAAAAAAATCTCCACTTCCAGAAAAACCCTGCGCACAAGTATTAACCTGGTCCAGCAGCACAAATGCCAGGAGATTTTTGAAAAATACATAAGCCGAAACAAAAGTTTTGGTGTAAAAAACGGAGCCCTTCTTCTTTTAGACTGGAAAAGTATGGAGCTAAAAGCCTGCATTGGTTCAGCAGACTATTACAACGAGCTGATTGACGGTCAGGTGAATGTTACAAATTCCAAACGCTCTCCAGGTTCAACTTTAAAACCTTTTATTTATGCCCTTGCCCTTGAACAGGGGCTGATTCACTACAGAACAATGTTAAAAGATACCCCCCAGTCCTTTAACGAATACACCCCCGATAATTATGGAAGCATATACAAGGGCCCTGTTCAAGCCTGGTTTGCCCTGGTCGACAGCAGAAATATTCCCGCAATCACCTTAAACAGAGATTTAAAAGAAAGAGATCTATACGATTTTATGAAAGAATCCGGCATAAAAGGAATGAAAGACAGAGATTACTACGGACTTTCCATTGTTTTGGGCAGCTGCGAAGTAACTATGATGGAACTGATAAAAATGTATGCCACTCTGGCAAACGACGGGATTCAGTCAGATATAAACTTTATTCCTCAAGTAAGAAAAATCAACTCTAAAAGGCTGCTTTCCAAGGAAAGTTCCTTTATTGTAAAAAAAATGCTGGAAGAAAACCTTCCCCCTTATCAGACCAAACCAGCAGAAATAAAAGATATTCCAATTGCCTACAAAACTGGGACTTCAATCGGCTTTAAGGACTGCTGGAGTATTGGGATTTTTGACCGCTATATTTGTGCTGTCTGGATAGGCAATTCCGATGGAAGCGGAAATAATTCCTTTATTGGCCGAGAGATGGCCGCTCCACTTTTATTTGATACAGCATATTCAATTTTGGCTGATATTCCTCCTCAAGAAAGACTCCCACGCCAGATGCCTCCACAAGGCTGCACCCAGATTGCCGTTTGTTCTGTAAGCGGAGGCCTTCCCGGTCCCAACTGTAAAAATAAGGAATTAGCCTGGTTCATACCAGGGGTTTCACCAATTACAAAATGCAAAATTCACAGAAAAATATATATCGATACAAGAACAGGCTATCGTACAGATCAGACAGAAGACGAAGCCCCTTATGTAAAATCTATTGTAAAAGAATTCTGGCCCAGCGATTTACAAAAACTCTTTGAAGAAGCCGGGCTTCCAAGAATGCCGCCCCCTGACTATCCGCCCCAGGAGCTTAAAATGGATTTTAGGCGACAGGGCTTTCCACCAGAAATAATTTCTCCCTTGTCTGGAACAGATTATGTATTCAGGTTAAAAGACCAGTCCAAAAATAAAATAATGCTCTGTGCAAATGCGGATGCAGATACAACAGAGCTTATGTGGTTTAATGGTTCAATTTTTATAGGAAGGTCCAAACCGGATCAGAGTATAGTCTGGACTCCAAGTCCAGGTTTTTATGAACTTGTAGTCACAGACCAGAAAGGCAGATCGAATACAGTATATGTAAATGTCACCGCCTCTGAATATTAATCTTTAGCCTGACTAGACTCGCAGATTAGATAGAAGAATAATTAATTTACAAAAAAAATAAAGCCAGCTCCTATAAATTGGGAACTGGCTTTTAAATCAAAATCCTGAATGATTACTTGTTTTCAACAGCATCAGAAGTGTGTGCCTGCTTCTGGTGTTTTTCCATTTTCTTTTCTTTCAAGGATTTTTTTGGTTTATTCTGTTTATTCTTATCGCCCATTTTCTTCTCCTATTTTTCTTCTATATAATTGTCATTAGGCAGCTGTGATTGCTATTCTACGAGGAGCTGCAATTGCTTTACGAGGAAGTGTGATATGCAGTACACCGTTTTCAACTTTTGCAGAAATGTTTTCTGATTCTACGTCGTCAGGTAGACTGAAACTTCTTGAAAACTTAGAATAGCTGCGCTCTTTTATCAGGTATTTTGGAGCTTCTTTTGCTTCGGCTTTTTCTTCTTTCTTTTCCTCTTTTTCAGATTTGCTTTCAGAAGAAATTGTCAAAACATTGTTATTGAATTCAATGTTGATGTCCTTGTCTGTTTTTCCAGGAAGATCCATGTCCATTGTATAAGCGTCTTTTTCTTCTTTTACATCAACTTTTGGTGCAAAAGCCTTCTTGTAATTGAAAGATGGCATCATAAATCCGTCATCTCCAAATCCATCAAATAAATCGTTAAAAAGTGCTAATTCGTTCATAATGAACCTCCATTTGATATTGAATATGTCGGAAGCTTGTTTGGTTTCCTTGTAGCTGGGAGCTTAACTCGTTCCTGCTACACTTTATATTATGCAATTTGCGTGCCAAGTTTAAAAAGAAGCAGTAAAAGTGCCTTTTTTGCATTTTTTTGAGCATAAAATAATGAAAAATGTGGGCTTACAATTGCAGGGAGAGTCCTTTTTTACCCACTTGCTTTTTTATACACCTGAATTGGGCTTTTTTTACCCAGGCTTTTGCTATAAAAACAGTTTTTTTGGACCTTTTTTGCTTTCGATAAGAAAGTCTAGGAGTTTATTCCTTTTTTAAATTCGTTTCCAGTTTATTTTTAATATCTTCGATTGCATCTTCAAAATTATGGAGCCGACTTTCATCGATTTTTCCTAGATTTTCCAGAATAGACTTTATACGATAATTGTATTCCAAAATACACTCACTTACACATAATTCTGAATAATTAAGTTCTTTTAGTACATATAAATCTTCTACATGACATTTGTAAAGTTTTGAAAGGAGATCAAAAATTTCGATTCTAGGAATATTTTTACAATTTTCATTTTTCTATTATAAAATAAACTAATAAAAAAAGAATTAAATCATTAGTTTAAAAATTCCCATCTTATTTATTTCGATTAGCAGAATTTCCACAAATATCCCATTATCCAGATTGATATTACTATAAGTGGCAGAATCCAGCTTATATAGAACTTTAATCCTCTAGGAAATTTTATACCACTTCCAGTGTTTGCTTCCTTTATAAAATTATCAAAACCCCAGCCGTAGCGGTTTGTACAGAACAAAAGATATACAAGAGAACCGAGAGGCAAAAGATTGTTTGAAACTATAAAGTCTTCTATATCCTGAATGTTACCAATTCCTGGAATTGAAAAGTTACTCCACAAATTGAATCCTAAAACACATGGAATAGAAAGAATAAAAACGAGTATGAAATTTATTAGTACAGATTTTTTTCGGCTCCATCCGTGCAAGTCCATTGCAAAAGCAATTATGTTTTCAAAAACTGCAATTACTGTTGTAAGGGCTGCAAATGACATGAATACAAAGAAAAGTGTTCCCCAGAGTCTTCCCAAAAACATTGAATTGAAAATGTTAGGTAAAGTTACAAATAATAATCCAGGGCCTTGTCCGGGATTTTCTCCAAAGGCAAAACATGCCGGGAAAATAATTAGTCCGGCCATAAGGGCAACAAAGGTATCTAAAGCTATTACGCTGATTGCTTCTCCCGTAAGAGCTTTTTCTTTTCCTATGTAGCTTCCAAAAATTGCCAAAGCGCCGATTCCTAAAGAAAGAGTAAAGAAAGCCTGTCCCATGGCAGCAAAAATTACCTCTCCAATACCAGTTTCTACGATTTTTGAAAAATCTGGTTTAAGGTAAAATACAAGTCCTTTTTCTGCATCCTTTAGGGTTACTGAACGAATAACAAGAACAAGCATTAAGAATAGAAGACTTGTCATGATGATTGTAGAAGCTTTTTCAACTCCATTTTTAAGACCGCCAGAGCAGATTATAAAGCCGATTACGATAACTACGGTCATCCAGAAAAGTTGTTCTCCTGGATTTGCGAGCATGTTATTAAAAACATTTCCTATTTCTGCAGGAGAAAGCCCTGTAAATAATCCTCGGCCACTTTTAAAAATATAAGAAAACATCCAGCCGGCAACACTTGTGTAGAACATCATAAGAAGATAATTTCCGGCAACCGCAAAAAATCCAAAAGAATGCCATTTACTTCCTTTTGGTTCAAGTACATTGAAAGAACGGATTGCACTTTTTGCACTCGCTCGTCCTACTGCAAATTCCATAATCATAATAGGAGCACCGAGCATTACAAGAAAAATCAAATAAAAAAGAACAAAGGCTGCTCCCCCATATTTTCCTGTTATAAAAGGAAAGCGCCATACATTTCCAAGTCCAATGGCACAGCCTGCAGAAGTCATAATAAATCCAATTCGTGATTTGAAGTTTTCTCTGTTTTCCATAGGAGGAGATTTTAACATAGAAAAAATAGAGCTGGCAATACAGTTTTTTTATAACAAAACAGCCCCCAAAATGCAAAATACATTCCAGGGGCTGATTTTTTTTGAACTTTTCTTCTATATAATACTAGTATTTTCCACCGATAACAAATTCGTCATAATCTGGGTAAACTACAACAGTCTGTTTGCTAGAAATCAAATCTTTTGAATAGCTGTAAAGTTCTTCTACAGTAACTTTTCTGTCGCTATTTAAATCTGCCAGCAAACCTGTGTATGCGTCGGCTCTTTCGTTTCTTCCTAATCCTTTTGCCCATGCATCAGAAGCGTATCCGATTACCCCAGCCAAAGACCATGAAAGTTCTTCCCATAAAGAAGAACAGAGTACATGGAATCTAGTATCAGCTAATTCGCCAGAGCGGGAATCTCTTTCTTCTGCTTTAAAGTTAGAAATGAATGAGTCTGCAAAAGTCTTTTCGTCTTCACCGCGACCGATGATAACACCTGCATGGCAAGTTTCGAGCAAAACTACTACATGTCCAGGAACGTATTTATCAAGCAAGGTTCTGATGTTTGCACCAGAAAGGCTTCCGTCTGTTGCAAGTCTTACATATCCAGAAGAACTTCCGTGACCATTTAAGAAGATGTAGCTTACATCGTCGCCGTCTGCATCTGCAAAAGTGTTTTTAAAAGCATTTGAAATTTCTGCTTTGCTAAGGTCGGTATATTTGTTTACAGTAACAAAAGCTTTGCCGTCAAAGGTCTGACTGCTCAATGCATTTGTGATTGCATTAATAGACTTGATACAGATTGCGCTGTTATCAATTAAGCTGATTGCAAGTGCTCTTCTGTTTACAATTCCATCACCAACAGGATTGTATCCGTCGTATTTGTAAACATTGTTGTCACCAGTTTCCCATGTAAGACCTTTAAATTGGCCGTATACACTTTCTCCTAAATCCCAAGCTCCTGCATAAACAGAATATCGTGAATATACGTCATCACCTTCTGTTGTCCAGTGGTCAGTATCATATGTTCCTCGAATAGCAAGGGTTGGATTTTTATTTTCTACAAAGAAAATTGCATTGCCGTATCCAACACTGCTCCACCAGCTTGGATTAGGGTTTGAACCAGATGCAAATGTTTCACCAAGATAAGTGAGGCCTTCGAAAGAAATAGAAACTTCTTCACCAAGGTCATAAGAACCTACAAGAGCCTTCCATTCAAAAGATTCTTCTGTAGAAAGATTAAGGTGCCAGCCATTTTTTTCTGAATAAGTACCACGGTAAGCGGTTCCCCAGTCATTGCTAAAAGTTCCGGCAAAATAAACTGCATAACCATATCCAGGATTTAAATCTGAATAGATTGTTGCAGAACCCATAGAAACTTCATCTTCTTCCATTTTAACTGTGGAATTTGTTTCATTCACAGCAGCAAGAAGGCCTGCTTCAGAATAATCTGAAACGTTGTTACAAGAAATAAGTGAAAGCGCAATGCTTCCAGCCAAAGCGAGTGTTAATAACTTTTTCAATTTTTTCTCCTTTTTTAATTATTAAATTAGTTATTAAAGTTTTACCTGATTCCAGACTTGTGTCCTTTATCAAGCGGAAGAGAAATTATCACAATTCATTTTTTAATACAATTATTTTTTTGATTTTTATTATCATAAGCTGGAGAATAAATTTCATTTATTATTCTTCCACAGATTCTTTTAACTAAAGTCATTATTACATGTTATAATGCACTCATATGAACTTAGGATATATAAATGAAAAATGCCGTTTTATGGTTGGCTCTTTTTATTCACTTAACAGTATAGCTCTTAGTTATGTAACTTTTTTTCTTTTGGCAAAGGAGTATTCAGAGCATGTCATTGGTTTGATTATTTCAATTTCCTGTCTTATCGGAGGAATTCTTCAGCCCTTTGTTGGCCGCCTTGCTGATCGAAGTAAAAAGTTCTACTGGAAAAATCAGCTTTTTATCTATGCTCTATTTAGTCTTATTTTTATGATTCTTCTAGTTCTTCTAAATAATAAATTGTGTGCAGGAATTCTTTACGGGCTTTCTATTCTAACTGTTATGATTATGATGCCGCTCGTAAATACTGCTTCTTTTTATTATACGGCTCACGGTATAGATGTAAATTTTGGTCAGGCCAGGGGAATAGGTTCTGTTGCTTTTGCCCTTGTTTCTATTTTGATTGGAGCAGTTACTAAAGAAAAGGGATATATTGCAATTCCTGTAATAGGTGTATTTCTCTATTCAATTTTCCTGCTCTCTATACTTTTAATGCCTAAGGTTGAAGGGGAAATAATTCTTCAAAATCAAGGTAAAAAAATCCAATCATCAAATTTTATAAAAAAATATCCGCTTTTTCTTGCCATGACATTAGCCGTTACTTTTGTTCTAGTTCTTCACAATTTGATTAATACTTATCTTGTAAAAATTGTCGAAAGGGCAGGAGGCAGTGTTGACGGTTTAGGAATAGCTCTTGCAATTGCAGCTCTTAGTGAAGCTCCTGTTATGATGATTTACAGCAAATTTGCGGAAAAAACTAAAATTTCCAGCGGAAAGATTCTAGCCATAGCTTCTTCTCTTTATGTTATCCGGGGGATAGCTTATGTTTTTGCATCAAGTATTTTTATGGTTTATTTTCTCGCTCTTATGCAAAGTCTTACCTACGGTTTTATAACTGCCGCCAAAGCAAATTACGCTTTTGAATCAGTGTCTTCCGATGATGTAACTTTAGGCCAATCGGTTATGACTATGTCCGATGTTTTGGGAACTGTTGCTGGAAGTTTAATAGGTGGAATAATGCTTGGTTTTGGAGGCGTAAGTCTTATGCTTTTGTGCGGAAGTGGGGCAGCCCTTATCGGCTCAATTATTGCCGTTCTTGTAATTTCTAAGAGTCGCTAATATGGAAAAGATTATGAATAATAAAACAGTTACATTTACTAAAGTTTTTTACAGAGAAAATATACGCGATTTAGTAGAAGAAAGTTCATTTTTAGTGAAAAAAGATTCCACAAATTCAGACTTTCTTTACTTTGAACCAGTTTCAACCATTTACGAAGGGGATTACAAAGGATTTGATTTTAAGTTTGATTTCCGCTCTTGAAGAAAAAACTTTCGATTTAAGGTCTATGGTTGAAATTTCAGCTCCTTTTTTGTGTGCAATTTCGATTTTAGTGATTTTGAATCTATTTAAGAAAAAGTAAAAAAAAGGCAGATAGAATTAAAATTGAATTTTCTCTATAACTGTGCTAGTCTGTTACTTAGTACTAGTCTTTACTATATATAGGGGTTTTTTTTATGACAGTTATTCCAGTAATTCTTTCCGGTGGTGCCGGTACACGTTTGTGGCCTTTGTCTTGGGGAGACCATCCAAAGCAGTTTTTGCCTTTAGTAACTAAAAATACAATGATTCAGGAAACTTTACTCCGGCTTTCAGCTCTTGATATTGGAAACCCTATCGTTTCTTGTGGCGAAGCTCACCGCTTTCTTGTTGCCCAGCAGATAGGAGAAGTAAGCGATAAAAAGCCGACTATTATTCTTGAACCATTAGCAAAAAATACAGCTCCTGCTATTGCTGCCGCATGTTGTGCTGCAATGAAGCAGGATAAAGATGCTATCGTAGTTGTTCTTCCAAGTGACCATGTTATTGCTGATGTAAAAACTTTCCAGTCAGCTGTTTTAACCGCTGCAAAAAATGCAGAAAAGGGAAGTCTTGTAACATTTGGAATCGTTCCTACTTTTGCGGCAACAGGTTACGGTTATGTAAAGGCTAGTGGTTCAGAAAGTGAAGGTGCTTTCACATTGGAAAAATTCGTAGAAAAACCATGCCTTGAAAAAGCTCAGGAATATCTTGCAAGTGGCCAATATTCATGGAACAGCGGAATGTTCGTTTTCAAAGCTTCTGTTTTCCTTGATGAATTAAAAGTTCATTCTCCTGATATGGCTAGACTTTCAATTGAATCTTTCGAAAAGGCTTCTGTAGATGCAGACTTCATTCGTCTTGATAAAGATGCATTCAGTCAGATTAAGGGCGATTCAATTGACTACGCTGTAATGGAAAAAACAAAGCTTGGCAAAATCGTAAAGCTTAATGCTGGTTGGGACGATGTTGGGTCTTGGAGTGCTCTCTACGATATCAGCGAAAAAGATGAAAATAAAAATGTTGTAAAAGGTGATGTAATCGCACTTGATACAAAGAATTCTTACATTCGTGGCGGTAAACGAACTGTTGCCACAATTGGTCTGGATAATTTTGTAATTGTTGATTCTGATGACTCTCTTTTGATTGCAAAAATGGATAAGATTCAGGATGTAAAAAAAGTTGCAGAACAGATGAAGGCAAGAGGTTAGTTATGAACCCAATTTTCTTAAAACCTACATTAAAAACATTAATTTGGGGAACAGAACAGTGGGGAATCAGTGGCCACCCAAGTGGTGATGATGAAATTCTAAACGAAGAATTTGCCGGAAAAACTCTTTCTGCTTTGTGGGCAGAAAAACCTGAACTTTTTGGTAATGTTTCCGGCGACCGATTTCCTTTACTTACAAAAATTATAGATGCAAAAGCAGATTTGAGCATTCAGGTTCATCCAAATGATGAATATGCTAATAAAAATGAAAACGGTTCTCTTGGTAAAACTGAATGCTGGTATATCATGGATGCAGAAGAAGGCGCTACAATTGTAATTGGTCACAATGCTAAAGACAGCTCAGAAGTAAAATCCATGATTGAAAATAAAAAATGGAATGAATTTATTCGTGTAATTCCAGTTCACAAAGGGGATTTCTTCTTTATAGAACCTGGAACTGTTCATGCTATAAAAGGCGGAACTGTAATTCTTGAAACCCAGCAGTCCAGCGATATTACTTATCGTGTTTATGACTATGACCGTCTTCAGGATGGAAAACCTAGACAGCTTCATGTAAAGCAGAGCATTGATGTAATTAAAGCTCCTTTTGAAAATAAAGAAGCTCCTTTGAATAATGAAAAGACAATTTCAGAAAGCAAAAATGTTAGACAGTTGGTAAGCTGCGAGTTCTTTACAGTTTGGTACGCTAAATTGGAAAATCAGCTTTCTGTAGAGCAGAATTATCCTTTCCTCTTGTGTTCTGTGATTTCCGGTCAGTGTGAATTTGCCGGAAAAAAACTTGCTAAAGGTGATCATTTTATTTTGCCTTCAGGTTTCGGAAAAGCAGAATTCAGCGGAAATGCAGAGTTAATTTTTAGTTCACTTTAATCAGGAGAGTTATATGAAAGGTATTATTTTAGCAGGTGGGTCAGGTACTCGTCTTTATCCTATTACAAAAGCAGTTTCTAAACAGATTCTTCCCCTTTATGATAAACCTATGATTTATTATCCATTGAGCGTTCTTATGCTTGCTGGAATTCGTGAAGTTTTGATTATTTCAACACCCCGCGATATAGGTTGTTTTAAAGAACTTTTCGGCGATGGCAGCTGGCTTGGAATGCGTTTTGAATATGCAGTACAGGAAAAACCTCGTGGGCTTGCAGATGCTTTTATAGTTGGAAAGAATTTTATCGGAAATGACGATGTAGCTCTTGTTCTTGGAGATAATATTTTTTATGGTCAGCGCTTTACTTCTACGTTAAAGTCAGCTGCAGAAAAAATCAAGAATGAAAAGGGTGCTGTAATTTTCGGATATTATGTAGCAGATCCAACAGCATATGGAGTTGTAGAATTTGATAAGAGTGGAAATGTCTTGGGAATTGAAGAAAAGCCGGCAAATCCAAAATCAAATTATGCAGTTCCGGGGCTTTATTTTTATGACAACAGTGTTGTAGAAATTGCGGAAAATGTAAAACCAAGTGCTCGTGGTGAAATTGAAATCACTGCAGTAAATAATGCTTATCTTGAAAAGAAGGAACTCAAAGTTGAACTCTTAGGTCGAGGAATGGCTTGGCTTGATACAGGAACTTATGACGGACTTCTTGAAGCGAGCAACTTCATTGCAACAATTGAAAAAAGACAGGGAATGTATGTTTCTTGTATCGAAGAAATTGCTTATCACAATGGTTGGCTTTCAAAGGAAGAAGTTCTTGAACTTGCAAAAGGTTATAAGACTGATTACGGAAGATACTTGGAATTTATCACAAAATAATTAATAAATAGAAGAAGGAAAAAAATGGCATTCGAATTTAAGAAGTGTGACATAGACGGCTTGTATGAAATCCAGCCTAAAATTTTTGGCGATAACCGTGGATATTTTTTGGAAACTTACAGCGAAAAAGACTTTTTTGAAGCTGGATTAAAAATGAAGTTTGTTCAGGACAATCAGTCTAAAAGCACAAAATATGTTTTGCGAGGACTTCACTTTCAGACAAAACACCCTCAGGGAAAGCTTGTTCGTGCACTTGAAGGAAAAGTATACGATGTAGCTGTAGACCTTCGACTTGGTAGTTCAACTTATGGAAAGTATTACGGCGTAATTTTGGATAGCGAAAAACAGAATATGTTCTACATTCCAGAAGGTTTTGCGCATGGATTCTGTGTTTTGACTGATACTGCAACTTTTGCCTACAAATGCACAGATTTTTATCATCCGGAAGATGAAGGTGGCCTTATGTGGAATGATCCTGCCATCGGAATAGATTGGGAAGGAATCCTTCCTGGAATTACAGAAAAAGCTAATCTTAGCGAAAAAGATACAAAGCACGCTCCATTTAATTTGGAAAATCGTTATTTCGATTTGAATGCTAAATGGATTGGAAAATAGACATTTAAACCATGGAGATTAAAATGCGAAAACTTAAAAATATTCTTGTTACTGGTGGAGCAGGTTTTATTGGCTGCAACTTTATTCACTATTTAATGGGCGAAAGTACAGCTGGTGGAAAGGCTTTTACAGATTCTGGCTTTGACGGACGAATTATTAATGTTGACTGTCTTACTTATGCCGGTAACCTTGAATCCTTAAAAGATATTGAAAGCAAATACGGAGTTTCTGCCCTTGGAGATAAGGCGCGATATTTCTTTGAAAAAGTAGATATCTGTGACCGCCCTCAGATTGAACGCATTTTAAAAGACTACGATATTGATACAATTATCCATTTTGCCGCAGAAAGTCATGTTGACCGTTCTATTCTTGGGCCAGAAGCTTTTATGCGAACAAATGTAATGGGAACTTTCACTCTTTTGGATTGTGCACGCAATTTCTGGAAAAAAGCAGATGGTTCTATGCGTGATGATGTACTTTTCCATCATATTTCTACAGATGAAGTTTACGGTTCACTTGGAGAAACTGGTTACTTCCTTGAAACAACTCCTTATGATCCTCGAAGTCCATATTCTTCAAGTAAGGCTTCAAGCGATCATATTGTAATGGCTTATTTCCACACTTATGGTCTTCCAATCACATTGTCTAACTGTACTAATAACTACGGACCATTCCAGTTCCCAGAAAAACTTCTTCCTCTGATGATTAGCAATATCAAAGACGGAAAAAATCTTCCTGTTTATGGCGACGGTAAAAATATCCGCGACTGGATTTATGTAGAAGATCACAACCGTGGTGTATGGCAGATTGTAAAAAACTCTCCTGCTGGTGAAAAATGGAATCTTGGCGGAGAAAATGAATGGCAGAATATTAAGCTTTTGAACAGCGTAATTGATTTAACTTCAAAAGAAATCGGAAAAGATGCTGAAGAAGTAAGAAAGACAATCACTTATGTAAAAGACAGACCTGGTCATGACCGCCGTTACGCGATTGACTGTACAAAGGCAAAAACAAAACTTGGTTGGGAACGAAAGATGACTTTTGAACAGGGGCTTTTGGCTACAATCAAGTGGTATCTGAATCACGAAGAATGGATTAAAAATATTCAGTCTGGTGATTACAAAAACTGGATTAATAAAAACTATACCGAACAGGGTAGATAATCAGTAGAGCGGTCAAGTTAAATCCTGGCCGCTTTTTTATTCTTTGATATAAGCATTGTTTTCAACATTCTTCTTTTACGCTAGACTCATTCCATGACAAAAAACTTTAGTGCAATTGGTATTTTATTTGCCTCGATTTCAATTTTTATATGGGGAATAACTTTTGTTTCGACCAAGTACCTTCTTCAATATTTTAGTTCATATGAAATACTATTGATTCGTTTTCTGCTGGCCTATGCCGCCCTTTCAATTGTTCATCCAAAGCGACTAAAGTTGACCGATAAAAAACAGGAACTCTTTTTTATGCTTGCAGGTTTTTCAGGAGTAACAGCCTATCAGCTTATGGAAAATATGGCACTTTCTTATACATCGGCTTCCAATGTAAGCATTATTGTCTGCATAAATCCTATTTTTGTAGCTTTGTTTTCACAGATTTTTTTGAAGGAAAAAACTTTAACACCAACTTTTATTATTGGTTTTTTTCTTGCACTTTTTGGCGTTGCTTTAGTTACTTTTAATGGTGTTCTTGTTTTTCATTTAAGTCCAAAGGGGGATTTGATGGCACTTGCGTCTGCTCTTTGCTGGGCATTTTATTCTGTCTGCATTTCTGTAATAAACAGTTACGGTTATGAACAGGTTTATGTTACCCGCAGAGTTTTTGCCTGGGCTATCATCTTTATGATTCCTATAGGACTTCTTTCTCTGATGATAATTCCCCCTGAATCAAGTGGCCTTGAAAATTTTCACATTTCAAATACTCTTTCGGTAATTTTGGACAGGGAATTTAACAGGCTAAGATTTACAAATCCTTTTAACTGGCTGAATCTAGGCTTTTTAGGTTTTGGTGCAAGTGCCTTTTGTTTTGCTATCTGGTCAATAGCCTGTCGTAAACTTGGAACTCTGCGTGCCTCTCTGGGAATATACCTGATTCCAGTTGTGACAATTATTTTTGCCTTTATTGTTCTCGGCGAAAAATTTTCACTAATGGGAATTATTGGCTGCATTTTGACCATAGCAGGACTTTTTGTAAGCAGAATGAGAATGGGGAAATAAGATTAATTTTGTGATATAATCTTTTTATGACTCAGATACAGGAAGAAATAGAAAAAGCCCTTATACAACTTTCAGAGAAAAATCTTATTACAGAAGCAAATATCGCAAAAAAAATACGCGACAACAATAAATTAAGCGGAAAAAATAAAGCAGGGCTAGCCTTTCAGGATATTGAAGAAGTTCTGTTCCTTGTAGAAGAAGAAAATAATATTCATTTTGAAATGCATTTGAATTCAGCAAATGACATATTGCTAAAATCTGGCCAGAAGTCTTCAGCATTAGACCCTGATGCCCGTAAAAGAAGACAGTCTTGTGAAAAATCTATGGCAATTTTAACGAGTGCAGATATTAAAGCAGCTCAAAACGGGCAGACCAGCTTTTCTGCAAAAGCCCATAAAAAGCGTACTGAAAAAAAGCGTTTGAATATAAATCAAAATTTTGAAGACTGGGATTAGCTTTCTTTTGCATACTCTTTCAAGCGTATTGAGTAATTTCTGATGCTATGCTAATAATTAACTATCAAGGGGAGCTGGCGTACAAAGCTGGCTGAGAGTAGGATGAATGCCTAGACCCATAACCTGATTTGGATAATGCCAACGTAGGGATATGAAGTTCGCAAAAATTCAGCGGATATATCTTGCGGTATATTCGCTTTTTTATTTGCCGTATGCTTGAATTATTTTCTATTTTGTTTCATTTCAGGAATTTTTGGAGGAAAAATGGAAAATATTCAGAATTACACCACACAAATGGATGCCGCAAGAAAAGGTATCATAACAGAAGAAATTAAGGCGGTTGCTAAAAGCGAAAGACTTAGCAGCCAGGAAGTATGTAAACTTCTTGCAGAAGGAAAAGTAGTAATTTGTGCTAACAAAAAGCATAAGTGCCTTAAAGCTCAGGGTATAGGTTCTACGCTTAGAACAAAAATCAATGCAAACATAGGAATTTCCCGTGACTGTAAAGATTACAATATTGAAATGCAAAAGGTTTTATCAGCAGTTGAGCTTGGGGCCGATGCAATTATGGATCTTTCAAGTCACGGAAACACTCAGCCATTCAGACAGAAATTAGTTGAAGAATGTCCCGTTATGATTGGAACTGTTCCCGTGTACGATGCAGTAATTCATTATCAAAGAGATTTGGCGACTTTAACTGCAAAAGATTTTATCGATGTTGTAAAACTTCATGCGGAAGATGGAGTTGATTTTGTAACACTTCACTGTGGAATAACTCGCAAAACCCTGGAACAAATCAAAAAACATAAAAGAAAGATGAATATCGTAAGTCGCGGTGGAAGTTTAATTTTTGCCTGGATGTCTATGACCGGGCAGGAAAATCCTTTTTACGAATATTTTGACGAAATCCTTGAAATTTGTGAAAAACACGATGTAACAATTTCTTTAGGGGATGCCTGTCGGCCAGGTTGTCTTGCAGATGCAACAGATGTTTGCCAGATAGAAGAACTGGTACGCCTTGGAGAACTGACAAAAAGGGCCTGGGCTCACAATGTTCAAGTAATGGTAGAAGGTCCAGGGCATGTGCCTTTAAATCAGATTGCTGCAAATATGGAAGTTCAAAAGACTCTGTGTTCTGGAGCACCTTTTTATGTCTTGGGACCTTTGGTAACTGATATCGCTCCTGGTTACGACCATATCACGGCTGCAATAGGAGGTGCTTTGGCAGCTGCTAATGGTGCCGCCTTTTTGTGCTATGTAACTCCAGCAGAACATCTTGCTTTACCGAATCTGGAAGATGTAAAAAATGGAATAATTGCTTCAAAAATTGCAGCTCATGCAGCAGATATAGCAAAAGGTATTCCTTATGCAAGGGAAATAGACGACAAAATGGCGGATGCCCGCAGAAAGCTAGATTGGGAAGCTCAGTTTGACTGTGCCTTAGACGCAGAAAGGGCTAGGGAGATTCGCGATTCAAGATTACCAGAAGACGACCACAGTGACACCTGCAGCATGTGCGGAAAATTCTGTGCTGTCCGAAGTATGAACAAAGCTTTAAAAGGCGAAATGATAGACATTTTGTAATAAAAGGATTTATACTCCCCCTATGAGTCAAAATGAAAGCAAAACCCAATTCAAGGGGCTTATTATTCTTTTAATAACTTCGATAATATGGGGAGCATCTTTTGTTTCGCAAAGTGTTGGAGCTGAATCTGTTGAGCCTTTTACCTTTATGGCTATCAGGACTCTTATGGGGGCAACTTTCCTTTTGCCTTTTATAATTATTCGTGACAGGCTTACGGCGAAAAATATGTCCAAAGAGGAGCTTTTTAATCGTAAGCGCCAGGATAAGAAAACTTTATTTTACGGTTCTATTATTGGAATTGCTTTGGCTTTTGCAACTAATATTCAGCAGTTCGCCTTTAATTATTCTACAGCAGGAAAAATTGCTTTTATTACAGCTATGTATCTTTTCTTTGTTCCAATTGCCGGTATCTTCTTGAAAAAGAAGATAGCTCCTCTTACCTGGCTCTGTGTTTTAGCTGGTTTTGTGGGGCTGTACTTTTTGTGCTTTCGCCACGAAGAAAACTTTTCAATCAACAAGGGTGATATTCTTGCCTTGATTTGTGCCATGTTTTTTACGGTTCAGATTTTATTAGTTGAGAGATTTGTAAAAGTTTCAGATGGAATAAAACTTTCCTGCGTTGAATTTTATACAGCCGGCCTTATTTCCTTGCTTCTAATGCTGATTTTTAATCATCCCCGATGGGAAGATATAAAAGCTTGTGGGCTTGCTCTTTTGTATTCAGGAATTATGAGCTGTGGCGTCGCCTACACTTTGCAGGTTATAGGGCAAAAATACTGTGACGCAACAATAGCCTGTCTTATTATGTGTTCTGAAAGTGTTTTTGCTGCCTTTTCTGCGGCTTTGCTTTTGCATGAAAAGCTTTCTTCAAGAGAAATAACTGGTTGCGTAATTATGTTTACAGCGATTGTTATTTCCCAGCTTTCAAATACTTTTAAGAGAAGAAAGCCCTTCTAGAATTAATAGCCCCGGCTGCATATTCTAAAGCCTAAGTTGCTGCTTTTTCCCGTAAGTATCGAACTTGACCGGAAAAAAACGGTGCACTGGGTGTCGTCATCAAGCCAGCTTCCGCCTCTTTTTACATGCACCCCATTTCTGGCTGAAGCACCTTTTGGATTTACAAGACTATTTAAATCGTATGCTCCGTATTCATCAAAAACCCATTCTGCAACATTACCACTCATGTCGTATAGACCTAAAACATTAGGCTTTTTCTGGCATACATCATGGCTTGAAATTTCACTGTTTTCACCATACCAGCCTACATCATCGAGTACGTTGCTCCCAGAAAACAGGTCGGTAGAATCGTGTTGACCTCCTCTGGCAGCATATTCCCATTCTGCTTCAGTTGGCAGACGGAAACCACTGGCATTAAAATCGCAGACAATGTGTTTCCACAAAGGACTTTTTCCATAAATTTTAGAAAGGTCTTTCATATTTCCTATACTGTAGCAAGGTTCTAATTTTTGTAATTCGCTTAACTTGTTGCAATATATTATGGCATCGCACCAATTTACACATTCAACTGGGCGATTCGGACCTTTTAGTTTAGAAGGATTTGTTTTCATTACAAATTCGTACTGGTCTTGAGTAATAGGTGCATTAGAAATCTTAAAGGGA
>JAILLQ010000055.1 GCA_024693045.1 Treponema sp.
TCGGGATTACAAAAACTCAAGCGACCAAAGCCAAACTGCGCTGCAATCTTTTTAAGGTCTGCCCTTTTATGTAAATCCATGCTGACAAGACCGTAATTCTTGTTCTTATCTTTTACAAACAGGTTCTTCACATCGGTTCCTGCTAAAGTAATAACAACATCCTTTGAATCCTCTTCAGAAAATATCGCTTTATGCTCCTGCAATTCAAAGGGAATATTCAAGTCATTTAAAACCTGAAAAATATCTACCGTTTCACTCATTTTTTAATCATCCATTGAATCAAAGAATGAATCTGTTCTGTCATCCTCTTCTTCGCGTTGTTTCTGCCCTTCTGGCCATGGTAACTCATAACCAAAAATGAAACTAAGTTCTTTCCGGGAATCAAACCCATAGTCTTTGCAGAACTTATCAAGAATTCCCGAGTGTTCATTCCACTGGTATTTACCATGCACAGATTTCATTTTAATTGTAAGCCAGGTACCTCTATAGTAAAGGCTGCACTGTTCTATTTCAATTACTACCCCGTATCTGGAAGCAATTTCTTCTTTTACATCCCATACTATAGAACTGATATACCAACGTTCATTCCTTGGCTTGAATGGATAATCTTTCTCCTCTGCTGTTCTTGGGACCGCAATTGTCTTTAGAAAGGCCTTTGTTTTTTCATTCATCTTTTCAACCGGAATGTATGAACCTCCAAAGACCTGATTGCCTTCTCCATCTACCAGACCATTCAATTCTTTATCTTGATTCCAGTCAGTATCATCAAGATGCCGCTTCCATATATCGACCTTTGCAAGCTTATCGTTCTCACGAATCAGCTTTACAATTTCCTTCCAGTTGTTCTCAAACTTAAAGTATCTGTTGGCTGACATACACCCTTCGCTTAACAAACTTGTCTCAACATTTCTGGAGACGGTATTCCAGTGGTCACTCAAGTCAGCATATCTGGTTGGATAATCGTTACACAGAAAAGGATAATCAAAAGTCTTATCCAACCATTCAAGGATTTTATCATTCTCTGGAACTTCAATAAGAAATAAATCATATCCCATCACTATTAATTCCTTGAAAGCCTCCTGAACCCCATCTGCAAGAACCGGAGCCCTCTGATTCCATTTCCCTTTGAACAAACAGTTAAAACGAATCAATATTTTGGAAAAAGTCCCATCGTTGAAAAAAGAATAATCATCTTCCGTTGCAAATCTGCTTTTTGTCACTGCCATATCAGCACCTCCACTATCAATGGTACTTGATTACGGCGTACAGCGCACCAAAGTTAAACTTTAGTGAAGAGCAGGAACATACATGCTATACTAAAAATATGGACAAACCTGATACTTTCATAAACTACACGATTGATATGGAAGCTACCGGAAAAAACATCCGGAATCTAATGCGTATAACAGGATACTCAGCTCGTGAACTAGAAAAACTTATCGGCTGCACACAGATGACCTTCTTTAACTGGCAGGAAGGCAAAAATCTCCCCAGTTTCGACAATCTTCTGCGCCTTGCCGGAATCCTAAAAACTCCCATGGAAAAAATTGTCGTATTCAAGAAATTCACAGTAGAAAATCTTCCTCTGAAGGATACCAATTCAGGCTTTGTTCGTAATAATGTCTTTTTTACATATAATCGGGCAACAGAATGTGTTGTGCGTGACTGCCTCACTTTTAAAAAGAAATTCGGCATTTATCCCAATCAGATAATCCTTAATTCCCAGACCCTGGAAAACTGGAAAAACCAAGAGAATGAAGAATCTACCGAAGTAATTCCAGACTTTGAAGCTATTCCAGTTTCAATTGCAGGTGAACTCTATCTTGAAAAGAACAATGAATCCGTAAAAACCCCGGCTTTCTTAATAAAAATCCTTATCAATGATTCTATTCCGGTTCATTATTACAGACTCATAAATTCTGCAAACTGTATGATTTAAGCGGATGTATTTTTTGGGGGGGGCATCTATGCCAAGATAGATGTCGCCTGATGGAGGGGCATCTATATGAAGTATACAACAACATTTAGGAAATCGGTATTGAGAAAAGTTTTGCCGCCTGAAAACCGTAGTGTTCTTTCAGTTCGAAGGAAATCCCAGCGGCCAGAGAAACATGACAGAAAAACTGAATCTTCTTCTTGAGTATCAAAAAATACCTCAGGAAGAAAACGGTGTATGGCTTAGAAAAAATGGTCTGCATGAGGAACATCTTGCAATTTTTCAACAGGAAATAAAGACTCTCATGGCAAACAAATCTGACGACAAAGATAAAGAAATCAAAGAGCTTAAAAAGGTGCTTTTAAAACCGTTCCAAAAATAATTATCAGAAGAAGAAGTTTCAACAATGTTGGTCAACAGACAAAACATTAACATATTCATCTACAGAGTTTGAGGTTCTAAACGAGGACAAAAATCCGCATAATGATAATATTTATGCGACAACTATGTTGACATTTTCCGACCATCCCTTGCAACTTCACAGAAAATTGCTCCGCACTGCTCGCAATGTTCTGGTCGCTCACTCCGTTTCGAGTCCTACCAGAATAATTCTAGTTCTACAAATTCCTTTTTAAAATAAAAACGCTCCTCGTATTAGAGAAGCGTAATTTTAGCGGGGGTAGGACTCGAACCTGCGGCCTCCGGGTTATGAGGGGACGCCTAAGTGTCTCAGATAACCACATACTGTTTCATTTAGTCTTAATAATATAGAAGATAATAGCACAAAATTCGTTAAAAGTCACAGTTTTTTTCAGTTAAACTCAGATTTTTATTGAATTCTGTATAAAAGTTCTGCATAAAAGCTTTCGGGCGTCGGGTTTTGCCAAAAAGGAATTACCTATCTTATATTTTTCGATAAAGTAAATAGAATAAATGATACAGTTATAAAGATTATGTATTTAAATATCTTTTTAGAAAATCTTTGTATTCAATAAATTCTTTATTATTTTTTTCTAAATATAAAACCCAATTGATTTTACCCATTAGATGAAAAATATAATTCTGTTTATTAATATTTTCATGCTGCATATGATTTTCTAGACCAAATTTTTTTATAAAATGGATTTCTTGACGCAGAGACTTTTTATATTTATTTCCTGCCGATATTTTATTATTTAATACTACACCTGTAACATATTGACAATGATTTTTTCTTAAAATTTTTGTTTTACTTTTATTTAATCTTAAATCTTTTTCATTTAATATTTTTTCAATAAAACAAATAATTGCATGAATTTGTTCATTTTTAATATCACCAGAAATAGTAATATCGTCAGAATATCTTGTATATCGATAATTAAGAGATCTTAGATAAGCTCCTATTCGTTCATCTATAGATTTGAAAAAAATATTTGAAAGAATTGGACTACAAGGAGATCCTTGCGGTAATCTATTATTTAAAGTACATAAATTAGCCAATAAATGAGATAGATTCTTTGTATAACCAAATTGTCGATATATTGTATAAATATCCTTAAATGTTATTGAATCAAAAAAATTTTTAATATCCAGTTTTATTATTACATTCTGATTTTTGTGAAATTTTACATTATCTATAATCCCTGTATTTGGTACATATGCCTTTGCA
>JAILLQ010000035.1 GCA_024693045.1 Treponema sp.
AGGAACCGATGTGAAGAACCTGTTTGTAAAAGATAAGAACAAGAATTACGGTCTTGTCAGCATGGATTTACATAAAAGGGCAGACCTTAAAAAGATTGCAGCGCAGTTTGGCTTTGGTCGCTTGAGTTTTTGTAATCCCGAAGAGCTTATGCACTATCTGAATATTACTCCAGGTTCTGTAACGCCTCTTTGCATTATGTTTGATACAGAAAGGAAGGTAAAAGTTCTGTTTGATGAAACCTTTGAAGGAAAAAAGGTGATAATTCATCCTTTAAGGAATACAGCATCAATCAACCTAACTTTTGAAGACTTGAAACGATTTACGGAACATTTTCATCATACATGGCAGCTTGGTGATGTGTACAAAGAGAAAGAATAATTGTGTTAAAGGAAACTCAATGGAGCAAAGCACTTTTGATTTTGTAAAATAACCTGAAGTACAGCAGAATTGAATATTGAAAGTATTTTTTTCTAATGCCGTTTAATGACACCCTTGTCTGTTATACTTAGAAAAGAATCTATGTTAATATAGATAGAATCTAAAAAAAGGACGGGGATATGAAAATTCTACACACTAGTGACTGGCATTTGGGAAAGGTTTTTCATGAAAAATCTATGCTGGAAGACCAGGCTTGTATGCTGAATCAGATTTTTAATCTTTTAAAAGAGGCTGATGACAAGGGGGCTGCTTATCAGGCTCTTGTGGTTTCTGGGGATATTTATGACAGGGCAATGCCTCCTTCAGAAGCGGTTACTCTTTTAAATTCTTTTCTAGTGCGTCTTACGAAGGAACTTCCAAATCTTCATGTTTTTATGAATTCTGGTAATCATGACAGTTCTTCCCGTTTGGCCTATGCGGCAGAATTTCTTGAACTTCATAACATTCATATCTGCACAAATACAAAAAACTTTACAAGTCCGGTTATTTTAGGCGATGAAGAAAAAGTTGCTTTTTATCAGCTTCCTTTTCTCAACCCTCTTTCAATTTCTCAGGATTCAGACTCTTCTGAAGCAGAAAGTCATCCTCTTCGCAGTCAGCAGGAACTGTATTCTTCGGCAACTGGTCAGATTCTTAAAGCTCATAAAAAAAATTATGGTGATATGCCATGTCTTTTAAACGCCCACCTTTTTGCTGCTGGATCTTCTACTGCTTCTTCTGAAAGAAGTAATGTGGGTACGGCTGAGCAGGTGGATGTTTCCCTTTTTAAAGATTTTACCTATGGAGCCTTTGGGCACATTCACAAGTTTCAGGCCTGCGATAAAGAAAAACATCTCTATTATCCGGGAGCTCTTTTGGCCTACAATTTTGACGATAACCCGGAAAACGGCCTGCTGGAAGTTGAAATCTCTTGTCAGGAAGGGGGGGCAAAAGCAAGTTTGCATGTAAAGCGGCTTCCATTACAGCCTCTTCATCCTATTTCTAGGATTAAGGCAAAAATGAGTCAGCTAATTGGTTCTGGTGCTGACATGGAAATCATTAGGGAAAATCTTAATAACTATGTTCAGGTTATTCTCACTGATTCGGTTATGCCAACGGAAGCTTTTTCTACTTTAAAGTCGGTTTTTCCCAATCTTCTTTCTGTTACTTCCCAGGAAGGAGTTAGGGGAGGGCAGTCAGAAACAATCCAGGAAAGAAAGGCTGCAATTCTTTCTAATGATCCGGAAAAAATCTTTTTTCAGTTTATGAAAGATGCCAATGGGGAATGCGAGGATGAAGAGCTTTTCCTCAAAGAAAAAGAAATTTTCGTTTCAGAAGCTGCAAAATCTTATGGGGAAAGGGGAGAGTAAAAATGAAGCCTGTAAAATTATTCATGAAAAATATCGGTCCTTATTTGAATGAGACCATTGATTTTACAAAACTGGACAATATGTTTTTGATTAAGGGTGACACAGGTGCGGGAAAAACCTTTATTTTTGACTCTATAACCTACGCCCTTTATGGAGTTCTTCGGGGAAACCGAAAAGGTCATGAAAGTGATTTTAAAAGCCGTTACGCAAAGGAAAGCGATGAATCTTTTGTTGAATTTACTTTTGAAGTAGGGGGTAAAAGATACAAAATCAACAGAAGCGTTCCCTTTGCCTACACAAACCGGAATGGAAATATCTCAAAGAAAAATCAGGAAGTCAGCTTTGAAGAATTAACAGAAGGAAGTGCCTCTATTTTCCCTGGAAAACTTTCTGAAATCAATGAAAAGGTACATCAAATCATCGGGCTTAGTGCAGACGAATTTGCACAGATTGTCGTTTTGCCTCAAGGAGAATTTGCAGAATTCCTTCATAAAAATACAAATGAGCGAATGAAAACTCTGGAAAAACTCTTTCCAGTAGAATTTTATACAAACATAACCCAGAGAATTAAAGATCGGTATGATGATGAAAGCAAAAAACTTCAGGGCCTTGCAAGTACAATTGAATCTCTTTCAAACGGGGGAGATTACACAAATGCTGAAGAAAAAATCAGCCGGATGACTTCAGAAATTGAAGAACTCAGTCAGAAAGAAGCAAGTCTTCAGGAAAAGAAAATAGAGAAGACAAAAAAACTGGAAAACTTAAAGCGTGACCGAGAGCAAGCAAAAGAATACGAAAAAAACTGCCGCAAATTAGAAAATCTTGAATCTCAAAAAGAAGATTTTGAAAAAATGGCAAAAATAATCGAAAGGGCAGACAAGGCTAAGGGTTTAAGGGAATTTATCCGAGCCCTGAATAGTTCAGAAAATGATTTGCAGATAGCCGAAGAAGGCTGTGCTTTGGCCTGCGAAAGGGAAAAACAGCTTAAGAAAAATCTTAGCTATTTGGAAGAAAAAAAGTCTGAAATGAAGCTTCTTAAAGAGAAAAATGAAAATGACGGTCAGGAGTTAAAGCTGTTCCAGAATAAGGTCCAGAAAGCCGGAGAACTTGAAATTTTAAAAAAAGATGAAAAAACTTCTTTGGAAAGAAAAAATGCTGCAGAAGAAAAGAAAAATCAGCTTCTTTCAGAAAAGAATCAGGTGTCGGATTTCTTTAAGGGAAAGTCTGCTGCCCAGCTTTTAAGTAAAATTTCTGAAAAAATGAGCGAGCTGTTACAAACGAAAAATCTTCTGGAAAATGAAAAAGAAGACTGCATAAATCGGGATGAACTGCTCAAAAAAATCGAAGAATGCAGAGAATCTCTTAAAGATAACAGAAGTATTCTAGAAAATGAAAAAGAGAAGTCTGAAAGAACTAGAAAGACCCTGAAGGCTTTAGAAGAAGAAAAAAAGGCAGAGGAAGCAAAGCATCAGGCTTATTCAGTTTCATCTTTTCTTATTAAAGGTCAGCCATGCCCTGTTTGCGGCTCTCTGGAACATCCCTGTCCTGCAAAAAAACCGGAAGGTATTCTTGATTACAGCGAACAGATTAAGACTAACAAAGATAATCTTGATTCTCTGGAAAGTCTCTGCCAGGAATACAATAATAAAGTTACCAGTTTAGAAACAAATCTAAAAAATAATGAAGAACAACTTAAAAAAATCCTTACAAAAAGGGAACGTTCTCTTGTTGAAGAAGAGCTTGATTCCGTTAAAAATAAAATTGAAGAGATGAAAGGTGAAGAAAAGAAGATTCAGGAAATGAGCCAGAATCTTGAAAAGCTGGATAAAGAATTAAAGACTGCGGAAGAGGATTTCAACAAAGAAAATATAACTTATTCAGAAATACTTAGCAAAATCAAAGTTTTTGAAAAAGACCTGGGAGAAAGCATTGAAGCAATTCGGACTAAGGCAGAAAAACTTGAAGCAGAACTTTCTCAAAATAAAAAAAGCTATGAAGAATGGGAAGAAAATTATAATCAAACTTCCAGGGACTATTCTGTGGCTCAGTCAAATCATTCCAAGTCTCAAGAAATTCTTGCAGAGGCAAAAAATAAACTTGCTGATGCAGAAAATCATTTAAAAGAAAAACTTTCCCTTTCAGAATTTACTTCTATAAAAGAAGTACAAAATGCATACCTTGATGACAGTCAACTGGGAGAAAAACGTAAGGCTTTTAGTCAGTATAGGGAAGAGCTTAAGTCTGCTCGAGATGCAGTTAATTCTGCAAAAGAAAAGAAAATCGGCGATCCTGAAGAAATCGAAAAGGTAATTCAGAAAACAGACTTAGAAGAAAAAGATTTTAGTATTCTTATGGAAGAAAACAAAGCTATTCTGGATTCAAAAAGAGATGCTCTTACTAAATACCAAAGTATATACAGTAATATTCAGGATGCCCAGAACAAAAAAATCGCTTTGGAAAAAGAAATTCAGCCACTGGCCGCCCTTAACGACAATCTTTCAGGAAAAAATCCCCAGAAATTACAGCTGGAATCCTGGGCATTAGGAATGTACTTTGAGCAGGTTGTTGACTTTGCTTCCCGCCGCTTTAATGACATTTCAGACGGCCGCTTTTTCTTCAGACTTAAGGAATCTCAGGATCAATCCAGGGGAAACGGCTTTAGAGGCCTGGATTTACAAGTTTTAGACACACATAATGGTAGATTTTCTGATCCTTCAGAACTGAGCGGTGGAGAAACTTTTGAAGCCAGTATCAGTCTAGCCCTAGCCATAACGGATGTAGTTCAGAACAATAACGGAGGCGGCATTCAGCTAGATTCCCTCTTTATAGATGAAGGCTTTGGAACCCTAGACCCAGAAACCCTAGACAAAGCCATGGCAGTTCTCACCGAACTGGGAGAAAGCAAAATGATCGGAATGATCAGCCACGTATCCGAGATGGAAAATTACCCAGGAATCAATTCCTCGATTACCGTAAATAAAAGCAACAATGGCTCAACAGTTACGGTAAGGTAGATAGGAGGAGAGGGATAAATGCATTGTGGAATAAAAGTTCATGAATCCATAATTGTGTACGGAAAATAAAAGGTATCATCATTTTTTTTGTAATAGGACCGATTTGAACAAGTCGGTTTACAACAGTAGAAATTTAATAGGAAGTTCAAACTATAGCAGGAGAAGGATTCGAACCTTATCTACAACAGTAGAAATTTAATAGGAAGTTCAAACCCGACTAGCGGTAGTAGCAACCCTGCATCTACAACAGTAGAAATTTAATAGGAAGTTCGAACCCCCCGCAAATCATTTGATGAACCACATCTACAACAGTAGAAATTTAATGGGAAGTTCAAACACCATACATTATAGAAAGTGAGGTTTATCTACAACAGTAGAAATTTAATAGGAAGTTCAAACTGGAAATAACAAAAAGACTGTTACGATATCTACAACAGTAGAAATTTAATAGGAAGTTCAAACGTGATATAATGCAGAAACTGATTTTATCTACAACAGTAGAAATTTAATAGGAAGTTCAAACCACCTTCGCTACCGCTACGGCTCGAAATCTACAACAGTAGAAATTTAATAGGAAGTTCAAACTGTTCCGCCCCGATCTAACGAGCTTCTATCTACAACAGTAGAAATTTAATAGGAAGTTCAAACTTACCACTCAACCTTCTGCATTCATCATATCTACAACAGTAGAAATTTAATAGGAAGTTCAAACCATATCAGTTATATTGACAATCTTATATCTACAACAGTAGAAATTTAATAGGAAGTTCAAACAAGAGATAAAAAGTATCGCAACTCTATCTACAACAGTAGAAATTTAATAGGAAGTTCAAACAATATAATTACCGTTTTCGTCGACTAAATCTACAACAGTAGAAATTTAATAGGAAGTTCAAACTCAAGTGCTGGGCGTGTGCTGAATCAATCTACAACAGTAGAAATTTAATAGGAAGTTCAAACGTATTTATTATTTTATTCAGGACATTATCTACAACAGTAGAAATTTAATAGGAAGTTCAAACAAAAAAAACGCTGAAAAAAAGAGGTGTTATCTACAACAGTAGAAATTTAATAGGAAGTTCAAACAATTAGGAAAGGAAAAAGTGCCGTTAATCTACAACAGTAGAAATTTAATAGGAAGTTCAAACTTTGACATTGCCATAAGCTGACCGAAAATCTACAACAGTAGAAATTTAATAGGAAGTTCAAACTTTTACGGGAGTGTTACAAACTATGAATCTACAACAGTAGAAATTTAATAGGAAGTTCAAACATGCCTGGGAGAAACACGGAAGCACAATCTACAACAGTAGAAATTTAATAGGAAGTTCAAACAAGAAAAGGGAAAGGTACAGAACTTGATCTACAACAGTAGAAATTTAATAGGAAGTTCAAACTCATGTCGCTGTCGGTTGTTAGTTCAATCTACAACAGTAGAAATTTAATAGGAAGTTCAAACCAAGCTCAGCACAACAGACCCCATAATCTACAACAGTAGAAATTTAATAGGAAGTTCAAACTCCGAATGAACACGGGAGCTTTCGCTTTATCTACAACAGTAGAAATTTAATAGGAAGTTCAAACAGAAGAATTTCCCGACCAAAAAAACGGATCTACAACAGTAGAAATTTAATAGGAAGTTCAAACTTTTATTAGACTCGGGAGCAGTTTATATCTACAACAGTAGAAATTTAATAGGAAGTTCAAACTGCTTCTGCTTCTCTGTCTGCTTGTCCTGATCTACAACAGTAGAAATTTAATAGGAAGTTCAAACCAGTCCTTTCAGTAAAAACTCCTGCATCTACAACAGTAGAAATTTAATAGGAAGTTCAAACTTAAAGCGCTGGTTAACCGTGTCGGATCTACAACAGTAGAAATTTAATAGGAAGTTCAAACCTTTCGATATAGTCGATTGTGTCATCATATCTACAACAGTAGAAATTTAATAGGAAGTTCAAACCCTTAGCATTGTACAACGGTACTGTCTGTTACTGTTTTTCGCATTTAATGCGGTCAAAAATGGCAAAAATGCTTGTTTTTTCATAAAAAACTCCAGTAAGACTTGGGGTTTGCAACTTTAGCTAATTACGAAGACATCTTTTTCTTCATTTTTAGCGTAGCCGTAGCATGTTTTTTTACATGTTTCCGACAGGTTAAATATAATAATAGAATCTTCTTCTGTAAAGGTCTTCATGTAGGTATTTTGGATTTCTGTTTCAATATTTTTTAAAACGGTGTCGCTGTTTGTGATTTCAAAAACTGAATATTGAAGACGAAATCCAAATTTTGAAAGATATTTTGAGAATTTTGTTCTGACCTTATCATTGCTGATATCATAACTGATTAAAAGCATTGTTCCTCCTTGTAATTTTTTATCATACCTCCATATCAAAAATCGGGAATTCTTCGGCGTCCTTATTTCTCATAAAAGCTCTGTAATAAGATTGCAGGTATATAAAAATCTCGTTCTTATATTCCATTATCGCTTCAAGTATTATTCCCACATATTTTTTGGAATTTTTCCAAGGCAGAATGAACTGATTTTGATTTTTCCAGAAGTCTTTTTCGCTAACCTGTCCAAGGTTCAGTGCTTTTAGAATTGCTGCATCAACAATAGGACGAAAAGGTTCTTCTAAATCACAAACTAAAGATTTACGGTGGAAAAACTGAGTATGGAGAATCCCTACATAAACATCAAAACCATACATCTCTAAAAGAGCATTTATAAAATTAAATAAAATTGTATAGCCGATATCCATAAGAGTATTTGTTATATCACATTTAGTTCGTGGCTGACGGCTTTTCCACTTATACTCAGAAAATAGGGAATTGAAATAGAGTTTTGCACTTATTCCTTCAATTCCCATTATTTCCTGACCGGACAATTCTGCCTTCAAAACATCTTTTTCAAATTGCTCCAGCTTTTCAATAATTGTTTTTTCCTCTTCGCTTTTCTTCCGTTTCTTTTTAAGAAGAGCACACTGATTATGAATCTTATTGGAAATCACATGGGCTGCAATATCAGTTTTATCATAAGCATACTGTTTTTTTCTTAGCATAACATTTCCTTCTGCTTTTGAAGGAAGCATTGTCGTTACGCGAAGATTTGGAGTCATAAATACAATTGAAAAGCCGAACTTTCTTGAACGATCTAGTAATCCTGTTGTCAGACAATAATCTCCACATATAAAAAGAAGGAAAAGACGGTAGCAGGTAGACTGATGCTTAATTTTCCCTTCACTATCAGTAATGATAAGATTGTCATTCTTAAAACTGATTTTTTCACCTTCATCAGTAAAAACAAAGGCTATCTGTTTATATTCAAAATCTCTCGTGCTCATCATAAGCTTCTCTCCTAAAATCCTGCCTTATAAGATTTTGGCACTAGAGGCCTGTCACAAAAATCGTTGTAGATGCAATTACGACATTTGTCTGCATTTTGAGGTGAATAGTTCTCTGGTGAAAAAGCCTGCATTGCTTTGTTTATGGCTTTGAACTTCTCAAACATTGCAGAGTCTTCTTCCGGCAAAGGAATGGGATATACCTTGTTATCATCGCTAGAGTAGAAACGCAGTTCTCTTACTTTGTAGCCCATTTCCCTAAGACAGAGACACTGGGCATAAAGCTGAAAAACATAACCGTCATAAATTGTTTCAATGTGCTTTTTTCGCTCTGTAAGAAGCCCTTCTTCTGTATCAAAAGTATCGATTTTCCCGCAAAGTTTGTATTCCTCAGAGTAAATATCCAGACTCTGCAAAATATTTTTGTGAGTTGAATAGCGCTTTTCATCAACAGCCGCATGAACGGCTTTCCCGTCCAGCTGCGACTGCCCATAATAAAGCCGTTCCGATAAATCTCCATAAAGCTGATGATAATAAATCGAAAGAGGACAAAAAATAAAATCATTTAGAAAACTGATTTTAAGATAAAGTTCCATAGGCTGTCATTTTTTCACCTGTTTTTTGGCTTCTTTTTCCACAGCCTTAATAGACTCAAGGTAAGCTTCTTCTACAGGAGAAAGAGTAATAACCTGATACTTTCGATATTCAGCTTCTGCCTTTTCCATGGCCTTTTCATGACTGATTTTTCCAGCCCCTTCCAAAAGCTTTCTTTTACCAGAAGTAAGAACAGAATCAAGCTGTTCGACATAATCACTCATATACATAGGCTTATGTTCTATTGCATTGATTTCTGCTAGATCAAAATATCCAGAAACCAGATTATTCAGAATCTTTAGTTCCGATTCAGACAAATAATTCTTGGCAATTTTTGCATCTTTTATAGAAGGCAGTTCTCCCTCAAAAGAAGTTAATCCCATAAAAGGCTTTTGAGAATCAGCCCTTTCATAAATAATTTCTGCTGCTGTATGGCCATGTGCCGCATAATGAAGTTTATTCTGAACAAGCTTAAAGAATTTAATGGATTCTTCGCTTTTAGGATTGTAATCCACACTTGTTGCATATAAATCCAGAACCTGTCGATACAAGACCTTTTCTGATGAACGGATATCACGGATTCGGTCAAGAAGCTCCTTCCAATAATTGCCGCCTCCGTTTCCTTTTAGCCGTTCATCATCTAGAGCAAAGCCTTTCTTGATATATTCCTTTAATACATTTGTCGCCCAGATTCTAAATTGCGTTGCCTGCTGGGACTTTACTCTATAACCAACACAGATAATCATATCCAGATTATAATATTCAACCTGATATGTTTTTCCATCTGATGCAGTTGTTGCAAAATTTGCAACAACTGAAACTTGAGAAAGTTCCCCTTCTTCAAAGACATTTTTTATATGCCTTGAAATTGTAGACTTGTCACGCTGAAAAAGTTCTGCCATCTGCTCAAGCGAAAGCCAGACTGTTTCATCCTGAAGATTTACAGAAAGTTTAGTTACACCATCTTGAGTTTGATAAAAGACTATTTCTCCTTTATTTTGCATAGTTCTTCTCCTGAGCAAATTCAAACCAATCGGCATTGGAAATATTATCTATATATCCTTTGTCATTTACATTAAAGTCATTCTGTAAAAGATAAAGCCCCTTTAATGCAATGTGGTAGGCACCGTTTGCATCTGCATCTACAGGAAGTTTTGAAATCCACTTTCCTTGTTCGTCCTTTCCTTTTGCAGCTTCTTTTCGGCTGTCATAGAAAGTTCCGTCTTCTGCCATTACAGGAGAAATCAAATAATCATCTTCCATTTTTGAAGAGTTTGGAACTGAATTTCTCATCTGAAGAATTGCTGTGAATGAACGGTAGAGACCGTCAAAGAAGGAAACGTTTTCTCTTTCTGCCTGAACAGCATTTATTTGATCAATAAAGTTTTCTTCTGACTTCCAGTTAATTCCCTGTTTATCAAACAAGGCTTTAAGGTTTTCTGTAGGATTAACTGAAATCACATTCTTTTCAGCTTTACTAAAAACAAGTCTTTCACCCCGGGAATAAAGTGACCATTTTTTCTTATAATCTGCATTATCCGAGAAATCTTTGTAGTCAAATGATAATACAAACGAATCTGTTTTGCTGTCATATCGGATTGCTTCAAACTTATCAAAGAATTCCTTTTTCTTTTCTACATTTGTCAGACCTGCTGTATAGAAAAGATTTGCAAAACCTGTTTTAGGATCAATTTTTGAAGTATAAGCAGCAGGAACATAGAAAATCCAGCCGCACTGTTTACCGACATCGCTTACATTTGCAGATTTATCTGTAAGCTGATATGCATTTAGAACTCCGCCTGGCTCTGTGACTGCCTTATCTTTAAATACAAGATAATTGAGTTTTTCAATGAGCATATTCTCGAACTTTTGGTAGACCTGTCTTTCAACGGCAAAACGACCTCTTTTAAATCCAAAATTCAAGTCTTCCATAACAACTATGGCGTTATTTTCTACCATCAGTTTTGCAATTTCATGAACGACATTTGAAAGATAACCTTCTTTGAGTTCTTTGATGTTACTGATTGATTGCCAGTTTTTACGAGCCTTATCTCGTTCACCTTCTTTATGAACGAGTTTTTCCTGATAATTTACAGAGACAGTTTTATCGTTTCTGACTTGATCAACCAGATTTAATGTTTTTTGAAGTTCAATTTCACCTTTTTGATTGATAAGTGAAAGATAGATTAGATGTCTTTCACCACGGTCAAGACCTATGATTTTTACATCTGGATTTGCCTTCAAAATCGACTGAACTTTTTCATTAAACTTTCTACCTGTAATTTCTGGTGCTTTAAAACTCATTGTAATAGGGCAGTGAAAAAGATAAGTTTGCTGTGTAAAATGCCTGTCTTTAGTTATATCAAACTTTGCTTCTTTGCAGACAACTTTTCCATTTTCGAGAAGAGCTTTTGCTTCATCGGAAATCTTAAAATCTTTCTCCTGCTTGTCAGGATTTTTAAACTTATAAATTTCCTGATAAATGTCTTCTGGGATTACTTTTCCATCGGAAGTTGTGCGGTTTACAAGAATAGAACCTTTTTTATGGCAAATATTTTTTATGTTTGGATTTACATCACGCCAGAAGAGTTCTGCTTCACCGTTTAGTTTAAGGCAGATGTCTTTAAGATTTTCTTCACTAAACAAGTTTTCCCAATACAAAGTATGAAGGTTTTTTTTACCAGTTGAACCATTTGCCCCATCTTTTCCTGTTGAGAAGTCTTTGTTGTAGATTTGGAAGAGGAATAATTTACCTGCGTCGACGAGGGACAATAAATTATCATAATTAATATATTCAAATTTTAACTGATAGCATGAATTCATTACATCTGCATAAAATTCTGAAATATCGTTGTAATCTTTTGAATCCTTCCATGAAAAATTATAGTGTTTATATGACTCATGCCTTGTAAAACCTAATTTAAAATAATCAATCATTTTTACAAGAGATTCTTTGTAAACTGAAGGATTGACTTTTCTGTATTCTGTTTTAAATAAACCTTTATCATATATTTCTATAACCGATTCTATCGGTAAATCATATTGACTAACAGAAGGTGCATAAGATGTCCCCTTTGACCGAATAAAGAGTCTTGGCGTATTCTTATTATCTGGTTTCTGAAAATCATAAACGACCTTTTTTATCATCCTGGGAGATTTTTCTTCCAAAAATTTTATATCCTCTTTTGAAAGTTTTTCATTAACAATTCCTAAATAATATTTACCATCATCAATAAAAATATGAGCTTCTTTTGTTCCGTAATCAGTTCCCCATCCTGATAAGAAAGAGCTACACTCAAAATTCAACTTAACCTTTTTAACTTCATTAGGCTTCTTAGTAACAAAATTGCGTACCTTGTTATAAAGAGGAATTATTTCAGCAAGAGCTTGTAAAACCTGGTCATATTTTGCATAAAAATCAGAATCCTTTTCTTCTTCTCCGCGGTAGTCGACAAGTTTTAAATAGTGAAAAAGATTTTGTACTTCATCAAGGAAATTTTTTATAGGAGTTGCAGCTTCTTTTTCTTTTATCAGGTTTTCTTTTTTATCAAAATCAATTTGCACAAAGGCTTTTTCAAGTTCTTTTTGAATATCGGTAAAATTCTTTTCTTTTGTTTTTTCATCTGTTCGAAGTTCTGCTAACCTGAAATAATTTTTTACAGTTTTTTCTACAGGAATATCGTTTTCTTTTGTCCATCTTTCATACGCATTCTGTAACTCTGCGAGAGAATAGTCTTTTTTTGCTATTTCTTTTATTAATTCAGTAATCTGTTTTTCCGAAAGGTCTTTCTTTGCATTATCTTTTCCAAGGAGGAATAAGCCATCCTGTAAAATTGACCAGTGCCCAAAAAGTTTTAACGAGAATTCGGTTATTTCTTTTGCAGGTACAAAAATCCTTGTTAAATCATAATCGTCTCTACTGAAAATTGTGTTTATAGCAGCAATATTTTTATCTAAAGAAAGTTCTTTAAACTCTTTAACTGAGTCATATACTTCTTCACTTTTTTCAAATCCAACAGGAATAAAGGATGCTGTGCTTCTGTCACTTAAAATCTGTTTATAGAGAACAGTCATCTTTTTTTTGAGTTTATGCTTTTCTTCTGAAGAAAGCTGCTGACTTGCCAGATTAATTTTTTCATTAAGTCCCTGAACTTTTTGCGTACCAGCTTCTTCAGAAATTCCACCGATTACTGTATTGTAAAAATCAATTCCGCTTTGGCTCAAAACCTTATTAAAACCATCAATAGAAAATATATCTTTTAGTTTTTTGTCTCCTAAAAAATCAGAAAGAGATTGTTCTGTGTCACTTATTATCTGAGGGAAGTTTTCTTCCAAGTATTTAAAAGTCTGAATATTTGCATAAAACTTAGGAAAGTTTTCATTAACAATTCTATTACTTATGGCAGTTGACTGAGCTTCTTCACTGTACATATTCTGTCTGTTCTGGTGGAAGCCTGTAAAATAAGTTGCAAATCCCTTAAAGATATCAAGAGCGGCCTGTTTATCAGAAATTGTTCCAGAATCATCATTTTTAATAACACTTGGAACGAATTCTGTAAGTAATTCCTTCTTAAACAGTTTGTCAAACCTATCATCAGCCTTAAATTGTTTTACAATAGATTTACGCAGCCCTTTTTGAAGTTCTTCTAAATCCTTTTTAATCTTGTTTTTCTTTTGTTTATCTTTTTCGTTCTGGTATAATTCAAATTGATCATATAAAGGTTCCCATGGAAGTTCAGTTTTAGAAAGAACATCTTCAATAAAAACTCTATGAAAATCGTCAATTAGGGCTTTTACTTCAACATAGGCTTTAGAGCGATCTATATCTTTGTCTAATAGTTTTAACTTTCGGATATTTTCTTCTGTCTTCCCAATTGGAATAAGACGATTTCTGAGTGTAATAGAACGGGAATAACCCTTTTTCTGTCCGCAAAAGCTTTCAATAGTTTTCATAGAAATAATCTCCTTTTCTAAATAAGTACGACTATAAGTATTATAACATATAACAAAAGCCACTTAGATATATTCTTGGAATTTCAATTAACGATTTAATTTTTTGTCATTTAGTCTGATTCTGTAATCAGAAACTGCTTCTTTACGATGATGAACTATATTTACATTAAGAATTTGATATGTACTTTTAAATAACGAAGTAATTATATTAAAAGAATTTCCTCTTTTCTTGTTTAGTATCTTTAAATGGATAAAAAAATACTCCCCAAATAGTCAGTCCTTGTACAACTGATACTTCTTACTGATACTATGGGCAACTTCATCTTTCAAGGGCTTAAACCAGATTCCAACTGTGCAGCGGCCTTCGCCATTTTCATCAACCCATTCTGGAGTGAGTTCTGTAAGGCAGGCGTCATTAATCATTCCAAAATCTTGATTTTCTACCAGACCCAACTCGAGAGCTATTTTCTTAGCTTTATTTAACTGATTCAGATTTTTAGCTTCACAGATGGTTTTTGTAATTCGTCCATTCAGATAGTAGTTCCAGATTTCCTTTTCAACATCAAATGAAGAATGCATTCTGCCATTTTCTTCTGTGGTATTTTTTCTGATAAGAGAAATCCAGTATCCTTCTGCACAATGAGCTAGCATGGCCCCAAGTTTTCCAGCAGACAGGTGTAAATCTTTTCTGATAATGAATAATCTTCGCATGTCCATTCTTATATTTTAGCGTTTACTATAGAATTGAAGAAGATTGTTTTATTCCTTATTCTAAGTCAAACTACCTACCATATCTTCCCTCGATTCCTCTTTATCTCACTTCTGATTTTTTTCAGTTTTAATTTGCGTTCTTTGCTGGCCTTTGTTGGCTTAGTTTTAATCCGCTTTTTAGGAATTATCAGCGCTTGAACAATCTTATTTTCCAGGCGAGAGAGTGCAATTTCACGGTTTCGTTCCTGGTAGCGTTCGTCATCTACATCCAGAAAAAGACAATCTTCCTTATTTATAATAGAAGAAAGTTTTACACGAAGGCGGGCCGCTTCTATTTCTGTAAGTCCGCCAATAGCGGAAAGGGGCATGACCATATGAACTTTTGTATTCACCTTATTTACATTCTGGCCGCCGTTTCCTCCGCTTCGGGCAAAAGTCATTTGAGAATTATTGATTATGGATTCGTGAAGTTTTGTGCGGTTCATATTATTTTCCTCATCTTAGCGTGTAATCAAAAAATCTTCCATTAAATTAGAATAGTCTTTTTAGCAATCAATAAATATAAAGGTATTATTAGTTTAAGATTAGAAACTAAGTCTGTCCGTAAACCATTAATTTTAAAGGTTTACAGACATAAAAATATGCCCTCTGTTTAATGCCTGCGATGAGCATAATCTTGAAAAAATCAAATTGTCAGTTAAAGCGGCTGTAAATGCACTTGATGATAAAGGAGAAACTCCCCTTAGTATTGTTCTTGATTATGCAACAGATTATGAGGAAAGTTTTCTAATTGATATATGTGATTATCTGATTGAGAATGGTGCTGATATAAATCTTTTTGGCTTTAACAGTACAGATTGTTTTACTTGCGCTCATTTTGCTGATAAAAGAGGGGTGATAGAATATCTTTTTAAGCATGCTGCCAGAAAGGTCCTAAACTGTTTTGTTACAGACCTGAATGATTCGTTTCAGTGGTATGTGCAAAATGCTTCTATGATTACTTCATTTCAGATCGCTCTATTGGTGATGATTATGATGAAAACTGTCAAAGAAAAATCGATATTCTCGAAAAACATTGAGTTCAGTTTTTTATTGAAGGCTGGGATGAAAAAAAAGATTAGGATGGGAATAAAATGAGCCCCGTGGTGGCATTAATTTATTTATGTGAGGTAGACAGAGGGCTGAGTTTCAAGTTTATTCGAACTGAAATCCACTACTTGCTTTTATTAAAAGTATTGTTTAAATTGAAAGAATCAAGTAATGACGCTTGTTTTAAAAAGAAATCTTTTGGGATTAATTTTTAAAACAGGCGTTTTTTTTTAGTTAATGTAATTCATAGCGGGAAGAATATGATAACTTGTAAAGATATTTTAAAGCTTAATCTTGATGGGGTAGAGTTGGTAGCAGGGGAAAGTGGTTTGGACAGAGTTGTGTCCTGGGCCTACCTTTGCCAAACAAAGCCCTATGCTGACCATATGAGCCGGGGAAATTTTGCTCTTATCGTTGTTGATTATGTTCGTTTTGATATGGAAGAAGTTATTTATACTGCTCATGAGCTTTATGACCTTGGTATAAGCGGTCTTGCTATTTCTGTAATGGAAGACAAGGAGGATTTGCCTTCGTCTTTGATTGAATGGGCAAATGAAGTAAATCTTCCCCTGTTTTATGTTAGATGGGAAGGTGCAAGCTTTGTTGATATTGACCAGAGTATTGGAAAAATTCTGCTGGCTGACGAGGTTAAAATTAAAAAGACTGGAGATTATCTTTACAATTTACTTTTTGGTTATGATATTAATCAAAGGTATGTAGAAAAGATTTCCGCTCAGTTTAATCTGGATTTTTCTAAACCTTACAGGGTCGGAATTATCGTTGTTGACAGAAGTTATGGTGTGAATCTTGAAACGGATGAACATAATTATGAATATTATTCAAACTGCTTAAACCGGGATGTTGAAAATATGGAATGCCATCCTCTTTTTATGAAGTTTTTGAATAAATTCGTCCTTCTTTTTGAAGAAAAGTTTGATAAATCTGCTGAAAAGGAAATTGATGAAGTTCTTAAAAAACTAGATGAGCTGCCTCGTTTTAAGGGAAATATTAGAAGTACTTGTATTCTTGGACCTGTATGCTCAAATCCTGCAGATTTGTCAAAAAGTTATCAGCAGGCAAAAAATCTTATTTCAAAAAAAGATTATCTTCCTCATTCACGGAATAAGAAGGTGATTAGTGCTAGTGTTTTAGGACTGCACAAGTTTATGTTTAATAGCGGCAATCAAGCAGAAATCCTTGAATATTGCACAGAAAAACTTCGTCCTCTAGAAGATTATGATCATGCCAATCGAACTAATCTTGTAGAGACTTGCTGGGCTTATTATCTAAACGGTTTTTCTGTTTCTGCAGCTGCTGACGATTTGTTTATTCATAGGAATTCTATGCTGTACAGACTTAATAAACTTGAAGAACTTCTTGGTTTTCCTTTGGATGATTACACAGAATTACTAGATGTTTTGAATTGTATCTATGTAAAAAGGATGTTGTTTGTGTAAAATGCACATTTTCTTTGTGTAATTTGCACAATGTATTTTTTCTTTTCGTTTGATAAAGTAAAAGCATGAAAAGCAAAGACGCTTTGGGAATTGACCAAGGCGTCTTTTTTTTATCCTAGAAAATTATTTTAGTGAGGTGCGAAAATGAAAAAAGCAGGGATTTCAAAGGTAATGTTTGTGCTTATGGCTTTGGTATCGGTAGTAAATTTTACAGGATGTAAAAAGAAAAATGCGTCATCTTCTAAACCTATTCTCAAAGTAGGAATGGAATGTGCCTATGCTCCATTCAACTGGACCCAAAATGCAGATAAAACTCCTGACGGAACTGCTGCCGTCCCAATTTTTAGGGAAAAATATTATGCCTACGGTTATGACGTTGCTGTAGCAAAAATGCTTGCAGAACATCTTGGAATGGAGTTGGAAATCCACAAGAGCGAATGGTCATCAATTGGAATTAGCATGGATATTGGGGATTATGACTGTATTATCGCAGGTATGGGAAAGACTGCAGAAAGGGAACTGGCTTATTCATTTACAACTCCATATTACTACCGCGACAACTGCATTGTAGTAAAAGCAGACGGACCTTATGTTGATGTTAAGAAACTTAGTGATATGGCAGAAAAAGGCATTCGTCTTACAACTCAGTTGGGTACAGGATGGATTCCTCTATTGGAGCAGATACCTGGAGCTATAAAAGCTGGAAACTTTGAAACAACTTCGGAATGTTTTATGGCCGTTTCAAACGATGTTGCTGATGCCGCAATTGTAGATCTTCCTACTGCACAAAGTGCCTTGATGACGAATAAAGGGTTAAAAATTATTCAGTTAGATAAGTCAGATACTTTTGTTGGAGATGGTCCAATGGTAAATGTTTGTATCGCTACAAGAAAAAACAATACAGCTCTTCGTGACAAGCTGCAGAAGGCTATGGATGAACTAGGTTGGAATGATAAAGCAAAAATGGATGCTTTAATGGAAAAGGCTATTACACAGCAGCCTGCAGCTAACTAAAACTTTGGCAGGAATCAGCTAGATTCTAAAAGTTAGGTTCCTGCCTGAATCTGGAGAAATGAAATGGAAACAAGTCCTACAAATACATTCGGATGGGTATTATTTCTTGCTAAGAAATATTCCAGCATGTTTATTGAAGGTACCTGGATTACACTTTATATTGCCGTGGTTGGTACAATCCTGGGCTTTGTTCTTGGATTTTTGATTGGTCTCGTTCAGGATTCAAAGATTAGCCAGCATGACAATCCTGTAAAAAAAGTCCTTATGCGCTTATTGAAAGGAATGGCAACTGTCTATGTTGAAGTCTTCCGTGATACTCCAATGATTGTTCAGGCAATGATTATTTATTACGGATTGAGGCAGACCGCTGTGGGTTCTCATATGACAGCTGTTTTTGCCGGTATCCTTGTTACAGTTTTGAATACTGGTGCCTATATGGCAGAAACAGTTCGGGCAGGTATCGGTTCTATTGATAAAGGACAGAGGGAAGGTGCTTGGGCTATGGGAATGAGCCCTATTAAAACTATGTTTTATGTTGTTTTGCCACAGGCTTTTAAAAATATCATTCCAGAAATGGCAAATACATTTCTTACAAACTTGAAAATGACTTCCGTTTTGAATGTTATTGCCGTAAAGGAATTGTTCATGGCTGCTAAGACAGTAGGTGGAAACTATTATAAATATTTTGAAGCATATCTGGTTATTGCGTCTATTTATTTCGTGCTCTGTTTTGCCTTTAATAAGCTCTTTAATTTTATGGAAAAGAAAATGGAAGACAAAACAGATTATGTTCTTGCTGTTGAATACCTAAACGACGGAGATTAATCAAGGGAGGCAGGAAAAATGGCAGAGAAAATAATTGAAATTAAGAATCTGAGTAAATCTTTTGGAAAGCATGAAGTTCTTAGAAAAATTGATATAGATATTGAAAGGGGTGAAATAATCTGTATTTTGGGTTCCTCGGGAAGCGGAAAGTCGACACTGCTTCGCTGTATCAACAAACTGGAATGTCAGTCTAGCGGAAAGATTTTGTTCCATGGTAAGGAAGTCCGGGATGTGCAAAGGGATATTAATAATTTCCGTTCAAAAGTTGGAATGTGTTTTCAGTCCTTTAATCTTTTTAATAATTACACAGTTCTTGAAAACTGTATGCTTGCTACAAGAAAAGTACTTCATCTTTCAAGGGAAGAATCTTTTCATCGGGCTATAAAACATCTTAAAGATGTAGGCATGGCTCCATATATAAATGCAAAACCTGCTCAGTTGAGTGGCGGGCAAAAACAGAGGGTAGCAATTGCAAGAAGTCTTTGTATGAATCCAGAAGTTCTTCTCTTTGATGAACCAACTTCAGCCCTGGACCCGGAAATGGTGGGGGAAGTATTAAACACCATGAAGGAGCTTGCAAAGACAGGACTTACAATGGTGATTGTTACTCATGAAATGGGATTTGCCCGAGATGTAAGTACAAGAACAATTTTTATGGATCAGGGCTATGTAGCAGAAGATGCCCCTCCTTCGGAATTTTTTACTAATCCGACAAATCCAAGGTCCAGGGAATTTCTTAAGAGATACTTGGCAGGCTAATGATAAAGGGGGTGAACACAATGGCAGAAAAGAAAGAAGAACATTATGTAGTAACATTTGCCCGTGGTTTTGGAACTGGCGGCAAAGAAATAGCTTCAAAACTTGCCAAGGAGCTGGGAATTCACTGTTATGAAAACAGAATTCTTACCCTTGCAAGTCAGATGAGTGGACTGGATGAAGAACTTTTTCGGGAAGTTGATGAGAAAGTCCGAAGTAAGGGTGGTTTTTCAAGTTTTTTGAAGGGGCTTCCAAAGGCAAAAAGTTATATTGCCAGAAATGAAAAATTCGTAAGTGATGATAAGCTTTTCGAATATCAGAGGAAGATTATCGAAAGTCTTGCAGAAACGGAAAACTGTGTAATCGTTGGAAAATGCGCCGATTATGTTCTTCGCGGAAATCCTAGAGTTGTAAGCGTCTACATAGAAGCACCAAGGGCCTTTTGTCTTAAAAGGACAATGGAAAAAATGGGAGTGACTGCTGAAGTTGCCTCCGCAACAATTAGTCAGACAGATAAATTCCGCGCTGATTATTATGAATATTACACAGGCGGAAATTACTGGACCAACCCGATAAATTACGACATCACCTTAAACAGTGAAAAAGTTGGAATTGAAGGTTGTGTAAAAATGGTAAAACACCTTTTAGAAGTAAAAGGCTTAATCTAAAAAAAAATCCGCTAAGGCGGTTATCAATAGGAGAAATCTATGAAACTAAAGGACACAGGATTAACAGCACAGGACATCAAGGACAAGGTTTCAAAATATATGATTGAAACTTATGAACGCTTTGATTTTATTGCGGAAAGAGCAAAAGACCAGTATCTCTATGATGAGAAAGGTCAGGCTTATTTGGATTTTTATGCAGGTATTGCCGTAAACAGTGCAGGAAACTGTAACCAGAAAGTCGTGGATGCGGTAATTGATCAGGTTCAGGATGTAATGCACACCTTCAATTATCCTTACACAATTCCTCAGGCTCTCCTTGCAGAAAAAATTTGTACGACTATCGGGATGGATAAAATTTTCTACCAGAACTCGGGAACTGAAGCCAATGAAGCGATGATAAAAATGGCCCGTAAGTACGGTATCGAAAAATACGGACCGAACAAATATCACATCGTAACGGCTAAAATGGGCTTCCACGGACGAACCTTCGGAGCCATGAGCGCAACTGGTCAGCCGGCAAACGGATGTCAGGTAGGTTTTGGTCCAATGACATACGGATTTTCCTATGCGCCTTATAACGATTTGGAAGCTTTTAAAAACGCTTGTACGGAAAATACAATCGCGATTATGATTGAACCTGTTCAGGGAGAGGGAGGCGTTCATCCTGCAAGTATGGAATTTATGCAGGGCTTACGCAAATTCTGTGATGAAAAAGGAATGCTTCTTTTAATTGATGAAGTTCAGACTGGCTGGTGCAGAACCGGCTCTGTGATGAGCTTTATGAATTACGGAATTAAGCCAGATATCGTGTCTATGGCAAAAGCCCTTGGAGGAGGTATGCCAATCGGTGCAATTTGTGCTACTTCTGAAGTCGCAAGGGCATTCTCTGCGGGAAGCCATGGAACTACTTTTGGAGGCCATCCTGTAAGCTGTGCTGCCGCTCTAGCCGAAGTCAATGAACTTCTGGATAGGAATCTTGCCGTAAACGCAAAAAAGATGGGAGACTATTTTTCTGCAAAACTAGAAACTCTACCTCATGTAAAGGAAGTCCGCCATCAGGGGCTTTTGGTAGGAGTTGAATTTGATGATAGCGTAAGTGGAGTTGATGTAAAGCATAAGTGTCTTGAAAAACGTCTGCTTATCACTGCAATTGGAGCTCATACAATCCGCATGATTCCGCCTCTTATTATTACAGAAACTGATTGTGATAAAGCATTTGAAATCATCAAAAGTGTACTATAGGGCTAACGCGGAGTTTTTAAAGGAGGCATG
>JAILLQ010000015.1 GCA_024693045.1 Treponema sp.
TCACCTGTATTTGTTATTCTAGGAAAACGATTGGATCCCTTCAGGTAAAACTCAAGTACAAGTCTTTCTTCGTACTTAAAATGGGTGAACTTTTTTCTGTTTTCTGCTATTGTTTTCATAGGTTTCTTTTCTCCGTTATTAGTTTTTGTGTGGTAACAAAATTATAACAGTTTAAAGAAACCTTTTCTTTTATTTTGGCGACATTATATTTTACTGCTTACATTATTTGTATTTATTAAAAAAAAAGTTTGCATTATTGAGAATTCGGCCTTATCATAATCTTAAAGAGAAAAAAGTTTATATCTTATCTAAACAACATTTATCAGCTTAATTATTACTTTTGCCTTCTCTATGGGGGAAATTATGTTAAAAAGTGTTTTCACAAAGTTTCTTTGTGGTCTAGTGGCTTTTGTATCAATTGCTTTCTGCGGTTGTTCAAATTCAATTTCTGACAAAAACGATGATCTTCTTACAATGTTTATGCTAGCAAACTCTAAGTCAGTACAGTATGGCTCTTTGGAAGTTTCTACCGAGTCTGCTTCCCGTGCATTGTATATTTCGAATATCAAATATGCAAAAGCAACTGTAAGCGGAACGGATATTTCGACTGCAATCACTTCCGATTTTGTTAATGTTACTTCCGGGACTGGTTCATTTTCGATTACCAACATTCCTGTAGGAAATAACAGGATTGTAACTGTTCAGGGTTATGACGAAAACAAAAATGCTATCAGCGGTGCCTATGTATCTAATATTGTAAATATCACAACAGGCTCAAATTCTTGTACTGTTACAAAAAGTACAACTGCACTGGGAAAGGTTTTTGTAAAACTCCTTTCACTGGGAGTAAATCTTTCTACAGTAGATGCAGATACTTTTTCTACTTACATCGATTCTAGTAAATCCTGGTCTTTAATCGACAGCGACCAGATTGCTTCCGATTACAATTCTTCTTCTTTAAGCGGAAAATCAGCTTCTGATTATGTTGTTACAACAGGAACTGTAAGTCTTACTTCAACTTTAACAAATGCCTATACAATTCAGATTACAGACCCTTCAAGTGGAATATTCTCGATGTCTTCTTCTGTTACTACAAAAACTGTAACAGATGCCGCTCCTGGAACCTGGTGCATTTACGCCCTTAATTCAAGCGGAGAAATTGTTGCAAGCAATAACAATGTAAAAGTTGTAAGCGGAGAAACAACAAGTATTACAGTAACAGAGAGTACAGGGGGAAGTGGCAATTTAGATGGAAAAACAATTGTTTTCGTAAAAGCCGATTCTGCTCCAACTATCTGGGCTTGGGAAGATGGTGATGGTGGAGTTGCCTTGTCTGAAAAATTAGGGGAATCTTGGCCTGGAAATACAATGTCTGACGCTACTACAGACTATATGGCTTCTCCTTCTGGCTGGTACATGAAAGATTTTTCTTCTTCTGAACCTTCTGGGAAAACTATAAAATTTAAGCTTAATGGTTCAGATCCAGAATTAACTGGTGAAGCTTCTACTTTCTGGTATGACGGTTCTACTTCATCAACAACAAATCCTAGTCCTATAGAAGATGGAACTTCTGTAGTTACTTTCTCTGTAACAAATCCTTCAACTCCAGATGATTATATTATCGTTCATGCAAAATACCAGTATGTTTACTACTGGACGGATACAGTTACTGGAACTCATAATGCAATGACAGCAGAAGACGATGGCTGGTATACTTATACAATACCGTTGACTTCTAGTAATATTATTTTTGAAAATGATAATAACTTTGCTAATAAAACAGGAGACCTTTCTCGTTCAGAAGCTGGTGAATGGTGGTACAAGGACGGAAACTGGACTAGCTACAATCCAGATGATTCAGTTGCTCCTGTGCTTTCTGCATTTACTGCTGATAAGAGCGGAACTGTTTCCGGTAATGTAGTTCTTTCTATTTCTGCAACAGATAACCTTTCTCTTTCAAAGGCTGTGCTCACTTTGGATTCTTCTACAACTCTTGCAACTATTTCTTTGACTGGAACAAGTGCAAGTACAAGTTACACATGGGAAACAGCTTATATTCCAAACGGAAGTCATACAATTACTTGTGTAGTTTATGACGGCGGTTCAAATACTTCGGAAACAAAGTCATTAACCTTTACAACAAGTAATGCAAATCTTCCTCCAGTGGCTGTGATTTCTGGGGCAGGAACAGCAGCTGTAAGTGCTGAAAAGACATATAAGGCTACAGATTCTTATGACCAGAACGGTGGAACAATTTCTGCCTATGAGTGGACTGTTACAGGGGCTACTGTTACAAGCGGTGCTGGAACTAACACTATTGTTGTAACAATGCCTTCAACCGAGGGGGTATCTGTTTCAATCAAACTTAGAGTAAAAGATAACGATGATGAATGGTCTGAATATGTTACAAAATCAGTTACAGTAAGAAATCAGGACTCAGACTGGGATTTCCGTGATGAAACAATTTACTTCCTTATGACAACTCGTTTCTACGATGGAGATACTGGCAATAATGTATATTGTTGGGATGAAGGTGGAGAATATCTTCCTTATGGAGACGGCGATTGTGCATGGAGAGGAGACTTTAAAGGTCTTATCCAGAAACTTGATTATATCAAAGCTCTTGGATTTACTTCTATCTGGATTACACCTGTAGTAGTTAATGCTTCCGGTATCGATTATCACGGATATCATGCATTTGACTTTAGCCATGTAGATCCTCGTTACGCTTCTGGTTCTGCTGTTTACGATGCAAGTGGTGATGATATTTCTGGTGACCAAGCATATCAGGAATTGATTGATGCAGTTCATGATAAGGGTATGAAAATTATCCAGGACATCGTATTAAATCACACAGGTAACTGGGGAGAAAAGAATATCAATCACATTTTTGATAAAGCAACAAGTTCTGTAGTTGATTCAAATGGATACAAAAGAGCTCCTGTTATGGTTGCCAATGAAGATTCTCCAATTATGAAGAGAGCTGCTGCTTATTATGGTTATGATAGTTATGCTTCAGCCTATGCTGCTGCTCAAAATGGTGTAGAGCATGACAGTAATCCTGCTGATTATGCTGTAAGACTTATTGCATTAAAAAATGACGAAGGGGATTCAGACCATTTTTATCACCATGAACAAATGATTAACTGGAATTCAGAATTAACACAGTTAGGTTCAATGGCCGGTGACTGTGTAGACTTGAATACAGAAAATCCAGTTGTTGCTAAATATCTTCGTGATTGTTACATAAAATACATAAATATGGGTGTTGATGCTTTCCGTATCGATACTGTAAAACACATCAGCCGCCTTACTTTTAATAAAGAATTTAATGAGCAGTTCATGGCAGCTGGTGGAGATAAATTCTTTATGTTTGGTGAAACTTGTGCCCGTTATCGTGGTCGCTGGAATGAAGGCGTACCAGCTCTTTCTCCTTCTTTCTATACTTGGAAAGAGTCAAGTGATTTTGCATGGAGTACAAGTGACTATACTGTAAATAAAGCTTCTGCATCTTCGCATTTTACAACATACGCTTCCGGATTTGCTCACCCTGCCTGGGCAGATGGAATTGCAAATCATCTTCTAAATGGAAATAATTATCATACTCCAGATTATTCTATGCGTTCTTATTTGGATCAGATTGACTTCCCAATGCATTGGGCTTTTGCAAGTGCTACAGATGCTTTCTCAACAGCTGTTAATACAAACGACCCTGACTTTAATGATGCAACGTGGAATGTTGTGTATGTTGATTCTCATGACTATGCTCCGGATAATGCACCAGAAAGTCAGCGCTATGCTAAAACAACTGAATGGCCAAGAAATATGAACCTTATGTTCACATTCCGAGGAATTCCTTGTATTTATTATGGTTCAGAAATTGAATTTAAGAGCGGTTGTCCTATCGACCCTGCGAATGCCCGCTGTCAGTTAAATCTTTCTGGTCGCGCTTATTTTGGTGACGAGATTGAAGGTACTGTTACAGCAAGTGATTTTGGTGAATATACTGCAAGTGGAACTGTTGCTACAACTTTGAGTCATCCTTTGGCTCAGCATGTACGCCGACTTAATAAGATTCGTGCTGCAATTCCAGCTTTGAGAAAAGGTCAGTATTCAACAGAAGGCTGTTCTGGTTCAATTGCATTTAAACGCCGTTATACTACTTCTGATTTAGACAGCTTCGTTCTTGTAGCAATTGGAGGACAAGCAACATTTACAGGTATTCCAAGTGGAAATTATGTAGAAGTAATTACAGGTAATACAGTATCTTCTAGCGGTTCTCTTACAAGCGATTCAATCGGACAGGATAATATGCGCGTATATGTTCTGAAAACTTCATCTTGTGAAATAACAGGAAAGATTGGAGAAGATGGAGAATATTTAAAGTAAGAAATTGAACTGATGGAGTTTTATAGCCCCTTCAGTTCCATTAAAAAATAAAAAAACTGTTTCTGAAGGAGGAAGTCTAACTTCTTCATGTTCAGGAACAGGTAATTTAAGAATTTATGTTAATGCTAGCTTAGATCCTAGCATCACAGGGGCAATCGGGGAGGAGAGTCCGTTTATTAATTAGTCGTTTAAGTTTCTTAAACTTTAGCACAGGGATTTCTTATGATTTTCCTGTGCTTTTTTTTTTTGCGAAAATTTCATCAATAAGTTGCAATTATTTCAGTTTACGCAAGATGTCATTTTTTTTATACTATTTCAAATGACGGCTGATATTCTTCGGAAACTTTATAATTCCTATAGTCAGTATTACACATTAAAAACAGAGAACGTCACTCCTCCCTTTAGCGCTGAAGCTGAATTCCGTTCCCACACAGAGCAGTATGTCCTTGTAAAAGCGGCTAAAATTGCTGATATCGATTCAAACGAATTTGTTTATTTTTATTCTTCTGCTGAACTTTCTTCTCAAAAAATTAATGAACTTGCTCAACTGGCCTGGAAAAAGGGGCTCGAAAGGGTAAAGGCAGGCCCTGGTCACAGAAATACAGACATCACTCTGATTCTTATTGCAGAAAATGCTGATAAAGAAATAAAAGCTAAAATCAAAAAACTTAATTTTTACAAATCTTATAAATTTGGTTTTTGGGGATGGTCTTCTTTTCGCCTCTGCATTTATGAAGCTTCTTCCCAAAAATCTTATGTTAACCGTTATGGCAAAGATTTACGAAAAATGTTCGTAAAGATTAATAAACAAATTATTTCCCAGGAGGAAAATATAAAATGACAGCATTACTTATCATGCTTGCTGCTTTAGTTTTGCTTTTCATCGGCTATGTTTTTTATGGCTCTTGGCTTGCAAAACAGTGGGGTATCGACCCTGCTAAGAAAACTCCGGCTTTAGAAAAAGAAGACGGCGTTGATTATTTGGCTGCAAAACCTGCAGTATTGATGGGACACCACTTTTCTTCAATTGCTGGTGCCGGTCCTATTAATGGTCCAATTCAGGCTGCGGTTTTTGGATGGGTTCCAGTATTCCTTTGGTGTGTAATCGGGGGAATTTTCTTTGGAGGTCTTCAGGATTTCGGTTCACTTTTTGCATCTATTCGTAACGATGGAAAATCTGTAGGCGAAATCATTAGATCTTCAATGGGAAAAACTTCTAAGCGTCTCTTTATCATTTTTGCCCTTCTAGTTTTGATTTTGGTAATTGCTTCATTTGTAAATGTTGTAGCTTCTACTTTTCTTACACCTGCTCTTACTGCAGAAGAACTTGCTTCGGGTGCAAAGGCTCAGTTTGGTTTTGTTCTAAAACCTTCTGGAAATCAGACAACTGCAATGATTTCTTTCTGTTTCATTATTCTTGCAGTTCTTTATGGATTTTTTACTAACCGCCTTGGTGTAAAAACTCTTCCTGCTACAATTGTTGGTATTCTTGCAATTGTAGGTATAGTTGTACTTGGTTTGCATGTTGGTATCGCTTTGAACCGTGTTACATGGATTTGTCTTATCGGTGCTTATATTGCTATTGCTTCTCTTATTCCTGTATGGATTATGCTTCAGCCAAGAGACTACCTTTCATCTTTCCTTCTTTATGCAATGATGTTGATTGCCCTTGTTGGAATTTTTGTTGCTGCCTTTACAGGAAATGCTCGAGGAATCGCTTTTGACCTGCCTGCATTTACTGGCTGGAAGCAGAGTATTGGACCTATGTTCCCGGCTTTGTTTATCACTGTAGCCTGTGGTGCTTGTTCAGGCTTCCATTCTCTTATCGCAACTGGTACAACTTCTAAGCAGTTGGACAACGAAAGAAACGCAAAGAAAATCGGTTATGGTTCAATGCTTATTGAATCTGCTCTGGGAATTATTTCTCTTATTGCAATCGGTTATGTTTCTAAAAACTTTCTTTCTGTAAACGAAAATGGTATCTGGGCATTTAAGGGCTCTCCTTCAACTGCTTTTGGTAATGGTATTGCTCTTTTGTTTGGTTCATCTGATACAAATGTTTATAAAACAATCACAGCTTTGCTTACTCTTGCAGTTTCAGTTTTTGCTCTTACTTCTTTGGACTCTGCAACTCGTTTGAGCCGTTTTATGTTTAGTGAACTTTTCCTTTCAGATGGAGAAGAAAGTTGGAAAGATGCAAAGGGTGTCCGCAAACTTCTTGCAAATCCTTTATTCGGAACAGGATTGATGGTTGTAATCGGCTGTATTTTAGGTGGATTAAAACTTTCTGCAATTTGGGGACTCTTTGGTTCTGCAAATCAGCTTTTAGCCGGAATCGCACTTATGGCAGTTGCAGCTTGGTTGGGTCAGATTGGTAAAAACAACAAGATGTTCATTATTCCAACCGTATTCATGCTTGCTGCAACATTAACACAGCTTGTATTCACAATTGTTACAAAAATTTCAAATATGACAAAGAATCTTCAGGGAGCATTCGCCTGGGGAAACTGGTTCCAGCTTATATTTGCTGCGGCAATGGGAGTTCTTGCTATTATACTTGTTATCGAAGGAATTAGAACTTTCTTTGCAGAAACAGCTAAAAAGTAAAATTTATAACTTTTATTGCTGAATTAAGTGTAAAAGGGTGTCAATTTAACGGTTGACGCCCTTTTTTTATGGCTAAGTAAAAAAAATGTAAAAAATTTGAAAAAAAAATTTGACTATTGAGAAAAACGGCCTTACCATAAAGTTAATAAAAAAGTGTGAGAGAAAAATTATTTGTTCTTCCTGGATTTTCCTTATATTATCCACTTATTTACTTAAATCGTAGAGAGCAATGATATTCCTAAAAGAATTCATTGTCTTTATATAAAAAAGTGTTTTTTTTCGAGGAGAAAAAAGAATGAAAAAAGTATTTAAATGTTTAGCTTTTAGTGTTGTTGCTCTTGCAATGACTTTCATGGGCTGTAAGTTGGAAGAAGAAGATAATTCTTCTTTGTTGATGGCTGCTGCCGCCGCTGCTGCTAGTTCTAGTGGAAATAGTGCTGCTGTTGCAACTCCAGAAGTTACAATTACAGCATCAGGCCTTACTGACGGAAAATGTGCAGTTGGATCAAAAATTTATTTCACAGCTACTTCTTCTGTTGCAGATGTAACATTTGTATGGCTTGATAATAGTAATAACGATATTTCAACTAGTTTTAATTATGACGCAGATACAAAAACTTCCAAGGGATCTGTAACAGTACCTTCTGAAGTTGGTGAGTATACTTATACAGCTAAGGCAATTAGTACAGCAGATTCTACAAAAAGAGGAATCCAGACAATTACAATCACTACAACTTCTTCAAACGTTTCAAATGCTGAACTTCAGTCTATTTCTCTTAGTGGTGCAACTTTGACTGTTGGTGATACAAAAACTGTTACAGTTACAGGTACTTACATAGAAGGTAACTCAGAAAGAACTGAAACTGTTGCAGCAACTCTTACTTCTAGTGATTCAAGTATAGTTTCTGTTTCAGGTTCTACTTTGACAGCAGTTGCAAAGGGTACTGCAACAATTACTGCTTCTTACGGAGGAAAAACTGTTCAAGCAACTATTACTGTTATTTCGGCTGATGTAACTCTTTCTAGCATTTCAGTTGCTCCAACTACAGCAAGTATCGAAGCTGGTAAAACAACTGAACTTGTAACAACAGCTACATATTCAGACGCTTCTACATCTACTGTTTCTCCTACATATGAATCTAGTGATACAAGCGTTGCAACTGTAGATGCAAACGGTAAGATTACAGGTGTAAAAGCCGGTTCAGCAACAATTACTGCAACATACAATGGAAAGACAGCAATTTGTAGTGTTACTGTAACAGCCCCAAGTATAACTCTTACTTCTATCGAAGTTTCAGCAGCTACAACATCGCTTTCTTCAACTACTACAAGTTCACTTTTGACAGTAACAGCAAAATATTCAAGTGGCGACCCTAAAACTGTAACTCCAACAAGTGTTACTTCTAGTGATGAAAGTGTTGTAACATATTCTTCAAATTATTTGCATGCAGGTACTAAGTCAGGTTCTGCTACAATCACAGTAACTTATACAGAAAATGGCGTAACAGAGACAGCTACTTTGGATGTAACAAATACAGTAACAAAAACTCTTTCTAGCATTGCATTGACACTTTCTTCTACAGAAATTGCTTACAATGGTACAACAACAGCTAGCGTAACGGCTACTTATTCAGATGGTTCAACAGCTACAGTTACTGATGCAACAATTACAACTGATAATACAGTACTTACAGTTAGCGGTTATACTTTGACAGCTAATAACACAAGCACAACAGCTGCAAGTGTAACAGTAACAGCTACATACAGTGGAAAAACTGCAACAGGAACAGTAACAGTTGCTGGAAAAGCTTCTGATGAAAATGGCTCAGGCACAATCGGATTCGATTTCAACTAATTAAGGAAATAATTACCACTGGAGATTTTTCTCCAGTGGTATTGCATTTGGAAGACAGAACTATAGTTTTGCCTTTATTAAAAAAATCTTAAACTAAGGTTTTAAATGAAAAAAAGTATAATTAAAACTATTGCACTTTCTTTAAGTGCTTTCGCATTACTTGCTCTTTCAGCATGTAACAATTCTTTGGGAAATGATGAACTTGATTTAACACTTGCATCTTCTGTGCTTCAGTCTTCATCTAATCAGTATGGTTCACTTTCATATTCTTATGATGTTTCTCGTGGAGGAGCTTTAAATGTTGCTGATATTTCTACAGCTGTAGTAACTGTTGTAGGTAATGGTATCACTTCAACTCTTTCTGCGGAAACTAGCGTAACATCTGGTTCTGGTTCTGTAACAATCAACAATATTCCTGTTGGTAAAAACAGAATCGTAAAAGTTCAGGGTCGGGATTCAAGCGGTAATAATATTTCAGATGCCCTTATCATGAGCCTTGTTGATATCAATGCTGGTGCTAATAGCCCTTCTATCAACTGGGAAACTAGCCGTCGTGGTTATGTTTACAATAAACTTTTTGAAAGTAACATTAATATCAGAGATCTTTCCGATTCTGATATAAGTGCTATTGATAATGCAATCCCTGCTGTAGATGCAACTAATATTGATATTGATTTGTTTGCAACAGATTTTGCAAGTGGTGTCGCAAATCTTAAAGACAAATCACAATACATCAAATCATCTTCAAAAACTTTAAAGAGACTTGTAGTTGCACAAGCTGCTTCTTCTACAGCAACAGCTCCAGTATTTACATCTACTGCATATTATTCTGATGGTACAAATGAAGATGTAACTTCTTCTGCAACATGGACAAGTTCTGTAACTACTGTAGCAAGTGTAAATGCTGGTAGCGTAACTCTTCTTACTGCAGGTACAAGTGTAGTAACTGCTTCTTATACTTATGCTTCTGTTACAAAAACTGGTGCAACTCAGACAATTACAGTTACTGCTAACGGTGGTAACATTAATAAGTTATACTTTATACCTTCTACAACCTGGTCTACTTCTAGTCCTCGTTATGCCGCTTATTTCTTTGAAGGTTCAACAAATGAATGGGTTTCTATGACCCTGGATTCTGATTCTGGTTATTATGTATGTTCAAAACCTGAAACTGCTTACACAAGTGTAATTTTCTGCCGAATGAATCCTTCTACAACAGAAAATATTTGGGGTAATAAATGGAATCAGACTGCTGACTTAACAATTCCTTCTGATAAGGATACTTATCAGTATGCTGATGGAGCTTGGGATGAAGGTTCTGGTGAATGGCTTTCTGATCTTACAGGTACTTACTCAGGTGGTTCTCTTACTTGTACAGTAACAGCAGGTCCTGTAACAGATCCAGATCTTCCTACTGTAACAATTTCTCCTGCCGCAGGTGAAATCAGTACAGCTTCATCTATTACAATTACATACGAAGAAAATAATGCTACAGTAACTGCTGCCACAGTAACAATTACAGGTGCAGTTTCAAAAACATATTCTCTTTCAGATTTCACAAATAAAACTCTTACTATTAAAGTTGGAGAAGGCGGACTTGGAATTACTGAAGCTGGAAAAGCAATTTCAGTAAGTGCAAGTGCAACAAACAGTGAAGGTACAAAAAATGCAGGTCCTATTGCCTATACATCAAAAGTTGTTACTGTAAACACAGACACTTTCACATGGGACAATGCAAATGTTTACTTTGTAATTCAGGACCGCTTCTACGACGGTGATTCAAGCAATAACAACAGCTATGGCCGTATGTCTACAGATGACCTTGGAAAAACAATCGGTACCTTCCATGGTGGAGATATTAAGGGGCTTACCCAGAAGCTTGACTACTTGAATGGCTTGGGAATTAACGCTATCTGGATTACAGCTCCTTATGAACAGACTCACGGATGGTGTGGTGGTGGTTCCAATGGTGACTTTGCTCACTATGCTTACCATGGTTACTATCCACTTGATTACACAATGATTGATAAGAACATGGGTACTGTTGAAGAATTCCGTACATTTGTTACTGAATGTCATAAACGCGGAATCCGTGTTGTAATGGATATTGTAATGAACCATCCTGGTTATCTTACACTGCAGGATTGTCAGGATTATAACCTCGACATCTTCTCTGGTTCTTATTCAGGCGGAAAATCAATAGATATGGGCTTTAAGATTGGTTCTGACGGTTCTACATATCATGCTCATCACAGCAAAATTGATTATAGCGGTCATACTGACGGCTGGGCTAAATGGTGGGGCTCTTCTTGGATTCGCGCAGGTATACCAGGTTATACTGCTGGTGGCGGTGATGACCTTACCAAAAACCTTGATGACTTACCAGACGTTAAAACAGAAAATACTACAGCTCAGACTGCAGCTCCAATTTTGCAGACAAAGTGGGCTAAAGAAACAAGCGGTTATGATAACTGGATTGTACCAGCTGCTTCTTCTTTGCGTAATACTACTGATACTTATGCTCCTGCTGTTTGGATTGAAAAATGGCTTGCAGCATGGGTTGAAGAATTTGGTATTGACGGTTTCCGCTGTGATACTGCAAAACACGTAGATATGTACCGCTGGGGTGAATTAAAAGCTCTTTGTAAAACTGCTCTTGAAACATGGCGTTCTAGTAACCGCGTAGATGAATATGCTAAAGATTGGGATGAAGACTTCTGGATGACAGGAGAATGTTTTGGCTGGAAGTATAAAAATGGTGGCGATTGGTTCTCTACAGGTGGATTTGACACAATGATTGACTTCTCTGCTAATGGTGGTTCTTTAGGAGATATGCCGTCATGGGAAAGTAGAACCAGCAATAGACAGGGCTTACTCTATATTTCTAGCCACGATACAAGTCTTGGTCGTTGGTCAGATCAGCTTTCTTTGGGTACCCAGTTTGTTCTTACACCAGGTCCTATCCAGATTTACTACGGAGATGAAACAGCTCGTGCATTTGGAGAAACAGGTTCTGACCCAAATCAGGGTACTCGTTCAGATATGAACTGGAGCGCAACAACTGGTGACTGTGCAAAACACTGGGGTAAACTCGGTACATTCCGTAAGTTCAACCCTGCAGTTGGTGCCGGTTCAATCAGTGGAAGCACTCGTACATATAACGACAACCAGGTTGTTATTTCTACTTCTTCTACAACTGTTTCGGTTCCATATTCAGACGGTACTACAGTTTACAACTGGTACGATGGTACAAGTGCAACTGTAAGTTCTGGTTCGGTTACATTCTCTAGCTCTTCTGCTTCAACTACAGCTCCTGTACTTTGTTCTGACCGCAACCCAGCTGATTACGGTGTATCATTCTAATTATATAGAAGAAAAGTGAATTTTCTTTGAAGGCGGTGGCTTCGGCTGCCGCTTTTTTTTGCGAATTTAATTTATTTTTAGGGGCTTTAAATCCATTTACACTATTTTTTATATAAATTACAATTCTATTGAAGTTTTTTTACATTGGAGGAATTTGTGAATTCCGGTTCAATTTTTGTTCAACAGTTGGTGAACGGTCTTTCGCTTGGTAGCATTTATGCTCTGATTGCTCTGGGCTATACGATGGTTTATGGTATTGTAAAGCTTATCAATTTTGCTCATGGCGATGTTATGATGATGGGGGCTTATGCCGGTTATTTTGTTCTTATGCTGCTTGGAGCTACGGTTCCTGGTCTTGCGGGTGCATTTATAGCTGCGATGGTTCTTTGTTCTTTACTTGCTATTTTGATTGAACGTTTTGCTTATCGTCCTTTGCGCTCGGCTCCTCGCTTGAATTCTCTTATAACTGCTATTGCTGTTGAACTTATTCTTCAGAATCTTATGCGTGTACTTCCTTTTGTTGGTCCTGATCCAAGAAGTTTTCCTACTATGGCTACTAGAAACTATTCAATTGGTATTCTTTCTATTTCTAATCTTCAGTTGATTGTTATTGTTTCCAGTGCTGTTCTTATGATTCTTTTGAACTTTATTGTAAATCATACAAAAACTGGCAAGGCTATGCAGGCTGTTTCTTTTGACTTGCAGGCTTCTGCTCTTATGGGAATTAATGTAAATAGAATTATTGCTGTTACATTTGTTATTGGTTCTATTCTTGCCGGGGCAGGTGGAGTTTTATACGCTACGGCTTATCCTCAGATTGAGCCTACTATGGGTTATATTCCTGGTTTAAAAGCCTTTGTTGCTGCTGTTCTTGGTGGTATTGGTTCTATTCCTGGAGCTATGGCTGGTGGTGTTATTCTTGGTGTTGCAGAAACTTTAACAAAGGGTTATTTGAGCAGTCAGTATGCAGATGCAATTTCTTATATGATTCTTATTGTAATTCTTTTGGTAAAACCTGCTGGTCTTTTTGGCAAAAGAACTACTGTAAAAGTGTGATGCGAGGGCTTAAAAATGAGTAAGTTTTTAAAAAATACATTGATTCTTACGGCGATTGCTATTCTTGCTATTGCCCTTCCTACTGTTTTGTCTGCCTCTGGTATGATGGATGCTTATACTGCTGGTGTTTTTAGTCTTGCCGGCATTTATTCAATCATGGCTATAAGTGTAAACCTTATTTCTGGTGTTACAGGTCAGCTTAGTCTTGGTCAGGCTGGTTTTATGGCTTTGGGTGCTTATTCAACAATTCTTTTGAGTTCCAACTTGCAGCTTCCTCTTCCAGTGGCTGTTATTCTTTCGGGAATAATTACAGCCCTTTTTGGTTTTTTAATTGGATTTCCAACTTTAAAACTTGAAGGGGACTATCTTGCTATCGTAACTCTTGCTTTTGGAGAAATTATTAAGGTTATCCTTATTAACTTGAAGAGTATAACTGGTGGACCAAATGGTAAGAGTTTTCCTACAATTCTTACTTTAAATTCGACTGTTGCAATTCTAGTTATAATGTCGGTTTTGGTTGTGATTATTGTTCTTGTTCAGAACTTTATTCGTTCTACATACGGGCGGGCAATTCTTGCTGTTCGTGAAGATGAAATTGCTGCAGCTTCATGCGGAATCCATGTTTTTCACTACAAAATGACGGGCTTTGTTTTGGCTTCTTTTGTTGCTGGAATAGGTGGTTCTCTTTATGTAATGTATGTTGGCTTTATAAAACCGGAACAGGCTTCTTTTACAAAATCAATTGACTATTTGATTTTTGTTGTTTTAGGTGGAATGGGCTCTATGACCGGTTCTGTAATTTCTTCTTTTGTTCTTACCTTCTTGCAGGAAGGTTTGCGATTCCTTCAGAATTATCGACTTCTTTTCTATCCTGTTGTTTTGATTCTTGTTATGCTATTTAGACCTCAGGGCCTTTTGGGTACAAAAGAATTCAGCTTTATAAAGACTATTGAAATGATAAAATCCGGCGAAATCCTTAAAAGACTAAAAGGGGTTAAACTCTTTTCTAAAAAGGAGGCTAAATAATGGCAGATAAAGAACTTGTTTTGCAGGTCTCTAATGTTCAGATTGTTTTTGGTGGTCTTTGTGCTATCAGCGACGCTTCTTTTGATTTGCGTCAGGGTGAACTTATCGGTTTGATTGGACCTAACGGTGCCGGAAAAACAACCATGTTTAATATGGTTTCTGGGATTTATACTCCAACTTCAGGACAGATTACTTTCTGGGATAAAGAGGGAAAGGTTAGCGTAATCAATAAAAAAAGTCCTGCCCAATTGAATGCCCTTGGTATTGCAAGAACTTTTCAGAATATCCGCCTTTTCGGAAATTTGACTGTTTTGGACAATGTTTTGATTGCTATGCATTCATCAAGGAAATCAAATCCTCTTGATGTGCTTTTTAGAACACCTCGCTTTAGAAAAGACGAAATGCTCATGGAAGAAAAGGTTATGAATCTTCTTTCCTTGTTCCACATTGAAAACAAGGCAAAGGAACTCGCAAAAAATCTTCCTTATGGAGAACAGAGAAAGCTAGAAATCGTTCGTGCCCTTGCATGTAATCCTAAACTTTTGCTTTTGGATGAACCTGCTGCCGGAATGAACCCCCAGGAAACAATGGAACTTATGGAAATGATTTCATTTATCCGCCGTAAGTTTGATCTTACAATTTTGCTTATTGAACACGATATGAAACTTGTAATGGGTATTTGCGAAAGAATTATGGTTTTGAATTATGGACGAATCATTGCTAACGGCAGCCCTGAAGAAATTCGAACTAACCCTGATGTCGTAAAAGCATATCTTGGAGATAACTAATATGATGCTTGAAGTAAAAAATCTTTGTGTAAGTTATGGAGCTATTAAGGCTCTGCACGGTATTTCTTTTGATGTTGAAAAGGGTGAAATTATTACACTTATCGGTTCAAATGGAGCCGGTAAAACAACAACCTTACATTCGATTTCTAATATTATAAAAAAACAGTCCGGTTCGATAATTTTTGAAGGCGAAGATATAACAAATATGTCTGCTGATAAAATTGTAAAACGCAATTTGATTCAAGTACCGGAAGGTCGCCGCGTTTTTGCTAATCTTTCTGTTAAAGAAAACCTTGAACTTGGTGCTTACCTTAGAAAGGATAAAGATGGAATTGCAAAAGATATGGAACACGCTTTTGATCTTTTTCCTCGCTTAAGAGAAAGAGTAAAACAGGCTGCCGGAACTTTGAGCGGCGGAGAGCAGCAGATGCTTGCTATGGCTAGAGCCCTTATGTCAAAGCCAAGATTACTCCTGCTCGACGAACCTAGTATGGGTCTTGCTCCAATTCTTGTAGATGAGATTTTTGATATTATTCGCCGCATTAATGCAGATGGTGTAACAGTTCTTCTTGTTGAACAGAATGCATTTAAAGCTCTTTCGATAGCGGATAGGGCCTATGTTTTGGAAACCGGCGAAATCAAAAAAAGCGGCAAAGCGAAAGATTTAGCAAATGACGATTCTGTAAGAGAAGCTTACTTAGGCGGCTGATAAGTCTTATTGAAATACCTTTTTTTAATATTACTCAAAAATTGTGTTATAATATAAGTAGGACTATTTTTTGGAGGTGCCTTATGCTTATTAAGAACGTTATGACAAAGAATCCTATTACTATTACACCTGAAAGTTCAGTAACCGAAGCCCGTGCATTGATGAATAAAAACAATATCGGAAAACTTCCTGTTGTTGATAAAAATTTTAAGCTTGTAGGTATGGTTACCAAAAACGACCTGGCAAAATGTGCACCTTCACAGGCTACAACTTTGGACATGTATGAAATCAGTTATCTTCTTTCAAAGTTGACTGTAGAAAAAATAATGGTAAAAAATGTATTTACCGTTCAAGATACAGATGTTGTTGAAAACGCCGCAAAGTTGATGTTGGATAACGGTATTGGTTGTGTACCGGTAATGTCTGGGGATTTAATTGTAGGAATTCTTACAGAAAGTGACCTTTTTGCTCTTTTTACAGAAATGTTTGGGGCAAACAGAAGTGGAATCCGTGTCATTTTTTCTCTTGATGACACTCCTGGTCAGCTTGCAAAAATTGTTGATCAGATTGCTAATAAGAATGGAAATTTAGTTTCTCTTGTAACTAGAGAGTTAAAGGATTCTTCTATGCGCAGAGTTACCATGAAAATTGCTGGAATTACAAAATCATGCGTGGAAGAAATTTTTTCTGCGGTGGGCGTAAAAGCTGATGATATCCGGGTAAACTAGAAAATGAAGATTCAGGTTGAACTGCTCATACATCAATTTCTCCGCTCATACCTAGAACCTTTTTCTGTTGCCGAATTTGTTGCATTCGTAAAAGAGTGTGGTGTAAAAACTACAGATAGAGAATGTGTTGAATATCTTGATTCAAATATTAATGTTTTTGCTTTGAAAAATGAACGATATGCAACCAGGGCTGCAGTTTTTACTGACCAGTACTTTAGTTTTAAACCAGGAAGAAAGGAATTTGAACAGGGCTTGTTTATCACAGGGCACCGTTGCGTTCCTTTTGTTGACCCTGAAATTCTTTCTTTTGGAATAAATTTTGTATACAAGGGAAAATCTCTTGAAAAGAAAACGGGTACTTTTGACAGTCAGACTGTTTTGGATTTGTTCACTTTATATGGTGATGAATATTCAAGCCAGTACATTGCATCTGACCCTGTTAATTCACATATAGATTTGGGAAAATCAGATTTTATATTGCCTCCTGTAGTCAATGTGACATGTAACAGCCTTGAACCTCTGATTAAAGATGGTTTTAAATCAGGTGACAGGATAATCTGCCATGTTTCTGACTGGGATTCCAATACAGTTGAAATCGAATTCGAAGCAAGGCAAACAAACTCTTTTCAGATGACTGATGCAGATCTTGCTCGCGGAGAATGGTATTCAAATCTTGATAAATTTTTGTGCGAAACTTTTGAACATCACGGGCCTCTTTCTTCTATAGAAGAACAGCTCGCTACGGTTTTTGCAAATCACAGAACACTTCTTTGCAAAAAAAATTGTGGTTCACTTGACGAATTTTTTGACCGTACAAATAAGGTTGGATTTCAACTTTTTGGCGTGGAAACCAGGCTTTGGAACAAAGGAGAAGATGTTCCTGCAATTGGTAAATGGAATTCCCTTGATGTAACTACAAACGAATATGACGAAAATGATGATTTTGATTACGAGTCCCGAGGGGAAAGTATAGAACCGATTCCCCAGTATATTACCGATTCCTATATAAAAGATTTCTTGTTCACTAAAAATGACAAAATTGAAGAAATTCTTCCTAAGTTATACCCTAATTTCCATCGTTTGACTCGTTTTCAGCAGAATTTCATGTTGTTGCACTTGAAAAATAGACATGCTATAATTTCGGCAAATTACAACCGTTTTGCAGACTCTGAAATCGGTGAATTACGCAATAAAGCTTTGGACTTATTTTCCAGTGTGAACAATCTTGTTTATGCAATAGATATGATAAAGTCTGATTTGAGTAACTATCCACAACAGCCGCTTGTAATTTTGTCGCAGATTTTTGGACATGTCATGCATATTCTTGAAATGTGCGAAAGTGATGTTGCTGCTGTGATTCAGGAGCGAAACGAAATTTTGCTTTCAATCGAAGGAATGGAGCTGAATTTCGAATGTGTTGATGAAGATTTAAAAACTGTTCTTGAAAAAGAAACCAAGAATGGCTTTGTAATCATAAAGTAATTACACGGAGTTAAAAAATGGTTGATGTAGTAAAATTAATTCAAAAAGGTGGAATCTTTTTTGAGGTTGAAGGTAAAAATCCTAAAGAGATTTACAAAAAAATAACAAAGCTTATGGCTTTGCCAGACTACATTACACCTGATTTTTTATTCTCTAGTCTTTGTGAAAGAGAAAAGCTGATCAGCACAGCTGTTGGAAATGGAATTGCACTTCCTCACTGTAGAAATCCAATTGTAAAAAATGAAGATGATGAGCAGGTTTGCATGATTTCGCTAAAAAATCCTGTTCAAATGCAGTCTCCTGATCAAATCCCTGTTTCTACAATGTTCTTAATTCTTTCACATGATCAGAAAAACCATCTGGAAATTTTATCACAGCTCTTTGAAATGTTAAAAAATACAGATGTAAAAATGCTTTTTTCTCAGGAATTTCATAAAAATAAGATTCTTGAAGAATTAAAGCTTTTAAACAGTAAATAAATTGCCTGGCAATTTATAATATATGTCTCTAAAAAGAGGAAAAAAATGAACGAGAAAGCGATTAATGCTGTTGCAACTTCTATTAGAAGTTTGTCTATGGATGCGATTCAGAAAGCTAATTCTGGTCATCCGGGAACACCTCTTGGTGCCGCTGAACTTGCTGCAGTCCTTTATGGTGAAGTCCTTAAGCACAATCCTGCTGATTCTAAATGGGCTGACAGAGACCGATTTGTTCTGTCTGCCGGTCATGGTTCAATGTTGCTTTATTCAATTCTGCACTTAAGCGGATATAAAGTAAGCCTTGATGATATTAAGTCTTTCCGTCAGGTTGGCTCTGTATGTTGTGGTCATCCGGAATACGGAATTACAGACGGTGTTGAATGTACAGCCGGTCCTTTGGGACAGGGCGTTTCTATGGCAGTTGGTATGGCTGTAGCAGAAGAAATGCTTGCTGCAAGATTCAATACAAAAAATCACAAAATCGTAGATCACTACACTTATTCGCTTGTTGGCGAAGGTTGTCTTGAAGAAGGTATTTCTTCTGAGGCAAGTTCTTTTGCCGGCACTCATAAGCTTGGAAAATTAATTGTCTTTTACGACATGAATAAAATTTCTATTGACGGTTCAACTGACATAACTTTTGCAGAAGATGTTGCAAAGAGATATGAAGCATACGGTTGGCAGGTTTTGCACGGAGATATGTACAAGCCTGCAGAAATTGTAAAGCTGGTTGAAAAAGCAAAAAAATGCTCTGACAAGCCAAGTCTTATTATATTGAAGTCTATTATCGGTTTTAGTTCTCCAAAACAGGGTACTGCCGATACACATGGAGCTCCTTTGGGAGTAGACGGCATTAAACACGCAAAAAATGTTCTTGGTCTTCCTGAAGATAAAGATTTTTATGTTCTTCCAGAAGCTTACGAATATTTTGAATCGAAAAAATCTGAATTTGCCGAAAAAGAAGCAAATTGGAAGAAAGAATTTGAAGCATGGGCTGATGAAAATCCTGAGTTAAAGAAGCTTTGGGATGACTTCCATGCAGATAATGAAACCTGCGAATGTGCAGAACCTTTGTTTACATCTTCTGACAAAATGGCTACCCGTGATGCTAGCGGCAAGTCTTTGAATTTTATCGCTCAGAAGTATGGTAACCTTGTTGGTGGTTCTGCTGACCTTGCTGGTCCAAACAAAACTGTACTTAAAGACTGTGACGGTATTTTTAATGCATTAAATAAAAAAGGCCGCACAATTGAATACGGTATCCGCGAATTTGCAATGAGTGCCATCGTTTCTGGTATCAATTTGCACGGTGGTCTTCGTGGCTTCTGTGCGACTTTCCTTGTGTTTGCAGATTATCTTCGTCCTCAGCTTCGTGTTGCAGCTTTGATGAATCTTCCTAACATCTATGTTCTTACACATGATTCAATTTATGTTGGTGAAGACGGTCCTACACACCAGCCTGTAGAAACACTGGCATCTCTTCGTGCGATTCCTAATGTTCAGGTTTTGAGACCAGCAGATGCCCAGGAAACTTTAGAAGCATGGAAAATCGCTTATGATTCTAAAGATCACCCTGTTTGTCTTGCACTTACACGCCAGGCTTTGCAGGGATTTGAAAAAGCAGATAACTTGTGGAAGGACAGCATTCGTCAAAAAGGTGCTTATGTAGCTCTTGATACAGAAGGTGAGCCAGATATTACTGTTCTTGCAACTGGTTCGGAAGTTTCTACTGCTATCGAAGCTGCTTCTATGGTAACTTCTAAGAAAGTTCGCGTTGTATCTGTTTTTGATTACACAAAATTTGATGAACTTGAAAAAGCTGAGCAGGCAAAACTTATCGGCGGGGCAAAACGTGTAGTTTGTGCTGAAGCTGGGGTTTCTGCAAACTGGAAACATTATGCTAGTTCAAAGGAAGACCTGTTCTGTATCAATACATTTGGTACTTCGGGTCCAGCTGCAAAAGTTGCTGAATATCTGCACTTTACAGCAAAAGATTTAGCAGAATTGTTGAATAAATAAACAAAATTCAGTTAAACAAAAAGCTCGGTGGTTTTGAAATCCTCAACCGCCGAGCTTTTTTTATTAATGGCTTATTAAAAACTTAAAAAAATGATTGATATAATTGAATAGATTATTAAATCTAAGAAATCAAAAGTACCGAGAATTGGAAAAATCAGCTGAGATAATTCTGAGCCTGTGGAAATCAAAACAGATATAAGGAAACTTGTCTTCTTGTCTTTATAAATAGTCTTGCAAAACAGGTTAAAAGATGTTAGCCATAAAATATCTGCAAAATAGTATATAAAAAACTTTCTTACCAATTCCGGCAAAACATAGTAAAAAGATCGGGCGTATAAGTAGTTTAAAAGTTTTGCAAGCGTTATCGGAAGAAAGCTGGATAAATAAAGGTTTTCTACAGAGTGAAGGGAACAATAGCAGATTAGTGACAATAAAAATGTTATTATTCCCCAGATAGTATAGCAGTAATTATTCTTCAACTAGGATAATTTTAGTAAAGATAGGTTCTTTTGTGACATTTCTGATTTTTCCAGAACAAACGATTTTGTCACCTTTTTTTGAATAAGCTAGCTTATCATTATTTGTGTAGAAATAAATAGCCCGGCGGAAACCTAAATTATTGTTGTCATAGTATGAAGTGATTGTGTATGCGTATTTTCCATATGTCTTATCATTGTTTTCATTGACTTCAGATATAATAATGTCGTATACCTTGTTTTCTTCTTCAATGTTCTTTAGGTAAGCTTTTAAAGATACTGAAGTAAGGGATTCGGCTGTTAGGAAAACAAAGAGAGGGTCTCTTTCTACGGATTTTTTTGCTGCTTCATAAAGTTCCGGATTAGACATTACGACCGGAAGTTTTGAATTAAAAAGATTTTTAATTTCATAGTCTGCAACTTTTTCTTTGAAGTTTTCTTTTGTAACGATTTTTTCCATAACCAACTCTACAGGAATGTCAGATGGAGAAGAGAAAGAAATGAGCAGTGTGTTTGCAGAGGTAAGAGAAATGTTCAGGTCTGCATGACAGTATGAATAATAGTTCTTTTCGTAAGTTAAGCCGGTTGCTCTGGAGTAGGTTTTTACTTTGTATTCAATTCTTGCTTTTACATCGCTGAGCGTGTAAGTGTTGTTCATTTTATCAACTTTAGAGTAATAGGCATCTGAAAATAATTCTGGTGAAGTGGATACTACGTAATTGATACCGCTTAGCAAATCTTTGTTAGAATCGTGAATGTAGTCTTCAGCAACGACATTTGGCTTTGAAGCACAAGCAAGGGATAGTGTGATGAATACTGCAAGGGTTAGTATTCCTGTAAATAATTTTAATTTCATAAATAAAACTCCTTAATTCTTTTGAAACTAATTCTAATAGTGTTAAATATAATCTAATAGTAGTTAGAAAAATAATCAAGCCAATAGATAGAATATTAAACTGACAGTTTGATTTATGAATAATAAGGTAAAGAAACTTTTTGGTTATAATTTAAAAAGACTTAGAAAAGATAAAGGAATTTCTCAAATGGAACTAGCTGAGATTGTCGGAATGACTTTCAATTTTATCAGCGATATTGAAACTGGTAAAAAGTGGGTTTCGCCTGAAAGTATTGAAAAGTTTTCTGAGTCCTTGAATGTGCCTGTTTATTATTTTTTTCTACCGATTGATCAGATTGAGATAAAATCTAACGATGTGCAGTTGCTTTTGGCTGATATAACGAATATGTTTGAAGAAATAAAAGAAAAGTACAAATAATTTTTTTTGCGTTAGAGTGTGGAACAGTGCCGAAGGCAGGATTTTAAGGGGATTCATCCCCTTAAAAGACCGAGCGTTAGCGGGCTGTGGAAGAAGCGACGGCTGTGCCGGAACGCCCGTAATAAATTTTAGTTGTTATTGCAAGAATTACGGCTCCCAAAATCATAAGGAAGCAGAGTATCTGTCCTGTTGAAAAGTTTAAGAGACTTGTGTTCTGATAAATTGGGGCACTTGCGTCTTTTGCGATTCTGTAACCCAGGTCTGCATCTGGTTCACGGAAGTATTCGATAATAAATCGAACTAAACCATACCCACCCATGTAGATTGCGCTCAACATTCCGTCCCATTTTTTGTGCTTGCGAACAAACCAGATTACTGAAAATAAGACGATTCCTTCTAAAAATGCTTCGTAAAGTTGACTTGGATGGCGAGGAAGGTTTGCTAAAGCCCCTGTTAATTCCATGCCGATTGAGTCTGCAAAATTCTGAACCCATGGCAGGTTACTGCTGAATCTTTCTGCTCCAGGAAAAACCATTCCCCAAGGAGCACTTGTGATTCTTCCGTAGAGTTCTCCGTTTAAGAAGTTTCCCAGTCGGCCGAAAGTGTAACCGAGAGGAATTGCACAAACCATTGCATCTACCCACTGGAAAATTCTCTGTTTTTTGCGTATGCACCAGAAAATCATTCCAATAAAGCCGCCGATAAAGCCACCGTGGTAGCTCATTCCAGCAAGACCTGTAAATTGTCCCTGTGTATTAAAAGGCCAGAAAACGAGCCAGGGTTTTGCTTTGTAGATTCCGCTTGTGTCGTAAACGATGGTTGAAAAAACGCGGGCTCCAATCAGAAGAAAAATAATACCTGTTGAAATGAAACTAAAAAGGTCATCTTCTGTGCACTTGAATTTATCAGTGTTCAGCATGCCTTCTTTCATTGTTTGCTTTAATACTATGTATGCTGTAGCAAAGGCAAATATGTACATGAGTCCGTACCAGCGAAGAAGGCCGAGTACAGGAACTCCTGGGAAAATCTCTGGGTGAATCCAGGATGGGTAATTTAAAAACAAAAACATATATTAAATCCTTATAATCTGAAACCCTGGTTCGCAGCTTTTACGATTTTTGATTTCAGGAGATTATTTTCTTTTCTAAGTTGTCCGATTTCGTAGGCCTGGGTTTTAATCATGTCGATTAATTCTCCTGTTGAAAGTTGTCCGCTTCCAATAAGGTCGTTCAAGCTGGAAATCTTAAGGTTGTAGTCGTCGTTTGCATCTTCTTCGGCCTGCATAAATGAAGCAGATGAATCGATTGCCTTTGAGAACTCTTCGTCAAACTGGCGTGGCTCTGCTGTTAAAACTTTTTCTGCAATACGATAGATTGCCTGAGACAGAAGGCTGTTAGGCTTATAGATGATTACAGGTAATCTGGAAGAAAGAGCCTTGTCCTGGAACTGATCCCGGTACATAAGGCCTAGATAGTCCAAATCCATTCCGAGATATTGTTTGCAGGAATTGCGGATTCTCTGAGCTCTGTCGGCGTCTTTTGGATCGTCAATCATGTTCATTACAAGGCGAGGTTGAAACTGGTTCATTCGCTTGTTAAATAGAGCTGTATTTACTGGATCCACTGAAAATAGATTGTCTACGAGTTTTGGTATGTAGATGCTTTTCATGGCATCTGAATTCTGTTTGAGCTGTTCCAGATATGCGTGTCCGGCTGTTCCTCGTTTGAAGGTGGTATTCAAAAGGCGGAATACTGAATTTTTTAAAAAGAGGTATCCGTCGAGGGTTGCTGTTACAGTTGGCGCTGTTACCAATATTCCCTGTGGCGACTGCAGGAACATATCCAAAATTATCTGGTGGGTTCCGGCACCCAAATCGAGGATAAGATAATCGGCATCGATTGAGTGAAAATTTCTAAGGAGCTTTGTTTTCTGGGCAGCCTTTAATGTTGTTAATCCTGGAATCTGGCTGTCACCGGCAATAAAGCTTACATTATCGTATTCAGTTGCTTCTATGATACTCTGAAAAGAAGATTTATCAGTAAGGTAAGTTCCTATGCTGTTATTTTTTACATTGTGTCCGAGGGCAAGATGAAGGTTTGAAGCTCCAAGGTCCAAATCGGCCAATACGACTTTCTTTCCGGCCTGTCCCAATGCAATAGCAAGGTTTGCTGAAAGAAGACTTTTTCCGACTCCGCCTTTTCCGCTGGCTATAGGTAAAATTTGCATAAAAGTATTATAACATAGTGAAAAATTACTGTAAATGTTTGAAAAATGTGTGTCTTAGTCTTAAAATAGATGTATGAAAAAAATTATGCATAAAGTAAATGTATTTGTATCTTTCTTATTGATTTCAATATTCAGTTCACAGTGCTTTGCTCAGTCTTCCGTTAGTCAGGATAGAAATTCGAATTTTCAATATCTTAAGAAATTAAACTCTGTGTTCGATTTTATTCAGCAGAATTATGTTGATGAAGTTGATCCTAAAGTTCTTTACGAAGGTGCTATGAAGGGGCTTCTTGAAGCTTTTGACGACCCCTATACTTCATATCTTGATGAATCAATTCAAAGAGATTTAGCCGATACTACAGAAGGTCATTTTGGCGGTGTTGGTTTGATGATTTCAAAAGCCTTTGAATCTAAACCAGAAAAGCCTGCCTATGTAGAAGTTTCGTCTGCAATTGAGGATACTCCTGGTGCAAAGGCAGGAATTATGTCTGGGGATTATATCGTAGAAATTGACGGTGAACCTACTGCTCCAATGACAATGCAGGACGTGCTTAAGCATTTACGCGGAAAAGTTGGAACTCCTGTTACCCTGACTATTTTGAGGGGAAAAACACTTCGTTTTAGTGTAGAACTTGTTCGAGATTTGATTGAAGTTCCAACTTGTAAATATGCCATGATTGGAAAAACAGGTTATGTAAGACTGATTCAGTTTACTCCAGACACAGCTTTGCGCCTTCAAGATGCAATTGATTATTTTAAGCAGAATAACTTTGAAAATATGATTCTTGATTTGCGTGATAACGGCGGCGGTCTTATTACAAGTGCAATTAATGTTGCAGATAAGTTTATCGACGAAGGAGTTATTGTTTCGACAAAAGGCCGACTTCCTTATCAGAATTCCTCTTATTCAGCCAGCAAGGAAAAAACTACAATCAATAATATTCCACTGGTTGTGCTTATTAACAAGGGTTCTGCAAGTGCAAGTGAAATCGTTTCTGGTGCATTAAAAGATTACCATCTTGCTTATCTGGTAGGCGTTCGCTCTTATGGAAAAGGCTCTGTTCAGCAGGTAATTCCATTGGGTCAAAATGAAGAAATAAAACTTACTATTGCCCGTTACTATTCTCCAAGTGATACTAATATAGATAAGATTGGAATTCCTCCTGATTTGGAAGTACCCTTTGAAACCTTATCAGAAGATAACGAAAAGGCTTATGTTTCTCTTGTTGAATCTAACAAGATTGCAGATTATGTAGATGCTCATGAAAAAATGACAGAAGCTGATATTGCCGCTTTTGCATCGGAACTTAAAAAAGATTACAACTTGGATGAAAGAATTATTCGTCGTCTGATTCGAATGAGGGTAAATCGATATAATTCTAATGTCGTATATGACCTTGATTTTGATATTCAGTTGAACGCAGCTCTTGATTTGCTAAAAAATACAAAGGATTTTAATGAACTTGTTACTTCGGCTAAAACTCTAAAAGAACTTCAGGAAGAAGCAAAATTAGCGGAAGAAAGTGAAAGTGAAAGTGAAAATGAAAACGCAGCTTCTACGGAAAATAAAGAATAATGCGACAGTTTATTTCTTCTGAAAATCCAGATAAAAAAGGAATCCTTAAAATACAGGGAAAAGATTTTCGTTATTTAAGACAGGTTTTGCGCTTAAAAGTCGGAGATATGTTTGCCCTTCGTCTTCCCTCTGGTGATTTGCAAAATACAACAGTCTGTCAGATTGATGATAATGCTCGCTTTATTACCCTGCAGGTTTGTGGAGACAGTCAGAAATCTTCTATTACTCGTGGTGTTCAAGCGGAAAATATTCAGGATGAATGTAAAGAGTCAGGGGTAGAATACTGGCTTTTTCAGTACATTGCAAAACCTGTAAAAATGGAGCAGATAATTCGTCAGGCTGTTGAATGTGGAGTTAAATATATTCTTCCAATTGCAGGTGCTTATTCACAGAAGCAGAATGTTCTTGCTATGCAGGGCGCAAAGAAAGAACGTATAGAGCGAATCGTAAGAGAAGCCAGACAGCAAAGTGGTTCTCCTGTTGAAACAGAGATTTTAGCTCCTCTTTCTACGGAAGAGGCTCTGGAAGTCTGGAAAAAATCTTTTAAATCTCCGGAAGAAGAAAAGGAAATTGCTGCGGCCTTTTCTTTGTGGGAAAGAAACGAAAATACCAGACGACTTTCTGAACTTATCAACGGCAAAAAAAAGCGTATTGCTCTGGCAGTTGGTTCTGAAGGCGGAATAAGTCCGGAAGAAATAAAAGTTCTTTCCGACTCTGGTTTTGCTACAATTCATTTTGCAGGAAACATTTTAAGATGCGAAACTGCGGCTCTATATGGTATTGCAGCAGTGCAGTCTATGTACCAGGAAATGATTTCTGCTAAAGACATTTTGCAATAAAGTATGTAATATAGAAAAAGTGTGGAGATAACATGAGACGTATTAAACTGATTGGCGTTCCTGTTGATATTTTGAATCCAGAAGAACTTGAACTAACTCTTTTGGAATTGCTTGCAAAGCCTGGTACAAAGCATATTGTTTTTTTATCTGTATGGAATCTTTTAAAAGCCCGTCACAAAGGTGATTTTCAGGATTATGTTTCTTCAGCGGATTTAATTATTCCCATTTCAAAGAGCATTCTGGCTGGAGCAAAATTTTTAAAAAAGGATATTCCTGTTCGTTATAATCCTTTTACATTTACAATAAATCTGCTCTCGTATCTGGATTCTCATTTTAAATCTCTCTATTTGCTCGGTTCCAGAGGACAGACACTTCATGTAGCTGAAAGAAACTTGAGGGATACTTTTCCTCATCTTAAGATAGTTGGTCGCCATGTCGGTTATTTTCCAAAGCAAAAAGAAGATGACATTGTTGTAAATATTTATAAAAGTGCTCCTTCCCTTGTTCTTGTCAGTGATGGAATAAAAGATAAGGCGTTATGGTCCTACAAGCGAAGAAATCGTTTTTCTTCCAGCATATTCTGTTATTACCGGGATTCTTTAGGAATTTTTTCAAAAAGAATTAAGCGTGTAGATGAAGATGTATTTGCAAAAGGCCATGAAATCTGGCACGAAATAGGGAAAAATCCCTTAAAATTATTTTTACTTTTACCATTTATTCATTATATAATGATTCTGCTTGTTTATAGGCTATTCAAGAAGTAAACAGTCTATAGAACCATCCTTTTTTTAATGCATTTTATCATGGGAGGAAGATAAATGTATTTAAAAAATGTTTGTGGTTCACCTGTATTGATTAATACAGATCTGTTGAAGGTTGCCGGAGTATCTAAGGCAATTAACAGTGTGAAAAACTATTTGCAGAAGGTTTCTGAAACGGACCTGGATGTTTTGTTGTTGGGCGAAAGTGGAACAGGCAAAACTTACATGGCCAGAATTATTCACGAATTGTCAGATCGAAGGGGAAAGCCCTTTGTTGCCTTGAATATGGCGTCAATTCCAGAAACTTTAGCTGAATCAGAGCTATTTGGTACGGTTAGCGGGGCCTATACTGGCGCTGTTAATAGACCGGGCTTTGTATGCGTTGCAAATGGCGGTACCTTGTTTTTTGATGAAATTGCAGAATTACCTTTGGCTGTTCAAGCAAAGCTTTTACATTTTGTCGAAACAGGAACTTTTTGCAAGGTTGGCTCAACAACAGAGAATCACGTGGATGTTCGAATTATCTGTGCCACAAATGCAGATTTAGAAGAACTGGTAAAACAGAGGAAATTTAACGAAGCCTTGTATTACAGAATTTATAAAGCTGTCGTTAGAATTCCGCCTCTAAGAAGTCGAAGGGAAGATATTTTAGTTCTTTCTGAATATTTTCTAAAAAAGAGAGGCTTTAGTATTCAGAGTTTTTCATCTGAAGCATTGCTTAGTCTGCAGAATCATGATTGGCCCGGTAATGTAAGGCAACTGGAAAATTGCCTGCATGTTACCTGTGAATTGAACAGGGGCAAAATTATCGGGGTCGAAGATTTAGTTTTCTAGACAATGACCTGTCGGACGCTTTAAGACTTTTGTTTTGGAGCGTTCGACTTTTTATTTGCGAGCCCAGCTGCTTTTGTAAAGGTTTTTTCAAGATACTGTGCTTCTCCTTCTGAAAGTCCAGCTCTGGAAAGGATGGCCCTCCAAAAAGCTTCCATTACAGGGCGACCGGTAACTTTAAAAAATCCTATTTTTTGCAGGCTGTCCGCAATAACCTTTACGGTTTTATCCAGTCTTTTTAACGAAAGGGGTGTGTATCCTGTTAAATAATCATTCTTTTTTCTGAACAAGTGATACGAGATGATTTGAACTGCATGAGAAAGATTTAGAGAGCCAAATTCATCGCTGGAAGGAATTGTAACTCCCATTGTACATTCCTGGAGCTGGTCATCTGTAAGACCTGTCCTTTCGTTACCGAATACAACAGCTATTTTTCTACCGTCGGAATCATCTTTGTCAGAACCGGTCAATTTTGAGGCTGTTTCTGCAAATTCTTCGGGAAGGAATAGTTTTCCCTTTCTGTTTTGGCCTCTGCGCCTTGTAGTTCCTGCTGCGATAGCACAATCTTTAGTCGCTTCTGTAATTGAATTGAAGAACTTTGCATTATCGTAAATATATGCTGCATGAATTGCCAGAACGTGAACTTTTTCAATGTCATAATCTGATTTTTTTCCAACAATTCGCAATTCATGTATATCGCTGTTTGCCATTGCCCGGCAGGCGGAACCAATGTTTCTGCATTCATCAGGGTGATCTAAAACAATAACAACCTTATTCAAATCCATGGAAGGATTATATCAAAATTTCGTATAAAAGTGTAATTTTTATTTTGACCTATTGTTATTTAAATAGTATAATTTGTAGGAGTAACGGAGTATAAAACTATGACTAATAATAATAATATTGTTCCGGCTTTTGATGACGAAAGAGATGATAGTTTAAAGATTTCTCTGGAAAAAATTGATTCAGTTCAGAATGGTTTAAAAATTTATCTGAACGGTTATATCGATACATATAATTCTAATTTCTTTCAAAAGAAGATTACAAAAGTTGTGGAAGCTGGTTTTATTAATTTGATTTTCAACTGCTCTGCATTGAATTATGTTTCATCAACGGGTATCGGATCTTTTACTTCGTTTTTGAAAATGTTAAAGCCTAAAGGCGGAGATATCGTTCTTCTCGAAATCCAGCCTAAAGTATATGAAGTATTCCAGCTTTTGGGATTCTCTCAGTTCTTTAATATTAAAGATACAATGGATGATGCAGTTGCTTTCTTTAAGCAGGGAACACCAGTTGCAGAAAGCATCTTCCCTAAAGTTTTTGCTTGTCCAATGTGTAACAAACATTTGAGAGCAACTCGTTCTGGTCGTTTCAGATGTTCTGAATGTAAGTCAATTTTGGCTATCAATGATCAGGGTGTTGTTTCACTGGGATAAAATCTAGAAACTTTGCAAGACCGGCTTTTATAAGCCGGTTTTTTTTTGCATTTTTTCTAAGAAAATAAATAAAAAGTGTGTCAATAGTCATTTTTTTTAGACACTATTTTTACCCACTTGACAAAAAATAATTCACCACTTTTCTAGTCTAAAAACACAAGTTATGCACATTAAAGAAAGGGTTTTACACAAGTTATCCACAAGTAAGAGGGGGAAAATATGAAAAATGTGGAAAAAAATACAAAAAAATATTTTTTTTGTATAGTGGAATATTTGTAATTCTATATGATATAACAAAATAAATACTAGTATAAAAAAGATAATATTTTTTTTAAAAAAAAATTTCAATAATAAAAAAAACACAAAGTTATCCACAAGTTGTGAACATTTTCAAAAGTTATTTTTTCAGTTAGAATCCACTTATTATGTCAGACAATAAGTTTAATTTTTGCCCTAATTGTGCAAGTAAAAATATAGAGTATAGGGATAATAAAAAATGGTTCTGTACTGATTGTGGTTTTGATTTATACAATAATGTTGCCAGTGCAGTAGGGGCTATAATCTACGATTCTGGAAATAAAGTTTTATTTGAAGTAAGGGCAAAGAATCCACGTAAAGGATTTCTCGCTCTTCCAGGAGGATTTACGGACAGAGATGAAAGTGCAGAAGACGCTATTGTTCGTGAATGTCGTGAAGAAATTGGATACGAAATATCCGATATAAAATATTTATGTAGTTTTCCAAATGACTACGAATACAAGGGAATTAGTTACAAAACCTGTGATTTATTCTTTGCTGTGAAGTGTCCACATGAATGCACTTCTATTGATGATTTGATTACAAAACTTTCTATGGAAAAAAGTGAAGTAACAGGTTTCGCGTCATATGTTATAAATAGTGAAGAAGATATTGAAAAAATTCCTCTGGCTTTTAAATCTGCAAACAAGGCTTTGAAAAGCTGGCTGAATAAAAAGTGAATAAAAGGAACTTTTTTATCTACTGGACTGGACAAAGTTTTATATTTCGGGTATAGTGCTTTTCACATGGTGTGGTACCCAAGCGGTAAGGGATCGGTCTGCAAAACCGTCATTGGTAGGTTCGACTCCTATCCACACCTCTAAGGATTGTCTTTATGGCAATCCTTTTTTTATCAGGCTGGTCTTGGCGAAGCCGCAGTCTGTTTCTATATATGGCCGTCTGTTATTCAGGCGGCCTTTTTTAGTCAAAATTGCCGATGATGCGCAAAAGCTGACTTCCGATTTTTTCTGCCTTTGCCTGTCCTATTCCGAATACTTCCAGTAATTCTTTTTCATTCAGAGGATGTTTTTCTACGAGTTCTTCCAGGGTTTTATCACCAAATATTACATATGGAGGAACATTCTGATCGTCTGCGATTTTTTTACGCCAATCCTTTAATGTGTTATAAAGTTCCAGTGCACTTCCTGATAATGTTTTGGCATAAGCACCTTTTTTATGAAGGGCAAATAAAGCAGGTTTAGCTTTTGGTGCGTTTAGAAGTTTTTCGGCTTTATATTCAAATGGAAGCATAATTTTTTCTCGATTTACAAGGGCATTTTTACCGCTTTCGGTTAAATACAGGATGTTGTATTCTCCCATTTTTATTATGTATCCGTTTTCAATAAGGAGTTCTGAAAGTTCGAACCATTTGTCTTTTTTTAATTCTTTACCGATTCCCCAGGTAGAAAGCAGATTATGCTGGTTTTCCATTATTCTTGCCTGCTTTGATCCCATAAGTACGTCTACTATGTAAGAAGTACCGTATTTTTGCTTAAGTCTTACCATGCAGCTCATAAATTTCTGGGCTGGGATTGTAAGGTCATTCAGTGGAATTGGTTCTGAAGAACAGATATCACAACAGTCACTTTGTTCTTCTTTTAAGTGCTCTCCGAAATAGCCTAGTAACTGTCTTCTTCGGCAGCTTCTGGATTTTGCATAATTTATCATTCCCTGAAGTAGTTTTTCTGACTTTTCAGGATCAGCGGCTTCCTGGAAGAAAAAACGTATTTTATGGATATCACCCAGGCTGTAAAGTAAGAGTGCGTGACTTTCAAGTCCATCTCGTCCAGCTCGACCGATTTCCTGATAATATTCTTCAAGAGATTTTGGCATATCATAGTGTATAACAAAACGGACGTTGGGCTTGTTGATTCCCATTCCGAATGCAACTGTTGCAACCATGATTCTTACTTTATCTTTTATAAAGAGATCCTGATTTTTGCTTCTTTCTAAATCGGATAAACCAGCATGGTAACTTAAAACTGAATAGTGAAGGTTTTTTAAGGCGACTGTAAGTTGGTCTACTTGTTTGCGTGAAAAACAGTATATTATTCCACTTTCGTCTTTGTGCTTTTCTATACAGTCTATTACTTGATTTAATGCATCTTTTTTGGGTTTTACTTCAAGAAATATGTTTTCCCGGTTGAAAGATGCCACAAATATTTTTGGATTACGAAGCTGGAGATTTTTTGCAATATCTTCCCGAACCTGAGGAGTTGCTGTTGCAGTAAGGGCAAGGCATACTGCTTCTGGAAACTGGTGTCTAACTGCTGCGATTTCCATATAATCAGGTCTGAAGTCGTGTCCCCATTCTGAAACGCAGTGAGCTTCGTCAATTGTTATGCAACTAATTGGAACGGAACATTCATGCAGGATACTTTGCATTCTTCCTGTGGCTAATCCTTCTGGGGATAGGTATACGATTTTTATTTTTCCGGATTTTAAGTCTTTTACGGTATCAAGGTAATCTTTCCATTCAAGGGAACTGTTTAAGTAAACGGCGTCAATTCCATTTTCTTTTAGGGAAGAAACTTGATCTTGCATGAGAGAAATTAAAGGAGAAACTACTATTGTAATTCCGGGGAATAGCAGGGCGGGGATTTGATAGCACATTGATTTGCCTCCGCCAGTTGGCATTATGGCAAGGGTATCTTTTCCTTCCATTACAGATTTGATTATGTCCATCTGTAGTGGACGAAATGATTTATAACCGAAGACGGTTTTGAGTATGCTTTCTGCTCTAGATGTAATATTTTCCATTAAAATTCCCTAAAAAAAGATTATAACGAAGAAAAAACTCTTGAAAAAGAGTTTAGAATTTGTTAATGTAGATTCACTTGCCGGAGTGGTGGAATGGTAGACACGAAAGACTCAAAATCTTTTGTCAGCGATGGCGTAAGAGTTCAAGTCTCTTCTCCGGTATATAAAGCTTGTTCGTTGAGAGCAAGCTTTTTTTATTTAACTAGCTCATTTGCTATGTTGAACTCTCTCGCTCGATGAATCTCGCTCGGAGCCGAAGGTGTGGTAGAACCTAAATCAATCCGGTGGATTGATTTTTAACGGTTCTGCTATAGTAGGCTAGTTCAAGTCTCTTCTCCGGTATAAAAAGCTTGTTCGTATAGAGCAAGCTTTTTTTATTTAACCAGCATAAATTGCTGTGTTGAACTCTCTCGCTCGATAAATCTCGCTCGGAGCCGATAGGGGGTAGAACCTAAATCAATCCTGAGCGGATTGATTTTTAACGGTTCTGCTATGGTAGGCTAGTTCAAGTCTCTTCTCCGGTATAAAGGTTTATTCGCAAAGAATGAACCTTTTTTATTTAACTAGCTCATTTGCTGTGTTGAACTCTCGCTCGATAAATCTCGCTCGGAGCCGCAAGGGGGTAGAACCTAAATCAATCCTGAGCGGATTTATAGAGCTAGAAAGTCATTTACGGGGATGCGGAAAGATATGGCTTCTTTTATGTGGGAAGGCTGGATTTGAGGACTAGAGGACATATCTGCTAAAGTACGGGCTGTTTTTAGGCAACTGGAAATTGCTCTTGGGGAAAAGTTGTAATGCTGGCTTGCTGTGTCTAAGATGGATTTTTCTTCCTGACTTAATTTGCAGTACTGGGCGATTTCTACAGGGGTAAGATTTGCATTTCTTTTGCCCTGTCTTTTTCTTTGGATTTGTATTGCTTTGGCGATATCTTTTCTCAATTCAAGAGTAGTGGGATTTCTTTCTATATTATCGCTGGTACTTTCGTTTTTGACATTCACTCTTAAATCAACTCTATCTAGAAGAGGTGCTGAAAACTTTTTCCAGTACATTTCTATAGAACGGGCTGAACAGAGGCAGAGTTTTGTTTCTGAACCGAAATTTCCGCATGGACAGGGATTTGATGCCATTAATAACTGAAAACTTGCTGGAAAAACTGTTGAACGACCTGCCCGGGATATTGTTATTCTTCCGGATTCCAGGGGTACTCTTAGCATTTGTAGTACTGAAGTACGAAACTCTGCGGCTTCATCCAAAAATAACACTCCATTGTGGGCTAAAGAAATTTCTCCGGGGCGGCAGTTTGGACCACCTCCGCAGATTCCTTCTATACTTGCCGTTTGGTGTGGCATTCTGAATGGAGGAATTCGGATAAGAGGTTGGTTTGTTGAAAGTAATCCAGCTAATGACATAATTCTTGTTACTGGTTGAGCTTCTTCTTTTGTAAGGGCTGGGATAAGGGCTGGAAATTTTTGTAAGCACATAGTCTTACCGCAGCCAGGAGCTCCCACGGCGATAAGGTTGTGTCCTCCTGCTGCTGCAATTTGTAATGCTCTGATTAGTTGTTTTTGCCCCTTTACATTTTCGAATTCGTAATCGGGAATCATTTTGGCAAAAAGAATTCCGTAGTTTTCTTCACAGTCTTTAGGGATTTCATTTTCTGTACAGGCTTCGCTCTTTATGTGCCCGGTGAAATTGTTTGGATTAGATAGAGCCGAAAAAGCGTCCTGCAGACAATCTGCTCCAAAAACTGCCATTCCGCTAACTTCTCTTGCTTCTTCTGCATTGGCTGCTGGTACAATACATTTTAAAATTCCCGCCGAAGCTGCTGTAGCTGCAGCAGCATGCACACCTCTGACAGGACGTATATTTCCTGAAAGTTCCAGTTCTCCCATAATCAAAATCGGGCTGTTATCAGCATTAGCCTGAGAATTTTCTTTCTTTGCATCTTCCTGAGCATAAAGAACCGAAAGGGCTATAGGCAGATCAAACCCTGCGCCTTCCTTTTTCAGGTCTGCAGGGGAAAGGCTTATCAATACTCTTTCTGGAGGAAAATCAAAGCCGGAATTGCGGATTGCAGCCTGCATACGTTCTCTTGCTTCTTTTACAGCACCATCCGCAAGTCCGACTAAATCTACCGCCGGGATACCTCGTCTTAAATCTACTTCAACTGTTACAAGGGAGCCTTCATAACCAAAGGGTGAAAAAGAATAAATCTGCATAAAAAACCTCTGACTATTAATCAGAGGTTTTTTATTAAATTCTGAATTTTAATGATAAAAATTTATGAATTTCTGTACTTTTCCAGAGCAGGCTGTAATTCTTCAAACCAGTACTTGTCTTCAATTTTTTTACCACCACAGGTGTGACCTGGCTTTCTGTCTGCCCGAACTTTTTCACCGTGAAAATCGCTGCCAGCAGTAACTATGAAACCAAGTTTTCTTGCAAGTTCTTCAAGGCGTAAACATTCTGTAACTCTTGCCCCTGGGTGAAAACATTCAAGCCCAACTATACCTCTTTGCTTAAAGTCTTCCATAACTGGTTCAATTTTTGACCAGGAAAGGTAAAGAGACATTGGGTGGGCAACAACTGGAACTCCTCCTGAATCGAAAATTGCCTGAATTGCTTCGTCCAGATTGGCACCTGTTCTTTCTACATACCATGGACGCCCTCTTGCAAGATACTTGTCAAAGGCCTGCTGTCTGTGTTTTACAATTTTATGGGCTTCAAGCCAGGCTGCAAAATGAGGACGGCCTAAAACTTGTCCTGGAAATTCAGATTGAATTTCTTCGAGGGTTACTTCTATACCTTCTTTATTCATCTGTTCGATTACAAAATCGTTTCTTTCTTTCCTGCTGTTTATCAGGTATTGGATTACTTCGTTTAGACTTTTAGATGGTTTGTTTAAGCCAAGTCCCAAAAGATGAAATTCGCATCCGGGTCGTTGAATGTTAAGCTCAATTCCAGGAACAAATGTAATTCCTCTTTTTTTAGCTTCTCTGGCACCTTCTTCAATTCCGTCTATGGTGTCATGGTCTGTAATGGCAAGAACTGAAAGTCCCTTGTCTGCAACTTTATTTACTAATTCGCTGGGTGTGTATTGACCATCCGAGGCGGTTGTGTGAGTGTGCAAATCAATCATGTAGTTAACATAGCACAAAAAAAATGTTTATGATATAATTGATTCCAAATTGAGATTTTTTTAGCGGAGAAAAAAATGCCAAAAGTAGTTTCTTATAAAAAAGGTTCTATTCCGTATTTTGAAAATGACAGAGACGATAGAATTTTTATTCTTCAAAAGGGAAGCATTCAGCTTTCTACTATTGATCCAGAAACTAAAGAATCTGTTGTAAATCCTGTTCGACCAGGTGAATTTTTTGGTGTAAAGTCTGCCTTAGGACGATTTCCCCGAGAAGAAACAGCAACAGCAATTACGGACAGTGTTGTTGTATGTCTTTCTGTTCAAGAATTTGAAACTAACTTCAGCTCAAATAAACAGATTATTCTTAAAATGCTTCGGGTTTTTTCAAGCCAGTTGAGACAGATTCATAAAAAAATCGAAAGCATTTTGCAAAGTGCTCCTGAAAAACCTGTTACTGGTATGTATTCGGTAGCAAAGAACTTTTATGAAGATGAACGCTATGTTTCTTGTTATGACGTTTGTTTAAAATTCATGCAGCGTTTTCCAACTGCGGTTTACATAGACGAAATTAAACAGATGTTTAAGGAATCTCACGCCTATATACAAAGAGAACCTTCTGTTTACGATGAATATGGAATTGAATCTGACGGAAGTTTAAGACAGTTTGAACTTCCAGCTTTTGAAAGATTTGCAAAGAAATATGCTCCAGGACAGGTTATTATTTCAGAGTATGAACCAGGAGATACTTTTTATCTTATTCAAAAAGGCGAAGTTCAGCTTTTGAAGTGTGTAAACGGTTCGGCTAAAAATCTTGATATTCTGCGTGCAGGTGAATTTTTTGGAGAAATGGCTATTTTGGATAATTCTCCTCGTTCTGCAACTTGTATGGCAAAAACATCTGTAAAATGTCTTGAATTCAGCAAGGAAAATTTTGAAACACTTGTAACAGGTAATGCTCAGCTTGCCCTAAATTTGCTTAAACTTTTCTGTAAACGAATTTATGACCAGCACAGAAGATTTAAGGTTTTGGTAATCAATGATACTTCAGCTCGAATCGCAGATGTATTCCTTCTGCTGCATGAAATGTCACCAACTTATAATGCTGCAGATACAAAAATTCGTTTAGATGCAACTGTTTCTGACATTGCACACTGGGCTGGATTGAATATTGAAACAACAAAAGATGAAATTAGTAAACTTCATGAAAAACGTCGTATTGAACTTTTCGACAATTACATTATAGTAGAAAATATTTCTGATATGAAACGAGTTGTTGATTTGTATAATACTCAGTCAGATAAAAATTTGCAGATTACAATGAGATATAAAACTCAAACTTCTGTTCAATAATCTTCTTGCCATTTTAGCTCAGTTGGTAGAGCGCCTGATTCGTAATCATGAGGTCAACAGTTCGATCCTGTTAAATGGCTTTGTGGGCATCTGTAAAATACAGGTGCTTTTTTTTTGTGTTCTTAAGATTTCAGTGTTATACTCAATAACATGGAATTAATGGAAAAACTATCTTATTCTGAGCTCGAAAAACACCTTGAAATTCAGGAAACATTGGTTGAATGTATTCAGACCTTGTATTCCGATGAAACAGATTTTGGTGTTTCTATTTCTAATGTACTTTCTCTTATTGCTGACTTTTATGGAGCAGACTATGTTAGCGTATTCGAATTCCATAGCAAGGATAGGGAAGCCCGCTGTACTTATGAATGGCATTCTCCGGAAGTAGAAAAAACTGATACAGGTAATGAAATTCTTTATCTGGATGAACTTGCCTACATGGTAAAACGTCTGGAAGAAAATGGCGAAGTTTTTATTGAATATAATAAAATTCCTTCTGGTTCAAAATACCTTCTTGAATTGTTTGACAAATGGAAGTTAAAGAATGTTCTGGCAGTTCCTCTTTATTTGGATGGAAAAACTTGTGGTTTTATTCTTGTAGATAATCTGGAAAAAAATATTGATTCAGTTCTCTTCCTTCAGTCTGTTGCGGCTTTTATTCTGAACAACTTAAAAAATCATGAGTCCTTTGACCATAAGATTTTGACTGCTTTTTCGGGAACTTATGTAACAATGCATCTTGTAAATCTTTTGGATAATACTTTTCATGGATACAAATGCAGTGAACATATTGAAAAACTTTTAAGTGGAAACGATTCTTTTAACTATAAAAATGCTTCTGAGCAGTTAACTTTCGTAATGAAGAATATTGTCGATCCAGACTTTTTGGATGGAGTTTTGAAATTTTCGGATTTAAGGACACTTGTTCAGAGGTTAGGCGACAAAAATATTATTAGCTACGAATTTTACGGAAAAGTTTCGGGCTGGTGCAGGGCTAGTTTTATTCCTGTTAATCGTGATTCTGACGGTACTTTGAAATACGTTATATTTTCTGTTCAGCGAATAGAAGAAGAAAAACGACGCGAACTTGAATATCAGCAGATTCTTAGAAATACTCTTGGCGAACAGAACGAAATTTATGCAGAAATGCTTCAGGCTCAGAGTGCAGGTATTTTTTCTTTTAAAAGGGAATCTCATGAAATCATTATGATGAACCCGGCTGCTTTAAACCTTTTTGGCTGGGATGCAATCAGTAATTCAAATGGAAATATTCGTACTATTTTTTCAAAAATGATTTCTGAAAAAAAAGACGCAATAATAGAAAAGATTTTGAGCTTAAAGCATGATTCTCCGGAATATATTTACGAATTTTCTATTAAGAAGTCGGAAAACGAAATGAAGTGGGTTTTAGGACATGCTAAGTGTGTTGTTCTTTCTAATCACGAACAGATTATAATCAACTCATTTACAGATATTTCTGCAAATAAAAAGATGGAAACAGAACTTTTCTATCTTTCTCAGACTGATGCTCTTACTAAGATTAATAACCGCGGAAGTGGTGAAAGACGCATTGAACTTTTGATTAAGAAGGGTGAATGCGGAATGTTCTGTCTTTTTGATGTTGATAAATTTAAATCAATAAATGATAACTTTGGTCATGCTGTTGGAGATGAAGTTCTTGTAGAAATTGCCAAGGCTATGAAAAAAGCTTTCCGTGGAAATGATATTGTTATGCGTCTTGGTGGTGATGAATTTGCAATTTTTGCACTTGGCGTAATGGACGAAAAAATTGGTGCAATGTGTATAGAAAGATTCTTTAATGCTATTCACATGATAAATATAAAAGCTTTGAGAGACCGAAAAGTTTCTGTGAGTATGGGTGCTGTATTTACAGAAAACGAAGGTGAATCTTTCGATCAGCTTTATCAGAGAGCGGATGAAATTCTTTACCAGTGTAAAAAGCTTCCTGGATGCCAGTTTAGTTTCTATCATTCTCCTAAAAAAAAGGCCAAAAAGGAATAGTTCTGAAAACGAACTTTGCGCCGCCGTGTAAGAGCGAGCGAAGCGAGTTGCGAAGCAATGAGGGCACCGAAACTCTGGAAGGGCGGTTGCAGAGGGGTTTGCGCCCTAAAATGCTGATTGTTTAAACGCAAAGAATTTGATATTATGCTTTTGTTATGGTAATCAGTTCTATAGACCTTAAAGACGGTCACGTTGTTCAGTTAAAAAATGGAAAAGAGCTTGTTTTACAGCGCGATGACGCAGATGCTCTTATTGGTGAATTTAATAAATACGGCGAAGTTGCTGTTATTGACCTTGATGCTGCAATGGGGCATACAAATCCAAAAGGTGACACAGTAAATACTCCTTTGTTAAAAAGTTTGCTCAGAAAGGGGAATGTTCGCACTGGTGGCGGTGTTCGTTCTGTAAAAAGAGCCCGTGAGCTTATTTCTTTGGGTGCAGAAAAAGTAATAATCGGTTCTAGTGCATGGAAGAAAAATCCGGAAGATTCTTCAAGTGTATTAAATACTGAATTTTTGGAAGAACTTGTTCAGGCTATTGGCAAGCAGAGGGTTATTATTGGTGTTGATGCGCTGAATGGAAAAATTGCTGTAAAAGGCTGGACTGAAACTATTGATGTTAGTCTTGTTGACGGCGCTAAAATGGCTGAAAAATACTGTTCTGAACTTCTTTTTACCTGTGTAGAAAAAGAAGGCTGTATGCAGGGTACAAATATGGAAATGGCAAAGGAATTGCGCGATGCTGTTTCTTGCCGTGTTGTAGTTGCCGGCGGTGTTTCTACTGAAGATGAAATAGAAGAACTTGAACGCATGGGCTGTGATGTTCAGCTTGGTATGGCCTTGTATACAAATAAGGTTTCTTTAAAAAATGCATTTGTTCGCTGCCTTGATTGGAAAAAGGTTGACGGAATGATTCCTGTAATTGCTCAGGATAATCGTTCCAGCCAGGTTTTGATGATGGGTTACGCTAATAAAGAAGCTATGGAAAAAACTTTTAATTCTGGAAAACTTACTTTCTTTAGCCGTACTCGAAATACTTTGTGGACAAAGGGCGAAACCAGTGGTCATTTTCTTGAAGTGGTAAAACTTCGCGTTGACTGTGACAGAGATACTGTTCTTGCAACTGTAATTCCTCATGGCGGAGTTTGTCATACAGGTTCGTGGTCTTGCTTTGGTGCTGATCCTGATGAACGTTCTACTTTGGAACGCTTGTATGGAACTATTGAAGAACGTTTTGCAAATCCAAGACCGGGTAGTTACACTGCTACTTTGGATGGAAAGAGGGTTCGTGAAAAAGTTGAAGAAGAAGCAGAAGAAATCTGTGAGGCAGACGGAAAAGACGAAGTAATCTGGGAAGCCGCAGATTTGCTGTATTTTGTAAGTGTACTTATGCATAAAGAAAATGTTACATGGCAAGACGTTTATGATGAATTGGATAAACGTCACAAGGAAAAGTAGAAGAACTTTTGAAATATATAGAAGAAAACTGTCTGTGAGAGGTCTTGCAGGCAGTTTTTTTTATTTAAAAAATTTGCTTTATATATAAAAAGGTCTAAAATTAGAGTGAATTCATTTATAGAATTTGATGGAATTTCATTGAGTGTCTCGAGGTGTGATTATGAACTTGAAAAAAGGAGAAAAGAGGGGAAAGGAAAATAAGAAAAGAAGTTTGCTTGTAACTTTACTGTTGGGAATTGGAGCAACTATCTTTTTATTGAACATGATTCAGACTTTAATCGTTGCATCCAATCTTAAAAGATCAATAACAAAAGGTGATATAGCAAAGTATTCTGAGATGGTTCAGGCTTATGCACTTGCTATAGAGAACGATTTTGAGGGCTACTTTAGTGCTTTGGATTATTATGTTCACTCTGACATAATGAAAGAGGGCTCTGTCGAAGAGATGGCAGAATGGCTTGAGGAGCATGAAGGTGAAAGAAATTCTGATTTTGATTATATCATGCTTGCAGGTCCGGATGGAAAGTCTTATAACGATATTGGAACAAGGACAGATATTGCTCAGAGAAGTTATTTTAAAGCTATTATGCAGGAAGGAAAGGATAGGTTTATTGATAATCCTGTAATTTCTAAGACTACCGGGCAGCCTGTTGTTCATGTTACAAGGGCTATAAAACGAAACGGCCGAAATATTGCCATGCTTTGTGGAGTTGTAAATGTAAACCTTATTACAAAGGAAGTTAATGCAATTCAAATTGGGGATAACGGATATGCCTGGGTTCTTGCCAGTGATGGTATGGTGATTTCTCATAAAACTAGAGAATATATAATGAATAAGAATTTTATTACAGGTCTTAGCGAAGGTCATGAGGATATGGCTGAAGTTGCCAGTAAAATTGCATCGTGCCAAGATGGTTCTGCTTGGGTAAATGGTCTTGGTTATAGAAAGGATTTGATTTGTTATTCAGGAATTAAGGCAACTGGATGGGGACTTGCAATTACGGTTCCTGATACACAGGTTTATTATGATGTAAATTCAGTAAGAAAATATATGTTTGTTTTTGGAACAATTGTAATTCTCCTTACAATTATAATTGGAGGAGTAATTGTTCATATGTCGATAAAACCTCTTAAAGTAGTTGAAGAGGCCATTACAGGAATTGCGTCTGGAAATGCAGATTTGACCCGAAGAATTGAAATCAATTCAAACAATGAAATTGGCTTTGTAGTAAAAGGATTTAACGCTTTTGCTCAGAAACTTCAGTCGATTATCTCTGATGTAAAACACTCCAAAGAAGAGCTTAGTATTGCCGGTGAAGATATGAGTGCCAGTGCTCAGGATACAGCAAGTTCAATTACAGAAATTATTGCAAATATTGATAGCATGCGTAATCAGATTGTTAATCAGAGTGCCAGCGTTACAGAAACTGCCAGTGCTGTAAATGAAATTGCAGCTAATATCAATTCTTTGGAAAAAATGATTGAAAGTCAAAGTGCGGGTGTTACACAGGCTTCTGCTGCCGTTGAACAGATGATTGGAAATATTTCTAGTGTTAATCAGTCTGTAGAAAAAATGGCAAGCTCTTTTGAAGCTTTGGAAACTGATGCTTCAAACGGATTTTCAAAACAGCAGTCTGTTAATGACAGAATTAAACAGATTGAAACTCAGTCGGAAATGCTTAAGGAAGCTAATATAGCCATTTCTAATATTGCAGAGCAGACTAATCTTCTTGCCATGAATGCAGCAATCGAAGCGGCTCATGCAGGAGAAGCTGGTAAGGGCTTTGCTGTTGTCGCTGATGAAATTCGTAAGCTGTCTGAAACTTCAACTTCACAGTCAAAGACAATTGGTGAACAGTTGAATAACATTAAAGAATCAATTAACAGTGTTGTTCAGGAATCTCTTGAATCAAGTAAGGCTTTTGAATCTGTGTCATTAAAAATTCAGGATACAGATCAGCTTGTATTGCAGATTAAGTCTGCAATGGAAGAACAGACAACCGGAAGTCAGCAGATTAGTGAAGCTCTTCAGCATATGAATGACAGTACAGTTCAGGTTCGTAATGCTTCAGAAGAAATGACAGAAGGAAATAAAGCTATTCTTGAAGAAGTTCAGCGTCTTCAGAATGCTACAACAAGTATGAAAGAAAGCATGGATGAGATGGTAATCGGTGCTAAAAAAATCAATGAAACTGGAACCCAGCTTGAAGAAATTTCTGGAAAAGTAAAAGAGCAGATTTCTTTGATTGGTGAGCAGATTGATCAGTTCAAAGTTTAATTAACAGTTGATTAGATGTATTGCCTAAGGAGCCACTCAATTTATATTGGGTGGCTTTTTTTATTGTTTTAGTATTATGTTTTTATAAAAAATGAATGAATAAATATGCAAGAAATACATTTTTTTTACTATTTTTTGCATATTTATTGACACTATCTATTGTATTATCATAAAATAAATCGGTTGCACTTTTGATATAGAAGAGTAACACAGAGGTTAAATTTTATGAAAAACGCTTACGTAAACCGTGTATGGGAAGAAGTAAAAGCTAAAAATCCTAATGAACCTGAATTCCTTCAGGCAGTTGAAGAAGTTTTGACAACACTTGAACCTGTTGTAGAACAGATGCCAGAACTCGAACCAAATGCAATTCTTGAAAGACTTGTTGAACCTGAAAGAGTAATTCAGTTCAGAGTACCTTGGATGGACGATGCAGGAAATTATCATGTAAACCGTGGTTTCCGTGTACAGTACAACAGTGCTATTGGTCCTTACAAAGGAGGTCTTCGCTTCTCTAAAGAAGTAAACCTTTCTGTTCTTAAGTTCTTGGGATTTGAACAGGTTCTTAAAAACTCTCTTACAACACTCCCTATGGGTGGTGGTAAAGGTGGTTCAGACTTTGATCCACACGGAAAATCAGACAAAGAAGTTATGCGTTTCTGCCAGTCATTTATGACAGAACTCTATCGCCATATTGGTGCAGATACAGACGTTCCAGCTGGTGACAAAAACGTTGGTGGACGCGAAATCGGTTATCTCTTTGGTCAGTACAAGAGAATCCGCGATGAATATACTGGAGTTTTGACAGGTAAGGGACTTACTTTTGGTGGTTCTTTGATCCGTACAGAAGCTACAGGTTATGGTCTTATCTACTTTGCAGCAGAAATGCTCAAGAAAGTTGGACAGGACTTCAAGGGAAAGACTTGTGTAGTATCAGGTTCTGGAAACGTTGCAACATACGCTGCTCAGAAACTCCTTCAGCTTGGTGCTAAGGTTGTTACACTTTCTGACTCAAACGGATACATCTACGATGCAGATGGTATCACACAGGAAAAACTCGACTGGGTTAAAGAACTCAAGGGTGTTCGCCGCGGTCGTATTTCTGAATATGCTAAACAGTTCCCATCAGCAAAATATTTCGAAGGAAAGAAAGTTTGGGAAGTAAAATGTGACTGTGCATTCCCATGTGCAACACAGAACGAACTTCTTGGTGAAGATGCTCAGAAGCTTCTTGATAACGGTGTTAAACTTGTTGCAGAAGGTGCAAACATGCCTTCAAACATCGATGCTGTTAACAAGTTCCTTGCTGCAAAAATCCTTTATGCTCCAGGAAAAGCTTCAAACGCAGGTGGTGTAGCAACATCTGGTCTCGAAATGAGCCAGAACTCAGAACGCCTTTCATGGTCTTCAGAAGAAGTTGATGAAAAGCTTCACAACATCATGATCAACATTCATGACAATGCTTACAACACAGCTGTTAAGTTTGGTGCAAAAGACGGTAACTTCGTTAACTACGTTGCCGGTGCAAACATTGCTGGTTTCGTAAAAGTTGCTAATGCAATGATCGCACAGGGTCTTGTTTGATTTTAATAACTGACTTTCAGTAAGAAGAGGTCCTTCAGTTAAAGAGGGGTTGACAGTTTTTTTGACTGCCGCCTGCTCTTAAGGTCTGAAGGACCTCTTTTTTTTATCCTTTTTTTTGTTTCCGATTTCTACATTGAATTAAAAAATGTTTTTATGATAAACTTTCTCAATGCTGTCTAACCGCGTTGCCGGTGAACAGCACTCTGGAGAGATCACTATAAGTGACGCCGAAGGGTTAAGGTCAGAAAGACTGATATCTCAGGTACAAAGGACGGAGTATTATAATTTCCTTCCACCTCTTTAGAGAGTCAGGTTTCACAAAACAGGTGAAATGCTGGCTCTGATTATTTTTAAAGGACTTGTCTTATGGAAAAGTTCAGTTCAATTCTTAAGCTCATAGACGATGTAGTCTGGGGGCTTCCAACAATCATTTTAATTCTGGCAACAGGTATTCTTTTAACTGTCAGAATGAGGGGAATGCAGTTTACAAAACTTGGACGTGCATTAAAATCAATTTTCAGAAAATCAGATTCTGGTCATGGTGAAGTTTCATCTTTCGGTGCATTGTGTACTGCTCTTTCTGCAACAATTGGTACTGGTAATATTGTAGGTGTTGCTACAGCAATTGCAGCTGGTGGACCAGGTGCTTTGTTCTGGATGTGGGTAGCCGCTCTTGTAGGTATTGCAACAAAGTATGCTGAATGTATGCTTGCAGTTCTTTACCGCGAAAAGAAAGAAGACGGTCATATTCTTGGAGGTCCTTTCTATACAATAGAAAAGGGTATGAAAGACATTACAGGATTAAACTGGAAGTGGCTTGCAATTCTTTTCTCTATTTTTGGTGTAATGGCAGGTCTCCTTGGAATTGGTACAATTACTCAGGTAAACGGAATCACTTCTGCTGTAAAGAATGCCTTTGATCCAAATCAGACCAGCGTAGCTTTTTACATTGGTAAAAATGCTTATTCCTGGTCAGTAGTAATCGCAGGTCTTCTTGTAACTGCATTTGCTGCACTGGTTATCATTGGTGGTCTTAAGAGAATCTCTAAAGTAGCATCAGTTGTAGTTCCATTTATGGCTATCGTTTATGTATTCCTTGGTCTTTCAGTAATCATTATGAATGCAACTTATCTTCCACAGGCATTTGCAGTTATCTTTAAGACTGCATTTGGTCTTAAGGCTGTTGCAGGTGGTGCAGTAGGATGGACTATTCGTGAAGCAATGCAGAAGGGTGTTGCCCGTGGTATTTTCTCTAACGAAGCCGGTCTTGGTTCTGCTCCAATTGCAGCTTCTACAGCAGAAGTAAAGGAACCTGTAGCTCAGGGGCTTGTAAGCATGACAGGAACTTTTATTGATACAATTCTCATCTGTACAATGACAGGTCTTGCAATTGTAATTGCATTCTTTACAGGAAACGCTTCAGGAATCCCGGAAGGTCTTGAAGGTGTTGCAATTACTTCTTCAGCATTTAATGTTGTTCTTGGTGGAGACGGAAAAAGCGTACAGTTCCTTCTTATGATTTGTCTGGTATTCTTTGCCTTTACTACTATTCTTGGATGGGACTACTATTCGGAACGTTGTATTGAATACATTACAAACGGAAAGATGGGTATAGTAAAGTTCTACAGAATTATTTATATCGCAGCAGTATTTATCGGACCTTACCTTACTGTAAGTCAGGTATGGGACATTGCAGATATTGCCAACGGTCTTATGGCCATTCCAAACTGTATTTCCCTGATTGTACTTAGCGGTGTAGTTTCTAAAGTAACAAAAGATTACTTCAAAAAGTATCCAACCCTTCAGTCAGAAGAAGCTGCTTAAAAAATAAAACCCCTAAAAGTGAATATAAGGTAGAAGTTACTTAACCTGAGTTCACTTTCAGGGGCTTTTTATTATATATAATTCTTATTGAATTAAGAGTCTGCCGCCTTTAGCTGCATAAAAAATTGTAAACATCATCAGGGCTTTCGCAAACATAGTCTGCCCCGCATTCATCAAATTCTTTTCTGGAACCAAAGCCCCAGAGAATTCCCATGCATTTTAATCCCGCAGAATGGGCTCCATTTACATCGTAAAGTCTGTCACCAATCATAAGAACAGAATCTTTTTTATCATCAAGGTTCATGCTTTTAAGCACATACTTTACTACATCAACTTTTTCAACACGGTATTTTTCTTCCATGTCGCTGCCGCCTGTAAAGTCAAAAAGATCCAGCATATTGTTTCTTTCAAGAATAGCCTTTGCGTAATCTTCCGGCTTACTTGTTGCAACACATATCTGCAGGTCCTGACGTTTTAGCTTTTTTATTAATTCAACTACGCCTGGATAGACGGTGCAATTAAACATACCTTCGTTTTTTGTGTAGGATTCCCTGTATACGTTAATGGCTGCAGGAACTTCTGATTCAGGCAGACCAAGATAATGAACAAAACTGAATTTAAGGGGCGGTCCTATCATGTTATTGTAGATGCTTTTATCAATATTAAGTCCGTAGTGGCTTACAACTTCGTCAAAGGAAGCAAAAACTCCCGGAGAAGTGTTAAAAAGTGTTCCGTCAAAGTCAAAAAGTACTGTTTTATAATTTTTCATGGCCAAATAATGACAAATTACGCCGTTATAATCAATTATCTAAATGCTATCGGGTGACAAAAAGGCCGGTTTGGATTATAATTTACCCATAATGCCAGCAGTTGTTACAAGTCAGTTAACTAACAGACTCTATAATGATTACAAGGACACAGAACTTACTTTCACTAAGGATATCATTCATACTTTAGCAATGGATCCAAGGCAGATTGCAATTAAGAGTGAAGGTTCCCAGTGGCCATGTATCTTGAATTCTACATCGTTTAATATAGCTCGTATTATAGTTGGAACTAAAGGCGGAGCTTTTCAGCAGCTTGCAAAAAAAGACATTCCCCCTGTAAGCGTTCGTTTTTGTTTTTATAAGCAGGATGGTCAGCTTATGAGCTTTTTCATTTCCGGAAAAGTTCAGCAGATTCAGCCTTATATGAACAGCAATGACCTGGCTATTGTAACCATTCGTTTTACCCAGCGTCCCCCGGATGACCTTATTCTTATGGTTGGTCGTCTTCTTGATGCTAATGTTGGTTCAGTAAGGCGTAAGGATGAACGTATTGTAATTACTCCCGACAGCCTTCGTAAGCTTAACCTTACAAAAAAAGAAGTAAATCTTACTATTGATACAATCCAGCGTAACTGTATTCTTCATAACCTTTCTTTTGGAGGATGTGGTGTTATCGTAATGGGAATCGCTCAGTTCCTTAAAGGAAAGAATATTTCCATAAAGGTTGAATTTGAAGATCCTCACGAAATAATTACCCTGGACGGAACAATAGTTGCTGCAAATCCAATAGAAAACCGTAAGGAACTTGCTATTGCCAGCATCAGATTTCTGGAATCTTCAGTTTCCCTTGCATATAAGCTTCGTATAAACAATTATCTTGCTACAGTACGTAAAGATGATAATGGGGTGCAGTTTGAAGGAGAAAAGCCTGTTGTTTCAGTACAGGATGCCCTTCAGCAGTCAGCTCAGTCTCAGGGTGCGCCGGCTTCTGCAGAGAATGCTCAGGCTGCTCCGGCAGGTGGTGAAGCTGCAAATCCAGCTCCATCTCCAGCAGCTGCAACAGAAAGTCCTGCTGCAGAAACTAAAGCAGAAGATACTGCAGCAACAGAACCTACAGCTTAAAAGACATATATATTCATTCTCAATTTATCATAAGGAAAATCTATGAACGGCAATAATCCATTAGATACGATTTTTTTTGTAAAACTTCCTGAAGACTTTTCGTTTTCATGCAAGGATCTTAAAATTGACAGGGAAATTCCCCTTCCAGTTCAGAGAAAGGACGGAGAAAGTGGAGATTCCATTGATACAAAGAATCTTTCACAGGAACAGATTCTTTCCGGTATCCTTACAGTTCTTGCCTATGATAATCAGAACCAGAACAGGGATTATTACCGCTCCTTTATTCTTCAGGTTCGTCCGGGAATAAAAAAGGAACTTGGAGAAGCTGCAATCTTAAAAACCAAGAACGAAGACTGGGATCTGGCAGAAGAAATATGGCTTGCTTTACACGGACTTGATCCGGAAGACAAGGCAATTACCTTAAATATGGCCCTTTTCTTTGATCAGAAAGGCGATTCCTACAGAAAATCCGGCCTTATAGATGATGCAGATGCCTATGATTCTACAGCAAAGGCTTATTACCGTGATGCAATGGACAGCGACCCTGAACTTCCGGATGCATTTTTTAATGCAGGCTTCTTTTATCTTAAAAAGCAGGATTTTGGAGAAGCAAAGGGATGTTTTGAAAGTTATATGGCTTTAACTTCTGATGCTAAAGATGATGAACTTGGTGATAACGGTATTTATAAAAGGGAACGTGCCCAGGAACTTATAGATAAAATCTCCAACAGAAACCTTGGAGATGATAACTTCCATAAGGCATATGAACTTATTAATTCAGGCAAAGAAGAAGAAGGTCTTGATTACATACGTAAATTTCTTCAGAACAACCCTGCCGTATGGAATGCCTGGTTTATGCTTGGCTGGGGTTTAAGAAGACTTGAGCGCTTTGAAGATGCAAAACAGGCTTTCCTTAAAGCCAGGGAATGTGAAGGCGGGGATGAAAATGCCGACACCCTTAACGAACTGGCAATCTGCTATATGGAAACAGGAGAAATCGAAGAAGCTAAGCGTACTTTGTACGATGCCCTTTCCATTGATGCAGACAATACAAAAATTATCAGTAATCTTGGTTTCCTTTGTCTTAAAACAGGAGAAGAAGAGCAGGCCCGCAAATTCTTTATGACTGTTTTAGAGATAGACCCTGATGATAAGCTTGCAAGAATGCAGCTTGAACAGATGGAAAGGGAAGTTTAAGAGACTTGAGAAATAAAATAGCCCGGTACTTTCAAATACCGGGCTTAATTATTTTAAAAGATTTAATATTCAGGAATAATAACCTTATCCTTAACTTTTATTCCGTTTTTATCAAACCATCCCTGAGGAACTTCCAGGGCGTATTTTACTGAACGGCTGCTTGTTATATCCGTAAGGCTGTAGGGCTTCATGTCAAAAATATCGGCTATTTCACCACCGGCATCAATATAGGCAATACTTAAAGGATGAGGGGTATTTTTCATCCAGAATGAACGTTTGCTTTCGTCTTCAAAAATAAAAAGCATGCCTGTTCCATCAGGAATCACCTTTCTGTTCATAAAGCCGTAGTTTCTTTCTTCTTCCTTTATGGCAAGTTCAGCCTTTACAGTAAAAGATTTACCGGAGTTTGTATTAATAATAAGGTCTGCTACCGGCAGGTCGTATTTTTTTTCAGATTTCTGGCAGCTGGTTAGGGCAGGGATAAAAACAAGGGCAGCTGCAAGCAATGCGTAAAATCTTCTTCTGTTATTGATTTTCATACTTTATAATCCTTCAAGAAAGGACTGGGCAGACATTTCCTGGGCTGTATTTGCAACCTGAGCCTGGTCCATAATCCTGTCATAAACTTTTTTGTCAGTATATTTTAATGTAAGAGGGCGTTCCAAAGAAAAGATTACACTGTCATTCTGCCATTCAGATTTTTCTGGGTTAAGGCTGTCTGGATTACCATACTTTTTTGTAAGGGTAGAAAATATTGAGTAATGATCCATTTTGGTCTGCTTTACGTTTATTGTAATTACATAAAGTTTATTTTCGTAAAACTGAAACCAGCATTTATCAAGAAAAGATGAAGGAACTGTTCTGGAAGTGTCTGTTTCTATGAGAACTTTCTGCTGGTCCGGCATAAGTGAAACATCCCTGTCTCCCCTGTAGCCAAACTGATAATCCTTTATAAGGGCTTCCTTAACTTCATCAATGGTCATTCCCAGTTTAATACCCTTGTAGCCGGAAGGAAGTTCTTCCTGTCCAAAGAGGCAGAGCCCTGAGAGTAAAAGCAAAAACAATACAGCTAATTTTTTCATGGCAGAACCGCCTTGTTACATATTGTTTTTTTCAAGATTGCGCTTGTTGTTTTGTTTTCTATAAAAAGCTGCCTGCTTAATAAGTCCCGGTAATTCAGGAACTTCAATCTTATTGTCTATAATGCGGATATTCTGGTCACGGGAGAAGAGATCAATGGTCTGAGGCATTGTTGTTTCGTCCAGGGCACAGAGGTTGAATATGTCTGCAGGTGTAAATGAGGTTTTACAAGGAGTTCCCTTTGGAGCTGTAATCTTTTTAGATTCAATCTGAAGGGCAAGCATGTCTATCATTCTTTCTCTAGGATCTGCAAGCTGGGTATTAACAAGCTGACGGTACATAGTCCAGAGACGGTCAGCAAGAGTAGTTGTAAGTCTGGAGATAAGCTGGGCCTGGGTAGAAACCATCATGTCAAAGTTGGCACGGTTTACCACCATTAATTTACATGCTTCATGGGCAATTGCACAGGCAGAACGGGGCTTGTTTTCAAGAAGAGCCATTTCTCCAAACATATCACCTTTCTTAAGAAGGGCAAGGGTAATTTCTTTTCCGTCAACAACCTTGGAAATCCTTACAATTCCTTCCTGAATAATAAACATTTCTGCACCGGACTGGCATTCACTAAAAATCATGTTTCCCTTGTTATATGCACGAAGCATTGCCTGGTCAGGTTCAAGGTAGGGCTGGCTGGAACGTGGTTTTAAAGCCTTAAAATGCCTGATGGCGTCATCTTTATAAAGTCCGTTGGGGCATTTCTTAAGATACTGGTAGTAGCCATAAACAGCTGCATCCATGTTTCCGCTGTTTTCAAAAAAATTGGCAATTGTATAAAGCTGTTCAGAAGATTCAATATTGGTTTTATTAGTAGTTACTCTTGTCAGATTGTCATTAACCTGCCTCATGTTTTTTGCAAAGGCACGTACGATTTTCATGGCAATACTTGTATTCTGGGCAATAAGGTCTGAATACTGATTACGTTTAACAACAATGGCAATTACATCAGTAGCTGCAACAACAGTTTCGTTCTGGGTGTGGCCTGTCATGCAGGAAATAACTCCTACAAAGTCACCTGCACCAAGTAAATAAGGAGATGAGCCTGGAACATAGGTTTCATGGTAACAGCGGACATTGCCTCTTTGAATAATGAGAAAATAATCTGTTGCAGGGGTATCCTCAACAAAAATATAAGAGTTTGGCCTATAAATTACTGTTCCAAGCTGCAGCACTTTTTACCACCTTGTTTGTCCTTAAACAACAAGAACATTTTATCACGAAATATAATTAGAATTCTACTTCTTCTTCCTTTATCGGAATTTTATTTTTAAGGTTGAATAAAAATAATCTCTGGTTCCAGCAAAAAACCTGTCTTATTTTTAACTTCTGCCTGAACTTTTTCTACAAGCTGTAAAATCTGGCTGGAACTTGCATTTCCTGTGTTTACAATGATATTTCCATGAAAATCAGCAACCTTTGCTCCACCATTAGTAAGCCCTTTTAAACCGCACTGGTCTATAATTGCTCCGGAAGGCTTACCAAAAGCCCTGTTGTTTTTAAAAACACTGCCTGCACAGGGGTATTTGAAGTGGCCTTTAGCCTTTCTTTCTTCTACATAGTGCCTGCATTTTGCCTGTATTTCTTCTATAGATGTGGAGACGGGCTTAAGCTTAAAGCATGCCTCAAGGATTATCAGGCTGCTGTCTGTAAAAGGAGACTTTTTATAGCTCCAGTCATCACTGTTATAGTTTATTTCTTCTATATTATTATCCTGGTTAATATATCTGGCTGAATAAAAAATGTTGCTTATTTCCTTGTCAAAGCATCTGGCGTTCATATAGACAGCACCACCAGTACTTCCAGGAAGTCCAGCAAACTCTTCTGCACCCGAAAGCCCTTCTTTACTGCACCAGTTTACAAAAGCAGCAGTCATGGCACCACATTCACATTTAACAATGGCCTGATCTTTATCTTTTTCTTCAATAGAAATTGAATTAAGACGGCTTGTATTAATGACTACACCCTCAAAAGTCTGGTCGCAGAATACAACATTACTTCCGCCGCCAAGGATAAAGTATCTTATTGAAGATTCACGTACAAATTTAATAAGGGTAAGAAGGGCAGCTGCTGTTTTAGGGCTGGCAAAAACCCGGGCATTTCCACCGGTTTTAAAGGTAGTATGCCTGCTCATGTTTTCGTTATAGGAGATTCCGGCCTGGTCAGCAAATTCCTGTCCCTTTTCATTCACAAAATTCCGGAATATTTCTTCTGGTTTCATGGCTTCAGTATATAAAAATATTGTATAGCTGTCATGAAATTTTTAATAAAGGGGCTTTTTTCTCCAAAATCTCTGATTTCTGCAGAAATTTTTTAATTTACTAGACATTCTGGACTTTTTTAATTAGTATTTAAGTATGAATAATGATATAGTACCGGGCTTTGACGAAGACCGTGACGATAGTCTTAAGATTTCTCTTGATAAACTTGACGATGTAGAAAACGGAGTCCTTATCACTCTTAACGGCTATATTGATACATATAATTCTGTTTACTTTCAGAAGCAGATTGGTAAAGTAATATCTGCAGGCAAATACAATCTTATTTTTGGATGCTCAAGCCTTAATTATGTATCATCAACGGGAATTGGTTCCTTTACATCATTTCTCAAACTTGTAAAACCAAAGGGTGGCGATATTGTTCTTATGAACATTCAGCCAAAAGTATATGAAGTATTCCAGCTTCTTGGCTTCAGTCAGTTCTTTAATATTAAGAGCAATATGTCTGATGCTCTGGGATATTTTACTCAGGGTGGAGAAACAGTATCTGTATCTACCTTCCCTAAAGTTGTCAGCTGTCCTGTTTGTTCCCGCCGTCTTAAGGCAACAAAGAGTGGACGTTTCAGATGTTCAGACTGTAAGTCAATTATTGCAATTGATCAGTCAGGACACGTATTCCTTGGATAATCCTGCTGTTTTTATAAACAGGGACTGCCGGTTTTCTTTATCTGTTTTTTGCAGGTATCAGGAAGAACCGGCATTTTTTTTGTCTTTAGAAAAAGCATTTAAGAAAAAAATTATTTCAGACTTTTCTTTTTTAAACTTATCAATTATCATTTAATAGATGAAACCTACAGTATTATCTTCTGTAAAAATATTGCTGCTGCTTATTTTAGTGCTTTGCCTTGAAAGTATATGCGGTGGTTTTGTTTATATGATCTACGCTTTGTGTACTACTCTTGTAGCAGGTAAGGATATTCAGCTTGTAAGTGGTATGCTTTTTGTAAATGGGGTTTTTCTTTTTGCTCCAATTGCAATCTCTTCCAGCGGTGCCTTCCTTTTGTTTTTTCTTATCCGCCATCAGTGGGGAACTAAAGCAGACTTTATCGTTTACGCATCCTGGTATGTTTTAAGCTGGCTCATTTTTATTCCTGCCTCTTTCAGGCTTTACGAACAGATTAATCATGGTCAGCATATTGTTTCTACAGAGGCTCTTACTTCTCAAGGGTATTTTAGAAATTCCTATGGTGGTGACGAAACCCTTTATTATTCTCAGGTAAGGGATGATGGAACTGTAGAAGGTCTTTCAATAGCAGAACATAAGCTTTACACATTTAACAGCAGAAAGATACCGGAGAAACAATCAGTCTTTACAGATACAATCATTCAGCAAAGCATGGAAATGAATTCAGTAATGTCATTTCTTGCCAATTCTTATAATGAGATGTTTGAAATAGGTGCCGAAAGTTCCAGAAATTTCTGGTCCTGGCTTTGTTTTTCTTCCATTGGGCTGGTTTATCTTGCCTGTTTTGTATTGCGTCGTTTATCTGTATGGCGTCTTGTAAATGTATTTTTTATTCTGCTGGTTTATATAGGATTCTTTAATCTGGATCTTTACATATACACCGGAGATATTCTTCCTGTTTTAAATTCAGAAGTAAACGGTATGCTGCCCTTTGTCCCTGGAAATGCTTTTGTAGTAATTATTAATCTTCTGTTTGCCCTGCTTTTGTTGATTGGCGGACTGATAACCAGATTCTACAGAAAAAAGCATGAAGATGCCAGATCCGATGCGGTTTTCTATGGAGCTGATGAATGAAAAAATTACTTTTAGTATTGTTTTCTTACGGATTAATTGCCTTTGGTATTATCGTATTACTGACAGTTTTCTTTATTACTCCTCCGGAACTTTTAAGTGAAGATTTGTCTTCCTATAAATTTCTTTCAGGGCTTTATAATTACCTTACACTTATGCCTGCAATTTTATTAAGCGGTTTTCTTATGGCCTGCTCAGTTCAGTGGCAGCATAAGACTTCCAACAGCCGTGAACGCTTTTCTCAGGGAATGTTCATCAGGTTCAGGAATTGTATGGTTGTGGGAATATTTATAGTTTTTGCCCTCTTCCTTAATAAAGAAGTATTTCTGGTAAAAATCAGCAATTCCCTGGATGTAAAAAGAAAAGCACCTTCAGAATTAAAGGAAGCCATTTACAATGCCAGCTACTTTATTGACCAGCAGCAGTATCATCTTGCAGTTCAGTATGCCCGGAAAGCCGTTCTGGTTTCTCCGGAAAGTGATGAAGCTCAGTCAGTTCTTAAAGAAAGCTCAGACCTCTTAGAAATCGAGCATGATGCAGAAAAATCTGCTGATGAAATTTTAAACCGAATTTCAGAATTGCAGCGACCTGTTCATACAAAGGATGCGGCATTTTCACCTCTTGCCCTTGTTCAGAAAGCCAGACAGGCAATGACAGAAAAAGACTGGTTTAATGCTCATTACTGGGCAGCCCTTGCAGTAGAAGCCTGTGATGAAAAAAACACCAACAGGGAAGAAGCCCTTATTCTTGCTAACGACGCCTGGAATAAACTTCAGCATAGTGATGCCTATCAAAATGAAGATGAACGCAATTATTACAAAAAGAAGAAGGAAGGTTATACAGCCCTTCATTCAGGAGACAGCTTAAAGGCCTACTATATTTACAAGTCTCTTCTTGATGCAAAAAATGTAGCCCAGACTCCTGATGTAGAACGCTTTTTTGAACTTGCCCGTGAAAATGTACAAAGCCAGTATTTCTTTTTTGACGAAACAGAACACATGAACCGTCTTGCCAACAGACATAATATTTATTTTTCACTGGAAGACAAGGACAAAACCAGGCTTGTCATTTACATAAAGAATTCAATGGATATAAAAAAAGACGGTGGTCTTGTAAGATACCTTGAAGGCTTTAATATGGTCCGCTATCGTCCTGACGGCAGTTTTATGTATTCCCTTTCTGTTCCTTATGCCAAGGTAATGGCTTTAAGAAGTGCAGATATAGGTGGCAGGGAATGGGAAAACGTACCTTTTGTAATCCTTCAGTCTGTAGACAGAAATACAGAAGGTCTGGTCTGCTATCCTGAATATACATTTACAGAAAGTGACGTTCAGGATATTTCAGAATATCAGAACCCTATGACTCAGGAAGAAATGGATGATATAAGCCGCACTAATTCTTTTATTCTTCCAATGAACTTTGATGACTTTGCTGCCATAAGTGAAGCTTCTTCCGGTGCGTCCCATATGTCCCTTACTGCCCTGATGAGCTTTCTTTCTAAAGCAGAAAAATACGGATTTTCAGCAGAAACTTTTTACCAGTGCGTAGTAAGTCGTCTTATGTATCCTTTGTTTATTTTAGCAGTAGTACTTTTCCTTGCAGCAGCCGGCTGGAACTATCGTATCGAAGATAAAAGAAGTAACTTCAGGTTCAGGTGGCTCTTTTTTCTGCCTCTGTGTACCCTGATTTTCTTTGGCATTTTTGAACTCTGTACTTATGTGACAGGAATATTGAATTACGTTATTGTAGGACTTTTTGGATCTGCTTCAGTATTCATGGCTTCAATTCTTTACATAATAATTCTCTTCTTTGCTTCCATCCTCTTTGTTTCAAGAAAAGAGTAGGTAAAAAATAATTCAGGGAAGGATGGTTCAGCAAAAAAAAGCCCGGCTTACTTAAAAAGTGTGATATGTACCCCCTTTTCTGGACAAACAGAAAGGGGGGATTTTTATGTATCAACACTACTCGTATGAGTACAAAAGACAATGCGTTGAAATGTACAGACAAGGTCTTTGGCCAAAAACTCCAGAACATTTCAAAAATCCAGAAGATTTCCATAAGATGATTCGAAGATGGAAAAAGATAGAAGATGCCAATGGGCCAGAGGCATTGAAAACAAAAACGAAGAAAAAACAATGGAGCGCATCAGAACGTTATGAGCTCGTAGCACAAGTTCTTGCTGGTAATTCAATAAAAGAAGTTTCATGTAATGC
>JAILLQ010000031.1 GCA_024693045.1 Treponema sp.
GAAAGGAACAGACAGAGCATATCATTATATAAAAAACATGGATTTGAAGAGTGTGAGGCATATTATCATAATCCTATGGATGATGTGATATACATGCGTAAGGCACTTTGAATTTCAGGATAACTTAGAAAGACAAATCGAAGTTTATTGATGAAACAGGAGGCGCTTATGAGTTTAGGATTGCGTCGAGGTACAGTGCTTGTTGAACCTCATGACGCTGAGTGGGACGTAATTGCAGCAGAAACCATTGCAGAGCTGCATAGTATCCTTCAAGATGTTTTAGTCGATGCACAGCACATAGGAAGCACGGCTATAAAAGATATTTGCGCAAAACCTATTATCGATATCGTCGCCGGGGTATCTGATTTTGATAAACTCTTGTCCAGAAACAGTGTTCTTGAGGAAAACGGTTTTGTTTTTCGAGGTCAAGACCATCCCCTGCAATACCTATATATATATGGGGATAACGATATAAGGACACATCACGTCCATGCCGTGATTTATGATTCGGAAGAATGGAACAACTATGTGGACGTGAGAGATTATCTTAATTGTCACAAAAAAGATGCAGAGGCTTATTCAAAACTTAAAGAATCTTTGGCAAAACAGTATTCGGAAGACAGAGAAACCTATACCGCATCAAAAAGCGAGTTGATCGGCGAGATTATCGCTAAAGCGCGTTATTGGCGTAGAGGTCAAAAAACTTGACAAATTCAGATTTATCGGGATGTAACTGTCTTGTGGTCATTCCTTTGGCATAATATTTACAGATTTTTTTTCATATACTCCAAAATGCCGTATACCGCTCTCTTTTGAAAAATCCACAGTCTTAAAAAACTCCGGGAAAATCTGTTTATCGGCGCAGTCAGAAAGGTCAAGCCATTCCAGAACTTCGCCATCAGGACCATCGGTGGTGCGATGCCCGCTTTCAAGATAAGCAAGTTTTTTATCAACCTTTACAAGGAAGAAAAGGGAAATCTCGTGATATAAAGTTCCCTCTGCATCCCTAAAAAAGTTTTCGTGGATAGCGGCAAGTCGTTCAAGTTCAAGCTCCAGGCCTGTTTCTTCCTTCAGTTCGCGGAGGCAGGCTTCTTCTGCAGTCTCGCCAAATCGCACCCGGCCGCCCACGGAATACCACATATCGCCCCGAGTTTCACCGGGATTTCGGGCCATCAGAATCCTGTTTCCGTTTCGGATAATTGCTCCAACGCGGTAGTTGAATTTTCCTTCCTCAGTTTTGAATGTACAGTCCATCAGTCAGTTCCTTCCTGCATTTCGTATAAAAATTCCTTGCGCTCTTCTGTCGGAGCTATTTTGTTGTAACGGCCGCCCGTGCAGGAAACGCGTTTCATGCCCAGTTTTTCCATGGTTTTCCAGGAAGCAATGTTCTCACTGTCGCAATGGGCGATAAACTTTTTGACGGAAAGATTCCTCACTGCCCATACCATAAGTGCCTTTGCCGCTTCCACCGCATAGCCATTTCCCTGTGCAACTTTAGAAAGGCCCAGCCAAGTTCGCCGCTTGTTCTGGATTTGTCCAGATGCACGCTGACTCCCCCGATGTGCTTTCCGTCCTTAAGAATAGCAAATTCAAAGAAAGCGGGCTTCACTTTTTTCCATTCTTTTTCCGCGACATCAAGGAATTCTTGTGTCGCCTCCTCCGAGTCATTCGGAAGGTGAAGCATAAAGCGCATGTTCTCCCTGTCACCTGCGTATGCATGGGTCGTTTTTAGAAAGGCCATGCTCTGAGGGACAAGCTCAAGGCGAGAAGTTTTTATATGAGAGGCGGGATTTGTTGCAGATTTGTGATCCTTGATTGAGGCTACCATTATTTATTAAACTGATACTCTAGAATCTCACAGTTTTTGATTCCAAAGTTGCCGTAATCCTCGTTTGTCATGTCGAAAAAGTAGGAGTTCACCGCCCGGGCAATTCCGTTGTGAGCCACAAGAAGATAAGTTTTACCGTCTTTAGAAAGATCGTCAAGAAGGTTGTAGATTCGCTGACAGAGCCGGAGCATGGACTCCCCGCCTTGGTAAGACTGAACGAAATTCCGCTTGTCCATCTTAAAAACTTCTCCGTTACGGGGAGTCCCCTCGTACTTTCCGAAGTTCTGCTCTTTAAGGCGTTCTTCCACCCGGAGTGGAAGGCCCGTCATATCTGCAATGTGCCTTGCTGTGTCTAAGGCTCGTGAAAGAGGAGAAGATAAAATCTCGTCGATGGCAATTTCGCCATTTTCAAATTTCTGCTTTATGAGCCGGCCGGTTTCTTCTGCCTGAGCGTGGCCTTTTTGAGTAAGACCGATGTCCGTTGCACCGCAGATTTTGTTTTCAACGTTCCAGACTGTTTCGCCATGCCTGCAAAAATAGATTTTTTTAGTGGTCAATTTATTCTCCCTGGGGAACGCCGACGTTCAGGCTTTTATTACGATAATTCAGGTTGGTGCGGAGGGTGTAGCCTTGTTTTTCCCAGAAAGCATTTGCCGTATCGTTATCCTTGAACACCAGCCCAAAGATTTTGTTGATTCCTTCTTCTTTCAGAGCTTCTTCCGCTTTTTGAACCAGGTCTGTTGCAACCCCTTCCCGCCTGTAAGCCGGATGAACGCACAAATGATGAATAATAGCCCGGCGTCCGTCGTGACCTGTAAGGATAACCCCTGCAATTTCGGGCGCATCGCCGGTACCGTCTTTGGATTCTGCAAGAAAACAGGTGTTCGGGTTTCGCTTAAGATATGTTTCAATTCCCTCCCGGCTGTCATCCACCGGATTCATGGCACGGCGAGTCTGTTCGGTGCTGCACCAGAGGGTATAGATTGCATCGTAATCGGCGATGGTAACTTTTCGTATTGTCAGGTTCATAACTGATTCCTCCCGTGATTTCAATTGCAAGTGCTTACAATTGGTTTCTACTCCTTCTCCACATACCGCATAGAAAAATTGCAGCAGTCGTCGCCGGCATACAAAGTTTTGTCGCGATTGTAAGAAAGCTTTGGATGCATATTGGTATACATCAAATTATCAATGTCGCAGAAAACCGAACAGATTTCCGGGCAGTTCAGTTCTTTTGTAAGCTCAAGGAAACGGCAGCTTTTTACATGGAATTCCGTGTATTCCGGTGTATCGCAGATTACTTCGCACTTTCCCTCTCCAACTGTACACAGAAAATCCTGGGGAAAGCCCTTGAGAAAGGCTTCGTCTTCCCGGAAGCGGTTTACAAGGTAATCGTGACCGCGCTGGCCGTCTATAAAATAGATTTCACGGAAGATGGAAAGTGCGTCAATATGGCGGACATCCATACACGTTTTGTCACCCGAAATGGCAGCCCCATTCTCCGACGCGGCAGATTCCTCTAAAACTCTGTACACAGCAACTGACGGAAGAATGTAATACACCGCGTCTTCGTCTTCTTCTGAAATATTCTGCTTTTGGAATAACTCCGAATATTTTTTTACAATCTGATTCCATAGATTTTCTGCAGAGTCGGAATCGAAATGCTTTGTCAAAACCGTTTTTACATTTTCTTCAAAGGTTCCGCCATAGGCGTCTTTAAGTAGTTCAATTGAGTTGGCTTTCATTTTTGTACTCCTCCTGGGGTACTTTTTATTTCAGCAGTGCCTTCTTCCACTCCTCTTCTTTAAAGCCTGTGCAGACTGTTTCATCCGTTACAAGAAGCGGGCGTTTTACCAGCATTCCGTCGGTTGCAAGAAGCTGGAACTTTTCGTCGTCGCTCATCGATGGAAGTTTTTTGGAAAGTTCCATTTCGCGGTACAAAATCCCGCTAGTATTGAAAAAGCGTTTTAATTCAAGTCCGCTTTTTGCATGAAGGGCACGGAGAGTTTTTTCATCCGGATGGTCGCCCTTGATATCGATTTTTTCAAATTCAATTTTGTGTGCGTTCAGCCAGTCAACAGCCTTTTTGCAGGTTGAACAGCGGTCGTAGCAGTATACTTTAACCATTTCACTTCGCGATAAATCGCTCCTCCTTTTTAATTGTAGTTTTCTCACTCACAAGCCGCTTCCTTCTTATGGGCAAGGTGAATTCCAATATGGCCAATTCCAAGAATTATAACAGAAATCACGAGAAAAATATTCTTTCCGTAAAACCCGAGAAGAAAAAATGCTGCAACCGGAAGAGTGGCCCCCGCAACAGGAACGCGGCAAAAACTCCGGTACTGATCCTTCATGGTCCTTTCACTTTTGAAATAGCGGATCCAGTAAAGTTCATACATAATCATGAGAACAACAGAAACCGCCAGAAACAGCGTCCACGGATCGCGGCAACTTTCCGGTCGCACGTTAAAATCACTGAAAATCAGAACAATGGTTGTAACAAGGACCTCGCCGATTCGCTCAAAGGCTCCTAAAATCCTGTTTTCATTTGAAGCGTACTTTTCGTAATTTTTAGGTTTATATTTTGCCCAGATCAGGTTCGGCACGGTCAGCATAATAATATAAATCAAGCCCACATAGGAAAAACCAAAATGAATATTAAGCATAATCACAGCCCCTTCTTAAAAATATATGTCATAAACTTTGTTCTGTCATCGTCTGTCTTTTCCCCGGAACCGCCAGTCCCCCGGGAAAATGGATCGTATTCTTCTTCATTTAAAAGTTTCCATCCGTTGTCAAAATACCACTGAACATTACACTCGCAGTCTGTCCAAAGGAACATATTTTTGTAGTCGCGGACTTTGAACTCCTTTACCGCTTCGCTTAAAATCCGGCTTCCACATCCCCTTTCTAAGCTTACAAAAAGGCAGAGCTTTAGGTCGTCATCCTTCATCAGGGAGAAAGTTTTTTCTTCCATATAATTAAGGTAACGGCGACCGGTTTGGAAGATTGTTCGTTCGCAAGAGGATGCACCTTCCAGGAGCCGAGTGAACCAGGCGTCATCGGATTTATCGGATTTTAAAGCGGAGAAGGCAATGGCTTTCAATTTGTAGTCAGTTACAGCATCACCACCAGCAGGGCTTCCTTTGGAATCATCTTTTCCAGCCGTCTTTTCCGTCATCATAAACTGCATGTCATTTATATGCATGTTGGTGCGGATAATCATTTCAACATAACGGCGGTTGAAGTCCTCGCTTTCGCCTGGAACATTCCATAAAGGTAAAAGACGTTTTACAAGAGAGGGAATGTATTTTTCATCAAATTGCTTAAGTTTTTCGCAGTCCGTTTTCACTATTATTTCACCTCACGCATTTTCGACTCACTTTTTTTGCCTCGAAAAGTTTATTATCGATGAAATCGAAATATGGCTTTTTGTTCACTTCTTTTTGGTGTGCTTTATTCTTATACCAGTCGAAGGCAATTCTGATTCCTTCTTCCAGTGGCATTGTTGAAGGCAAAAATTTTTTCTGCCTTGAAACATCGAGTTTGTATTCATAGTCGTAAAACGGGAAAAACTTTCTAAAATCAGATTCAGAATGAACTTCAATAAACTCAGGAACTTTTCCACATGCGGCATAGCAGAGGCTTACCCAGTCGCGGATTGAAATGCAGTCTTCGTTTCCCACGTTAAAAATGCGTTCTGTATCAGAGTTTGTGCGTTCATCGTTTTTATCATTCAAAATGGATTCAAAAAATCGACACAAATCTTCTACCATAAAAAACTGAAGTTTAAGGCTTCCGTCCTTTGGAAGATAAAATGACCGGCCTTTCATGGCACAGTCAAAAACAAAGGCTTCGCGATACACATTGTTCATGGGACCGTACAAATAAGGCGGGCGGCAATAAATGCATCCGGCACCAGATTTAAAAGCGCTTTTTCCGCCGCAATTTTATCTGTTCCGTAAGTGCGCCAGAATTTATTTTCGCCAATCCGGGCTGTTTCAACAAAAGGCTGCTTTTCAGTTTGAGGGTAAACCGCGCTGGAGCTAACCATAATGTATTTCCTAAAATTGCCCAACGCCGGAACAAAATCGTTTATATCAGAGTCCTTATAAGAAGTAATATCAAGAACCGCGTCGAAACTGTAGGGAGAAAGCAGTTTTTGGAGTTTCTGACTATCGTGGCGGTCGCATTTTAAAAGATGAACACCGGGAACCTGCTCCTTATTTCCGCGGTTTAGAACGTAGACCTCGTAGCCGCGCTGTACAAAATAAGACGCAGTATACTTACTAACAAAAGTTGTTCCACCGGTGATAAGAATTTTTTGCATTTTTTAACCCCCGTGTGCTATTTTAGCATAAATCCGGTCGTTGATATAACCAATCCAGTCATTGATACAACCAATCCGGTCATTGAGGCTCTCGAAATGACCAATAACTCAAAAAATCTTCAACAGTCCGGACAAGTCGTCCACTTCAAAATCGGCCTTCTCCACCTTTCGACTTTCCGGGTCGCTTGAAAAACTCCAGTATTTTCCATAGCCCTGTTTTACCCAGAGAGTTTTCATGCCGATCTCATTTGCAGGAATTATGTCGTTGTCGATGCGGTCTCCAATCATGACTGAATCCACAGCCTGAACTCCTGCACGGGAAAGAGCGATTTCAAAGATTTTTCTGTCAGGTTTTGCACAGCCTTCTTCCGCCGAGGCAACCACCAGGTCGATGTATTCTAAAATTCCAAAAGATTCTAGCCTCTCTTTAGACCCCAGATTCTGATTTGCGATAATTCCGATTTTGTATTTTCCGCCGGTTTTCCAGCTTAATTTTTGGAGGAAAGATTTTGTGTCGAGATACAGAACTTCATCCTCGCTCTTCCATTCAAGGATTGGAATGCCAAGCCGCTTCATAAGTTCCTTGTCGCCTTTTTTGTTCTGTTTAAAAAGTTCAAGGACGGAAGCGCAGACTTCATCATAGGAAAGCCCGGATTTTTCTGCGATATATTTAAAGCGGCCTTCGTATACTTTAGTTTCATCCACAAGAGTTGAACCAATGTCGAAAAAGAGCCATGAGGGGGAATTAAGTTCTGAAGTATTCATATATTAGTTCTCATTATCCTTTGTAAGTACTTTTTGTTCGTGTTCTTTTTCAAGCTGCCGTACACTTTTGTCTGGCGTAGGTAAATCTTCTGGCATGGTACCGCCCAATTCTGCAATAGTCTGACGGACTTTCTTTCCGACTTCATAATGCGTTTTGTTGGCCTCAGTCTTTCCCTGAATATGCTCACGACGGAGTTTTTCTTCAGTCTGGGTAGCGCGGAAAAGATTAGCTGCCAGTTCGGTGCTTCCCATATAATCAAGAATGTCCTGATTGTTTGAAAGCCCCTTGCGCTCTTTTATATCCTTTGCCTTAAGTCCGTTGTACAAGCCCATGTAACCGTAATTTTGAAAAATCGCATAATCCAGAGGCTTACTGACACCCGCACCGTGAGCCGCCTCCGCAAGAGCAGAATTATGCCGTTTCATTTCGTTTCGGATTGCAATTCTTTTTTGTTCTTCTGAAAGCCGTTCGTAATCTTCAATCAGTTCCTGTTGACGGGTTTTTACAGCAAAATAAGTCTGACCAAGGGCGATGATTTCCTTACGGGGATCGCCGTTCATTACAATAAGGTAGCAGGCGTAGCGGGAAAGGGCGAAATCATCGACTATTCGCTTAGCACCTGAGCCGACGTTGACCATTTTGCCGGCGCCGGCAAAATGGTCTGCCACTTTGTGTCCGCTTTTTTCGCAGGCAATTTTAGCTCTTTCAATTGCATCTGCAAATCTTCTCCACTGCGAATACTCCAGCGCAGGCTGCAACTCCCGTGCATACCAGAATTCCTGCCCGTATTCATTAATGTGTTTAAGATTTTCAAAAATTTCTTCGGAATAATTCTTTGCTTCCATATTTTCCTCATGAGTAAATCGATTTTTCAGCGCAAGTCCAACATCATGCCTGAATTATGGTAAAGAAAAAACAAAGAATCATTATACAAATACAACGCACATACTAATAAAAGCCGATAATATCGTTGGAAATAAGTCTTCTGTGCGACAAACTTTACATTTTAAATATAGACTTTTTTCTATCTGCCAACAAGTTATTTTAACAGCTTATCCAGCTCACTCCGCAGCTTTTTCTTCAACTCCTCCAGTTCTTCACCTTTTATCATCACATCTTCTGACCACATTTTTTCTTTCGGGAGCCACCAGACCGGGCCGTTTCCGTTTATGCCGTACTGACCGAGGTCACCAAAGGCTCTTGGAAAAAGATGCCAGTGAACGTGCTGGTCGCCCATTCCCAAAAGTTCATAGTTCATTTTTTCGGCACCGAAAGCTTTTGCACATGCCTCGCCTACAAGGGACATTTCTTCAAGGAATTTTACTTTTGTTTCAGGATCCAGCTGGTAAAGCTCGGTTTTGTGTTCTTTATGAAGAAAGAGCGTATAGCCCTTGAAATACTGGTTGTCGCCGATTACAACGTAGCCGGTTTCGAGCTCTTTTACAAAGTACGGATTTGTTCCGTTTTTAATCATATTGATTCTGTCACAAATAAGGCACATATTTTACTCCAAAGATGCATTAATATTAAAAAGTATAATATTGAACTTCTTTATCCGAACATTGAGTCTCAGGACAAAGGCACTGAGTCTGTTAAAACGGACTATAATATTTGTTTCAAAAAATACAAAAGGTCAGATGCTTAGTATTACAAATTATTGTTTATATCTTTTAATTTATCTAAAAGTTCATCATCTCCAGTAACATTTACCAAAGCTTTTAAGATATCATCATTTGTCGCCCAATAATCTGGCATTATTCCTACCCCTTCTGGACTAAAATCTAAATTACCATTTATAAATGAAGGTAAGTGCAACACAATTCCCGAATTATTTAATTGATAACACCAAACATTTCCGTAAGCAAAGCAGCCTGCTGTATTTTCACCAATCTGGAAAAATTGTCTTGTATTTGAAAAAATATTTTTTGCTTCAAATATTGTGTCCTCACTAGAGGAGCAAGTATTTTTACCTGAAAGAATAATTAATTTACCATCAAACTTTGGTTTGATATATTTAGGTTTAACTTCATCATATTCATAATACTTAATTCTTAAATTTTTTTTATTTAAAATTTTTCTTCTTTTTTTAAAATCATTAATAATAAACTTTTCTTGAGAAAATATATTTCTTTCTAACCAATTTTCAGCTTGTATAATAGATGGCGAAATTAAGCTTATTTTTTTTCCGTTATTTCCTATTATTTTCATTTCTTTCTTAACATTTTTTAGTGATTTTTCTTCAGTACAGTCTTTTTCTAAAAAATATAAATTTGCTAGAAATTTTGATGTATTTAACGAATTTCCTCCTCCATTAGTTCGTAAATCAAGAATTATATTTTTCTTATCTGGATAGCGAGCCGAAATAGATCTAAGTTTCCTAAAATTTTCATCTATCAAACTTTTTCCATTATCATTATTCTGTAAATTCATTAATGTTGGGATATAGACATATAAAGAATTCGTTGTTTGTATTTCTTTGTAAGATAATAAATTGTTTGAAGTTAAATAATTATTAGAAACATCACACAGTACTTGCTTTTTTTCGCCCGAACAAATTACAGAAATGTTCTTTTTATCTTCTGTAAACAATGCATAAACACCAAGTCTGTATATATTATTTCCCTCTGACGGATATAAAAATAGATTCTCTTTTTTACAGTCAATTTTTTCTCCAAAATGAAGCATTTGACCATCAGACTTTTCTACAACATAGTAATCATCAATTTTTTTTACATAAATATTTGAATACAATACTCTATAGTTAGTTACTATACTTTTTATAAAATCTTTACTCTCAATACAAAAATGTGAATCATTTATATACGGATTCAAAAAATCACATATAAACTGACTAAGTTGAGATACTTTTATAACACTATTTTCGCTATTGGCTTTTTTATATGTTGACTAACATCTTTTAAACTATAAATCTCATTATTAATCATTTTTTAACCGCAAACTTTTATCTTTTGTAATTTTTTTAACTTTTGCTCTAGTTCTTCATCAGAACATATCACATCTGGTTCTATGCCGTTACCTTCACCTTTCCAGCAGTCAAAATCTTTTAAGGTATCTTTAATTAACTTAAATGTCATTGAAACGGCAAAACTCTTGTTTGGCATCATAAATTGAAATGCATCTATAAGTCAAACACCCCATTGTATTTTGTCCTAGGACTTTTACTTTTTCTGGGAATAAAACTTTACTTAAAAGAATTAGGTTTTCTGCCGCACTGGCGGTTTTATCAGTTGAAAATAAAAACTTGATTTTGTCACAATTATCCCATATATTATTTAGTGGGATTTCCCACTTATTTACAAGGAGGTTTATATGCCAGCATTAGCAGTAAGATCTTATGATTCTAAATTAGACTCAAAAAGAAGAATAACTCTCAGAGCAACACAATATGATTATTATCACGTAGAAGAGTATCCGGATGGCCGCATCATGCTTGAACCTCGTGAACTCACAAAACCTTTCGAGGTTTCACAGAACTCCTTAGCTATGATGGATAAAAGCATGGAAAACTTCAAAGCAGGAAAAGTTGGGGACGCAATTGATTTATCTGCATATGAGGACCTCATATAATGTATAAAATCAGAATGGGCATCCCCGAGATGCAGGAATTGTGGACTAACCTTGAAAAGAAAATCAAGGAACAGACCGCAAATAAAAATGAGCAGAAACTCTTCAAGCTTCTTGTAAGTTGTTTTTCAAAATTGAGTAATGATCCTCGTTATCCAGGCTTGTGTACTCATGATATTGAAGCCCTTACAAAACGCTACGGCCAGAAAGTCTGGGAATCATATCTTGAAAATCACAAGCCAGGAGCTGGAAGAATATTCTGGGTGTACGGTCCAGACCAGAGTGATATTACAATCATCGGACTTGAGCCCCACCCTAACGATAAAAAGGACGCTTATCAAAAAATAACACTTTCTGCCAAAGGTGAATCTCAGGCAGAAACAGAGGCAAAAGATACAAAGAAAACTGATAAGAAAAAGAAGAAGTAAGATTTATAATGGTCTGTATAAGATTCCTATGAATTTTATGTTAATATAAATAAATACGTTTCGGTTCAAAAAGACTTATACAGATTTATTTTATCTGTATAAAATTTTTATACAGGATACGTATAATCTATGTTAGGCGGACGGGCTATTGGGCTGGTTTAAGAAAGATAGTAGAAATTTTCGTTAAAATAGAGTATAATTTATACATTATGTTGGCAAAACCGTTTATAAAATGGGTTGGTGGGAAAAGCCAATTACTTGATGAAATTAGAGAAAAGTATCCCTCAAAAATAGAAAAGTATTGTGAGCCTTTTGTCGGCGGAGGGGCAGTACTTTTTGATATTTTAAGTAAATTTAAACCAAAAAAAATCTTAATTAACGATATAAATAAAGAACTCATAAATACTTATACTCAAATAAAAAATAACTGTGAAGGAATGATTTTTAAGTTATCAGAATTGCAGAATGTCTATAAAAATCATTCGCTAGAAGAAAATAAAGAATTCTTCTATAAAAACAGAAATCGTTATAACGAATTAAAAGTTAATGGCGACGAACAAGAAAATCTTGAAAAAGCTGTATTGTTTATTTTCTTAAATAAAACCTGTTTCAATGGTCTTTATCGCGTTAATTCAAAAGGTTTGTTTAATGTTCCATTTAACAATGCAAAAAATCCTCTTTTGTGTGATGAAGAAAACCTAAGAAATTGTTCTATGCTTCTTCAAAATGTAGAAATGAAAGTCGGAGACTATAAGGAATGCAAAAGTTTTATCGATGATAAAACTTTTGTCTATATTGATCCGCCTTATCGACCGCTTACACAAACAGCTGCCTTTACATCTTATTCAGAAAATGGCTTCTCAGACAAGGAACAAATTGAGTTAGGAAATTTTATTACAGAAATTTCAAATAAAGGTGCGATGGTACTGGCAAGTAACTCTGACCCTAAAAACGCAAACGAAAATGACAATTTCTTTGATGACCTTTATTCACATTTTGAAATTGAACGTGTTTCTGCTTCACGAATGATAAATTCAAATGCAAAAAAACGCGGTGCAATAAATGAGCTTTTAATCAGTAATATTGCATTAGTTTTCTAGGAGCAAAAAATGGAAAAGAATTTTGATTTGTTTATTTCGCAGCTCAGCGAAACAAACGCTACTCTTGATTATTTTACAGATTTTGAAAAAGTAATCCGTAATACAAATAAAATTGCAATCAAACTCAATCAATTAAATTATTTGATTGGAAAAGAAGATTTACGAAAAGCCATAAAAGAACTTTACGAAGAAAATCCAAAAGTATTTGAAGTTCTCGATATTCTTCTTGCTGTAAGAACAAAAGATAAAAAGAAAACTCTCAATGTAAATGGTGAGTTTGTTTTGCTTGAAAGTTATTTTACATCGTTGCAAGGTGTTATTGATTATATTGAACAGACAGGACTCGCCGAGGTTTTCAAAAACAAAAATGTTACAAACCTCGTAGATTATGTTTTCGGCGTAGAAGTTGGTCTTGATACAAATGCCCGAAAAAATCGTGGTGGCGATAATATGGCAAAGGCTGTTGCATTGAAATTCAAAGGTGCAAATATTCCTTTCCGTTCAGAAGTGAACAGCACGGAGTTTGAAGAGATAAAATCTCTTGGTCAGGATTTAAAAAGATTTGATTTTGTAATCCAGACAAAAAAGAAAACTTACCTTATCGAAACTAACTTTTATAATGGCGGTGGCTCAAAACTTAACGAAGTCGCACGGGCATATACAGATATTGCTCCAAAGATTAATCAGTATGCCAAATTTGAATTTGTTTGGATTACAGACGGACAAGGTTGGCTTTCTGCTAAGAACAAATTGGGTGAAGCATATTCTTTGATTCCAAGTATCTATAATCTTGCGAACTTGGACGATTTTCTTTCAAGAGTAAAATCAGAATTATAATGTCCATAAAAGCATGGTATCGCTCAGAAAATAAAGACTTTACTCTTGCGAAAGGCGATTGTTTGGACTTGCTTCCAAATATCAATTTTCAGTTTGATATGATTTTTGCCGATCCTCCTTATTTTCTTTCAAATGGTGGTATTTCTGTTCAGAGCGGGAAACAAGTTTCCGTAAACAAAGGAGACTGGGACAAATCACAGGGCTTTGAGAAAGATAACGAATTTAATTATCAATGGTTAAAACTCTGTCGTGAAAAATTAAAAGAAAACGGAACAATTTGGATTTCAGGTACATATCACAATATTTTTTCCGTTGCTCAAATGCTAAATGAACTAAACTTTAGAATTTTAAATTGTATTACTTGGGCAAAAACTAATCCACCGCCAAATCTAAGTTGTAAGTTTTTTACACATTCTACAGAATTTATCCTTTGGGCAAGAAAAAACAAGAAAGTAACTCATTACTACAATTATGAGTTAATGAAAGAGATAAACGGCGGAACACAAATGCGTGATTTGTGGAGTCTACCAGCAATAGCAAAATGGGAAAAGTCTTGCGGTAAACATCCAACTCAAAAACCACTTCCACTTCTCGCTCGTATAATTCTTGCTTCAACAAAAGAAAATGATTGGGTGCTTGATCCCTTTACGGGATCAAGCACAACAGGAATCGCTGCAAGTTTATTGAATCGTAGATTTTTAGGATTAGATCAGGAAGACTCTTTTTTAGAAATATCTAAAAAACGCAGAGAAGAAATAAACAATATAAAAACAAGATTTGAATATCGAGAAAAAATAATAAAATATTCGGATAGACCTTTGAAAGAAATATTGGAAGTTCATGAAGAAACTCCGTATTTCGGAATGGATTTACCCGTAGATTGAGTTTTATAATGAAGTTCTTTTAGATGAACCTTCCCTATATCCTGCTAAATAGGCTTGTTGTACATCCTTGTGCCTAGCAGTTCCTGCTTGGCTATCTGGAAGATCATCAAAATTATTCTTTATGGGATTTTGATTTAGTCCATCTTTTATTCCAAGTTCATATGCACATCCTGCACATTTGTGTCTTCCTGAACCAGATTGATCATCAGGTAAATCTCTTAAAGATGGATTATAACGATGGTTTTCATAACAAATCATGGTTTTAACACTCCTTACATAAAAGTTATTAATAAAATATAATAAAAAGTGATCATACAGGCAATAAAAATATGCATAACAAAGCTTCAAAGCGGATGTCGCGGTCAAGCCGCGCCACCGTTTAAGCA
>JAILLQ010000016.1 GCA_024693045.1 Treponema sp.
AAGAAGATTGCAGGCGATGTCCGTAACTCCTGCTATGCCCTAACTCCGACAGACTTGAACGAAGGTCTTTTTGAAGCCCTTGTTTCCCTCTGTGGAGTCTTAAAAAAGCAGAGCGGACTTGAAATTATTCTTTGCATTCAGTATGAAGTAAAAAACAATCAGGACTTTAAGAGTTTTCCAAAAGAAAAGAATCTGAATATTTACCGCATTGTGCAGGAAATCCTTTCAAATGCCATAAAACATTCCGGCGCAGAAACAATAAGCCTGCTGGTCAGAACCTTTGATGAAAAGAATTTCAAAATTATAATTTCAGACGGCGGAAAAGGCTTCGACTTAAAAAGCGCCCTCAAGACGAAAAAGCACTTCGGCCTTAAAAACATCCAGACCCGTGTCAAAAGCCTGGGCGGTCAGGTAAACTTCTTTACTGAAGAAGGCGAAGGCACACAGGTTTCGGTTACTGTGCCCTATTAAAAGTGGCGTTAGCCTTCTCGTATTTCTATTTTCGAATTCACTTGTAAATTTAAAATAATTAGGGCTGCCCCATACTTTTGGGACAGCCCCTTCCTTCTACAACCTGATTATCCTAGAATGTGTAATCACTTCGTTTCCTTCTTCGGTGATTAATACGTCATTTTCAAGGCGGACGCCGCCGAGTTTTTCGTCGTAGAGGCCTGGTTCTAGGGTTATAATCATTCCGGGCTTAAAGGTTACGTTTGCCGGCATTTTAGTGCTTACTCTTGGAAATTCGTGGATTTCAAGACCGATTCCGTGCCCAAGGGTATGAGGCATTTTTCTGTTTGCACGGGCAAAAATTGTTTCGGCTTGTTCGCAGGCTTCTTTTACAGGAATTCCCGGCTTGTAAAGGCGAAGGCATTCGTCGGCGGCTTTTTGAACAAGCTCAACAATTTCTTCCTGTTCTGGTGAAAGTTCTCCTTTTAAAACCGTAAGAGTTGTGTCACTTGTGTAGCCATTGTATACAACGCCAAAGTCCAGAATAGAAAGACCCTGTCCTGGCCATTCTCCTTGTGTGTAACCAGGAAAGGCGTGAATTGCCCAGCTTCTTGCCGGTCCTGCTGCCAGTGTGTCAAACCCTGTTCTTTCACAACCGTGGAGTCGGCATTCTTTTTCTATTAATAATGCTACGTCCATTTCTGTTTTGATTTCGCCACTTCGTATTTTTTCTTCAATCTGATCTATAATCAAATCTCCGATTCTGGCTGCTTCTTTTGTACATTCTATTTCGTATTCGTCTTTTACTGTTCTTAATTCAACTGCATAATCGTGAACGCTTTCGTGGCGGCAACGGATTTCCCATTTGTCTAACTTGTCTACGAATTCAAGAAATTTTGGGTATGAAGTGCTTGGCGGAATTTCAACCTTGCTGCCTTCTTCTGGCAAATTGGCTTTTACAGCTTCTATGTCCTGATTTTTGTATTTTGTATATGGAATAACTTTGTCGCAGAAGGCTATTTTTTTTGCAAGAATTTCATCCCAAGGAATTAGTACGCTGTTTCCTACCTGAGGAATAATTAATACAGCGTCACTGGTGTGTCCTGTAAAATAGCGGATAGATGGTTCTCGGTGTTCTTCGCTGTCGATAAAAACTGCGGCTCCTATGTTATTCAAGTTCAGATATTCAACAATTTTTTGTCTTCGTTCTTCGTAGATTTTTTTTAGGTCATCTTTAGAGTAATCTTTCATAGTGGTCCTCATATATTTTTTTGCCGAATTTACGGCATTTAGTTACCAGTTTGCGTATGAAAAATGCGGGCTGCTTCCAGTCGGGGGTTCTTCCTACAGCATGGGTTGAGCGTGTAAAGTATTGATACAAGGCGATTTCTTTCAGAAATCGCTCACGCTCAAAATGCTTCGGAAGCCCCCCTCCTTCCCGCAGCCCGCATTTTTCACCGGATAGGCTTTGAAATGCCGCTTAATCGGCATTTTTGCTGGGAGCTGCTTCCAGTCGGGGGTTCTTCCTACAGCATGGGTTGAGCGTGTAAAGTATTGATACGAGGCGATTTCTTTCAGAAATCGCTCACGCTCAAAATGCTTGGTAAGAAACCCCTCCTTCTCGCAGCCCGCATTTTTCACCAGATTGGCTTTGAAATGCCGCTTATCAGCTTCTTTTTCTTGCTTTTACTTTTGATAAAACGGCGGTGGCTGCTTCATCTTTAAATATAATAAGAAGTGCGACGCCAATCAAAGCAAAAATTACTGCACTTGCAGCTGCCGGAATGCCGTATTCTAAAAGGCGGTTTGTAAAGGTTATTTTTCGGCTGATTATTTCGTGAACAAAATAAGTCGGGCAGGCGGCGATTATGCTGAATGCTAAAAGACGAAGAATGTATAAAGTCATGCTTCCTGCTATTTTACCAGCTTCCATGCCTGGCATCTTTTTCATAAAGACAAAAAGACAGATTGTGTTTACAAGGCTTGCTATGGTCAGAGCAAGGGCAATTCCATTTCCTTTTAAAGGAAAAGAAAAAATCAATGCCAATATGATATTTGCCCCAAAACAGATTATTCCTGCCAGGGTAGGTAATTTTGTGTTTTTCTGTGCATAAAATGCCGGTGAAATTATCCTGTTTACGGCAATAAAGAAAAGTCCTGCAATGTGAAAGCGGAATACACCTAAAGTTAAGGCAACAGACTGGTCGTCAAAACTCTTTGACTTGTAAACAATAGAAATTAAATCTTTTCCGCATATTAGGGAATAAAAAGTCACAGGAATACAAATTAAAGCAATTATTTTTATAGCCTGAATTAAAATTTCGTTAAATTCTTTCCATTTTGATTTTGCTGCAAGACCACTCAAATCCGGCAGAATTACAGTTCCAATTGATACGGCAAAAATTCCCAAAATCAATTCTTGAAGTCTAAGAGAATACTGAAGTGAAGAAACTGTTCCAGTTCCAACTTTTCCGGCAAGGGCTGTAGAAACTAAGTCGTTCAACTGATAAGCAGCCATTCCTACTATTGTTGGAACGATTAAAGCGCAGACTTTTCTTGTACCCGGGTTTGTAAAAGCATTCTTTAGGCCAGTCAAAGTCGTTTTCCAGCCAGTTTTCTTTACGAATGGCCACTGGAAAAGCGCTTGAATACAGCCTCCCGAAATTACACCAAAACTCATAGCACGCGCAGCAAGGGCTTCCTGTGGAAGATTGTGTGGGTTAGCCAAATGAGGTGTTAAACCATAAGTTACAAGGATAACCACGGCGTTAAATAAAACTGGAGTAAAACCAGAAGGGGCAAAGATATTACAACCGTTTAAAATCCCCTGGAAAAAGGCTGCAACAGAAATAACAAAAAGGTATGGAAACATGATTCTTGTCAGTAACGTTGTTTCCGAAAGAACAAGATGTGGTGTTTCCTTGTTGTAAAAGATTGGAATTACAAATTGCACTAAAAGAATTCCTAAAACTGTTACGCAGGCTGTTAAAAAAGAAACTAAGGTCAAAGTTGAACTTACAAATTTTTGAGTTTCAGCATGTTTTTCTTTTGAATCGTCGTTTTCTATGTATTCACGGAAAGTTGGAATAAAGGCTACCGAAATACTGTTTTCTGCAAAAAGTCTGCGGAAAAGATTTGGAATCATAAAAGCGATACCAAAGGCATCTGCATAATCACTTGTGCCTAAAAAGGCAGCTTTTGTCATTTCTCGGATAAGCCCCATGATTCGGGAAGCAAAAGTCATCAGGGAAAGAAAAAGTCCTGACTTTAAGAGAGAAGTTTTTTTAGCTTTCATAAAAGTATATTACAGAACGGATAGAGCTTGTGCAATCAAAAAAAATATTTTCTTCTATATTATAAAAAGAGTTTACCGTTTGCAAAATTCTCTATAAGCGTTTATAGTCTAAAGGATAGAATAAAATTTTTCTGCCTTTTTATTTTTATAGGGATTAGTTACATGACAAAGGAAATTTTACCAATTCGAATCGGAATTGATATTGGTTCAACAACTGTAAAAATCGCAGTTCTTGACGATGATGACAAGTTGATTTACGGAGATTATCAGCGCCATCGTGCAGATATCAGAAGCACAATTATAAAAGTTGCCAGTGAAGCTTTTGATAAAATTACTGAAAAATTTCCTTTAGGAGAAGAACAACCTCTTACAATTAAAGTTACCGGTTCCGGGGGACTTTCTGTATCTCAGTGGCTCAATGTACCTTTTATTCAGGAAGTTGTTGCTGCGACTACAGCTGTTAAGAAAATCATTCCTCAGACAGATGTTGTAATCGAACTTGGTGGTGAAGACGCAAAGATTACATATTTTACCGGTGGGGTTGAGCAGAGAATGAATGGTACTTGTGCCGGCGGTACAGGTGCTTTTATTGACCAGATGGCAGCTCTCCTTGAAACAGATGCAGCTGGTCTTAATGTTCTTGCAAAAGATTATCAGACAATTTATCCGATTGCTGCCCGCTGTGGTGTATTTGCCAAAACTGATATTCAGCCTTTAATCAACGAAGGTGCCCGTAGGGAAGATATTGCAGCTTCTATTTATCAGGCTGTTGTAAATCAGACTATTTCTGGTCTTGCTTGTGGTAAACCTATTCGTGGTCATGTTGCCTTCTTGGGTGGACCTCTTCACTTTATGGACCAGCTTCGTCAGCGCTTTATTGAAACTCTTAAACTTAAAGACGATGAAATTATTGTTCCTGAAGACAGCCAGCTTTTTGTTGCTTCTGGTTGTGCTTTTAGTGCAGAAAGAAAGTTCAACGGGGAAGGGGCAGAAAACTTTAAATTTCCAACTGTAAAAGAATTCCGTGAAAGTTTAAAAAATCTTGTTGGAGCCGAATTAAGCGAAGTTCAGCGTTTGGATCCCTTGTTTACAAATGCAAACGAACTTGAAGAATTCCGCAAGCGCCATGCTGAAGAAAAGGCTATGCGAGGTTCCCTTGAAGATGCTCACGGACCTGTATTCCTCGGTTTGGACTCGGGTTCGACAACAACAAAAGCAGTTCTTATAAACCAAAAGGGTGAAATTATATGGGATTTCTATTCTCACAATATGGGAAATCCTGTAGAACTTGCTGTAAAAGTATTAAAAGATTTGTATAAAAAACTTCCGAAAGATGTTTATATAGCTCGTGCAGTTTCAACTGGATACGGAGAAGCCCTCTTTCAGGCTGCTTTTGGCGTTGATGCTGGAGAAGTTGAAACTATTGCCCATTTCCGTGCCGCAGACTTTTTTGTTCCTGGTGTAGAATTCCTGCTTGATATCGGCGGACAGGATATGAAATGTCTGCGAATGAAAGACGGAGCAATTACATCTATCCAGTTGAATGAAGCTTGTTCTGCCGGTTGTGGTTCCTTCCTTGATAACTTTGCAAATACAATGGGTATGGATGTAAAGGAATTCGGAAAAATTGCTCTTATGGCAGAAAAGCCAGTAGATTTGGGTTCCCGTTGTACTGTTTTTATGAACAGCCGTGTAAAGCAGGCTCAGAAGGAAGGTGCTTCGGTTGCTGATATTGCAGCAGGTCTTTCTTATTCCGTAATTAAAAACGCTCTTTTTAAGGTAATAAAACTTAGAAAGGCATCTGATATAGGTACAAAAGTTGTCGTTCAGGGTGGTACATTCTTCAATGATGCCATTCTCCGGGCTTTCGAAAAAATCGCCGGTGTAGAAGTTTTCCGTCCTGATGTTGCCGGTCTTATGGGAGCTTATGGTTCAGCACTTATAGCTTATGACCAGTGGGTTGATATGACAACTGTAAAACCTGGCGAACCTGCAATCGATGTTTCAAAAATCCGTTCTTCTATTGCTACTTACGATGAACTTGATAAATTCCATGTTGATTTGGAACTTCGCCGATGTGGTAAGTGTCAGAACAATTGTCTTCTTACTATCAATAAGTTCAGCACAGGAAGTGAAATCCGAACCTTCATTACTGGTAACCGTTGTGAACGAGGTCTTGAAGCAGAAGGTAAGGTAATTGACGCTTCTAACAAGAAAAATACAAAGGTTGATGATGTTGGCGAAAAGATGCCTAACCTCTTTGAATGGAAATATAAGAGACTTTTTGGCTATGTTCCTCTTAAACCTCAGGACGCACCTATGGGAGATGTTGGAATCCCTCGCGTTCTTAATATGTATGAAAATTACCCTCTTTGGTTTACTTTCTTTACAAAACTCGGTTTCCGTGTAGTTTTGAGCCAGCGTTCATCTAAGGCAGTTTACGAAAAAGGTATTGAAACTATCCCTTCAGAATCTGTTTGTTACCCTGGAAAAATCAGTCATGGTCATGTGGTTTCACTTTTGCAGAGGGGGGTAAAATTCATTTTCTATCCTTGTGCTCCATACGAAAAACAGGAAGACTGCGGGGCTGGTAACCATTACAACTGTCCTATCGTAACAAGTTACCCTGAAGTTTTGCGCAACAATGTTGATGAACTCAGACAGGATTCTTCTATTACATATATGGATCCATTCCTGCCTATTTACGATAAAAAGCGTCTGGGAGAACGTCTCTGTGAAGAATTCCTTCCAAAGTTTCCGTCTCTTACAGAAAAGCAGATTATCTCTGCTGTTGACGCTGCATGGAAAGAACAGGAAAAATTCCGTTCAGATTGCCAGCAGGCCGGGGAAGATGCACTTGAACAGATGATTCGAGCTGGTGGAAATGGTATTGTTCTTGCCGGTCGTCCTTATCACCTTGATCCTGAAATTAACCACGGTATTCCAGAGATGATTAATGCTCTAGGACTTGCTGTTTTCACGGAAGATTCAATTGCACACTTAGGCTCTATCGAAAGACCTCTTCGTATTATCGACCAGTGGGTTTATCATAACCGACTTTACCGCGCAGGTGCCTTTGTTAGCGAAATGCCTGACCTGGAACTTGTTCAGCTCACTTCATTTGGTTGTGGTCTTGACGCCGTTACTGCCGATCAGGTTGATGAAATCATGCGTTCAAAGAACCGTATGTACACCTTGATTAAGATTGATGAAGGTTCAAACCTTGGTGCTGTTCGTATTCGAATACGCTCTTTAATTGCTGCCGTAAAGGAAAGACAGCGTCATCACAGAAAGATGACAGTAAAACGTTCTGCTGCATATCAGAGACAGGTATTTACAAAAGAGATGAAGTATTCTCATACAATCATTGGACCTCAGATGTCTCCTATTCATTTTAGAATTTTGCAGAGAGCATTCCAGGCAGAAGGTTACAACTTTGTAGTTCTTGATGCTGTTGACCCGAAAGCTGTAGAAGCAGGTCTTCGTTTTGTAAATAATGATGCCTGCTATCCATCAATTCTGGTTGCAGGTCAAATGATTGCAGCGCTTGAAAGTGGAAAGTATGACTTAAATCACGTTTCCCTGATTATTACTCAGACTGGTGGTGGATGTCGTGCTACAAACTATATTGGCTTTATTCGCCGTGCTTTAAATGATGCAGGTTGGGGTCACATTCCTGTCCTTTCTTTGAGTGCCCAGGGATTTGAAAAGAATCCTGGTTTCAAAGTAACACCAACTCTTTTGCACAGACTTTTGATGGCTATTCTAACCGGTGATGTTTTGATGCGGGTTCTTTATCGTACCCGCCCTTACGAAGCTGTTCCGGGAAGTGCAAATGCCTTGTACGAAAAGTGGTCTGCAAGAGCTGAAAAACAGGTTCAGTCGCTTTCAATTCACGGCTATAATAAATTGTTAAAAAATATTGTAAAAGAATTCGATGAACTTCCTTTACGTCCTATTAAAAAGCCTAGAGTAGGTGTTGTTGGCGAAATTCTTGTAAAATTCCACCCAACTGCAAATAATGACATAGTTGGTACAATCGAAAGGGAAGGTGCGGAATGTGTAATGCCTGATTTGACGGACTTCTTCTTCTATACTTTTGCAACTGGTATTTTCCGTCACCAGGAATTGGCATTCCCTAAAAAAACAGAACGAAATGCCCGTTTGTTGGTTTGGTTCCTTGAACTTTACCGCAATAAAATGAAAAAATATCTTCGTAAGAGTCGTCGTTTCGAAGCACCTAGCTCAATCTATGATTTGATGAAAGGTGTAGATGATATCGTACAGCTTGGTAACATCACTGGAGAAGGCTGGTTCCTTACAGCCGAAATGGTTGAACTTATTCATTCCGGGGCACCAAGTATTGCCTGTGTTCAGCCTTTTGCCTGTCTTCCTAACCATGTTACAGGAAAGGGTATGATTAAAGAACTTAGACGCCGTTTCCCAGGAGCAAATATTTCTGCAATCGATTACGATCCAGGTTCTTCTGAAGTAAACCAGTTAAACCGTTTAAAACTTCTTCTTTCAAATGCACCTGCAGGAAAACATCCTGATGAAAACGATGATGGTGTAATTGTTAATCCAGATGGAACAAAGGTTCGACCTGTCGTTCACCTTGCGGAAGGGGCTTCAACATTGACTGACCCAGAACCAGTTAAAGAAAGTGAAATGCCTGTTGAACAAAGTGGTCTTGAAAAGCAGGAAATCATGATTGCTGCTGAAGATTAGGGATAATAAAGTGAGAGGTGCAAAAGTGAAAAAAGTTATATCTATGGTAATAGCTTTGGCAGGATTATTTGTTTTTTCCACGCCTGCTTTTGCACTTTATAATAAGTACGGAGTCCCAGATTCTTCTGAAATTCGAAAGGATTTGGTGGAACTGTGGTTTGAAGCTCCTCTCTCTTCTGTCAGAATGAACCGTCCGGAAATCCGAACTAATTCGATTGGCGAAAAGTTTCAAATCCGTCTTGAAGAGACAGAAGATTCTTTTAATATCTTTGTTGCCCCCTATGCCCGCATTGAAGTTGATGTTTATTCTGATAAGGGAAAAGAAACTCTTGTTCAGGATATTTATCCAGGGGACGCGCCGGGTTCTTTTGTTCTTGTCAGGGATAAAAAAACAGGAAAAGCACTTCGTATTAGATATTACTTTTCTGCCGACAGTGAAGTTTTTGTTCAATTCACACCATTTGAAAGAACCGCTTATGCCGATTATGTAATTTTTGATTCTTATGCAGCAAGGGGAATTCCTACAGGGCTTTCATTCAATAGATTTTATTCTGCTTCTTTTGAACAGATTGTAAGATGGACAAAAAGTACTCTTCCATGGCAATACAACAAAATTTACACAGATTCCTATAGCTCTGTTTTGCAAATGATTGGACTTCTTCGTGAAAGAAATAGCTCTGTGCTTTTTACCGAAGACGCAATGTACGATGAAAATGGACAGCCAGTTTATATTTCTACTGGGAAAAAAATGACTGTTCAAAAAGAAGATGAAGGTAAGCTTTTACTTTCTGGTGCAGGTTACCTAAAATGGATTGCAGATGGAATTATTGAACCTCTTACAGGGGGGCGATTAAAAAGAGAGCCATTGCTTCTTTCAACAGTTGAATATAAAGATGTTGGTTTTCAGGGAATTTTGAGTGAAAATTATGCGATTTCCTTTTCTTTAGACTGGATTCGTAATCTTGCCAGTGCAGTTGTATCTGTCAGAAATTCCAGAACATATTTGTATAACGAATCTGGTGTAGATGTAAAAATAGAACCTTTTACTTCTGAAATGACTGAAAATGGAATTGTGAATTCTTTAGGCTATGTCGAAAATTCTGGCTACAGGGTTCAGAACTTAAAATCAATTCTTTATGTACTTGCTGTAACAGAACCTGAAACTCTTTACTTTGGTGCCATCAGAGAAACTGATCACCGAAGCCCGGAAGTAAAAGTTTTTAATGAAGCCTGTGTATTCTTCCCGTATTTTGATGAAAAGGGAAGATTTAACTGCGTAATTTTTAAAGATGGAAGTGAAATTCCTTTCGATGATTTTTACAGCCGCTACTGTCTGGATTTTGTTTCTCTTGTAAGACTTCAGGCTTCAAAAGACTTTTACCCTGCTGAATAGACCAAGAGCTTTTTCTTTATTATTATTAATATATGAAAAAAATATTTTTTTCCCTTTCTCTGATTTTTGCAACTTGTGCTCTTTTTGCCCTGCCTTCAAAAACAGATGTGATTATTTATGATGAACTTCTTTCTTCGTATACAAGTGCTTTTTATCCAGGAGTTGTACAGCACGCCGAAGAATTGTTTGAAGAGTTTCCGTCTTCTTCCTATATTCCAATGGCAAGTGTCCTGGAAGGAGAAAGTCTTGTTCGGCTTGGGCAGATAGATTCTGCTCTTGAACTTCTTCTCGATGCCGAAAAACTTAATCTTAAAGATGAACTTTTATTACAGCAGAAATTCTGGCTGGCTCGTGCTTACGAAAAAAAGAATGACGCAGAAAATTCTTTAATCTATTATTTTGATTACTGTCGTTTAGCTGGTGAAGAAGGAAAGTATTTTGCCCAGGCCATTTTTCATTCTGCTGACGTATATTATCGAATAGGCGAATATAAAAAGGCTCTTTCTAACCTGGAATACGTAATAAAAAATGGAAATAAATTTTCCAGTCAGGATTATGGTATGGCCCTGCTTGAACTGGCAGATTCCTACAATAAGACTGGAAATTCTGAAAAAACGATTTCACTTTATTCCCGTTTTAATGGAAATGATTTAAAAAACAAAATCTATCTGGTCCTTACAGAATACACCGGTGATGCCTATGCCAAACAAAAAAATTATCGTAAAGCCTATGAGCTATACTGTCAGGTTTTGGCAGGCGGAGAAAAAGTTCTCGCCGCTAACGCATTAAAAAAGTCTTATAATGTTTCAAGTGAGCACAGAAAAGAAGTTGGTGCCGAACCAGGGGAAGTTTTAAAGAATGCTCAAAATACTCTTGCATCTTCTCCTGAGCTGCTTGCAGAATTCTGGACTAGACTTGGTATAGATGCTTTTAATTCAGGAGATTATCAGAAAGCTGCTTCATATTTTGATGAAAGTGAAAAATTTTCAGCTGAAGATTTGCGATTAATGTCTTATGCCTATCGGGCTGAAATGATTGCCGGTAAGAAAATCACTGATAAATCTGCTTTTAAAGCTCAGGAATATGTAAAAAAAACACTTTCAGATAATCCAAAAATAGAAGAATCATCCCTAAAATATGATTTTTACCGCCTTCTTGTAAAATATGCTGCGGCTCAGTCAAACTGGGAGGATGTAAAAAAATATGCCTCTATTATTCCAAATCCTGATGATTCAACTAATTATTACCTGGCTCTTGCCCAGTATGAATCCGGGGACTATACAAGTTCCGCAAAGTTGCTTTCCGGAAAGAATGACCAGCTTTACGCTCTTACTCTTGCCCGTCAACAGAAATTAAAGGAAGCTGCCGGAGTATATGGTTCAGCAGATAAGAAAAGTCCTATTTCTGCTGAAGAACGCTTGAATTATGCAAAAGTTCTGATTCTTTCCGGACGCTACCGAGAAGCTCAGATTGAAGCCGAAAAAAGTGGCTTGAATGAAGGAAAGTATATATTAGGTCTTGCCCAGTTCAATACATGGAGCTGGCCTTATGCAGAAGAATCTTTTTCAATTTATCTTAAAAATGTAGATTCCAGTGACGAAAGTCAGAAAAAGCCTCTTTCATATGCGAGATTTTACCAGGCTTATGCTCAGTATCGCCAGGGAAAAGCAGAAAAAGCCTATAATAATCTTCTGGCTTTTAGTAAAACTTATCCAAATCATGAACTTTACTGGAATGCTCTTATTACAGCTGCTAATGCTGCGGTTCAAATGGGAAATCTTGAAAATGGAATCCAGATGGCAGAAGAGGCTGTTAAAGCTTCTGCAAATAACGAAAATCGGGAAGAAGCCGTTTTGATGTGCGCTGATATATACTCAGATTCAAAGCGCTATGAAAGTGCATTAAATTTGCTTTCCCCTTATTCAAAACTAAAAAATTCATTTGGAATGAAAAGCCTTTTTAAAATGGCTCAGATTTTTGAAAAAATGGGGCAGATTGAGCAGGCAGATTCAAAGTATAGGGAAGTCGCTTCAAAATTTTCTGCTGAAAAAAACGGAGAAGAGGCAATGTACAGGCGGGGTGAAATCTATTACGCTGCAGCCAAATATGATGACGCCCTTACTCGTTTCAGTGATTACTCTTCAAAATATCCAAATGGACTTTATATTGATTCCAGCTGGTACTTTACAGCCGATTGTTTGAGCAGACTTGGAAAAAATTCCAGAGCCATTCTGCAATATCAGGCTTTGGTAAAAAAGTTTCCTGAAAGTACCTATGTCTACGGTTCTTCTAAAAAGTTGATTGAACTCTACCGTTTGGAAGGTAAATATGCTAACGCTCTAGAAAATGCTCGTTTTCTTATTTCAAAATACGGTGATCAAGCTCGTAATGACGGAATAGGGGAAGTTGCAGCAGATCTTGAAAAACTTGCTAGTGGTAAAAACGAAGCCATGGTAAAAAAAGAAAATGAATACCGTAAGGCAGGGGGAGCTAATACTCCAGAAGGAAGAAAGGCAGGAACTGAACTTGCGATAATGTACGCAAAATCACCTGCAAGTTCAGATGAAGCTATTAAAATGGCCGAAAAGTTTTTACCTCTCCAAAAGAAAAATTTGAAGCAGGAAAGTCTTTGGGCTGCTCAAAATGCAGATATTCTTGCCCAGGCCTATCGTGCTCAGGGAAAAAATAAAGCAGCTTCAGAAATGTACCTTGCAGCAGCAGAGTATTACCGAATGAACAGTAAGGGAGGGGAAGCCGCTGCTGCCTTATATGGAGCTTACGACTCTTTTATAGCACAGGGGCTGCCGGCTGATGCAAATGAAACTGCAAAGGCTTTGAAAGAACTTTATCCTGAAACACGACAGGCAAAAGCCGTTAAAATTGATAACTAAGAAAAACAAGTTGGGGATTATATGAAAATAACAAAAAAACTGATTTTATCTTTTACCGTTTTCGCAGCTGCATTTTTCCTTTTTGCAGAGTCAGAGGAAGAAGTAGAAGAAATTTCTCTTCCTGATGTATCTACAGTAATTTCCGGAGGAGCTCCAAAAGTAGGAAAGAGTGCCGTTCCAGATTATTCTAAGGTTCTTCCTGAATCTAACCGAAACGAAACACTTCTGCCTGTTCTTCCTGAAAGTTCAGATGTGGCTGCAGAAAATCCAAGAAATCTTGCCACAGAACCCGCAGCCAAAAAAAATATTTACGCTCAGGGAGTAGCCGGAGCTGGATACCCTGGTTTTATTACAGGTAATTTTTCCCTCTACCGCCAGTCGGGTAAAAATCCTTTTAAGGTAAACTTTTCTCATGAGTCGGCAAATGGTTATTCTGGCAGAGCTTTAACAAGCGGTTATTTTGACCGAAATACTTTGATTTACGCAGATAAGACTTTTTCTTCAGAAAAAATGGATCTTTTTCTTGCCGGAAGTTTTGAAAATAAGGCAAACGGTTTACAGGATAAGTATGAATATGTAAGTGATGTCAGTCAGGATAAATTTTATGCTCTTTTGGACTGGGACATCAAGTTTACAAAAAATGCTCTTCTTTCACTTTCTATGAACGGAGACTGGTACAAAAGGTATTCAACAACTAGAGGAAGTGCTTACTATTTTGATAAAAACGGAAATCTTGTAATTCCAGAATCTGCTGTAAATGTAAAAGATGCTTATTGCAATATTGGAGTTATTGACTGGAATCCATCACTTCGCTTTGATTTTACAAATTCTAAGAATTTTAATTTTGCAATCTTTGCAGAATATCAATCTGAATACGATACAAAGAATTCATTTAAAGAAAACCGCACGATTAATCGTGGAAACTTTGGAATTGATTTAGGCTGGAAAAACGATTTTGTAAGACTTTATTCAACTGCCTCTGCTGTAATTGGTGATGAAATTGGTGACAATGCTGTAATCGTTCCTTTCACAGTTGGAAGTGACTGGACTTTTAGAACAGCTCTTTCTTCTAAAAATTTAATTATCAGGGCAAAGGGCGGAATCGAATCTGAGCTTACAAAGGTCGAAAAACTTGAACGAGAGTATAAATTTACAGCTCTTGAAATTATGCCTGACGAAACAAGTAACTGGTATGCAGATCTGGATATGTCAATTCCAATCAGGGAAGTCTTTTCTCTTAATTTAAAAGGACAGTTTAAAGATACAGCATACGGAAATGACAGCTGGCAGGCACTTTATGAATTCGAAGATGAAGACCTTCTTCCTTTGTACGGACAGTACACTTATTATGAAGATGATACTCTTCAGTTTAATACAGACGTTTCTTTTGCACTTAGATTTAAATTGCTTTCGTTTACAGCCGGCTGGAAGGCTTACTGGCTGGACACACCTTGTCTTGAAACAGAACAGGAATTGAAATGCGTTATTTCTGCCCAGAATTCTAATGCAAGATTCGGTTTTACAGGTACTTTATCCCAGGGCTTAGCTTCTTCTGATGACAAATGCCCTCGTGTGGATTTTAGTGCTTTTTTGCGTCTGACCAATGCGGTTAGACTTGCGGTTTCTTCAAATGATGTTGTAAAATTAATATCAGGAACAGAAAGAACCTATGCTGGAAAATATATAGAAAGAAGCGGTTCAATAGCTGCTCTAGTTAAATTCTTCTTCTAGGTGATTTCGGAGGTAAAAAATGTTTGACAGTTTAAAAGCCGGCGGTATTTTGATGATACCGATTATTCTCTGCGGTGTTATTGCTACTTTTATTATTATTGAAAGATGTTATTACTTTTATGTAACAAAGAAAAAGGATGCAAAATTGATGTACGATTTGCGTTCTTCTCTTGATGGAAAAAATTATGAAGCTGCTTCCGTTAGTTGTGCGGAGGCTGATACACCATGTTCCCAGGCTATAAAAAGAGCTCTGGATTGCCGTGCCTGGGAAGAAAAGGATATGAAAGAAGCTGTAGAAGCAGAAATGTCTGCTGTTATTCCCCGTTTTGAGCATTTGCTGACTGCACTTGGAACAATCGCCAATATTTCAACCTTGCTGGGACTCTTAGGAACAGTAACCGGTAATATTAAGGCTTTCGGAGTTTTGGGTGCTGGCGGAACCATGGGGGATCCAGCCTTGCTTGCCGGTGCAATCGGAGAAGCTCTTGTTACAACTGTGGCAGGTCTTGTAGTTTCTATTCCTTCTTTGATTTTTTACAACTATTTCGTTAGTCGTGTTAATCGCCGTGTAACAGAAATGGAAACAAATGTTACTAATGTAGTTTTAAAACTTTCAGGACGTATTTAATGAGATTACGAGCAAGACGAAAAGGTATTCAATCTGGTGTAGATATGACTCCTATGCTGGATGTAGTTTTTCAGTTGATTATTTTCTTCCTTGTTTCTACAACTTTTGCAGTTTTACCAGGAATTTCTATGAAATTACCTGAAAGTACAACTGCCGAAAGCACTTCTAATCTTGGAATAACTATAACAGCTGATAAAAATGGAGGTCTTTGGTTCAACGATAAGCAGGTTTCCTACAAAAGTTTGAGTCAGGAACTAGCTTCCTTCGATACAAAAAAAACAAAAAGATCAGAATTTCCTATTCTTCTAGAAGCTGATTCTGAAGTAACCAATGGCACAATAGTAAAAATTTTCGATGTAATTAGAGTAAATGGATTTGCAGCAGTTAGTCTGCGCACAAAAGATAAAAGGTAAATGCAGATAGTACATGATTTTTCAAACTTTATAGATTCTCGCTCATGTGATAAAACCCAGTCGGTAGCTTATAGACTTGCTTTGGGTGGAACCGGCTTGGTATGGCTTATCATTATGCTGATAATGGCTATTTCACCTGTGTTTAAAAAGCCTGAACATTATAAAACCGTTCAGATAATGCTTGAACCTATAGAAAAAGCAGAGCCCTCTAAAATCGAAAAATCTTCTTCGGCTCTTTCAAAAGTTACAGAGGCAAAAGCAAAAGAAGCCTCAGCTCCTAAAAAGGCAAATAGTCATAATACTTCTACAAAAACTCAGTCTGGTCAGAGCAAAGCTACAAAAAGCCCTGCACAAAGTGCGTCGGCAAAAAATCAGCCTAAGGCTTCTCCTGTTAAAAGCCAGTCTGCTCCAGCAAAAGCTAGTCAGCCGGCAAAATCAAGTGAAAGTCCAAATGTAAAAGCTGTTGAACAGGCTGCCCCTCAAAAGAAGGCTGTAATTAAATACAAAAAAAGTATGGATGAACTCATGGAAGAACAGTTATCTTCTTCATCTAAAAGTGCAGAATCTTTTAACTGGGACGATTTTGACGATAATGCAAGCGTGTCTACTTCTCAGAATCAGAATAACAGTAAAGTTTCAAAAATAGATACTTCTGCGGCTCTTTCTGGTTCTGCAGGTTCATCTTCTTCTAAAGATACAGGAGTACAGTCTTCAACCGGTAAAGAATATTCTTCTACGGCAACAGCTTCTGACTCTACAAAAGCTTTTCTTTCTCAAATTGCTAAAACGGAATTTACAGGAAGCGGGGGAAATGGCCTTAGTACCAAATCAGAAGTAAGTGCTGCCCGTTCAAACGATGGCAAAATTGCACTTTCTCTTTCTGACGGTTCTGCAAGAATTTTACTTGAGCCAAAAGAACCAAAAATTTACATCTCAGAAGAGAATTCAAAATTGATAGATAGCTCAAGAACTGTTACAATAGTATTTGGAATTCTTTCCACTGGTGAAGTTCCTCTTACGGATATATCTTTCAAACCAGAAGCTGTTTTACCAGGGGAAATTAAATCTGAAATTCGAGCACAAATTGCTAAGTGGCGTTTTGCTCCTGCAAGTACAAAGGGGCAGGCGACATTCGACTTTAGCATTATCAAAAGATAAAAGGAGAACTTGTGCAGGTTAAAAATCTAGGCGAAATAGAAGCTGTAGCATTTGATATTGATGGAACTCTATATGATCAGTGGCGTATACATTTTTACGCCATCTGGCATTATATTTCGCATGGAGTTTTCTTTTTACATTTTGGCCTTACACGGCATGAAATGCACGGAATGGAACCTCTTGAAGATTTTAGAAAGATTCAGGCAGAAAAAATGGCCCGCCGCATGAACTGTACTTATGATAAGGCTTTTTCTAAACTGGAAAAGGTCGTTTACAACGGATTAAAAAGATATTTTGTCAAAATGCCATGCATCAAAGATGTTCCAGAAACTTTTAAGAAATTTAAAGAAGCCGGCTTAAAGATAGCTCTTCTTTCTGATTTTCCTCCTGAACAAAAGGGTGAAATCTGGGGACTAAAACCTTATTGTGATGCAATTTTGGGAACAGAAGCCTTAGGTGCATTAAAACCAGATGTTCATTCTTTTCTCAGAATGTCGGAAATTATTGGAGTTGCTCCTGAAAAGATTTTATATGTCGGAAACAGTAAAAAGTACGATGTTATTGGTTCTAAAAGAGCTGGTATGAAGAGTGCTTATCTGCTAACGGGATTTAAAAGATTTTTCAATATAAAAGACAAAGACGCGGATATTTCATTCTGCAACTATCGTCAATTACAGGATATTGTGCTAAATTAATAGAAAGAATTAGTTAAAATGGGTGGGAAAATGTTTTTTTTGACTCTTTTAGTATCAGCGGCGGTTGCTGCTGGAATTTCGTATTTTTTACATACTGCCGAAAAATCAAATAATTCATTTGAAAAGGTAAGAACTTTTGCTAAGCGCAAGCAGGAAGAATTTGATGTTTATTTCCAGCAACAGGAAAAGAAACTTTCTTCTAATACTGCGAACCTTGAAACCAAATTTATGCAGGCCACCGCTGCAGTTAAACGTCTTGAAGGTCAGATTTCAGAATTTCAAAAAATGACAGAAAACCTTGCAAGCGATACTAATTCTGTAAAAAAAATTGAAGAAGAAATTGACTCTTACCAGAAAGTAATAACTGAACTTATGGAAATGACTGCAAGAGTTGAACAGAATCTGCAGAACATCAAACATGAATCAACAATAATCGATTCTTTGCAAGTAAAACTGGGCGAGCAGAAAAAGTACATGGAAACCTTGGAAAAGAAAATTCCTCAGATTTCTACAGAGTTTGCTAATAAAAATGGAGAACAGTTAAAACTTATAGGTAATCGTCTCCTTACAGAATATGATAATCATGGTCAGAAAATCAAAGAAGATTTGCTCAAAATAGAAGAAAATGCAAAAAAAACTATGTCAGATTTCCAGCGTGAAATAAACGAAGTTTACGAAGATGCCTCTATGAAAGCAGAAAAACTTGAAGACGAGGCATTTGAACGCCTGAAGCAGGAAGCTCTTGCCCGCGCTGATATATTTACAAAAAATTCCAACGAAAAAATAGCCGAAGCAAAAATTAAGCTTGATGCAAAGTTAGATGAACTTTCTTCTCTTATAGAAACTAGAGCAAAGACCGTTTCGGTAAATGCTGAAACTAATGTAAGTGAATTCGAAAAGAAATATGACGCTCTTTATCACGAACTTTCTGCAAAGTATGCTGGAAAAACTAGTGAACTTGAAACTTCTCTTGCAAATAAAACTGCTGAGCTAAGTCAAAGCTTAAAGGCAACTTCTAGCGGGCTGGTTGAAAATATTAAAACAAGCTTTGCAGATTTAGACAGCAAGTGTAAAAAGAATATTGAAGATTTTGCAGTAAAAATTGAAGAAAGACTAGCTGTTTTGACAGATAAATATTCTAAACAGATTGAAGATGTTAGTGGAAAAAGTGATGGACGCCTTTCTTCAATTATGCAGAAGGTTTCTGATTCTGAAGAAAAGTCTAAACAGTATATTTCAGCTCTTACAGAAAAATATCAGGCTTCTGCAAAAACTCTGCACGAAAAATATGATCAGCAGCTTTCTACTATTGATGGAAAGAATATGACTAGAATCAATGAGCTTGAAGAACGTTTTGACCAGGCTTATGAAATTGTAAATAAAAAGGCTGACGAAACAAATACAGCTTTTGACACAAAGTTCCAGTCGATTATTCAGGACTTGGATTCTAAATTTACTAATGCAACTTCTAAAATCAGTGACGAAATTGAAACTGTACGCTCTATTTATAGTCAGCAGCAGGGTGGAATCAGTAGTGAAATAACAGAAAAAATTGAATCTTTGGGAGAAGAGTTTAAAACTCAGATTGCAAATTTAAAATCCCAGCTTACAGATTCTCTTACTGATGCGCAGATGACTTCTGATTCACTTGCTAAAAATCAGGAAAAAATCGAAAGCCTCATTTCAACTGTTCAGGAAAGATACGAAAAACTCTATCAGGAAGCAGTTACAAAAGCAGATGCCAAAGAAGAAGAAGCTTATTCTGCTTTTAGCCGACAGTCAGAGGAAAATATCGAAAAATATAATACTTCAATACAGCAGAAAATCGAAAGTGTTAAAACTCAGCTTTCAGATACATTGAATACTATTTCCCGTGATGTACAGGAATCTGTTCAGACTGCAGAAAACACATTGAACCGGGTCAAAGCAGAATGTGAAGATGCTATGACAAAGGTAGATGCTGTAGAACCAGAATTGAATGAAAAGGTAAGCAAAATTGATCAGCAGATCGAAAAATTCAGAGATGTTTCTAATGAAAAAATGCAGGAACTTTCTACTATGCTTGAAGAATCCGCCGGAAAAATCCAGGCTGCCTGTGAAAAACAGCAGAGTGTTGCTTTGGCTGGAGTCGATGAACATCTTTCTGCATACAAAAAAGACATTGAATACCGCCTTTCTAAAATAGAAGCTGGTGCTTCGGATGTGGATCAGCTTGAAAAGAATTTGAAGGACGCATATGACGAAGTTAGTAGAAAAGTTCTTTCTACTTTTGATACTTTTACTTCTGAACAGCAGGAACGCCATAATCAGTTTGCAGCATCAATTAAAGCAAATTCAGATCAACTCGAAAGTGACCTTGAAGTTATAGAAAATCGTCTGGAAGAATTGAAACAGACTTCAATTGGTAACATGAGCGAAAAGTTGAAGGGCTTTGAAGAAAACTTTGATCGTGATTTGAAAAGTCGTGGTGATAAAATTAATGAAGAACTTGTTGAATGGAAAAACACTTTTGATGGAAAAATTACGGCCTTTACAAATGAGTATGAAAATCAGCGTCGTTCTGTAGAATCTGATTACAACGAAGATTTAAAGAATAAGCTTCTTGCAATGCAGAAGAAAACAGAAGAACAGAGTAATCGGGTAAATGAAGAACTTTCCGCTGCACAAAAAGCAGTAAACGAACAGATTCAGGCTATTAAAACTCTGATAAATAATTTCTCTAGTGAAGTTCAAGCAAAAGTTGATGCAGCAGATAACCGACAGGATGAAATTCTTAAGAATTCTATTGAGAAGACGGAAAAGAATGTTGAATCTCAGTTAAAGAAAATTCAGTCTGAACTTTTGGAAAATCTTGCTGCCTTTGAAGAAGGAGTCGAATCCCGCCAGGAATCAAGTCAGTCTTCAATCGATTCTGCTTTAGGTGAATTTAATACATGGAAAGTTCAGTTGAAACATCAGTTGGATGAATCTAAAAATATCTTTAATTCAGAACTTCTTGCTTTAAAAGAACAGGCAGAAAATAAAGTAAAAGAGGCTGAACTTTACCTTGGAAATGAATACCAGCAGATGGTTGATACAGCTGAAAGAAAAATCGGTGAACTGAACGGTAAAACAGAGGATTCCCTTTCCTCTTATGAAGAACGTTCTAAGGATATTCTGGATCAGTTGACTAAAATGTACGAACAGATGTTAAAGGATACTGAAGAAAGAGTTAGAACTCAGAATACAGAATCATCTAGAAAACTTCAGGAACTTAATTCCGAAATTCAGAAGATTTCAGAAAAGAGCAGAAGCGACCAGGCAGCATTCGTTATGAAAATGCAGGGTGATTCTAATGCAATGCAGACTCAGATGAGTGAATTATTGAAAGAACTTCAGTCTATAAAATCTCAAATGAGTATTTATGATAAAGCCGAACAGATGAAGAAAATTTTGGACGACAAAATTGAAGGTTTGAATGACGATTTTGAGCGGCTTGAAGAATTCCGTGATGTTGCAAATGGTTTAACTTCTCAATACAACCAGATTTGCCATATAAAAGACGATCTTGAAGTTAAGTATTCTGAATTTGAAACATCTAAGGATAAGGTAGATTCAATTGCTCAGCGTTTTGAAAAGTTGATTGATCTTTCTGGTCAGATAGATGAAAAGATTCGTGGTTTAAATACAACTTACGATGACCTTCAGACAATGGAAGTTAGAGTAAAGGACTTCCAGGAAACTCTTTCTGATATTTCTGTTCGATATGACCGGCTTGAACAGAAGAATGAAGTTATCGACCGTGTATTAAAAGATGTAAATTCTTCGTATGAATCTATAAAAGATTTGGAATCTCGTTTAGCAAATTGCAGTCGCCAGGCCGAAACATTGCCGGATGAAATTAGAAGTGTACAGAATAATGTAGATTTGCTCTTGAAGAATGCTCCAAAAATTGGAGATGCAACAGATAAACTCAATTCTCTTGAAGATTTGTTCAAGGACGCAGAAACCAGAATAGAAGAAATTAATTCTGTGCGCACAGGAATTGGACGCACTGAACTTCGATTGCAGGAACTTTCTGGAGAAATCGACAAGAAATTTGAAGCTTTAAAAACTACTGTTTCTATTTCTAATAAGTCTTCTACTTCTAAAGATTTCCAGAGGGCAACACCACAGATTCGTTCTATGATTAAACAGTTAAAAAAGCAGGGATGGTCTGTAAAGGATATCGCTGCAAACTGCAATGTTCCTCTAGATGTTGTTGATTTGGTTCTAGAACTTGAACCAGATGATAAATAATCCTTTTGTGCTTTTTATTTGCTCCTGTATTTTTTATAGGTTATAATTTAAAGCATGAAAGTTTTTAAATCTTCTTTATTATCAATCTGTGTTTTTGCTCTAGCTTTATCGGCTTTTGGGCATTCTCGTGAACAAATTAAAAATGGTGCCATCCTTCATGCCTGGTGCTGGTCATTCAAAACAATTGAAGAAAATCTTCCTAAAATAAAGGAAGCCGGTTTTACTTCTGTTCAAACTTCTCCTGCAAATACATGTCTTGTTGGCGATTATGGCGATTTGAACATAATGAGTGATGATACAACTGGTAAGTGGTATTATCATTACCAGCCAACCGATTGGAAAATTGGCAATTATCAGCTTGGAACACGAGACGATTTTATTTCCATGTGCAAAAAAGCTGAAGAATTGGGTATTGCAGTCATTGTAGATGTTCTTCCAAATCACACGACTCCTCGTGTTAAAGAAATTTCACCTGAATTTATTGAAGCTGTTGGAGGCTTTGAAAAGCTTTACCATAAAAACAGTGATCACCAGATTAGAAACTGGGATGATCGTTTGGAAAGCACAACAGCTCAGATGGGGGGACTTCCAGATGTAAATACTGAAAATCCTCTTTTTCAGGCTTATTACATGAAATATGTAAATGATTTGATAGATTGTGGTGCAGATGGTTTCAGATATGATACTGCAAAACATATAGGACTTCCTGATGATCCAAAGGATGCTTATAGCCCAAAAAACAATTTCTGGCCAATCTTCCTTGGAAAAGAATCTATAAATGGAACTTATTTAAAGAATGCAGATAATCTTTTTATTTATGGAGAAGTACTTCAGGGTGGAAACAGCCGCGAAGATGCTTATGGTAAATTAATGCCTGTTGTAGCTTCTAATTATGGAAGTGTTCTTAGAAGTGCTTTAAAAAACAATAAATTTAGTGCAAAGGGCTTGGCTGACTGGAAACATCCTGCTGCTCCTGAAAATATCGTAACTTGGGTTGAATCTCATGATACATATGCTAATCATGGGGAATCTGCTTGGCTTACTCACGCAAAATTACGACAGGGCTGGGCTTTAATTGCTTCCCGTGCTGGCGGAACACCTCTTTTCTTTAACAGACCAAAAGGACCTGAAGCAGTTCAGTTTCCTGGAGTTTCAAAGATTGGTGATTCAGGAAATGATGAATTCTTTAATCCTGAAGTCGTAGCTGTAAATAAATTCCGTCTTGCAATGACTGGTTTACCAGAAAAACTTGTAAATGGAAATGATACAAGTGTCCTGGCTGTTTTAAGAGGGGACAAAGGTGCGGTTATAATCAATGTTAATGAACAGAAGAGTCAGAAGATTTCTATTCCTGTTGAAATGGCAGACGGCGAATACATAAACCACTCTAATGGAAAAAGTAAATTTACCGTTGCCGGAGGAATTCTTACTGGTAAGGTGCCTAAGAATGCTGTTGTAGTTCTTTACTAGTCTGATTTACCTATTTCTGTAGGAGGCAAGTAGCCCATACTTCTATGGCTTTTCCTTCTCCTACAGAATCAAGTTTTTCACCAGTTTTGGCTTTAACAAAAATTTTTGAAGAATCACATTCAAGTATTTTTGCAATTGATTCAATTACTTGATTTCTATATGGCAGGAATTTTGGTCTTTCTACTTTGATTACACAGTCAAGGTTTATCAAAGACCAGCCTGCTTTTTTTATATCATCCCAAACAGTTTTTAATAGAACTTTTGAGTCAGCGTCTTTCCATTTTGTATCTTCAGGGGGAAAATAACTTCCAATATCACCCAATCTGCTTGCCCCTAAAAGAGCATCAGTTATTGCGTGTAAGAGAACATCTCCATCTGAATGTCCGTCTTCGCCTTTTTCAAAAGGAATTTCTATTCCGCCAAGGTATAATTTTCGTCCTTCAACCAGGCGGTGCAAATCGTAGCCCAAGCCTGTTCTTATATTTAATAAATCCATGTTAACTTCCTCGTTTTTGTAATCCTGGGCAAAAGTAATTTTCCTATTTTCGGGGTCACCTTCTACATTTTTGACTTTACCCTGATATTTTCCCCAGATTTCAGTGTCATCGGTGTATTCAGTATTATCTTCTCTGGCTTTTTTGTGGGCCTGATAAAGTTCTTTGTAGTAAAATGCTTGGGGAGTTTGAACTGCACTCATCATGCTTCTAGGCAGGTGTTCTATAATAAAGCCATTTTCATCCAAAAGTTTCTGGGTATCAACCGGTCTGGTTCCTGGTACGGCGGCCCCATATTCGATTGCAGCTTCTAGAGTTTCTTTTATTACTCTGGAAGTTACAAATGGGCGTGCTCCGTCATGAATAAGCACTATGTCCGGTTCATAGGCTTCAAGAAAGTTTAGAGCGTTAAAAACGCTTTCCTGCCGGCTTTTTCCGCCTTCCACAAAAGATAGTTCTATTCCTTGAAGCAGATTTTCAATTGAAGGGTCGGCAAAAAGGGCTTTTTTTGCATCTTCCTGACCGTTTTTAGGGACTGTTATTGCAACTGTGTTGATTTTTATACTTGTAAGAAATGCTTTTAGTGAGGTAGAAAGAACACTGCCTCCAACTAGAGGCAGATATTCTTTTTTGCAACTTAAGCCCATTCTAGAAGAAGAGCCGGCTGCTGCTATAATTACTGCGATTTTTTTATTAGAATTCATCATCATCCGATTCGTCGAAATCACCAGCGTCTTCAGATTCGTTTGTATCATCTGAATCGTCATCCTCATCGTTAGAATCGTCTTTGTTCTTCTTTGAAGATATGTCGTTCATTAAATCATCATCTTCATCGTCAAAATCATCAATAATGTGTTTAACTTTTGGCTGCGATCCTGGTGGTTCAAGCTTGAGATGGATTTTTGATTCAACTTCTTTTACATCCATTCCCATTGCAATCGAAATTTCATCTTCAAGTAATTTTTTTGCCTGGTCGTAAAGTTTTCTTTCCAGGATAGGAAGTTCTTTAACTTTACTGCGGTTGTATAAACAGCGGACAATTGCTGCGATATCTGCGATTGTACCTTTTTTCAGAAGATCAAGGTTCATCTGATAGCGGAGCTTCCAATCTGAAGTAATTGGTTCAAAATCATCTGAAAGTGAATTTAATGCCTTTTCTGCTTCTTCTGCAGAAACAATTGCACGAATACCAAGTTCTTCTGCTTTTTCTACAGGAACCATTACAATCATATCTGATGATTCAATGTAGATTTTGTAATACATCATTGGTGTTCCGCGAAAAGCTTTTTCAAAAACTTCTGTGATTTTGCCAACACCCTGGCTAGGATAAACGATCTGCTGATCAATCTGAAATTTTGTTTCACTCATAGTGTCTGTTATTATAACACAATTTTTTAAATAATTCAAATTGGATTACTTTTCTAACTTTTTTTATCTCCCTTATTGATTGCAAATATCACCCATATAAACTATATTGAATAAATAATTTTTTAAGGAAAATAATGGAAAATAACGAGATTTTGGACGATGAAATCGTTCCTATTGAAATGCAGCTGGACCTTCAGAGTGCTGAAAAAACAGAAGATGATTCAGAAATTGGTTTTGAAGATTTAGGTTTAGATGAAGAAACTCTTGCTGCCGTTTCAAAAAAAGGTTTTAAAGTGCCTTCTCCTATTCAAGTTTTGGCAATTCCTCGCCTTTTGAATGGAGACGCAAACATTATTGCAAGGGCAAGAACGGGTACAGGTAAGACAGCTGCTTTTGGACTTCCAATTATTCAAAAAGTTCGTGGTATTCAGGGTCAGGTAAAGGCTTTGGTTCTGGAACCTACACGCGAACTGGCTATTCAGACTTGTACAGAATTCCAATCATTTACAGATGGTAAAAATCCACGGACATGTGTTCTTTATGGTGGGGCTTCTTATTCAACTCAGATTAAAGAATTAAAAAGAGGGGTAGAAGTTGTAGTTGGTACACCAGGACGCATTCAGGATCACATTGAAAGAGGAACTCTCGATTTGAGCAAAATTGATTACTTTATCCTTGATGAAGGTGATCAGATGCTTGATATGGGCTTTGTTGATGACATTGAAGCTATCTTTGGAAAAGCAAACCCAAATGCAAGAATTCTTCTCTTTAGTGCAACAATGCCTGAACCAATTTTGAAAATCGCCGGAAAATTTATGGGTGACTACGAAATTGTAGAGGAAGAGGGTGTAGTTGATGAACCACTTTTAATTGATCAGAAATTTTGGGTCGTGAAAGATTGCGATAAAATAAATGCTTTGGTAAGGCTCATTGATATTGCAGATGACTTTTATGGTATCGTCTTTACTCAGACAAAAAATGATGCAGATTTTGTAACAAGAATTCTGGACGAAAAGGGTTTTGATGTAGCAGCCCTGCATGGTGATATTGCTCAGGCTCAGAGAGAAAAGATTATTGCCAGATTCCGTTCAAAGAAAACAAAGATTCTTGTTGCTACCGATGTTGCAGCCCGTGGTATTGATATTTCCGGGTTGAACCATGTTGTAAATTATTCGCTTCCTTTTGATGGGGCAACTTATGTTCATCGCATCGGACGAACAGGTCGTGCTGGAAGTCAGGGAACCGCAGTTACATTTGTTGCTCCTCAGGAAACTCGAAAACTGGGCTATATGCGCCGTGCGGTTGCAAAAGCCAGCAAGGGTGAAATGAAGGAAGAAGAAATTCCAACAGTAGAAGAAGTTCTTGCAAAGAAAAAGACAAGAATTTTTTCCGAATTAAAAAAGAGTATTGGTCTTTCTGAAAATGCGGAAGAAAATCCTTCTGTAGAAAATCAAGATGAAACTTCTTCTAGTGATTCTGCATTGTCTGAAAATGAAGAAGCAGGTGCAAATTCTCAGGAAAAGTCGGGAACAGATGAAACTGCAGAAAAAAGCACAACTACTTCTCTTTTAAAAGCTGAAGGAAAATTTGAAGCATTTGCTGAAGAGCTTTGTAAAAACAACGATGCAAAAGAAGTACTTGCAGCAGTCCTTTCTTTTATCTACAAAGACAAATTAGACAGCTCAAAATACGGTAAAATTCAGAGTCACGGAAAAATAGCAGACCAGGTTCGCCTTTACATACAGCTTGGTCGTCGTGATGGTTATAATCCTAAGGGACTGGCAGATTACTTTAGTAAGATGCTTCACATTCCTGGACGAATGGTTGACCGCATCGATATTTCATCGAACTTTTCTCTTGTAAGTCTTCCAAAAGAAGCTGCAAAAAAGGCTCTTGATTTAGCAAAAAGAAATCAGAATGTTCCTCATATGCATGTTGATACAAAGGATAGTTTTTCTGGTGATTTTGGCGGAAGAAGAGGAAGCGGACGCAAACGAGGCGGATTTGGTGGCGGTGATTTTGGAGGTCGTCGTTCTTCTGGAAAATTCTATGGCGGAAAAGACAGAAATGACCGCGGAGACAGGTCTTTTTCTTCTAGAGATAGAAATCACGGAAGACCAAATGTTCATACACCAACGGAAAGAGCTCCAAGAACAGGTTCTGCCGGTTTGTATAAACAGAAGAAATCTGCTAAAAGTGAAAGATTTTAATCGATAGATTTGTAATCATCAAGCCAGAGTTGGAGTGCATTTTGCCATTCTCTCTGGCTTTTTTTATTTATATCGCAAAGATTATTGTACATGGCTTCTATGTAGCCTAGAATTTCATTTTTTGATTTTTCTTCAATGTCATCTGCATTTTTAAAAAAGTTTGCTATAGTTTTTTTGCAGTCTTCTTCTGAAAAAAAATCATTTCCATAAGCAGCGGTTAACATATAAAGAGCACCTGCTACACAGTTTATGCTGTGCTGTTTTACATACAGAACACTTTCTGTAATAGCAATGGAGCCGTAGTATATTTCATTTAAAATATCTTCTTTGTCTTTTTCATTAAAAGTGAGTTCTTTTAAAAGTTCCCTGACTTTTGCCCAAACACCTAATACAATGGCAACATGAAGGCTTGGAACGCATAAAAGGTGGGGATCGAAAAAATGAATTATAAAGAATTTTGGCTTTTTTAGATAAAAGGGACGCTTAGTTGTTGAAAGAGCGTAAAGATAGACTTTTGTTGCATTTGCGTAAAGGCTCTTTATGAAATCTATAATCCGAACGTTCAATAACATTCCTTTTTTTATTCCTATTTTTTTTACGAACATTCTCATGATTCTGCAAAAAAAGTTTACAAAATCCAGGTAAATTTTTACGTTTTCAGGAACGAAAGGAATTTTTTTGTCTAAAGGGTGATCTACAGAAACTATTTTTATTTTCGTGAGATTGAATTTTCTTTTGTTCTGAATACAGACAAATGATTTCCATGCGGTGAAGAGGAGTTTCCATACTGAGCGAAAAGATTTTGGATGGAAGGGCATCACAAAAAAAGCCCATAAATGTGAATATTTTCCAAAAGGTTTTACATAGTCGTCTGCCTTCATTACAGTTCCTCTTCCTGTTTTAGAGTATCTAGCCTTTCAAGACGTTTCTTGTCTGGCTTTATGCAAAGATTTTTTTCATGAGTTGGGAGTACCAGTCCTTTCGGCCCGTTTTTTGCCCTTCTAAGGTATTTTACATGAGTGTAATACAAATCTGTTTTACCTGCATTTCGTGCTTTTGAATAGTAAACGGCCAGATTTGCTGCATCCAGTAAAATTTCCAAAGGAACTGTTTTTCCTGGTCTGTTTTTTACAAATACATAACCACCTGGAAAATCTCTTACATGAAGCCAAAGATCTGAGCCTTTTACATGGTGACGTAAAAGTTCATCATTTTCGTTTGCATCCCTGCCTACAAGTATATACCATCCGTCAACAGTATAGTCTAAGCCAGGGTGTTCTTTTTTCTTCTGTTGCTTTGGAGTTACATTCTTTCTAAGAAGCTGTTCAATTCTGACAGGATTTTTTTCGTTCTGAATTTCACTGTATTTTTCTTCAAGTTTTTGTAATTTTTTTTCTGACAGTTCTATGTCGTGAATGATTGATTGTGCTCCGCTTTGAGCTTTTTTGTAATTTTCATAATATATAGCGGCATTTTCGTGAGCTGATTTATCCGGGTCTATTAAGATTCTTACGGTTTTGCCACTTTCATAGTCCTGACATTCAAGAAATTTATCTGTTCCCTTAATCAAGTGGCCGTAGGATAAGATTAAATCTCCTAAGTGTTTCAAGTTATCTGAATTCTTAAATTCTTCTTCTTTCTTTTTTAGTTTTTCCAGTGCAGAAAGCATACGGCTTTTACTTTGTGTATACCATTTTTCTGCATCTTCAAGGAGAGCTTCTCTGGAAAGTGTTTCCGCATGTTCACCGTACCATAAATCAACTTTCTGATTAAAAGACAGGTTAGGGTAGTCGGGATTTTTTTTCTGATATTCACTTGTAAGTTCTTCAAAAGTTCTTACTGGAAAAACTTTTGGGCTGGCAGATGCTTTTTCTTCTGGTAAGAGAAACTTTCCTCCGCTGATTTCTCCTTTTTTGGGGCGGCGAAACATTGTGTCTAAAATATTATCGTCTTTATCGCAAAGAATTATATTTGCGGCATTGCTCCACAGGCGGATATACATATTAAATTCATCGTCCCCGTGAACGAGTTCCATCTTAACGATACGCTGAAGTCCTATCTGTTTGCAGAAAGTGATTTTAGAACCCTTGATATTTGAACGAAGAAATTCCATGAAACGAAGGGGTTTGTCATTTTTTATGATTTTTCGACGAGTTTCATTCATTCTGCACGAATTTTGAGCTGTGCAGATAAGGACTGTTTTTGCCTGACCGTTTGCGTATGTATAGAGAGCAAGGGTGTCATAGCCTGGTTGTATTATTTCCTGAATAAAACTTCCTTCTAGTTTTAATTCCTCTAAAATTACATTAATTTCGTTGCAGTTTAAGGACATGAATAAATTATAGCAGATTTGTTTTCTAAGGTCAGTAAAGTCTTGTATAAACTGGAGTAATTGACAACAAGGGCAAAAAAATTATATGATTTCACAAATGATGAATCTTAATGCAAATACACTTTTAGTCGTTCTCGTCGTGATTGCCCGATAGCAATAAAGACCGGAATGTATGTATTTGTAAAAAATATTGCAAAACAAGGCTCTCCGGCAAACGGGGGGCTTTTTTTATATATTATTTACTACGAGGTAGAAAATGAAAAAAACTGGCGCAGAGATTATTGTAAAATTGCTTGAAATGCACGGTGTTGAAACTGTTGCAGGTATTCCGGGTGGTTCGATTCTTCCACTTTATGATGAACTTACAAGAAGCAAAATTCATCACGTCCTTGTGCGCCAGGAACAGGCAGGTGGATTTATTGCTCAGGGAATGACTCGTACAACAGGTATTCCTGCTGTTTGTCTTGCAACCAGTGGCCCAGGTGCCATGAACCTTCTTACTTCTGTTGCAGATGCACGTTGTGATTCTATTCCAATTATTGCAATTACAGGTCAGGTAAATACAAATCTTATCGGTACAGATGCCTTTCAGGAAGCTGATACATTTGGACTTTCTTTTCCTATAACAAAGCATAGTGTAATGATAAAAAATCACTCTGAACTTTTTACAGCTATTCCTCAGGCTTTTGAAATTGCGATGAATGGAAGACCTGGCCCTGTTCTTATCGATGTTCCAAGAAATATTCAGCTTACAGAATACGAATTTGAAGCATGGCCAGAAATTAAAAAGCCTCTTCCTGAAGAAAAAGCTGTAAGATTTCATACAAAAGCTGATGCTATGAAGACTATTATCGATCAAGCTGCAGATATGCTTGCTAAAGCAAAAAAGCCGGTTCTCTACCTTGGAGGCGGATGTAATTCTCCAGAAGCAGCAAAGGCCTTGAGAGACTTTAAGAAACTTTACCGCCTTCCAGTCGTAACTTCACTTATGGGACTGGGTGCAATTCCTTATTCTGACCCTGATTTTAACGGCATGGTCGGTATGCACGGTCGCTATTCTGCAAATGTTGCAATGAACGAAAGTGATTTGGTTCTGGCTGCAGGAGTTCGTTTTGACGATCGTGCAACCGGAGTGGTTTCTAAGTTCTGTCCGAATGCGAAAATTATTCACATCGATATTGATGCTGCAGAAATTAATAAAATTCTTCCTGCAAGTGCAAGCATCGTTGCAAAGGTTGAAAGCGTTTTCCCAATTCTCACAAAGTCTTTAGAAAAACTTTTGAAAAGTGAAAATGAAGGAAATGAGGAAAGAAAATCATGGGCTGAACACATTCAGACTGTGAATAGAGAAACTTTCACTCAGACTTGCGGAACTCCTGATGAAAAGGAAAAGAATAAGGCTTTTTCAGGAAGTGCAAATCCTCGTACTTTTATAGCTTCTATTCCTGAACTTGCAGAGAAGGCAGGTACAAAGAAAAGTGATTTGATTGTTACAACAGATGTTGGTCAGCACCAGATGTTTGCTGCCCAGTATTATCCTGTTGAAGAACCAAGAACTTTCCTTACTTCCGGAAGTCTTGGAACTATGGGATTTGGTTTGCCAGTTGCTTTGGGAGCTGCTCTTGCAAATCCTAAGAAACGGGTTATCTGTTTTTCAGGAGACGGTTCAATAATGATGAATATTCAGGAACTTGCAACTCTTGCAGAAAACAATCTTCCTGTTACTGTAATTGTTTTTGAAAACGGAACATTAGGTATGGTTTACCAGCAGCAGAAATTTCTATTTGACAAAACCTATTCTGCCAGTGAATTTATGGCTTCTCCTGATTTACTCAAGATAGCTGAAGGATTCGGTATTGAAGCGCTTGATGCTGATAAAGATGCCGATTGGTATAAAAAAGCTTTTGATCCAAAGAGAGCTAACAAACCTTGTTTTGTTCGTGTACGCATTGATCCTGAAGAAAATGTTCTTCCATTTGTTCCAGGTGGAAAGGCTAATATAGATTCTATTCGTGACTAATGCAATAAAGCCGAAGTTTTTAATTTTTTTAAGATAGTTAGAAACTTTGGCTTTATGAATTTTTCATCAGTTCCTTTTGCATTTCTTCTGTAATAACTCTACCGTTTTGAATGCTGTCCATATTTTGTTGGCGCCATTCCAATTCGCTTGTTATTTTGTCGTATTCTTTTGTTGCAACTTCCTGTGAATACATATAAATGAGAGGTTGGATAGAAAGAGCAGAATCTACTATTACGGGGTCAAATTGAGCTCCCCTTCCTTCTTCGAGAATATCCATTGCTTCTGTAAGGCTCATTTCTTTTTTGTAAGGCCTACGGCTTAAAAGTGCATCTAAAACATCGGCAACTGCCATAATTCTTGCACAGAGAGGTATATCTTCCCCTTTCAAGCCGTTTGGATACCCTTTGCCGTCAAAGCGTTCGTGGTGGCAGTAGGCCATGTCGATTGCAATTTTGTTAAATCTGCCATCCCAAAGAATAGGCATGCTTTCAAGGATTTCTTTCCCTTTCTGTGGGTGCATTTTCATCATTTCGTATTCCTGGGGTGTATAACGACGGGGAGTATTTAAAATGTGGTCTGGTATGAAAATTTTCCCGATGTCATGAAGGTTTGCTGCAGCCGAAAAGAGTTTGATATTTTCATCAGTTAAAACATCTGTAAAATAGCCGTTTGATTTTAGTTCCCGGCAAATCATATCTACATAACTAACTGTATGTTCTGTGTGAAAGCCTGTAATAATTTCGTGTTGTTTTAAAATTGCAGGAATGAATTTGATGATTTCAATGTTTGTATTTTCGATTTTTATGTTTTTGTTCAGAATTGCTTCCATTGATTGGTGATTACGCTTTGTCATTTTCCATGTGATAAGGAAAACAAAAAGGAATTCAATTGTAAAACCGGCACTGTAAGAAATAAAATCTTCCATAAGAGTAGCCTGAGTCATGCCCTCATTTACTCTGTTTAAAGATTTAAAATACATGGATGCCAGCATTATTATGTATGACAAAATGGCCATGGTCTTTGTTACACGGGTATTGTAATAAAGACAACTCAAGAAAATTATTATTGCATATGAAATATAAATACCAATATGAGCATTTGTCCCTAAAATTCCAAGTATCAGGGCAGAAATTGTCAGCCCAAAATACATTGCAAAATTCTGCAGGTAATAATAAAGCTGGTTGTGTTTCTGTTTGAACTTATTTGAACCAAAGTAGAAAACTAAAATTAATTGAATAGCGGAAAATGGTACAGTAAGAATAAAGGTGAGCAGGATAAAAGTCCTGTTTATGTCAAAAATCTTATAATGAGAAAGAATTGCGAATGCGGGAGTAAGTAGAGTTGTTAGAGACAATATATTTGCCACAAGTCGGTTTACATAGGAAATATTGTCTATAAAGAACTCTTTATCGTCAATTACCATTAAAGTCCTTTGAAACCTTCGCTTTCCCCCTCCCAAGAAAAAGCGAAGATTTATAAATTATTTTACAGGAAATACCTTTTTGAATTCATTGAGAAGCTCTGATGTTTCAATTGCTGAATCAAAATTGTAGATGTTGCCTTTTTTAGAATAGAAGTCGATAAGAGGTTCTGTCTGTTCTCTGTATACTTCCATTCTATGAAGGATAGATTCCTGTTTGTCATCATCACGCTGGTAGATTTCGCCGCCACACTTGTCGCATACACCTTCTACTTTAGGTGGAAGTGTAATTACATTGTAGTTTGCACCACAGGCACGGCATACACGTCTTGTGCTCAATCTTTTAATTACAAGTTCATCTGCTGCCTGGAAGTTTACAACTGCAACTTCAGGACAGATTGAAACGAACATTTCTGCCTGAGGAATTGTGCGTGGGAATCCATCGAGAATGAAACCGTTCTTGCAATCATCCTGAGAGATACGATCTTTTACGAGTTCACATGTAAGGTCATCGCTTACCAATGAACCTGAATCGATAATGGCTTTTACTTTAATTCCAAGTGGAGTCTGGTTTTTGATGTTAGCGCGAAAAATATCGCCTGTTGAAATGTGTGGGATTTTGTAGTCTTCTGCTACTTTTACTGCAAGGGAGCCTTTTCCTGCTCCTGGTGGTCCTAAAAAAATGAAGTTCATGCTTCATGCTCCTAAATTTATTTTTATTTAATGTAGAATAATTCTACTATAGAGACGAAGAATTTGCAAAATGTTTGTTAGTTCGTATTTGCTTGTATTTTAAGGAATTCTTTTTTCCGTATTGTAAAATATGTGCTAAGAACTACGCTGCCGGCAAGAATCCATGAAGCAGGATATACAAGTGTTAAAACTCCAAAGGCATTAAGAGGAGAAAGAATTTCTTTATAATGAGCAAAGACAGTGTAAATCCATATAACTCGGAAAACGCATACGCAGAAAATTGTTTCGATTGTAGGAAGCAGGGAATGTCCCATAGCACGAAGGGTGGAAGCTCCTATTTCATAAGTATTGATAAGGCAATCGAAGCTTTCTACAGCCAGCATTCTTATAACTCCGTATTTTATTGCCACAGGATCTACAGTGTAAATACCGATGAAAAAGTGGCGGAAAAAAACAAAGAAGAATACCATTACGCCTGTAATCAATATGCTGGAAGTTAGGCAGTAGCGGAATATTTTTTTACAGCGGTCAATTTTTTCAGCACCAAAGTTTACGCTGGTAAAGGTCACTGTAGCCTGATTGAAAGCCCCAACTACATAGAAAGAGTAGTATTCGTAGTTTAATTCTGCTGCCGAACCTGCCATTGCACTTGAACCAAAACCGTTTATTGCACTTTGAATTATTACATTTGAAAGGTTAAATACAATTCCCTGAAGTCCAGCCGGCACACCTATTTTTATCATGCGAATAAGGTATGTGCGGTTTACACTGAGTTTTCGTAAATCAACTTTTAATTCTGAATTATCAGTTACAAGAAAGAATAGAACTAAAAGTCCACTTACGGCCTGTGAAACTACAGTTGCGATTGCAACACCCGCTACATCCATGTGAAAGCCGATTACTAAAAGCAGATTAAGAAGTACGTTAATGATTCCTGAGATAAAAAGACTGTACAAAGGTCTTTGAGTGTCTCCCTTTGTTCTGAGAACTGCAGAGCCAAAGTTGTAAAGCATAAAGAAAGGCATACCGGTAAAATATATGCGTAAATACAGGACTGCATAGTCTATTACATCTTCCGGTGTAGACATCAGTGTAAGTATTGGTTTTGCTATGAAAAATCCTATGAAAATTAAGGCAATTCCTGTTATAAGAGACACAGAAATTGCGGTATGAACAGCTTCCTGGATGTTCTTTTTATTTCCCTGGCCTAAAAGGTTTCCGATTATTACATTTGCTCCTACAGAAAGGCCTAGAAAAAGATTTATTATAAGGCTTATAACATTTGAGTTGCTTCCGACAGCAGCTACTGCCTGAGTGCCTTTTTCTGCAAAGCGGCCGACTATAGCTACATCGGCAGAGTTAAATAATTGCTGTAAAATACTTGATGCTGCAATTGGCAGGGTAAAAAGTATTATTTTCCCGAGTAAGGGGCCGTTCAGCATATCAACTCTTGTGTTTTTCATTCTACTTTATTTTACGTATCGCCTAATTTTTGTGCAATGCATTTTTTATGTCTTCTTCATTTATTTCACTTCGATTATTTTGACGAGCATTTAAGGCCGCTGTGTTTATTACAGATTCAATATGAGCACAGCTTTCTCCGTTAAACTGTCTTGCAAGTTCTTCGATTTTAATTGTGTCTGCGAATTTCTTGTCTCTAGAATACATTTCTATAAGTTTTATGCGGCTTTCCTGATCTGGAGCAGGAACCGTGTATTTTGCGTCAAAGCGGCCCGGTCGGATAAGAGCAGGATCTAAGGCTTGACGGCTGTTTGTTGCTGCCAACACAAGAATCCCTTTGTTTGGAGTAAATCCGTCCAACTCGTTTAGTAAAGCCGTTACAATTCTTGTATTTTCTGTTTCGATTGCGGAGCCTGAATAATTTCTGCGGGTTCCAATTCCATCAAATTCATCTATGAAAACTATGCAAGGGGCTTTTCTTCTGGCTTTTGCAAATAGAAGTTTTACCTTTGCAGGCCCAATTGCCATGAACATACTTTCAAAATCAGTTGCTTTTGCGGGAATAAAGTTTACATCGGCTTCTCCGGCTAGAGCTCGGGCAAAAAGTGTTTTCCCGTTTCCAGGTTCTCCTTCCAGAAGAATTCCCTTGGGCAATCTGATTCTTTCTTTTTGACAGAGGGCTGGATTTTTCATGAGTTTTGCTATTTGCAGCATATCTTTTTTTAAGTCTTCCATGCCAACTATGTTTTCAAATTTTATTCCAGTTTTTCGTATACTTTTGAAGGTGTTAGGACTTATGAATTTTCGAAAGATTATAAGAATTGAGCCAAAAAATATTATGTAAAAAAGAATATCAAAAATCATGGAGAAAACTTCAGCTCCATCTTTTTCTTCTGTAACTTTTACATCGTGAAGGAGCAGGTATTCTTTTAGGTTTGGTGACTGTGGATTCTCTGTTTGAAAGAGGCTTTCTCCGCCAATGTATTTGAACGAAATTTTATCCGAGGCTATAGAGACTGTAGAAATTTTATTATCTTCTACTTCCTGATAAAAAGTCTTGTAAGAAACAAAATCAGTTTTTTTTCCAAAAAATGAATAAGAAGCAAAAGCTACTAGAACAGAAATAATTAAAACGATAAAGAAAATATTTTTTTTCATATTTCAATTATTGTGGATTTTTTTTTACTGTGCAATTATTCTTCTTGTAAAGAATTTAAAAAGCTTATGAAAAGAAATATTTTAAAAGCATTATTCCTATTCTATTTCTCCTTTCTTGTTTTTTCTCAGTCTTCAGAAAATTCCCCACTGTATTTTGGGAATCCAGGCCCTTTAAATGTCTCAAGGGAGGAAGGCTTTTTAATCGAAAAGGAAGAATTTACAATTTTTTATAATTCTATAGATTTGATTCCAAATTGGGTTGCCTGGCATTTGTCTGTAAGTGATTTAGGCGAAGCTTCCCGCTCTAACGATTTTAGACCTGATTCAGATTTGCCAGAAGATTTTTATGCCGTGAAAAAACAGGATTATCAGTATACAAAGTACGGCTTTGACCGCGGCCACGTTTGTCCAAGTGCCGACCGTACCCTTAGCAAAGAAGCGAACAGTGTAACTTTTCTTATGACAAATATGCTTCCTCAATGCCCGGATTTAAACCGTATTGTTTGGAAAGATTTAGAATCCTTTGAAAGAAATCTAGTTCTTCAGGGTAAGGAAGTTTATATTTTTGCAGGAGGAGCTGGAAAGGGCGGAGAAAGCCAGAAAGGTTTCTTTGAATCGATTGAACTTCTAGGTAAAAACGGGCTTCCCAACGGACTTACAATCAGAGTACCTGCCTATTGCTGGAAAATAATTTTGATACTTCCTGAAGGCGAAAATGATTTGGAACGAATTTCTGCTGATACTGAAATTATTTCCGTTTATATGCCCAATAAACAGGGGATTTCTTCCGGGGCAGGCTGGAAGGATTATCTTACAAGTGTAGATTTTATAGAAGAAAGCACAGGCCTTGATTTTTTTAATCATTTACCAGATGACTTAGAAGGTTTTCTGGAAGCTAAGATTTATTCCTCTGATAAGTAACGAAATCCCAGGAGTAATTTGTATTTGAATATTTAATCCTTTGACATTCTGTAAAATCATCGGAAGAAATATAGGGAAAGAAAGTGTCGCCTTCAAAGTTTCCGCTTATTTCTGTTGCAAAAATCTTTTCTGCGATTTTTATGCCTTCTTCGTATATTTTGCCTCCGCCGCTAATAAATATTTTTTTGCATTTCTGCTTTTCTGCCAAATCTAAGGCTTCTTTCAGAGATTTTACCACAAAGGCATTTTGTGCTTTAAAATCAGGATTTTTTGAAAGGATAATGTTCAAGCGGTTTGGAAGGGCGTGTCCAATGCTTTCAAAAGTTTTTCTTCCAAAAATAACCGCATGCCCCTTTCCTGAAGTAAGTTCCTTAAAATGACTTAGGTCTTCTTTTATCATCCAGGGAATTTTTCCGTCTTTTCCGATTACCCGGGTTTTAACGCAAAAAGCCGCAATTACTGCGACTTCTGCATTTTTTTTATATGAATCAAGTGTTTTAGACTTCAACTGCAATCAGATTTCCTTCAGCCACCTTAGTTGCGTAAATGCTGCGGTTGTTTCTGTATGGGTTTTTAAAGTTTTCAATCTGAGTGCGGAGTACATTCATGTGTTCCCGCAAAAGATTTCTATTAATTTGATTCTGTTCAAGAACCTTGTTCTGAAGTTTGTTCAATTCGTACTGAAGGTCTTCAACAGTTTTTTCAGCAGTCGCATCTCTGCCTCGAACAGAAGCGTTATACATTTCATTCATTGGAACAATTACTTTCTGTAAATTAGAAATTCCCTTTACAACCTGCTGTTCAAGTTCTGCATGACAGATAATTGCTTCGGAATCTTCAGCTTCGATAGAATTCTGCTGTTTTTCCAAAACTAAAAGGTATTCCTGAAATTTTTTTCTCTGTTCTTCCAGGAGCTGGCGAAATCTTCTTAGGACTGCAAGCCGCTGATTTAATTCTTCTTCCGAAATTTCTTTTTCCATGGGCTTACCCCTGAATATTCAATGCTGTGTGTGCCTGCATAGATGTTTGTGCCGGAGCATTTGCAGTACTAGAAGAAGCCGATTTCCATGCACCCAAAAGTTCTTTTACCATGTCCAGAACGAAAGTGAGTTTTTGAGCTGAATGATTAAATGCTACATCTGTTAATTCACTGTTAAAATAAAGGTAAAGAGACATAAGATTTTTAGAAATATCTCCACCTTTTTCCATATCAAGAGAAACCTGAAGTTCTGTGATTATTGCCTGAGCCTTCTGCAATAATTTTGAAAAGTTTTCGATGTTAGAAGGTTTGATTTTGTCTCCGTTTTCAATTAAGGCCAAAGCTGAATTAAGATTTTTAACACAAGCTTCGTAAAGCAATACAACCAGATGTCCCTGACTAGCTGTAGTTACGTTAGTTTTCTGATAAGCAGAGTAAGCGTTGTTTAATGCCATATGTCCTCCCTAAAAAGAACGTCAATCATGTCCTTTTTTTTTACTGTTATGCACTTTAATACAAAACAGCAGTTAATAATATAGTTGCTCAAGATACTAGACCTCTTTCTTTTTCGGCATTTGAATTAACTACTTTAGCTTTTTATGTCGACAATTTACAAAATAATTCGTATATTTAAATTGAGGTTATTTTTAATAGTATGAGTGAAAACAAAGAACCAAAAAAAGATAAAAAAGATGAATTTGATCCTTATGATTTCTTTAAATTAGAAGGTCCGGAAGAAAATAAAGACAAAAATAATAAGAATGGAAAAGAACCAAAACGTTTTCCTTTTTTAGGAATTTTATTTTTAGTCTTGATTGCACTTTTTATAGGTGATTTCTTTTTGATGGGTAAGTCAACTTCTTCAATAGAATTTTCTAAATTTAAATCTCTTGTAGAGGACGGAAGTATTGTTGAAGTAGAAATCGGTGATACCTATTACTTGGGATATGGACCGGAAGTTATTCTTGAAAATCCTACTATGAAGGGGATTGCTCTATTTAAAACAGAACAGAAAAAAAGAGCAGTATATAGAACATCTGGATATCCAATGAACAGTTTCATCGAACTCCTGGATGAAAAGGGTCTTACCTATAAGTTCGTAGAAAAACAGAATAATTATCTTATTTCTCTTTTGATGAATCTAATTGTTCCTTTTGCAATAATTTTTCTGGTTTATTTTCTTATTTTCAGAAAAATGGGTGGCGGAACAAATGGAATGGGCAGTATTTTTGGAGCTGGTCAGTCCAGGGCAAAGGCTGTTGAAGAAGGAAAGGTAAAAACCCGATTTGCGGATGTAGCCGGTGTGGATGAAGCAAAAGAAGAACTCGTTGAAGTCGTAGATTTCTTGAAAGAACCTAAGAAGTATACAGATATTGGTGGTAAAATTCCAAAAGGTGTTCTTCTTGTAGGACCTCCTGGAACAGGTAAAACTTTGCTTGCCCGTGCAGTTGCAGGAGAAGCCGGCGTTCCTTTCTTTAGTATTTCCGGTTCAGACTTTGTTGAAATGTTTGTCGGTGTAGGTGCCAGTCGTGTAAGAGATTTGTTTAAGCAGGCTAGGGAAAAAGCACCTTGTATTGTGTTTATTGATGAAATTGATGCTCTTGGAAAAAGCCGTATAAACGGATTTGGCGGCGGTAATGACGAAAGAGAACAGACTTTAAACCAGCTTCTTGTAGAAATGGATGGTTTTGAAAACGAAAAAGGTCTTATCATTCTTGCTGCTACTAACCGTGCTGATATTCTTGATCCAGCTCTTTTGCGTCCTGGTCGTTTTGACCGTCAGGTTCCTGTTGAAAAACCGGATGTTAAAGGTCGTGAAGAGATTTTAAGGATTCACGCAAAAAATGTAAAACTTGATTCCGATGTTGATTTTGTTTCAATTGCACATGGAACAACTGGTTTTGCCGGTGCAGATCTTGCAAATGTTGTAAATGAAGCAGCTCTTCTTGCTGTTCGCAACAAGCGAAAAAAGGTAACCATGGAAGACTTTAATGAAGCAATCGATAAAGTCAGTATAGGTTTAAAAAAGAAGAGCCGTAAGGATAATAAAAAAGAAATGCGACTGGTATCTGTGCATGAAACTGGTCACGCACTTGTTGCAGCCTTTACTCCAGAACACGAACCTGTTAATAAAATTACTGTAGTTCCTCGTTCGCACGGTGTTGGAGGATTTACTCAGTACCGCGAAGAAGAAGAAAAGAATTTTATGACTAAAAAGGATCTTATTCGCGAAGTAGACTCACTTATGGGTGGTCGTGCAGCAGAAGAGATTATTTTAGGCGATATTTCTACAGGTGCTTCAAATGACATTGCCCGTGCAACGGACATTGTAAAGAGCATGATTGTTGATTTCGGTATGAGTGATAAATTCCAGAATATGACTTTAGGAAAAGGCGTATTGGGAAATCGAGGTGGAGAACCAAATCTTATTCGCGAATTCAGTGAAGATACTCAGAATTATATAGACGAAGAAATTGCTAGAGTTATGAAAGAACGTTATGAATATGTTAGAAAACTTCTTTCTGAGCATAAAGATTTACTTGAATATATAGCAAATCGTCTGCTTGAAATAGAAACAATGGACGGCAAGGAATTCTATGAAATCGTAAACGGGGCAAAACACTGCGAACAGATTAGTGACGATTCTAAGGCCTTAGCATCAGCGGAAGATGAAGAAAATAACGAAAAAAAAGAAAATTCTTCTATAGAAACAGAAGTTGAAACGGATTCTAATGTTGAAGAATAAGTTCAAATATAATAATATTATCGTTATGAAAAAGTATCGTTCATTCATTGTTGCCGCTTTTGTTTTTGCACTATCTTCTTTTGCCTTTGGGCAGGGGATTACAACGGCAAGTGCTTATTTTAAGACTGTTTCTGACTACTATGCAGGTTTAAAAGATTACGAAGCCGATTTTGATATAAAAGCTGATAAGCAGGAAATGACAGGCAAGGTTTCTTATAAAAAAGATAACCTTCTTCGTATGGACTTTACTTCTCCTGAAAATCAAGTAATTTGTTATAATGGTGATATGCTTACTATCTACCTTCCTGATGCAGCTGCTGTTTTGCAGCAGGCTGTAAAGGAAGATGGAAATGCTGCAACTCTTGCTACAGCAGCAGGACTTGCCTTGATGTCTCGTTACTATTCTGTAGCCTACGAAATTGGACAGGCTCCTGTTCCTCTTGAAGAAGGCTCGTCTGAAAAGGTTGTAAAACTTGTCTTGAACCGCAGAAACACTTCAGAGGCATTTAGATTTATAAAACTTGCAATTAATGCAGAAACAAAACTTATTCGTCGTGTAGAAGCTGTTACTACTCGAGGAGAGTCTTTTATATTTAATTTTACTGAATACAAATTGAATCAGGATTTAACAGAACAGCGTTTTATCTATGATCCTCCTTCTTCAGCAAACAATTACAATAATTTCTTGTTTTCGGAGTAGTTTAGATGGACAGCTATGGAGAAATTTTAAGAAAAGCTCGTGAAGAAAAAGGATTAGATCAGGAAGAAGCTTCTAGAGAAACTTCAATTTCTGTTTCTTTTATTAAAGGAATTGAAGACGAAGATGTAAATGCTTTTCCTGGAGAAGCTTATATGCAGGGATTTATGCGTAATTATGCAGAATACCTGAATGTAAATCCTGATACTGTTTTGAATTTATACCGTGCAAAAAAACTTCAGGAATCTCCTGTTCCAGAGGGCTTGATTGTTCATGAAAAGCCATGGTTCTTCTGGCCTATTGTAAGTACAGCAGGATTTATATTCTGTGCTTTAGTTTTTCTTCTTCTTTATATTTTTGTATTTAATAAATCTGTTGATGACGGAAAAGAAGTTGTACTTGATAAAAATGCATCTTCAAAAAAATATCCATTAACAGACAAGGCTTTTGTCGGCCGCTTATACAAGGGAGACCAGATTTTGTATCCATCAAGTGATGGGGATGTAGTTCTTACAGTTCAGGATACTCTTTCTTCATTTGGTCTTCAGTGTCCTGTTGGAACTTTATATACAGATTTGGCCGAAGAAACAGAACTTGATATTGACGGTGATACAATGTCTGACCTTATCATTTATGTTTCTGATATTTCGGCTACAGATTCAAGTCGTGGTGCTGAGGTTCGTATTGTAAAAAGAGGTAGTGGTGTCTACCTTGCTTCTACAACTACAGATACAGCAGAAATACCTTTTGCTTCTGAATTAGGAGCTCAGAAAAGAACTGTCATTCTTGAAGATAATCGAGCTTATCCATTTACTTTGAATGGAAGCTTCCGAGGTTCTTGTGAATTCCGCTATCGTGTAGACAGACATGAACCTGTAGAAGGTTACTTCTCTAACGGTGAAATCGTTACTATGACAGCTAATAATGGTATCCGCTTGTGGATGTCTAACTGTAATACTGTAAAATTCTCTATTACAGCGGATTCCAAGGGATATGATCTTGAAATCGGAAAGGCTGGTCAGGTTCTTGTTGAAGACATAAAGTGGATTAAAGATTCTGACGGGAAATACAAGCTGGTGGTTATAGAACTTGACTAAGTTTTTTATTGATCAGCACGGTTGTGCAAAAAATCAAGTAGATGGTGAATTGCTTTTAAATCATTTTGTCGATTTGGGCATGGAACAGACATTTGATCCCTCTGAAGCAGATTTCATAGTTATCAATTCATGTGGCTTTATTGAATCTGCAAAAAAAGAGTCTCTTGATGCCCTTGTAAGTGCTAAAAATGAATATCCAGAAACTAAAATATTACTCACAGGCTGCTTAGCAGAAAGGTATGCTTATCAGCTAAAGGATGCTCTTCCTGAAGCTGACGGTATTTTTGGAAACGGCGACCTTAGTAAAATAGACGAATTTATTAAACCTTTTCTTCTTGGCAAAAGACCTGTTCAGACTTATCCACAGGAAGGCGTTTGTTGTGGGGATCGTCGAGTTCTGCTTTCTTATCCGGGCTCTGCCTTTATAAAAATAACAGAAGGCTGCTCAAATCATTGTACTTTTTGTGCTATTCCTATTATCCGTGGAGAATTGAGAAGTAGAAAAGCGTCTGAAATTATCGATGAAATCAAGCTTTTACATTCTCGAGGAATAGTTGAATTTAACCTGATAGGGCAGGATTTAGCGGCTTATGGAACCGGTGAAGGAGATAATGTTTTTGGAGACGGCCAGTATCCTCTTCCTCTTATTGAAAATGGAATTAACAGGGGAACAGAAAAGGAATCGGCTCTAGCAAAGCTTTTGAAAATGATTTCTGCCTTGCCTGGTAATTTTATTGTACGAACTTTATACATTCATCCGGATCACTTTAATCGTGATATTTTACCTGTGATGCAAAAAGATAAAAGACTTCTGCCTTATTTTGATATTCCTTTTCAGAGTGGCGATGACAATGTAATCATTTCAATGAATCGGCAGGGAAGCCGTCTGGAATATCAGAGACTGGTAAAGGATATCAGGGAAGCTTTACCGGAAGCAACTTTAAGAACAACTTTTCTTACCGGTTTTCCAGGTGAAACAGAGCAGGAAGCCGAAAATTCAAGAGACTTCCTAAAAAATATAGAAAGTGACTGGTCAGGATGTTTCCCTTACAGTCGGGAAGAAGATACACCAGCATATTCCTTTAAAGGCAGAGTAAAACAGAAGATTTCTAAAGAAAGAGCAGAAAAACTAGTCCAGATTCAGCATGAAATAACTCAGCGGCATTTAAAAGCTCATATCGGAAAGGAATATGATGTTCTGATAGAAGAAATTGTAGAAGGTGAGGATGGAATAGCTATCGGACGTGCTTGGTTCCAGGCTCCAGAAGTAGATGGTAGTGTAGTTGTCCGTTATGAAAAAGACTTGCCTCTTGAAAATGCTGCGGTACAGACAGGGCGCTTTGTTAAAGTTAAGATTCTTGCTTCAAGCGATGTTGACTTAGACGGCATTTTCCTTTCCGATTCGGAATTGAACAGGGGCCTTCCTGCTCAGACAATGAAATTTGCTACGGAAATGCAGGAGTAGTTGATGGCGTATGAGTATCTTGAAAGTCTGAATCCTGAACAAACAGAAGCCGTTATCCATTCTGGTTCTCCCTTGTTAATTCTTGCGGGTGCAGGTTCCGGAAAGACTCGAGTAATCACAACCAAAATTGCTTATCTTATACAACATGAAAATATTCAACCATGGCAGATTTTAGCTGTCACTTTTACAAAAAAAGCTGCGAACGAAATGCGGGAAAGAGCCGTAAAACTTGAGCCTCTTGCCTCTGATTCGGTTATAAAAACTTTTCATTCTTTTGGCGCATGGTTTTTAAGAAGGCATTCGGAAGAAGCTTCTTTAGACCCGAATTTTACAGTTTATGATGATGATGATTCTGCAACTCTTATGCAGAAGGCTATTCCATCTTTGACAAAAAAGCAGGCAAATTCTGTAGTTCATCGAATTTCGTTATGTAAAGATTATTGCCTTTGTCCTGAGGACGATCTTTCTGATTTTGACAAGGATGGAGAACTTGCTGAACTATATGCAGCCTACGAAAAACGCCTTAAACTTAGTGGTAACGCTGATTTTGGTGATTTGATTATGAAATGCGTTCAGGTATTGGAAAGTCATCCAGAAATCAGAAAGCAAATGCAACACAGGTTCCGAGTTATCATGGTCGACGAGTATCAGGATTCCAATGTTGCGCAGTTTAGGCTATTACAGGCCTTGAGTGGTATTGATGAAAATAGTGGTACTTATGTTTGCGTAGTAGGAGATGATGACCAGTCCATTTATAAATTCCGAGGGGCTGAAGTTCAGAATATTTTGGGTTTCGCAAATCATTTTCCAGGAACAAAACTTATCCGTCTGGAAAGAAATTATCGTTCGATGGGAAAAATTCTTGCTGCCGCAGACGCTGTAGTCAGCAATAATACAGACAGGCTGGGAAAAACTCTTGTTGCTGAAAGGGGAGAGGGAGCAAAACCTCTTTTGGCTTTTATGGATAATCAGGACGAAGAGGCAGCTTTTTGTTCTTCATTAATAACTCGTGCTGTTCAGGAAGGGGCAAAGTACAGCGATTTTGCAATTCTTTATAGAACAAACGCACAATCCTTCGGCTTTGAAAACGAATTCTTACATAAACATATTCCCTATACCGTAGTAGGTTCATTGAAATTCTATGAAAGAGAAGAAATTAAAGATGTGTTGGCTTACCTTTCAATGATTGCAAACCAAAAGGATGAAATTGCTTTTACACGAATTGTGAATAAGCCTGTTAGGGGAATAGGTGAAAAGTCTCGTGAAAAAATAATTGAACTTGCTCATGCTACAGCCGGAGCTCTTATTGAAGATTTGAACTTGATTTCTGCCTGTCAGAATTGTTCAGAAAATCTTCCGAAAAAAGCAAAAGAGGGTGTAAAGGATTTTGCTGCCTTGATCAATGACTTAAAGTCGATGCTGCTGGAAAAATCTTTACTTGCTGAAGACGATGAAGAAAACGGCGAAGTGATTGCAGACAGACTCAGCATATTTGTAGAAAAATTGATTGAAAATTCAGGTTTGGAAGAATATCACAGAAGTCAGGATGAAGTTGATGGCACTAGCCGTGTTCAGAATATGAACGAAATCGTAAACAGCGCTATGGATTATCCTTGTACGATGCAGGGCTTACTGGATTTTCTAGATTCCATTGAACTAGACCGCTCTTTAGCAGAAGATACTGAAGAAGGAATTGACAGTGTTACATTAATAACTCTTCACAATACAAAAGGTCTTGAGTTCAATAGGGTTATAATTACCGGGCTTGAAAACGGTATTTTCCCAAGAGAAGATAAAATCGGTGAAGAATTGGAAGAAGAACGTCGGCTTTTTTATGTTGGAATAACTCGGGCTAAGAATGAACTTTATATAACTTCCTGCAAAAGCCGCAGACTTTACGGGCATTATGAAAATATGATGCCTAGCCGTTTTTTGATGGAAGCCGGGGATGTTTTTAAAGTAATTGGAAAGATTCCTCTTGTTTATAGCCGAAATGTCGATTCTTCTTCTGCATCTATTCAGGAAGACTTGGATCTGGGGCCAAAAGCAGAACTTCTTAAAAAATGGTGTAAGGGAACCCGTCTTTATCATGACGACTATGGTTATGGCCAGATAATTTCTTCAAATGCAGACAACGGAGAAGTTGTAATAACTGTTCAGTTTGAGACTGGCGAAAAGAAAAAGTTTATGCCTGAATATCAAGGTAGAAAATTGGATATAATTCGCGACTAACAGTCTGTACTACTAATTTCTTTTTACATATTATGAATTTGTGATACAATTAAAGAATGAATACTTATAACGACTGGAAATTGAGTGTTTATTCAGATGGATCAAAATATTTTGTGTCGAATCCTCTGCCTAAAAAAGGACAGATCGTAACAATTGCTCTGCAGCTTACAAAAAATTCTCCTGTAATTCATGTTTTTCTTACAGGTAAAAGGAATGGTACAACCCGTCCTTTGAAAATGGATTTAGTTGGCTGTAAAAATGGATTAAACCGTTATGAGGCCAAGGTTCAACTTTTTGAAGATGAATTTTCCTATCAATTTTTTGTAGTTACAAAAGAAAAAATATATTATTACAATCAAAGTGGACTGCATTCAAATTTGCAGAACGAAGAACATAATTTTAGAATTCTAACAAATTATAGTCAGCCTGAATGGATTAAGAAGGCGGTTTTCTATCAGATTTTTCCTGAAAGATTTTGCAATGGGGATCCGTCTTTAAATGTAAAAGACGGGGAATACACATTTGACGGCTATGAAACTAAGTTTATAAAAGACTGGTCAGCGGTTCCAGAAGATTACGAAAAGGCCCATTGTCTGGATTTTTATGGAGGGGATCTTATTGGTATAAAGCAGAAAATTCCATATTTAAAAAAACTTGGAATTAATGCGATTTATTTAAATCCAATTTTTTATGCTGCTACAGTTCATAAGTATGACTGTCTTGATTATTTTCATGTAGATCCTCATTTTGGTGGTGATCAGGCTCTTGTTTCCTTGGTTGAAGAATTGCATAAAAATGGAATTAAAATAATTCTGGATGTCTCTATTAATCATACGGGTATTGCAAACCGCTGGTTTAATCGCGATGCAACTTTCTTTCCTAAAAACGAGGGAGCTTACAACAATCCTGATTCCGAAGAGCGCGAATATTATTTCTTTTCAAAAGACGGCAAATCTTACCACTCATGGTTTGGGGTTCCGACTCTACCAACTCTAAATTATACTAGCAAGAAATTAAGACAAAAGGTCTGGGAAGGGGAAGATTCTCTTGTAAAAAAATGGCTTAAAAAACCTTTTTCTACGGATGGCTGGCGCTTTGATGTTGCTGATGTAATGGCGAGAAATGACGAAATTCAACTTCACCATGAAATATGGCCTGAAATTAGAAAAAGTATAAAGGAAGAAAATGATCAGGCTTATATTCTGGCTGAAGACTGGAGTGACAGTACAGAATTTTTAAATGGCGATGAATGGGATTCTCCTATGAATTATTTTACTTCTTGTCGTCCTATCAGAGCTTTTTACGGTCAGACAGACTTTTTCCTATCTAACTCTGAAGAACTATCAAAAATACCTGCAAAACTTTCAGCTTCTGAAGTTGCTGACTGGATTTGTTCATATTACGCCCGTCTTCCTTACGTGATAAGGCAGAATCTTTTTAACCTTTTGGACAGCCATGATATTTCTCGTTTTCATAATGATCCTTCCATGACAAAAGATTATGTTAGAGGGGCTGTCATTATGCTTTTTACTTTACCCGGCTGTACAAATATGTATTATGGTGACGAAGCCGAAATCGACGGGAGAATGCACAATAATGAAGGCTGCCGTTATCCAATGCCTTGGGATAAGGATATTGAATCGACGGATGCATATAAGCTTTATTCTAGTCTTTGTAAATTAAAAACGTCTTCGGATTCTCTTAGTGATGGAGGATTTAAAGTTGTTTACAAAGAAGGTGATGTCTTTGCTTTTGCCCGTTTCACTTCTGAAGAACTGTGGTTCACCATTGCAAGTTCATCTAAAAAAGATGTAAAAGTAAAAATTCCGCTATTGCAGTTCGGCTCAAATTTCGCTTCGGATCAGAAAATTTCACTTGATTTTCTTGGAGAAAAAGTCAATGCAAGGGCAAAAAATGGAATCCTAACTGTAAAAATTCCAGCAGGAAAGGCCTTCCTCTTAAAACTATAAGGGGCTTTTAATTTTTTACTTTGCTCTTGGCTTTGTTGTATAAAAAACACAATTCTTCTATAATAAAGCCATGAGTACTCACAAGAAGATTGACGAGGAGACATTGAATAATCTCCTTTACCTTTCGCGCCTTTCTCCAGAAAGCACGGATATTGAAACACTAAAAAAGCAGGTAGACGACATCGTAGGCTACTTTGATATTCTTTCTAAATACGATGACAGTGAAAATCCTTACGATGCATATCCTTCAACAACAGCTGAAGCTCTTCGTGATGATACTGTTGTTCTAGGTCTTGATATTACAGACGTAAAAAAAGTAACTGAAGAATTTATGGACGGTTACTTCCAGGTACCAAAAGTTCTTGGAGCAGGGGCTTAATCAAAGGGGATTCCCGCATTTACAGGAAATAATTTATGGAAAATACAATTAAAGAAGTTCGCGAACTGTTAAAGAGTGGAAAAATCAGCAGTGTTGAACTTGTAAAAAAATCGATTGAAACTTTTGAAGCTGACAAAAACAGTGAAAAGCCTTTAAATGCCTTTCTTGAATTGTACGAAGATGCTTTAAGAAAGGCTGAAGCTTGTGATAAAGAAATTGCAGATGCAAAAAATGAAGGAAAATTGGACAGCCTTTTTGAAGCAAAACCTCTTTTAGGTTTGCCATTTGCAAACAAAGATAATATTTCGTCAAAAGGTCACAAACTTACCTGTGGTTCAAAAATCCTTCAGGGCTATGTTGCTCCATATAATGCAACTGTAATTGATCGCCTTGAAAAAGCTGGTGCAATTCCTCTTGGTCGTTGTAATCAGGATGAATTCGCAATGGGTTCATCAACAGAATATTCTTCTTATGGCGCTACAAGAAACCCAATCAATCGCGAATACGTTTCAGGAGGTTCTTCTGGTGGATCTGCAGCTGCTGTAAGTTCAAATCAGGCTTTGTTCTCTATTGGAACAGAAACAGGTGGTTCAGTTCGTCTTCCAGCAAGTTACTGTGGAATTTACGGTTTAAAACCTACATACGGAGTATTAAGCCGCTGGGGTGTAGTTGCTTACGGTTCTTCCCTTGACCAGGTTGGTATCATGGGGCACACTCCTTCAGATATCGCAGAACCTCTTTATGCAATGGCTGGTGTAGATTTTTATGATGATACAAGTGTCGACTTGCCAAATAAAGAAGATCTAAAAGACCTAAAGGCTTATGCTGATATGTCTTCTCTTAAAATTGCTATTCCTAAACAGTTCCTTGAAACAAAAGGTTTGGACAGCGATGTAAAGGCTTCATTCGATAAGACTCGTGCCTGGTTTGAATCAAAAGGTGCCAAAATTGATGAAGTAGACCTTCCTGTTTTGGATGCTTCAATCGCTTCTTATTATGTAATTGCTTTGAGTGAAGCTGCTTCTAACCTTAGCCGTTTCGATGGAATTCGTTACGGAAATAGAGTTGATAATGGTAAGGGCTATGATGAACTTTATGTTGATACTAGAAGTTCCGGCTTTGGACCAGAAGTAAAGCGTCGTATTGTAATCGGAAATTATGTACTTTCTGAACAGTTTTCTGGTGATACATATAAAAAGGGTATGACCGTACGAGCAAGAATTCAGCGTGAAATGGCAAAACTTTTTGAATCATACGACATTGTTCTTGCTCCAACCTGTCCAACTCCTGCATTTAAACTTGGTCAAAAAGTGGATGACCCTCTTGAAATGTACTTGAGTGATATGTACACAGTTTTCGTAAACTTAGCCCGCATTCCTTCAATTAATGTTCCTGCAGGTAATGCCGCTGGAACTGATAATATGCCTATTGGTATGCAGTTTGCAGGACCTATGTTCAGCGAAGCAAAGCTTTTGCAGATTGCACAAGTTTGGGAAGAAGACCACAAGGCTTGTGGAATTCCTCTAAAATAATCCTATAGAAAAAAAGCTTTTTAAGTTGTGTACTTAAAAAGCTTTTTTTTTTGCCCAAAATATTTTCTTTATTATTTTCTTTCCGGTTTAATTAGTATGTAAGCCAGATTATCGGTTATCAAATCGTCAGGAAGATAGTTTAAGGTTTCGTCTGAAAAGTCTATTACTTTTCCACTTTCTGTATCCAGAACAAAACGGTAAAGGCAGCAATTATAAGTTATTTGTCTTGGAAACTTTGCTCCCCTTCTGTTCATTTCCCGGATATATGAAGGCATTAATCCTCCGTGTCCTACTATAAACACATCTCCTTTTGAATTTTTAAGAAGCTCTTCTATAAGCTCTGCTGTCCTCTGGTCTGTCTGGCTTTCTTTTTCGTTTTCAAGTTTCCATGGAAATTTCACTGATTTAGGAATTATTATGTTAGGGAAATTTTCTCGGATTTCCTTTTTTGTCATACATTTTTTTGTATGGCGAACTTTTCCCGTGTTGTCCTTTATACCTACAATTTCCTGACTTCTGGCTTCTAAAATCATTGGTAAATCTGGAGAAAGTTCACTTGCTGCTAAAGAAGCTGTTTGCAGAGTTCTGTAATAAGGCGAAACGTAAATTGAGCCGTTAAAACCCGCTTTTGCAAGATATTTCCCCAGAAGATGAGCCTGTTCCTGACCTTTTGGCATGAGGGTATCTTCGTCACAGTATTTGAACTTTTTCTGATAAGCAGGATTTCCTCTTTGTCCGTGACGGGTAAGGTAGAAGGTTTTTGATTCTGCAAAGAGAGTGAATGTGAATAAAAAAGTTAGTGTAATTAGTAAGAGTTTTTTCATACACAAAGTATAGACTGAAATGCAGGGAAAGAAAAAGTCTTCTTTTAATAACGGAATGTTTTGTTATTATTTTTCAGCTTCTGGCTGTTTGAGTGTATTTGTTTTCAACATACTAATCATTGCATCTGCAACTTTTGGATCGAATTGACTGCCCTTGTTTCTTTCCAGTTCATCAAGGATTTCTTCTTCCGACAGGTGTAAGCGGTAAGAGCGGTTTGTATGCATGGCATCGTATGCGTCTGCAACTCCAATGATTCTTGCCTGAATAGGTATTTCTTCTCCCTTTAATCCCAAAGGATAGCCTGTACCGTCATAACGTTCATGATGATATAGAGCCGCTTCCTTTATTCCGGGAACGGTAGTAAAACCTTCAAGAATACCCGAGCCGTATATAGTGTGTTTTTTCATTTCTTGCCATTCTTTACTGTCAAGGTTTGATGCTTTGCATAAAATTTCACGGGGAATTAATACTTTTCCTACATCATGCATCATTCCCATATAGTATATATTCTTTTGAAAATCTTCGTTGAATCCCATTTTTTCTGCAATTTTTTTTGCGTAGTAGCCAACATGAGAAGAATGCATGATAGTGTATTCATCTTTCACATCGATAAAGCGGGCGCATAATTTGATAAGGCTTTCAATTTTTTGGTTGTCAATATTTGCCTGTCGCCTTACAAGAAAGAAGAGAACTACTGTTACAATAAAAATTATTGTTAGTAAAGATAAGACGATTAATGCTGTAAGAAAGAGACGGGTTTTTAAAGGATTTCTTATAAATCGGCCTGTTAAATGAAAATCGCAATTTTGAAGAAGTTCTTTTGTGTATAAAACAAAACCCATTTTGGCATTATTATGACCTGGTATTACTAATGTAAATGCTTGACTATTTCCTTTAATTACAATCTTTCCACTTTTTTGTGTGTATTCCCCGTTCCAGCTGGAATCTATTCTGGCTTCTTCTGGTACCGACATCTCTAAAATCCAGTCAACAAAAGGACAGTCTTTGTCGTTGTGAATATAAATGTCGTACTGACTTCCCCAAAGTCCATTTTCTTCCTGCCAGCAGTTTTTATAACCGTCAGATCTTAAAGGAATTTCCATAGCGATAAAGAGTGGTGTGGATTGACTTTTCTGATCTCCAGACTGGTCATAGGTTATAATCACTTTATTTTGAAAGCTAATCCATAACTGAATCAGGATAACAAGGACTAAATTGAGAATAGTTAATGCAAAAGTAATTGGAACTGTTTTACTCTTCTTAAAGGGTAGTAGAATTGTATTTATTACATTATTCATACTAAACTTCCTTGATATATGAATTGATTAGATTATACCATTGATTTTTTAAAAATGTAAAAAATGTAGAAAAGTTATATATGTATGTAAAGATTTTTACAATATTAGAAAATTCCATGCTATCATAAATGACATGAAAAATAAAAATAGAATTCTCATAAGTGAATATTTTTCTTATTTTTTCCCCTGTGTTTTAATGGCAATTGCGACTCAGAGCGCTAATATCATTGATAAGGTTTTTATCGGTAATTTTGTTAATCCGATTGAAATGGGGGCAGCGAATGCCTGTATGCCCGTTGCACAGTTTGTTTACACTCTTTCAGTTCTTATCGGTGTTGGGGCTTCTGCTGCTATTTCTGTTCTGAAAGGTCAACACAAAAATGATGACTGTAATCAGGTGCTTGGAGCATCTCTTTTCTGGAGCCTTCTTTTTGGTTTTCTATTTCTAGCTTTTCTTTTTCTCTGTTCAGACTCTGTTCTTGCTTTTTTACTTAAAGACAAATCAATTCAGGACCTTGCAAAGAGTTATTATTTGATTTTTATTTTTATTGTTCCTTTCAGACTGTTTTCTGCTGTAATTCAGAATATTTCTCGTGCTGATGGCTTTCCTAAAATCGGTTCTGCAGCTGTGATTTTTTCTAATGTATGCAATGTATTTTTTAACTGGTTATTTATGGGCCCTCTGGAAATGGGAGTTCGTGGAGCAGCATTAGGAACTTTAATTTGTTTTGTCGTAGAATGCCTTGTAAATATGACTTATTTTTTCCGTAGGGAAAGAAGTTTTAAGGTCTGCTTTAAAGGCTCTCTTTCTAAGACCGGAAGTATTTTTGCTATGGGATTACCTGCCTGCATTGGAACAGGACTTATTACATTTAAGCTTGTGATATTAAATAATCTAGCGCAAAAACTTAACGGGGGAACAGGACTTATTGTTATGTCGGTGAGTTTATCCTGTCTTTCTCTGGCAAGTATGTTCAGTGCTGGTGCTAACAATTCCATGGTGCCACTTGCCGGAAAATATTATGGTGCAAAAGACTGGGATAATTTTAAGAGTGTCATAAAGATTTCTGGCTTTTCGCTATTTGTGTTTACGACCCTGGTTGTACTTCTTCTTGAGTTTTTTGCGGGAGCCTTTACTCGGCTTCATGGAGTAGAGGATAAAGAGGCGATTATGCTTTGTGTTCAGAGTATAAGAATATACGCTGTCAGTCTTTACGGTATGTGCTTCACATTTTTCATGATTTACCTGCTTCCTATAATGGGGAAGAAAGTGATTTCAACTCTCATGAGCATTTGTGAAGGTTTTGTCTTTATTGTTCCCCTGTGTTTTGTTTTCAGCGGCATAATGGGGATAAAAGGTATATGGGTCGCATTTATTGTGACAGAAATTCTTACGTTTTTTGTGTTTCTTGCAGGGAACAAATTTGGTAAAAGATAGAGAAGAGGTGTTTTTATGGAGAAGGTTACTTTACTTACTTCGAGTCAACTTGGTGTTTATTTTGAAAACTATCAGAATCCCGAATCATCGATGTATAACATCACGGTTCGCTATGGATTCGAAAAAAAACTTGATTCAAACAGGTTGTTAAAAGCTGTAAAAAAAATTTGCGAAACTTATGAAGCTTTTGCTGTTACAATCAGGAATATTGACGGAAGTTTTTACAATGTAGTGGATGAAGAAAAGCGTTCTAAGTACATTGATGAACGCGTAAAATTGCATCCACTTACAAGCGAAGAAGAAATTCAAAAAATTTCAGAAAATTATTTTCACCATTTTGAACTGGAAAACTCGCCGCTCTATTATATTGATATTTACCCTACAGAAAATTCTGTCTACATTTTTTCTGATATTCATCATGCTATTTGGGATGGTACTAGTAATACTTTATTTAAACAGGCTTTAAAGGCTGCGTATGAAGGAATAGAACTTCCGGTTGAATTGATTTCTTTCGAGAAATTGCGTCAGGACGAAAATGAACTTGAACAGAATGGTAGAAAGCAGTCTGATTTTGAATTCTATGAAAAGCTATTAAGCGGAAGCGAGGCTGAAGGTCTTCTATACGGTGATATACATGGCGAAAATTCAAGAGATTCAAAAAAACTTATAAGTGAAATCTCTGTAGAAGAAAAAAAACTTATTGATTTTGCAAAAACAAATGGAGTTACAGAAAATTCAATCTTTATAAATAGTTTTGCCTATCTTCTTTCAAAATATAACTGTTCAGAGGAGGCTATTTTTTCTACTGTAACTGCATCTCGTAGAAGCAGTGAATACCAGTCGAAATTTGGAATGCTAGTAAGGACTTTTCCGTTTTATGCTAAATTTAACGAAGATGATAGCATTGTTGAAATGCTTAAAAATAATTCAGCTTTGTACAAGCAGAGTCTTATTCATTCTAATGTTGATTTTAGCAGGCTTGTGAATGAACTTCGTTTTAGAAGTGAAATATCTTTTGTTTTCCAGGGAAAAATTTATGATTCTTTCGAAATTGACGGTGTAAAATGTAATTTCAAGAGACTTATTTCTCAAAACTCAATAGGTAATCTTGTTGTTTTTATTTATAAAAAGGACGGAAAGTATCTTGTAGAAATGGCATACAATCCGTCAAAGTATTCTGAAATCTTTATTCAGGCTTTTGTAGCTGCATATCAGAAAGTTATTCAGGAATTCATACTGAAAAAAAGTCTTAAAGAAATAGAATTTACAGATGATTCTACTCTTAAATTTTTTGATAAGTTTAAGGGAAAGTCTGTAGAAGAGGATGAAAATCTGACTGTAATTGATTTGATAAAGGAGCAGATTAAAAAGAATCCTGAAAAAACTGCGATCGTCTTTAATGAAAAAAGGATTTCTTATGCCCAGCTTGATTTGATTACAGGGGGGCTGGCCGCTAAAATCAATTCTTTTGGAGTTCAAAAAAACAGCTTCGTTTCAGTTTTGATTCATCGAAGTCATTTTATGCCGCTTTGTTCTATAGGCGTTCTGCGTACAGGGGCAGCTTATCAGCCACTTGATCCTTCTTATCCAAAGGAACGTCTGAACTACATGATGAAAGACTCAGCCTCAAAGTTATTAATCTGTGACCGTGATTTGCGGGGACTGGTTGACGAATACGAGGGTGATGTAATTTACACAGATGAAATAGAACTTGATAGCAAAAAACTTGAAATGGCATCTGAACTTGCTTCAGGTAACTCTGGCTGGGCTGACATAAAAGGGGATGATGCCTTTATTATTCTGTATACATCGGGAACAACAGGAATACCAAAGGGCGTTGTACTTGAACACAGGAATCTTTCAGCTACAATTTCTTACCAGCTTAGAGTTTCAGGGGTTAATGAAAAGTCAAAACATGCTGCGTATGCAAGTTACGGCTTTGATGCAAATATGATTGATACTTATCCTGTTTTATGTGCGGGCGGGGAACTTCATATTCTTGATGAAGAAATCCGTCTGGACCTTGCAGGAATTGACGATTATTTTTGTAAGAACAAAATAACTTCCACTATGATGACGACTCAAGTGGGACGAGCTTTTGCTGAAATGTCAAATTGTGAGACGCTAAAATATATAATGGTCGGCGGCGAAAAACTTGTTCCTCTTGAATTTAATAAGGAATTGGATTTTATAAATGCCTACGGTCCGACAGAATGTGCAATCTATGTAACGTGTGCGAAGATTGAAAGCGGACAGAACTTTATTCCGATTGGAAAGCCTAACGACAATCTGATTTTATACATTCTTGATAAAAACAACAGACTTTTGCCTTATGGAGCGAGGGGGGAATTGTGTGTAAGCGGTCCTCAGGTGGGACGCGGTTATCTTAATCTGCCGGAAAAAACTGCGGCTGCATTTGTAAAAAATCCGTTCAGAGCGGATGCTCCGTATGACCGAATTTACAAAACAGGAGATATTTGTTCCTGGCTTCCAGACGGCAGTATAGCAATAGCGGGACGAAACGACGGTCAGGTGAAAGTGCGCGGATTCAGAATAGAACTTACTGAAGTGGAAAAGGTTATCCGCGATTTTGCAGATATTAAGGATGCAACGGTGATTGCGCTGGACAGCCCGTCCGGTGGAAAGATGCTTGCCGCATATATTGTGTCAGATAAAAAGATTGATAAAAAAGCTCTTTCTGATTTTATCCTTGAGACAAAGCCGCCTTATATGGTTCCGGCTTCAATCATGCAGATAGAAAAAATTCCATTAAATGTGAACAGCAAGGTTGATAAACGCAAACTTCCGGCTCCTGTTTTTGAGGAAGAAGAAATCGTGCCAGCTTCTACCGAGGTACAGAAAAAAATCAGTGGTGCGGTTTCGGAACTTCTTGGAATTCCGGTGGATAAAATCAGCGTAAACGCTCAGCTTTCTAGTTATGGACTTACATCGATTGCAATGCTCAAACTGAATGTTATGCTCGGAAAAATATTTGATCTTCCTATTAAAACTTCCGAGCTTAAGGCAAATAACACCGTCTTGCTGCTTGAAAAACTTTTGCTTTCAAAAAAGAAATCTGACTCTGTGGTACGCCTTTCAGATTATCCTCTGACTATGACGCAGATGGGTATCTTTGTAGAAACTTCCGCAAATCCAGAAACTACGATTTACAACATTCCGATTTGCTTAAAACTTGATTCTTCAATTGATTTGAACCTTTTGAAAAAGGCTATAGAAAATACTGTAAATGCCCATCCTTACCTAAAGATGAAATTGTTTACAGATTCAGACGGAGATGTTCGTGCAAGAAGAAATGACAATGCCCTTCCTTTTGTGGAATTAGTAAAGTGTTCGGAACTTCCTTCTAAAGAAAGTCTTCTTAGGCCTTTCAATCTCTTGAAAGATAATTTATATCGCGCAAAGATTTTTAGTACAAAAGAAGCTGCATATTTATTCCTGGAGGTTCACCATATTGTTGCAGACGGAGAATCACTTTCGATTCTTCTGCATGATATAGGCGAAGCTTATTCTGGTAAGCAGGTGGAAAGTGAAACTTTTTCTGGTTATGAAATTGCTCTAGAAGAAGAAGCTGCCCGTGAAACAAAGGTACTCAAAGATGCAGAAGACTATTATTCTTCAATATTTGCCGGCTGTGATCCGGACTGCTTTATTTCAAAATCAGTTGATGAATGTGAAATCAAAGATACTTATGGCTGTCTGGAAATGGAAAGTAGTGTAGATTTTACACTTGTTCAGAAGGCCTGCGAAAGAAATAATGTTTCAATGAATGCCTTTTACCTTTCGGCGTTCGGTTATCTTCTTTCAAAATATCTTTACCGGGAAGATTCAATTTTTACAACAATATATAACGGCAGAAGTGATTCCAGAATGACGAATGCAGTTGATATGCTGGTAAAGACTCTTCCAGTCTATGTAAATATAGAAAAGAATGATGATGTAGCTAAACTCTGCCAGATTACACAGTCTCAGTTTATGGACAGTATGGCAAATGATTTGTATTCATTTGCAGAGATAAGCCAGAAATTCGGAATTAAGGCTGATATTCAGTTTATTTTCCAGGGAGATTTTTTTAATTTTGATAAGATGTGTGGAAAAGCGGCAGAAATAATACCTCTTCGCTTGAACGCAGCAAAGACAGCTTTGGATATCAAAGTATACATAAAGGGTGGAAAATTTTCTTACAAAGTTGAATACAAGGCTGATTTTTATGAGGATGCCTTTGTTCGCCAGCTCCTTAAGAATTTGGATATGGCGATAAAAGGCTTTGCAGAAAAGACTAAGCTTTCTGAAATTTCTCTCGTTTCTGAAGAAAGTTTAAAAGTTTACGATGAATTGAACAGAAATGATATTGATTTTGAAGTTGTTAGCGTAAACAAGCTTTTTGAGCGACAGGTAAAGAAAAATCCTGAAAAAACAGCGATTATTGTGAATAACGAATCTCTCACTTATGCTGAGCTGAATAAATTTGCAAATAGAGTAGCTCATGCTCTTATAAAGCGGGGTGTTCATAAAGATACGATTATTGGTATGGTTTTTGACCGGACAAAAGAGATTTTTATTGCTGAACAGGGTATTTTGAAGTCGGGTGCAGCTTTCCTGCCGATGGTAGAAGAGTATCCTGATGACAGAATTTCCTTCTGTTTGCATGATGCAGATAGTCCTTTTGTTCTTACTACAGAAAAGATAAAGGCTGAACGAGCTTCTCTTTTTGAAGAAGCTAAGCCATGTCAGGTTCTTACGATTGAAGAATTGATTCAGGAAGTTTCAGATAGTAAATGTGATGAAAACCCTGATATTGAAATCCCTGTAGATAGCCTTGCATATTGTATTTACACTTCTGGATCAACAGGAAGACCAAAGGGAGTAATGCTTGAGCACAGGAATATGTGTAATTATGTTACTTTCAGCGAAAAAAATGTTTCTCATTATTCTTTGGTAAAGGGTGTAAAAACATCACTTTCTGTTACATCAATCGCTTTTGATATGTCTATAACAGAAAGATACATTTCTCTTTGTAACGGCATAACCCTTGTAATGGCAACTCTAGACGAAATACACAATCCTTTGCAGCTCAATCAGCTCATGCTTAAGTACAAGGTAGAAACGATTGTATGTACTCCAAGTTTTCTTTCCAGTCTTTATGATTTTGAAGAATTGCACGCGGCTCTGAAGAATCTTAAAGGTGGACACATCGGCGGAGAAAATCTTCCAGATGTGCTTGTAAAAAAGATAAAGACTTTAAATCCTGACTTTCATTTTATAAACGGATATGGTCCTACGGAAACAAGCGTTGCTCCTACCGGACATGAGGTGGAAATTGGCCGGCGGGTTTTGATTGGCCGTCCTGGTCCAAATGTAAAATGCTTTGTTGTTGATAAAAAAATGAATCTTCTGCCTCCGGGAATTCAGGGGGAACTCTTAATCTGTGGAAAAGGCGTTGGCCGGGGTTATATAAATCTACCGGAGAAAAGTGAAAAGGCTTTTGTAAACTACAGAGGATTAAAGGCTTATCATTCCGGTGATAAAGTTCGCATTACATCAAAAGGTTTTCTGGAATGTTTTGGCCGATTGGACAATCAGGTTAAGCTTCGTGGTTTAAGAATCGAACTGGATGAAATAGAAAATGTAATCTCAAGTTTTGACAAAGTCAGACTTGTTAAAGTGATTGTGCGCAATAATGGTAGTGAAGATTATCTTGCAGGATTTTTTACCGCTGAAAGAAAAATTGATCTCACCGAGCTGAAAAATTACCTTGCAACAAAACTCACTCCATATATGATTCCAGATGTACTTATGCAGCTTGATGAAATGCCTCTGAACACAAACGGTAAGATTGATAAAAAAGCATTGCCAGAAACTTCTGTTCAATTTGATGAAGCAGAATATGTTGAACCGGCAAACGAACTTGAGAAATTTTTCTGCGATTCTTTCGCAAAGATTTTAAAGCGGGAAAAAGTCGGAGCAACAGAAAACTTTTTTAAGATAGGCGGTACAAGTTTAAGTGCAACAAAGATTGTAAGTTTTGCACTGGGAAAAGGCTATAATCTCGTTTATAAGAATGTATTCAAGAATCCAACTCCCCAGCTTCTGGCAAAATTTATAAATGACAGCCTAACAGAAGATGCTAGTTCAAATGCAGAAAGTTCTGATGAAATAGTTACTACTAAAACACAGGCGTCTGGAAAAATAAGCACAAAAATTCGTCCATCCCTGGCTTGTAATACTTTTGACCAGCTGGATGATATTTCGTACACACCGCTTGGAGATGTACTTCTTACTGGGTGTACAGGCTTTTTGGGAATCCATGTTTTAAGAGAACTTTTGAAAGAGCCGAACAGAAAGATTTACTGCCTGATTAGACAAAGCAGAAAAAAGACTCTTGAACATCGTCTTAACATTATGTACTTCTATTATTTTGCAGAGACCTTGGATTCTCTTTTTGGAAAACAGATTTATTTGGTTGAAGGAGATATCACAGAAGAGAATCTGACTGAAAAAGTGAAAAGTTATAAGGTTTCTGAAATTATCAACTGTGCGGCTTGTGTAAAACATTTTGTAGTTGATGATTCAATAGAAAAAGTTAATTTTCACGGAGTTGAAAATTTGATCAAAGTTGCACTGGCTATAGGTGCAAAGTTGATACATGTTTCTACAACTAGTGTTGCCGGCGAAGGTGGACCAGAATTTGGCGATGATTTTAAGATGACTGAAACTATGTGCGACTTTGGACAAATTCACGAAAATCAGTATGTAGATTCTAAACTAAAGGCTGAACTTGCGATTCTAGATTCAATTGAACAGAAGGGCTTAAGGGCAAAGATAATCCGAGTCGGTAATCTTTCAAGTCGCTGGAAGGATGGTGAATTCCAAATTAACGCAAAGACAAATGGATTTATGTCCCGCTTAAAGGCTTATAAAATTCTTGGTGCTTTCCCGGTTGAACGTCTCGATTCCGAGGTTGAATTTTCTCCAATAGACTATGTAGCAAAATCGCTCATCCTTTTGGGAGGAACTCCGGACAAATTTACCGTCTTTAACAACCGAAACTGTCATACAGTGCATTTTGCAAATATCATCGATGCCTGCAATTCTTTTGGAATGAAAGTTAATATCGTAAAGCAGAAAGAGTTTGACCAAATACTTTCTTCCGCCTTGAGCAACGAAAGCAAAATGGTTCAGGTTTCTTCACTACTTTCTTACTGCAACAATGATGGAAGTCTTCGACATTCAATCAGAAATGATAACCACTTTACGATAAAAGCCCTCTATAGACTCGGTTTCACTTGGTCTATTCCTGATTCTACTTATATTGAGAAATTCTTGAGGGCACTTGAAATGTTGAACTTTTTTGCCACAACATAAAAGTCAGACAAATCGGAATCATAACCTTTCTTCATAGATGCAGAATATATAGCCGTCTGCACTCCATTGCGTAAAGCTGGTTTCAGGCGGAAGAAGTATTCTGCCCTCTATGAAGTCAGAAAGGGATAGTCCTAGGGCTTTTACATAACTTTCTGCTTTTGTCCATTCGCTAAGATTTATTTTATTTTTCTCGTCAATTTTTTCTATATCTACACCAATTCTTTTTTGAGAAATGGCTGCTATAACTTTTTTTTCTGAATGAGCAAGACTAAAGTACAGGTCAGGCTGGTATTTAAAAAAAGGTTTTCCCTGTTCAGAAAAATCGACTTCGAAAGATTTTTGACCGTCCTCTGTAAAAAGCTTCTCTTTTGCATGCTGAATCAAATCGTTCATTAGTATGCCTGCGCCCAAACTTAAACATTTGTCTTTTTTAAACTTGAAAAAGTCGATTTTTTTACGGCGGTATTCCGGCATTTTCTCATAATACTTGTTGAACTCTTTATCATCATATAAAAAAGATACATCAAGGATTTTAATAAAGGCTTTTTTCATTTTAATAATATATAATACAAAAATAATGGACACTTCAGCAAGTTTTAATCTCTTTGAAAAAAAAACTTGCTAATTTGATATTTCTAATTTAAAATCGTTCACATAATATTCTATGGTAATAAGGGTCGTCGTATAGTTATTATAACATTTGCAAATCTTTATTTGTAACATCTGTTAATCTTTTTAATATATGAACTGCCTTATTAAAAAAATTATATCTAAGAGGAGTTTATTAATATGAAAAGAATTCTTTCTATTATTGCTTGTTCACTTTTGGCTTTTGCCTGCTCGTTTTCGCTTATGTCTTGCGACACTGATGAAGAAACAACTATATCGCCTTTGTTGACGACTTTGCCTTCGTCAGCATCTACTACTTCGTATCCCCCAAAGCCTACAAGTGATCCAACTGCACCAGGTATTTCAACTGGAACTTATATGTTTCAAAATCATCCAAATATTATTGTTGAAATTAATAAAGAAAATGGAACCTGTATTGCAAAAAAATATGCAAATTATGCTGCTTATCTACGGGTAGCTGCCGGTAATGCTCAGGATGGAGATCTTGTATCGACTAAAACAGGTGAGCTAGTATGGGTTAGAATGTCTTCGCTTAATTGGGTAAATGCCTACAAAATAATTGTAGACGATGGTTCTACTTCTGGTTTAGTTCGCTACATTTCCGGAAGTAGTACATCTTATTATGCTTATTCTATAACCGAAACAACATCTGGTTCTTTAATATCTGTGTCTATGGTAACCGATTCATTCAAACTTGCTAGCACAAATACATGGGTATATCCATCGAATGGTAAGTATGTTTCTTCAGACACTGTAACTATTGATAATGCAACGAAATATCTTTATGCAGTTGTTTCAGATTCTGGAAGCAAGCTTACATTCTATTTGGACAGCACAAACACAGTAACAGACCCTTCAACTCTTACTGTCTATGATACAGTTGAAGGACTTTCTTATGATATCTTCTCTTATTGTCTATCTGCATCAAAGAGTAACTGGACAATTCGCAATAATGGCACTAACTTCCAGGTGAAGAAGACAGATGTTATTTCATCTTTTGTAACTTTGACTGCCATCCAATAAATCTGGATTTGAAGTTTTAGGAAATTAAAGCTGCTCTTTTAGGGCAGCTTTTTTTTGTAGGCGGCAAGAACTTGTCCCTTTTGATGGCGTTCCCCTCATTTCATTCGGGTCGCTATGTCCGCCCTTCCGCTACGCTCATTCCTACGCAGTACCTGCTTCGGAACGCCTGCGGCGGGGCTCCCAGCGCTAACGTAAAAATAACTAAATAAAAATTAGTAGAAAACAAAAAAGCCGCCCTTAGTCTAACCCACTTAGGCGGCTTTGTTCGTTACAGTGGAGACGACCAAATAAACTTTGGTCTATCCTTTTTTTTAATATAACACTGTCTTTTACCCTCGTCAATTTCTCTAAATAGCCTGCTTTTGATATTAATTCAATAATTTAACACTATACATAATACGCGTAAATAACTATAATTTAAATTATTGGAAAGACCATAGTTTAGGCGGCGTCTCCCAGACTCTAAATCCGGCTTGCTGGAAATATTTGAATGGGAGGCTCTAAGATGACGATTTACGAAGTTATTTCGTTGGCTATTAATTTAGCTATTCTAATTCTTAGTTTGCTTTCTTACCTTAAAAAGTAAAAGAGTAAAATAAAAGCCGCCTCAGTCTCACAAACACAGGCGGCTTCTTGCTAAAACTGTGGAGACGACCAAATAAACTTTGGTCTTTCCTTTTTTAAATATAACATAAGCCTATATTTTCGTCAATTTTTACATTTTCTTCTCAATAAAGTTTTCTATAAGAGGAAGGAGTTCTTCTTTTAAGAGTGTTTTTGTGTTATTAACCGTGCTTGATGCATTCCTTAGAAAAAGGTCTGCGGGATGGACACCTAAAGCGGTTGCAATCTTACAGATATTATCAAAAGAAGGGGTTTGTCGACCGCATTCTATGCATCCAATTGTTGATGTACCACAATCACACATTTCTGCTAATTTTTCTTGAGAAATATTTCTTTCTTTCCTATAAAATTTGAGATTTTTTATAAAATCCTCTTGAAAATCAATCACATTGTTATTTTAAACGATAAATTCATACACTTTTATTGTGTACAAACAACATTTATAGAGATAAAATTGGTATATACAACAATTATAAAATATTTATTGTTTTAACAAGGAATTATCATGTCTACCAACATCTCAGGTGAAAAGCGACAGGCTTTGCTTGCAAAAATTGCAGAAATCAAATCATTTATTGAACAAAACTCGAATGATAAAAATGCTTCTCAGTTGATTAGTTATCTCGGAGACCTTACTCGCGAAGTAAACGGCAAAAAGTACGGACTTGTGTTTGAAGAACACCGCGAGGCAATTGATGAAAAGCTAGAGCAAAATGCACCTATTCTTATAGAAGAAAAAGATTTGTTCGTAGATAACGGTGGTGAGTTAAACTTTCTACTTGAAGGGGACAATCTTGCCAGCCTTAAACTGCTTGAAAAAACACACCGAGGAAAGATTGATGTGATCTATATTGATCCGCCCTACAATACGGGAAATAAAGATTTTGTCTATGATGATGATTACGTAGATTCCGTTGACCAGTTCAGACATTCAAAGTGGCTTTCATTTATGGAAAAAAGATTAAAAACTGCAAGAAGCTTACTTTCTGATAAGGGGGTAATTCTATTAAGCATTGATGATAATGAAATAAATAATTTAAAAATGCTATGTGACTCTATTTATGGAGAAAATAATAATCTTGGAATTTTTATTGTAAAATCAACCCCTAATGCAAGAGATTATGGTTTTGTTGGAAAGATGCATGAGTATATTCTCTTCTATGCTAAAAATTTTGATAAAGTTGAAACAAATTTGATGCCCGTATTAGATAAAACCTTTAAGTATTCTGATGAAAAAGGTGGATTTAATATTCATCCTCTTTATAACAGTAATGAGGCATTTACAAATGAGAACCGACCAAATTTGTTTTATCCTTTTTATCTGAATCCAAATAATCTGAATGATGATTTTTATGAAATTTCTTTAGAAAAACAAAAAGATTGGATTGAAATATATCCGCCTAAATCTGTAAAAAATAATGTTCAATTTGTTTGGAGATGGGGGAAGGAAAAGTCAATTGAGAACTTAAACAAGGAAATAATCGGTTATAAAGTTTCTGATGGGGAATATAGAATAGTTCAAAAAATGAGACATGATGAAAAACTTATTAGGAGTATACTTGATAATTCTGATTACACATCTAGAAAAGGAACTGCAGAACTTGAACAGATTTTTAATGAAAAAAAATTCTCATTTCCTAAACCATTGAATTTAATTAAAGATATAATTTTTATGGCTTCGACAGGGACTTCCACCATCCTCGACTTCTTCGCGGGCTCTGGCACAACCGGTCACGCCGTACTAAAACTCAATGCCGAAGATGGTGGTCACCGTAAATTCATTCTCTGTACCAACAACGAAAACAATATCTGTCGCGAAATCACATATCAGCGTCTTAAAACTGTAATAACCGGATCACGCAAGGACGGTTCAACCTATTCAGACGGTCTCCCTGGCTCTCTCAAATACTTCAAAACCGACTTTATTCCAATCAGCGAAAAAATGTACTACGAATATGCAGACGATCTTCTGCTTCATGTTCGGGAACTGGTAGAACTGGAGAATGCTGTCAATTTTGACAAGGACAAA
>JAILLQ010000024.1 GCA_024693045.1 Treponema sp.
TATTATACATCGCTGCAGCATCTTCATTCACATATCTTCTTAAAACCAGTCTATCTGTCTCTAGCTTTTGCGTTCCACAATGTTTCATAAGTTTGTCCTTCCTTGTCGAATTCCGATTTATCTTAGTCAATTATGCTGAAATATAATATTTATTCTAACATAATTCTTGACAAAAGCAACGGGATTACGCATAGTCAAAACAAGCTGAACAATGGATTTTGCCATTATCCAGCTTGTTAAATATCTTAGGATATATCATTTACAGAAAAACTTTCACACGCTCATTTTTTTTCTCTAATATTATTATATTTCTAATTTGAGTAATCTCTTTATGTGCAGCTTTAATGCCTTTAACTTGCTTTCCATCTTTAAAGATTTTGCCGTCTTTAATTTCTATAATACCAAAACATTTTTTTTCTACGTTGTAATATGAAAATGAATCTTTGTGCATATTATCTAAATCATATAATCTTTCAAATAAGAATGAATTATAATTTGAGTTCTTATTCTGGAAAAAGATTTTTGAACGATGCATTAATTCTTTGAGGTAATCATATTTATGAATCTTTTTATTCAGATAATCTAAATCTATAAAATTATTACTCTTAAAATTGAAAATATAATCTTGTTTAATAAGATTGGTATAATCAGGTTCTGGAATATACAAGATATTTGCAAGTCCTGACAATTGACTTTTTTCTTCTGGAATAACTAAGTATAAATTGTATTTTCCAAACAGTTTGCTCATTAATTCTTTTTTACGCTGAAGCTTATCTTCCACAAAAGCAAGATTAACTTTTTGTTTAGTTATTTCATACCAATGGACATTGCCTTTTGAATCAAATCCAATAATATCAAACTCGCCTAAATCAATTGAATAAGATTGATAACACAAACAACCTGCAGAAGAAATATAAAACCCATCTTTTTTCGACTTGTTTTCTTCTGAACGTATGAATTTAAAATTTTGATATTTATTTACAATTTTTTCATAACAGTAGCATTCATATATTTCACCTTCGATTATTGATATTTCTGTAGGTGTAAGAGAATCATGAAAATGCCGAATACGCTTAGTTGTTTTCATATTTAATTGCAAACTTCTTTCATTAAATTATAACACAAAAACTGTATTTCTTGTTTTTTTTTGAGTTCCCCCGTGCCCCCAGGGTTTGCAGTGCAGATAAATACGCACTTTTAAAAGAAGCCGGTCTTTAGAATGCGTATTAATATATTTAAGATATGTATGAAAAGTGCATAAAATGTGCACTTTAGAGCGAGAAAAGAGCGTGATTTTTGGGGAATCTGCACTTTGTTTTAAGTTGCATTAAGTTATTTTATTTTTTAGAGCTTTATTCTATTTATCTATATTTTATTTATTTCTTTATAAGTGCACTTATAAAAAGAAAAATATGTGTTTTTTATAAAAACATATATAACAATAAATATTTTATATTTGCACTTTCAATGTGCACTTTGAAATTCTGTTATACGAAATTAAACTTTTTTGACCGCTGCACGCGCTCCCCCCGCAGTTTTTACTTTAATTCGGCCATCGTTGGATTTTCTTTTTTGAAAATCTCAATCTGTTCAGGAGTCAGCTTATCAGGATAATCGGTCCAGAAGTTGAAAACTGTTTTCTGATCGAAGCTGAAAAGATACGGTCCTTCCTGGCCGTGAGTATCGACCTGCCAGATTTGATCACTTTCAGAATCCTTGTAAAAATCGTAGCCGTTTTTGTATTCGTTGATTCCTTTTGCCATAAGATTATTATACATCAAGATTCTTAAAATCGATAGTCAGCGGAGTGAAGACTGCTTATCAAATCCAAGCGGTTGCGAAGCATCCGCAGCTTTTGGAAGCTGTCTGAACGTAGCTTCTCGGTGAATAGATGAGTAGACGAAATCAGCTTGTCCGCCTCAGGCGGACTGTACGAGGAATATTGCCTTGGAAGAGAAACTCGGAAGAAGCAGTCTTGCCTCAAATACAAGGGCGCGAAGCGTCCATAACTTTTGGCAAGTCTGCTTCTGGAGCTGGAAGAACCCTCGGCCCGCTAAGCGGCGGGAGCGCAAGGACGCGCGACCAGAGCGACCTGCGTAAGAGGCATATTCATTTTGGAAGAAGAAATACAACGGCGTAAATGGCGGCAACACGGATGTTGCCGCCTTGCCGATTGAGCGCAGGGGCTTGTCCCCTGTGCGATTGAGGCAATCATTTTTCCTACACAAAGATAGTTCCCAAAAAAGCCGCCATTGTAAGACCAACTGAGCATCTTAAAATAGCGGGACAACTGCAATGTTGAGCAAAAGGGTTCCCCCTGTCCCCCCCTAAGCTAGAATAGCATTCTTTATTTTTTGGGAGGGGGTAAGAGGGGGTTCTTAGGGGGGGAAAGGGGGAACACTTTTGCGTGCCCGCTATTTTAAGTTGCGACCTCGCGGACGACACTTTCTTTTTTCACGACCAGTTTTCAGCGCGATGCAGACCTTTGGCGGCTTTCGCAAAAAGAGTTCTTACTGCAACCGCCACGAGGAACTGTATTTCAAAATGCGATGTTTGCGGACGACGAAAAATGTACCCTTATGGAAATGGGCCCGCCTGCGGAAACAGGCAGACCACAAAGCGGAGTGCTACTGCGAAGCAGATGCACGAAGCGACTGGGCTGACTGTGCTTGCATTGCTCCTTGCGCTGCTTGCACAAAGGCCACCGTGCGAGCTTACTGGTATATGCAAAAAGTCTGCGAACGAATGAACGAATGGAGCGGAACAAAGTGCAGCGGAATGAGTGAATGAGAGAGCTGTCTTTTTGCTACCTTTTTGGACGGAACGTTTTCTAGAACTCGATGGATGTAGTGAGTGGAAGCGGTACGAAGTACGGCTGGAACGAACGGCAAGAAAGGCACCCTTTTTCCAGGAACTATGTTATAATAAAATTATTATGAAAATTGAACACGTTGCTCTGTATGTAAAAGACCTAGAAAAAGCAAAAGATTTTTTTGTAACCTACCTGAACGGAAAAGCCAATAACGGCTACCACAACCAGAATACCGATTTTAGATCTTACTTCATAATCTTTGATGACGGAGCTCGTCTTGAAATAATGACCCGCCCAGAACTTGTAGAACAAGTAAAGAACCCATATAGAACTGGCTACGCACATTTAGCTTTCAGCGTTGGAAGTAAAGAAGCTGTAGACGAATTGACAGCCAAACTTGATGAAGCTGGTTATTCTGTTTCCAGTGGTCCACGTACAACTGGTGACGGCTATTATGAAAGCTGCATTGTTGCTTTTGAAGAAAACCTTATTGAAATTACAGAATAAGCACCCTTATAGAACGCTGGATTTTTCACGGATTACTAGTCCGTACGTCGGAAAATTCCGGATAATATTAAACTTAACACCAAACTTAACAAAAAACAGAACAACTAGAAACCAATGAAAGCAAGATAATTGACAAATACCTAATGTATGTGTAGTATTAGACTATAGTATTTGCGTGAAGAAAATTTATCCCAGGTTTTGAATCGTTCTGAAAATCCGTATGTCGTTGGTTCGATCCCAACCTGTGGCAAAGGCTTCTAACTTAGGTTAGAAGCCTTTTTTTTTGTTAAAAAAGTGTTTGTTTCTTATTTTTTTTTGCTGAATAATTCATTTTTCTTAATTAATTTACGTTATATATGTTGAGCAGCTTTTTTGTGTGTTTCTACTGCTAGTCCTGCATGGCGGTCTTTTAGTGTTTTTCTGCTGCTGATTCAATTACAAAAAAAAAGATTTTCGGAGGAAAAATGAAATCTTTGTTAAAAAACGTGCGCATTTTAAATTTTGAAGACTTGCTCAACATCAACGGTGGTTACAGTGGTTCAAGTGGAGGAGGAAGTTATACTGGTAGCCGGTCATCCCGTTCATCATCTTCTTCATCTCGTTCTACATCTAACAGCTCTACACATTCAAGTTCTGGATATTGTGCTTCATCTGGTGGAAGTCCTGCTGCCCGTCCTTCTAGTGGAATTTCGTCGTCTTATTCAGCTTCTTCTGGTGGAACTATTATTGGTGGAAGAATTTCTTCTGCCAGTACATATTCTTCTTCAAGTGGCAACTGGAACAGTCCAAGGGTATTTCTTTTACCTAATGGTACTTCTTACAGCTCTCTTACAGGTTTTACAGGTCCTGCTCAAGCAGAAACCATTTCTAGAGATGTTTCAAGAATGAATCAGAGAGACTTCAATTATGTAAGCAATACCTTTGGAGAAAATGCTTGTTGTGCAACTTCTCTTCTAAATGAACTTTCGGAAATTGCTGCTGCGGAAATTGGAACTTTGTCTACAAATAAGATGAAGGCTGCTATGGATGCAGCTATCAGAAGTGGAGCGATTTTAACTGACGAAACAATAAAATATACAGATAAAGGTACCAAGTATACTGACTGCGGTTACGTTGCAAACTATGTAAAGGCTGCTAATGCCATGGCCAAAGAAATGGGACTTTCTGGGGAATTTTACGAAAGTAGCTATAATTCTTCTGGAAGAAGCACTCTAATTTTTGCTGTTGACAAGAATAATGATTCTAAACACATACCTGATCATTTTTATGCTTCTTTAAACGACCATACATATTATGATCCATGGACTGGTCAGACAGGAGATGTTTCTGAATTTTCAAGAAATGGCTGGACTGTAACTACTCGTTGTCTTGGATACAGAAAAAATTAAAAATCGTTTTTTGCAAGTATTACTTTTTGCAAAAGGCGTAATTATATAATATCGCTTTCCCCTGGAAGGCGGTAAAAAGGAGTTTTTTTATTATGAAAAAAGTTTTAAGTTTTATTGCTATGGCAGTGATAGCTTTGTCCTGCCTTTCTGCAAAGGGTAACTACACAAAGTTAGAGGAAATTCAGTACAGAAGTGATTTTGATTCGTTTAGACTTATCGAATCAAAGTGCCTTACTGCTGAAGAATTTGTTACAAAAACTGCTAGTTGGAATGTAATTTTTGAAGAATATGTTGAAAATAATAAATTTGAGTATTCTGAGTATTTAAAGATGATTCGAAATGGTACTTTTCCTATGGAATATTTAAGTCTGTGGGGAGTTGGAAGTAGGAATGTAAGTAAGAATCCTGATTTTACTATGATGGAATGTTATGATGTTCCTAAAGAAGATAGTTCTCTTGATCCAAATAACACTGGAGATTGTGGTGGCTGGTTTGATTTGTTGATTGCAAGTGATAAGTACATTTACAGTTTCACTATTTGCCCGGTATTTACTTTTTATGATTTTGCAAAAGATTATCCAAAGTACTTTGCTTTTCGAGAGTATGGCTTAAATGGTCCAAATTATTACTGGAAAGATTATCGAGCTTTTCTTTCTGATATGTACTCTAACAGTCCTGAGCTTCCTCCAGCTGTTTTAAAATTCAATATGCAGCTTACAGAGTTTATGGACACTATTAAGTTCAAAAAATGATTTTTGGCGGGAGGATTATATATCTTCCCGCTTTTTTTCTTGTGATAATAAAATTCATAAACTATAATATTGGCATATGAATTGGATTATTATTTCAGACAATAAAGATGATAGCGAAGAATTAAAATCTATTTTAAATAAAAAATATAAAAATTCTATAGTGTACTTTTTTACAGGAGACGAGAAAGAACTTCGTTCTTCCTTTGAGGTAATTTCAGAGGCTACTCATGCTGTTGTCCTCTCTGTAAAAAATTCTGAAACTTTTCAGTTTGTTTCCGGATTTTTATGTGGACATGCTGTTCCTGTTTACCTTTCCGGAAAAGAATATGAAAATCATTTCGAAATGTTTCCTAACTTTCTTTTTTTTAAGGATAAAAAAGCATTATTTAGCCACTTAAATAAGCATGCTGATAAAATTATACGCGATGATGAAAAACGCACTTCATTCAACTACTTATTCGAAAATGGTATACCTTTTGATTCTGATCACTTTGCTGAATATCTTGTTCGTGATGAAAAAAAGAAAGAAAAACAGGAAAGAAATAAATTTATTCTGGAATGTTATCTTTCTGCCGGAATCAATATAAATTCCCGGGATAAAGATGGAACTCCTCTTTTGAATATTGCCTGTCGTGCTTGCAAACTTGATGCTGTTAAGTGGCTCATTGAACTCGGTGCAGATGTAAATGCTGTTAGTGAAGACCGTGGTTATACTGCCCTTATGGATGCAGTTTGGAAAGGTAATAAAGAAATAGCTTCTTATCTTATTTCTAAAGGAGCAGATTTAAATACAATTTCTAAAGAGGGACAGTCTAATCTGGTTCTTGCAGTTGGTGCAGATAAAGTTGAAATTGTAAAACTTCTTGCAGAAAATGGAGCTGATCCTGATGTTCCAGATGCAATGGGAATGTCTGCTTACGGATATGCCCAGCTTTTTAAGAAAGAAGAAATTGCTGCAATTCTTGAAAAATACCATAAAGAACAATAGAATTGTTTTATATGAAATCTAAAAAATCAGAAAACTCAGTTATAAAAATTGCTTTTACAGGAGGCGGTACAGGTGGACATATTTATCCTGGTCTTGCTGTTGCCGATTCTCTTAGAAAACTTGCAGAAGAAAGCGGCCGTAAAGTAGAAATTCACTGGATTGGTAATTCAATCGGCATGGATAAAAAGATAGTAGAAAATAATCTTGATGCTAATGCCAGGAAAAGTGCTGATTATTTCTACGGAATTCCTAGTGGAAAACTTCGTCGTTATCTATCATTTAAAAATTTTTTAGATTTATTTAAAATTTTTGCGGGTTTTATTTCTTCCTTCTTTATTTTGCTTAAAATCAGACCTTCTGTTCTTTTTTCAAAGGGTGGTTTTGTTAGTGTACCCCCTTGTATTTCTGCAAGGCTCTTAAAAATTCCTGTATTCACTCATGAATGCGATTTTACTCCTGGTCTTGCAACTAGAATTAATAGCCGTTCAGCAAAAAATATCCTTGTATCTTTTGAAGAAACAAAGGAATATTTTTCAGCCTCTGATAAAAAAAAGGTTATTGTTACAGGAAATCCAGTTCGACCAGTTTTTTATTCTGCCAGTGTGGAAAAGGGGCTTTCTTTTTTGGGAATTAAAAATAAGGAAAAGCCTATTCTTTTGGTTCAGGGAGGAAGTTTAGGTGCCCGTCAAATAAATACTCTGGTTCAGGAAAATATTGAATGGCTTTGCAAAAACTTCATTGTGGTTCATCAGACAGGCAGTAAAAATACAGACCAAAGTCAGTTTTCTTCTCTTTCTGATGAAATTAAGGAAAATTATAAACCCTATCCCTTTATTTACAGTGAAATGCCGGATGTTATTGCCGCCAGTGATATCGTCTTAAGCCGTGCAGGTTCAAATTCTCTATGGGAATGTTCTGTCCTTGCAAAGCCAATGATTTTAATTCCTCTTACTGGAAACGGTACTCGAGGAGATCAGGAAGATAATGCTGATTTTTTTGATAAGGCAAATGCTGCAATAGTTTTAAAAAGGGAAACTGCGACAGCTGAAAAATTGAGAGATGCTTTGAATCAGCTTTTGCAGGAAAGCTTAAGAAAAGAATTTTCTGAAAATTCAAAGAAACTTTCAGGCCAGGGCTTTCCAGCTGAAAAAATTGCCCGTTTACTTTTACAAAATATATTCACGGAGGAAAGTAAATAGTGAATTTTTCGCCCCTTGATTTAATATTCATTTTGATAATAGTATTTTTTACTCTTTCAGCTTTGATTCGTGGTTTTATCAATGAAGTTTTTGGAAAGGTTTCTGTAGTTCTTTCTATAGGGGCTGCTATTTTCTTTTCACCTAAATTTGAAGTCTATGTTCAGCAGTCACTTCAGAATCCTATTTTGTCAAAAGCAATTTCTTTTATTCTTATTTTTATAGTTTTCTTTTTGGCAATAAAAATTCTTCAGAGCATTTTATCAAAAATTTTTAGTTGTTCTATATTAAAAAGTTTAGATAGAGTTTTAGGATTTGCACTTGGGCTTATCGAAGGCCTTATCGTTGTAGCCTTTATTGTTATTATCTTTGACCGTCAGCCTTGGTTTGACCTTTCGGCTATAACAAAGGACAGTGTAATCTATGAAATATTGAATTTTTCTCAGGATGAGATTGAAAATCTGGGGGCTCTTTCTTAATGTTTGACAATCTTTTACACCAGAAGGCAAAAAATCAACTTATTCACGATATACAGACTGGAAGCTTACCTGGAGCTATACTTTTTAGCGGGGACACTGCTTCTGGAAAATTGACGGCAGCTTTAGAGACTGCAAGGATTCTTTCCTGTACTGGAAAGCAAAAAGGTTTTTGGCAATGTGAATGTTCATCTTGTATGCAGCATAAGGCTCTGCTTTCTCAGAATCTTTTACTTTTAGGTTCAAGAGATTGCGGTCCTGAAATTTCAGCTGCCTCACGAACTCTTATTAATGCTGTGTATAACAATGCCCGTTATCTTACAGCCTGCCGCTACCTTTTTGTTCGCAGCGTACGCAAATTAACTTTACGTTTTAATCCGATTCTCTGGCAAGGTGATGACAAGATTTCAAAAATCGCGGCCATTACAAGTGAAATCGATGAAGAACTTGAACCCCTTGATTTTCCTTATGAACTACCACCTGTTGATAAACTGGAAAAATCCTGTGCAAAAATTATAGAACTGTGTAAAAAACTGGAAAATTCCTTTCTATACAATTCTATTCCAATTTCACAGATTCGAAATGTAAGTATATGGGCACATCTAAAATCTATTGAAGGAAAGAAAACTGTTATTATTGAAAATGCCGATAGAATGCTCGAAAGTGTAAGAAATGCTCTTTTGAAAATTCTTGAAGAACCTCCTGCTGATACAGTTTTTATTCTTACTACTTCTAGACGAAATGCGGTGATGCCAACTATTTTAAGCCGTGTACGAACTTATTCTTTTACAAAAAGAACATCAGAAGAAGAAAAAGAAGTTATAAGCCGAATTTTTCACGATGAAGGCTTCCAAGGTTCTTTAGATGATTTCATGCTTCAATTCTTGCCTGTAAGTCCTGAAGAAATAAGGAAATCTGCAGAGGCTTACATCAAAGGAATTTTATCTTCAGATTTGCCTGAAATTTCTTCTATAGTAAAGACTTGTTCTTCTTTTGACCCTATTGTTATCTTTAAGATTTTTCTTTCTGGAATTCAGGATTCATGTAAAAAATTGCTTTCTCATCCAGCAGGAGCTCAGGCTGCCTTTGAACTTTCTCAGGCTTTGAAAACGACCTGGAATAATGTTACTGTCTTTAACCAGTCTGTACAGGCTTCTCTTGAAGTTCTTGAAAGGGATATAGCAAAAATTAATAAAATTCATGGGAATATATTAAAATGGGCAGTTATGTAAAGAGAGTCAGTGAAAGGCTTTCACGTCTTTCAGATGAAGAAGTCAGACGCTTGTTTTTGCGTGTAGCCGGTGAAAATTCAATGTTGGATTCTATCATCGACTCTCTGTCAATCGGCCTTATTATTGTTGACCGCCAGTGGAAAATCCTTCAGTGTAATAAAGCTGCAAAGCGCTATCTTTTAGCAGGCAGCTATGACGAAGCTCTTTGCGAAAAGGAAAGCGTATGGGATTCCTTGAGTGAAACGGAAATTGCTGATTTTTTAAAGGATGCAGCTGAAAAAGATAAATCTAATGTCAGCGAGGACTTTACGACTGCCTGTTCCGATGGTTCTGTCCGCTTTTTAAATGTTTCTGTAACTTCCTTTGTTCATCAGACAGAAATCAGCGGAAATATTATAAAGATTGAAGATGTTACACAAAAAAAGAATCAGGATGTTCTTTTGCACCGTATGGAAAATATGGCAGGTCTTACTAATCTAGCCGCCGGTATGGCTCATGAAATAAAAAATCCACTTGGTGCTATTTCAATTCATATACAATTGATTCAACGGGCATTAAAAAAAGCTAGGGACGAGAATAAGGATTTGCCTGATAAAAAATTCCTGGAAGACCACCTTGATGTTGTAAATCAGGAAATTGATGGGCTAAACCACTTGGTAATGGATTTTCTCTTTGCAGTTCGTCCTGTTAATGCAAATCTTACTCTTTCTTCTCCTGATAAAATTATTCAGAATATAGTAGATTTTTTTACCCCTGAATTTAACCGCTACCATGTTCAGGTGGAATGTGATTTACATGGAGATGAAAAACGCATTTTGATAGATGAAAAGCTTTTCCGTGAAGTTTTAGTCAATATCGCTCAAAATGCCTTTAGTGCCATAAAAAGCCGTTATGAAATTTGTTCAAAGGAAAATGTTTCTGAAGATTCTTTTATGCCTGGAAAAATTTATTTGAGTTCAAAGATTTCTGAAGATAAATTTTATGTTAAAATTGGTGACAATGGAAGTGGTATGGACGAAGAAACCTTGAACCGAATCTTTGAACCATATTTTACAACTAAAGCAAATGGTACTGGTCTTGGTATGACTATGGCCTATAAAATTATAAAAGAGTTTTCAGGCGATATTCAGGTCAAGAGTAAAAAGGGGGAAGGAAGTGAATTTACGATTGTTCTTCCTGTTCCTCAAACTGATAAAAAATTGATTGAATAAATAATTGGAGGTAGGAATGAAATTTACGATTCTTGTAATTGATGATGAAGAAAATATTAGAAATGGTTTAGCTGCAAATTTCGAAATGGAAGATTACAACGTAAAAACTGCTTCCAATGGAAAAGACGGACTAGCTTTAATAGCAAAAGGCGACATAGACCTGGTAATCACTGATTTGAGAATGGATGGTATCAGTGGTGAAGAAGTCTTACGCAAGGTTACTGTAGAAAATCCAGGAGTTCCTGTAATTGTTCTTACCGGTCACGGTTCAATAGATGCTGCTGTTAATGCAATGCGTGATGGTGCATATGATTTTCTTACCAAGCCACTAAATCTGGATGAGTTGAACCTTATTGTAAGAAGAGCGCTTGCGGCCCGGGAACTTTCATTAAAACATACTCTTCTTCAAAAAGAACTTGATGGGGTTCAGGGCAGCCAGGGGCAGATGATTGGCAAAAGTGCCAGGATGCAGAAGCTTTATGAGCTTATAAAAAAAGTTGCACCATCAAAAGCTAGTGTTTTGATTACTGGTGAAACTGGGGTTGGAAAAGAACTTGTTGCTCGCTCCATACATAATCTGAGTCCTAGAGCTTCTAAAGAAATGATAGTGGTAAACTGTTCTGCTTTGAGTGAAAGTCTTCTTGAAAGTGAACTTTTTGGTCATGAAAAAGGTGCTTTTACAGGTGCCGATTATTTAAAAAAAGGTCGTTTTGAGTTAGCTCATGGCAGTACGATTTTTCTTGATGAAATTGGAGAAATCAATGCAGCAACTCAAGTAAAACTTTTGAGAGTTCTTCAGGAAAAAAAGTTTGAAAGAGTAGGTGGTCAGGAAACTATAGAAGTCGATGTTCGAGTTGTGGCAGCAACTAACCGTAATCTTGAAGAAGAAGTAAAGGCTGGTCGCTTTCGTGAAGATTTGTTTTACCGCCTGAATGTTGTTCATCTTGAAGTTCCTCCTCTTAGGGAAAGAAAGGATGATATTCCTCTTTTGCTCGATGCTTTTATTAAAGAATTTTCGAAGGAAAACGGTCGTGATATTAAAATTGATGCAAAAGCCAAGGCTGCTTTGTTAAAGTATGATTGGCCTGGAAATATCCGACAGCTCAGGCACTGCATAGAGGGTGCAAGTGTGATGTGCTCCGATGGGGAAATTCGAATTGAAGATTTAGGAGCTGATATAGGAAACGCCAGCCAGGAAGAATCAATTATGCTTCCTCTTGGAATTAGCCTTGAAGAAGCCGAAAAGATTATCATAGAACAGAATCTTGCGGCAAATAAGGGTAACAAATCAAAGACGGCAGAAATATTAGGAATAGAAAGAAAAACTCTTTCAAGAAAACTAGGTGAATAAATTCATTCTTTTATGAGATTTCGATAGGCTTCGACAATTATACGGGTTTTTTCTGCAGCTGTTTTTTGCATTTCCGGATAATTGGGAATATTATCTGGATGGTATTTTTTTAGAAGTTTTCGGTATGAAGATTTGACTTGCTCCAAAGATGCATTTTTATCTAGATTAAGTTTAGAAAGCCATTTTAAATCCTTTTCTTCCCAAAGTTTTTCTAAGATTTCATTTTCAATTTTATTTTCATCTGGCTTTTTCTTTGTCTTTTTTCTCTTCAAATTTTCGGGGTTATCTATAGCTTCCCGTAATAGATCCCCCAATTTGTCGTACTGGTTCATAGTTAAATTACAGTTCCGTCAGGAATAATTGCTCCTTTTCTGATTACAATTATTCCATCAGATGCATAAAAGCAGCCATGGTCTCCGTTTTCGTATTGTCTTCCGTCAACATTGATTCTTACATAATTTCCGATATGGGCATTCTTGTCTATTATGCATTTAACTATACTGCAGTTTCTTCCTATTCCGAGTCTTGGAATTCCTCTTGCATCGTCTAGTTTTTTATCTTTCTTGTTTTCGTAATAGTCTGCACCCATCATAATAACGCCTTCCAGGTAGCAGCCGTTTTCTATAAAAGAACGAACACCGATGATTGAGCGGTTTAATATACTGTCAGTAATAACGCAACCTTCACTGGTTAGTGTTGCAAAAATAGACGCCTTGTTGATTTTTGACGGAGGCAGGTTTCTCATATGTGTATAGATAGGTTCATCCTCGTCGTAAAAGTTAAAGGCTGGATCAATGTCTGTAAGTTGAATATTAGAATCGTAGAAAGAACGAATTGTTCCAATGTCTTCCCAGTAGCCGTCAAAAATGTAGGAATTCATGATGTGGCTTCCGATAGCATTAGGAATGATTTCTTTTCCAAAATCTTTTGAATTAGAATTGTTTAGCAATTCTTCAAGGGCATCGGCATTAAAAATGTAAATACCCATTGAAGCTAAATATTCTTTTTCTGGGTTGCCAGGAAGACTTGCTTGAATTATCTGAGGCATTTTCCAGTCGCTGATATCTAAATCAGGTCCTGGCTTTTCCATAAAATCTATTATGCGGTTTGTGTCGTCAATTTTCATGATGCCGTAACGGCTGGCAGCTTGTCGGCTTACAGTTGTCGTTGCAATAGAAATACCTGCTCCAGATTGTAAATGACTTTCCATGAAAGCTCTTAAATCCATGCGGTAGAGCTGGTCACCGGAAAGAATTATGTAATGAGTAGGATTTTGAGCTTTAAAGTGGCTCATACTTTTTCTAACGCTGTCTGCTGTTCCCTCATAAAAGCTGTCGTTTTCAAGAGTTTGTTCAGCGGCAAGAATTTCTACGAATCCACCTGAAAAACGGTCAAAATTATAGGAATTTGCAATGTGCATATGAAGGGATGTTGAATTGTACTGAGTCAAAAGGTAGATTTTTTTATAACCCGAGTTAATACAGTTTGAAATTGGAATATCAACTAAACGATATTTTCCTCCAAAAGAAACAGCTGGTTTTGCTCTTTCTTTTGTAAGTGGATATAATCTTGTTCCTTTTCCACCACCTAAAATAAGACATACGACCCTTGGTTTACTTCTCTCTACAAAATCCATATATACATTATAAACTCACTTGCTCTTTTTTTAAACAGTAAAAAATAATGTTCATCTAAAATTCAATCTAAACCTTCTTTTTTAGTTTCCGATAATAATAATGAACAATTTATTGTGGTGGGAAGCAGATATTTCTGCAAAACCGGGGGTAAATAATGATTAGAGGCTGGTATACCGGCGCAAGTGGAATGAACGCTCAGCAGAACAGACTTGATGCAATTTCTAACAATCTTGCAAATGTTGATACTGCTGGTTACAAAAAAGATGTAACTGTAAGTAAAAATTTTTCAGAACTTCTTTTAAGACGTACAAATTTTGATGGAGTTTACAAAACTCCTTTTGGTTCTGCCGATGCAGCTCCAGTTATTGGAAAACTGGGACTTGGGGTTGAAACTAACGAAAATTTTACTGATTTTTCACAGGGTTCTTTCAGACAGACAGATTCAAACTGCGACATTGCCTTTGGTGAAAAAGGTTTTTTCTGTATTGAAACTCCTCTTGGTGAACGATATACACGAGACGGAAACTTTATTTTGGGAAAAGAAGGTCTTCTTCTTACAAAAGATGGTTACCCGGTTCTTGGTGAAAAGGGCTTTATTCATCTTGAAAATGATCAGTTTACAGTAAATCCTGATGGAATGATTACTGATGAAGATGGAAATCTTGTAGATAGATTTAAAGTAGTTCGTTTTGATAATGAACGTTATCTGAAGAAAATGGGAAATAATCTTTACAGTACTAATGATATTTCTGGACCTGCACATATAGCAGAGGGAATGGAAAGACCTAGAATGCTTCAGGGCTATCTTGAAACTTCTAATGTAAATGTTGTTAATGAAATGGTTCAGATGATTGAAGTGAACCGTGCTTACGAAGCAAATCAGAAAACAATCACTAGTGAAGACACTATGATGAGTACTTTGTGGAGCAAAACTGCTGTATTCAGCGGAAGGTAGGGGTAAATAAATGGTAAGAAGTTTGTGGACAGCTGCAACTGGTATGAACGGCCAGCAGCAGAATATGGATGCTATTTCAAACAACCTTTCTAATGTAAATACAACAGGTTTTAAACAGCAGAGAGTAGAATTTGAAGATTTGATTTATCAGAATGTAAAACTTGCCGGTACTCCAGCAACAGAAGATACTGTGACTCCTGTTGGAATTCAGCAGGGTGCAGGTGTAAAACTTGCAGCAACACAGAGAATTATGAAGCAGGGAAGTCTTCAGGCAACAGGGGTTGATACAGATGTTGCAATCGTGGGAGAAGGTTTCTTCCGAGTTCAGAAATATGACGGAAGTTATGCCTACACAAGAGACGGTTCATTCAAAGTTGATATGAACGGTCAGCTTGTAACTTCTAATGGTAACCGGGTACTTCCTGAAATTATCCTTCCAGAAGGTTATGATGTTTCAACTATGAATATTACACAGACAGGTCGTGTAAGTGTAAAAATAAACGGTAGTAATGAACCTGTTGAAGTAGGTCAGCTTGAGCTCTTCCGTTTTCCAAACAGTGTAGGTCTTCAGGCTGATGGTGATAACATGTTTATTGAAACAGCTGCTTCCGGTGAAGCTTTTGGAGGAAGACCTGGTTTCGAAGGTTTTGGTGATACTCGCCATAAATTCCTTGAAATGTCCAATGTTAGCGTTGTAAATGAAATGGTTCAGATGATTGTTGCCCAGAGAGCCTATGAATTCAATTCGAAGGCAATCCAGACAAGTGATTCAATGCTTCAGACTGCGGTAACTCTTAAGCGATAAAATATAAATAGTTAAGCACCAGTAATTTTCTGGTGCTTTTTTTATACTTAAATTTAATTTTCTGATGCCGATAATAAAATAGAGGTAAATGATATGGAACTGGGTTTGGTTAATACTTTTAGTGCTATAACAGGTGGTGAAGGGGCTTTAACTTCTTCAAGAATGAATGTTGATTCTTCAAAGTTTTCTGATTTGATTAAAAGTATTCAGTCAAAAGAAAAAGAAACTCTTTCTTCTTCTCAAATCATTAAAGATGGAAAATTAAACGGTGATTTTGCAAGTGGATATTCAGGAACATTTACTTCTGCTGCAGATAAAAGTTCATTACCTCAAGGTGCTGCCGCTAATCAGGCAAATAATCATGTTCAAACAAAAAAAATTGATAAAACTTCTAAACTCTATGAAAAATCTCTTGAATTAGAAGGCTTTTTTGTAAAACAGATGCTTTCAGAAATGAGAAAAACTATTAATAAATCTGCTTTAGCTTCTAATGATTTTGCCGGTAAAATGTACGAAGATATGCTTTTTGACGAATATGCAACTTCAATGACTAAAAATGCAGGATTCGGTCTGGCAGATCAGATTTATTTAAGTCTTTCTGTATAAATAAAGCTTTCCTCTATCTTCTTCTTATAAAATATTTTACCACCTCACTAGTGATTTGCACACAAAGTATTAATGCGATAAAATATAAGCATGTCTATCAATAAATTGCCTGATAACTTAAAGGGCCTTCATATACATTTTGTCGGAATCAAGGGAACTGGTATGGCTGCCCTTGTAGAAATTTTTTTCCGCCGGGGAGCAGTAATTACCGGTAGTGATGTTTCCGAAAGATTTTACACAGATGAGATTTTAGAGAAATTAGGTTTAAATGCTCTTCCTTTTAGTGAAAATAACATAACTGATGAAGTTCAATATGTAGTTTATTCATCGGCATACAAATTAGATAAAAATCCAGATTTAATTGCAGCAACTAAGAAGAATATCCCCTGCTTTTTGTATACGCAAGCCCTAGGGGCCTATTCACAAGGTGCTTACAGTTCGGGTATCTGCGGTGTCCATGGAAAAACTTCTACCACTGGTCTGACAGGTACAATTCTAAAGGAGCTTCCTATCCCTTGTCAGATTTTAGCAGGAAGTGTCATCAATTCTTTCGGGAATAACTGTACTTATACTTCACCTGACTGCATTTCTTCAAAAAGACCTTATTTTGTTGCGGAAACCTGTGAGTATCAAAGGCACTTTATGTCTTTTTGCCCGCAGAAAATTATTCTTACTTCGGTTGAACCTGACCATCAGGATTTTTATCCGACTTATGAAGATATCAGGGATGCTTTTGTAGACTATATTTGCAAATTACCAAAAAATGGACAGGTTATCTATTGTTGTGATGATGCTGGAGCCTGTGACGCTGTAAGTATTGCCTTGAAGAAAAGGTCAGATATTCAAGCTATTCCTTATGGTGAAAAAGCTAGCGGAGACTATAAGCTTACATTCGGAACTGTTTCTAATGAAAGAAATTCTTTTTCACTTTCTTTATTCAGCAAAGAATTTGCCTTAAAAGTACCTGGAAAGCACGAAGTAAGAGATGCTGCCGCTGCTATTGCACTTTCCTGTGAACTTTTGAAAACCGCGGGTTTGAATCCTTTAGATTATACTGAAAATATTGCAAAAGGTTTGTTGAATTTTTCAGGTGGAAAGCGAAGAAGTGAAATTGTTGGAAACTGCCATAATGCCAATGGGGAATCAATTGTTATTATCGACGATTATGGTCATCATCCGACAGCAGTTAAGACAACTTTGTCAGGTTTTAGGGAATTTTACAAAGGCCGCAAAATTATAGTTGATTTTATGAGTCACACCTATTCCCGTACTCAGGCTCTTCTTGTTGAATTTGCTTCTAGTTTTACTTCTGCAGACCTTCTCATTTTGCATAAAATTTATTCATCTGCGCGTGAGAATCCTTCAGATTTTTCTATCTGCGGAAAAACTTTGTACGAAGAAAGTTTAAAATACAATGAAAAAGTTCATTATTATGAAGAAATCATGGATGCAAAAGATTTTATTTTAAGTGAATTGAATAAAGAATTAGATAAAAGTAAATATCCTGACGGTTATCTTTTTGTAACAATGGGTGCAGGAAATAACTGGATTTTGGGTAAAGAAATTTATAAGGAATTGGAAAAATAATATGACTAGTATGACAGGCTATGCCTATAAGGAAGAATCTTTTGAAAGTGCAATTGTGTCAGTTGAAATTAAATCGGTAAATTCTCGTTTTTTGGATCTGACTATAAATCTCCCTCCATTTTTAAACCAACTTGAGTCTTCTTTTCGCTCTCTTGTAACACAAAAGGTTGTGAGGGGTAAAGTTGATATTTATATCAGAATAAAAGAAATTGAAACCGAAACAGAAGTAATTGCTGATTCTCTTGCTGCCAAATCTTATCAGGATGCAATCAAAAAAGTCGCAGAAGCCTGTGGTTATCCTTTAGAAGAAATTCCTTTGAGTTTGATTATTAATCAGCCTGGAGTATTGAACGTAAACCGTAATTATGATATCGAAAAATACAATAAAATGATTTTACCAATCCTTACTTCAGCCCTTGAAACTTTTATTGAGGACAGAAAAAGAGAAGGAGAAAATCTTAAGGCTGATCTTCTTGAAAAGTTGTCTATTCTTCAGGAATGTGCTGATTTTTTTAAAGAATGGCAGCCAAAAATGGAAGAAATTTTTAAGGAAAACATTACAAGGCGTTTTAATGAACTTTTAGGCGAATCTGCTGATCAGAATCGAATAATGACTGAAACAGCCGCACTTCTTGTAAAATACACAATAAATGAAGAAATTGTCAGACTGCACAGTCATTTAAAAGCTATAAAGGCCGAAATTGAAAATAACCCTTATCCTGGAAAGAAGCTTGATTTTATCTGTCAGGAAGCTAACAGAGAAATTAATACAATCGGAAGCAAAAACCAGTTTGCAGAAGTTGGCGCTATGGTTGTAAAAGCTAAAGACTCATTGGAAAATATTAGAGAACAGAGCAAGAATGTAGAATAACTTCTAGCTTTATGAATCTTGGAGGAAATATGAAAATAAATGGAGAATTAAGAATTGCAATCAGTGGAAAATCCGGATGTGGAAACACAACTGTTAGTACCTTGCTTTCTGAAAAACTTGGCATCAAGCTTATCAACTATACATTTCGCCAGCTTGCTGCCGAAAAGAATCTAACACTTGCTCAGGTTATAGAAAATGCTAAAACAGACGATTCTTACGATATTTTCGTTGACAATCACCAGGTTGAGTTAGCAAAAGCAGAATCATGCGTTTTAGGAAGTCGACTTGCAATTTGGATGCTTAAAGAAGCTGACTTAAAGGTTTATCTTTATGCTAGTGATGATACAAGAGCAAAGAGAATTTTAAATCGAGAAGGCGGAGATTTACAGGAAATAAAAGATTTTACTTCCATGCGAGATAGTGAAGACAGTCGTCGCTATATGAAATTATACCAGATTGATAATAATAAATATGATTTTTGCGATTTGATTATAGATACCGCTAATTACAATCCTGAACAGATTGTTGGACTTATAATTGATGAACTTAAGAAAAAATCTTTGATTTCTGAATAGGCTTGTTAAATGATTAATCCCGATGCATTGCATCGGGATTAATTTTATTTAGTCTACAGGTAAAAGATTAGTATTTGCTGTCAGCAAAGCCAATCCAACCATCTTTTTCTACTAAAGCTTTTTCAAAATCGTCCAGTTTGAAAGGGTAGCTCTTAGAAAGACTTCCTGCAATAAGTTTAACCTTTGCAGTTCCGTCGTCATTGAAAACTACTTTACATTCTGTGTCTTTATCTGCGAATGTTCTGAACATATCTTCGATAGATTTTTTGTCCATTTCGATTGCCATCATACCGCAGTTGTACATGTTCTGGCGGAAGATTCGGGCAAAGTTTGTTGCAACTACAACATAGATGCCGTTAACTTCAAGAGCCCATGGAGCGTGTTCTCGGCTTGAACCACATCCAAAATTTTCACGAGTAATGATTACTTTTTTTCCAGCAACATCAGTTTTTGGGTTAAAACCATCTAGCTTGAGATCTTCAAGAAGATAAGGTTTTAATGCCTGCTTTGAAATTTCAGTAAGATATTTAGCAGGTATAATTTCGTCTGTATTGATGTCTGATCGATCAAGAAATAATACATTGCCGCCAAATTGTTTCATTTTAATTCCTCCAGAATTATTTATAAAGCGGAGAGTTCGTGATTGTTCCTGTAATAGCTGTTGCTGCAGCTGTTGCAGGACTCATCAAGTGAACCATACCGCCTTTTCCCATTCGTCCATTAAAGTTTCTGTTTGTGGTTGAAGCACATACTTCACCATTAGCAAGTACGCCGTTACTCATTCCAAGACAAGCACCGCAAGTTGGATTTGTAACACAGAATCCTGCGTCAAGGAAAATGCTTATAAGTCCTTCTTCTACAGCCATTTTGAAAATCTTTGGTGTAGCTGGGCTTACAATTCCACGAACGCCATCTGCCAGTTTATGACCTTTTAGTACCTGTGCTGCAATGCGAAGGTCACTAATTCTTCCGTTAGTACAAGAACCAATGTAAACCTGATTTACCTTAGTTCCTTCCATTTCGGAAATCTTTTTGATCTGATCTGGTTTGTATCCTACTGTACAAACAGGTTCAAGATCTGAAAGGTCATATGTATATACTTTTTCGTACTTTGCATCGTCATCTGAACGCCACTGTTTATAATCTTCAATAGCATCTTCTTTAGTTTTGTATTCGTCTTTGATGAATTCCCAAAGGTATTCAACAGTTTTTGCATCCGGGTAACAGATACCACTTGTTCCACCGGCTTCAATTGCCATATTACAAAGGGTCATACGGCTTTCCATATCAAAATTATCAATGATAGGCCCTGTGAATTCAACAACACAGTTTGTAGCTCCATTTACACCGATTTTACCAATAAGGTAAAGGATTACATCTTTAGCAAAAACGCCTGGCTTTAATGTTCCGTTAAGTACAAACTTAATTGATTTTGGTTCGCGGAAAGAACAAACTCCTTTTAAAATTCCAACTTCGAGGTCAGTTGTTCCAACTCCTGCTGCAAAAGCACCAAAAGCACCATGTGTACATGTGTGACTGTCTCCCATGATTACTGTAAATCCTGGGCGTACATATCCTTTTTCTGGGAAAATAGCGTGGCAGACACCGTTACATCCTACATCAAAAAAGTCTTTGATTCCCTGTCTTTTTGACCAGTCTCTAAGAATTTTTCCCTGTTCGGCAGTTTTAGAGTCTTTTGCAGGGGAAACGTGATCAATAACAGCTTTAATTTTTGTATTATCGAATACTTTGTCTAAATCTCTTTCGATAAGGTCGTTAATCGCAATTGGTGTTGTAATTTCGTGACAGAATACTCGGTCAAGTTTCAATACATAGGTATTTGGAAACGGAGTATCAACGAGGTGTTTTTCAAAAATCTTCTGAGCTATTGTTTTTCCCATAATCAGATTGTTCTCCTAATCTTTAATTATCCTTACCTATTATAGTTAATTCAATATCTGTGTGCAATAACACTAATAAATGGAATTTTGAATTTTGCCATTAAGCCAGCCTTTAAAGTTTTCAAGTCCGATATTCAGACAACGTTCTCGTGTTTCCAAGGGTGCCCATGCTAAGTGAGGGGTTAATACGCAATTTTCTGCCTTGTAAAGGGGATTTGATTCCTTCATTGGCTCCTCACTGATAACATCTGCAGCAAATCCAGATAGTTTTCCATTGTCAAGAGCTTCTTTTACAGCCTTTTCGTCTACTAGTCCACCTCTAGCTGTATTAATCAGATATGCTCCGTTTTTCATCCTTGCAAGGCTTTCTGAATTAATAATTTTTTCAGTTTCTTTTGTAAGAGGGGCGTGTAAAGTTAAAATATCTGATTTCGAAAGTAATTCATGAAGGGATACGCAGTTTTCCTTTCCGTTACTCTTGTGGGGAGTAATCAAAACCTTCATACCAAAGGAAAGTGCAATTTTTTCAACTTGTTTTCCGATATTGCCATAACCTAAAATACCAAGTGTTTTTCCATTAAGCTCAAAAAGAGGTTTTTTCCAATAACAGAAAATTGGTGATTTTAGCCAGTCACCATCTCTTACAGATTGATTGTGTAAGGAAACTAAGTTTGAAAAGTTTAAAATAAGTGCAAATACATGCTGTGCAACAGCCATAGTAGAGTAGGCTGGAATATTGCATACGGTGATTCCAGCCTTCTTTACGGCTTCTATGTCGATTACATTGTATCCTGTTGCTAAAACACCAATGTATTTGAGATTTTTACATGCGGATAAAATTTCAGAATTGATATTAATTTTATTTAGGAGTACGGCATCCGAATCAGCTATTCTTTCAATAACTTTATCTTGGGGTGTTTCCTGATAAACTGTTACTTCTGCAAATTCTGAAAAGGCATTCCAAGATAAATCTCCTGGATTTAATGCCATTCCATCAAGTATGGTTAATTTCATATCAGCCAAGTACATCTACACCAGTACTTGAAATTGCCGCATTAATGGCGTCTTCAATACCAGCTGTACCTTCATCGAAATCTACAAGAACCTGGGATTTGTCTGGGTTTGCAACTACATTACTCACTCCGGCAACAGCTTTTACAGCTGCATCAACTTTACCTGCTGTGTCAGGATCAAACATTCCGGCTACATAAATCTTTTTCTGCATTTGAATCTCCATTCTCTTGTATTATTTTCTGTTTTAGCGCACAGAAAACTAATATAATTATATGACACAAATTTGGAGAATTCAAGTGAATTGTTAATTCTTGTTATTTTCTGAACTTGTCTTGCCTAATTGACCACATGCTCCGCCGATTTTTCGTCCCCTGCGAGTTCTAAGAGTTACATTTAACCCTGCGTTTTCAATAATATTAACGAAACTTCTTACCTCGGCAGTTGAAGGCTCTTCAAAATCCAGGCCAGGAACAGGATTCCATGGAATTAAATTGATGTTTACATCCATGCCTTTTGCGAATTTTATCATTCTTTCGGCACTTTCTTTTCCAGTGTTTCTGTTTTTTAAAAGGGCTGCTTCAAGAGTAACTCTTTTTCCTGTTTTTTTAGCGTAATAATCAATTGCTTTTTTCAATTCTGAAAGGGGATTTCCTCTGTTTACAGGCATAATTTCCTGTCTTAAGTCCTCATCTGCGGTTGTAAGGGAAACTGCAAGACGGATTAGAGGTCCGTTGTCTGCTAAATCGTATATTCCCTTTATAATCCCTGATGTAGAAAGAGTTATGCGGCGGGCACTTAGAGAGCGTCCTCTTTTATCAGTAAGAACTTTAATCGCTTTTCTGATACCTTCCAGATTTTGCATTGGTTCACCCATGCCCATAAAGACAATGTTATCCAGGGTTCCGCACTGTTCTTCAAGGAATAAAAACTGTTCAACTATTTCACCTGCAGTAAGGTTTCTAGAAAGCCCAAGCTGCCCTGTCTGGCAGAAGGCACATTTCATTCCACAACCGACCTGACATGAAACACAGGCTGTTTTTCGACCTTCTTTATCTGTAAGCAGAACAGTTTCTACAGCTCCTCCGTCTTTTAGACTTATCTGAAGTTTAATTGTACCGTCCGGGTCTTTTAAAATCTGTGAGACTTTTGAAGAGCGGAGAAGGGCTTTTTCCTTTAGTTCTTCACGCAAAGCCAGACTAAGGTTTGTCATCTGGTCAAAATCCTTGACTCCACTTCCAATCCATTTAAAAATTTGTGCACCGCGAAATTTCTGTGCAAGATTTAATTTTTCTGTAATTTCTTCAGGCAGTAATCCCGCCAATGCTGTTTTTTCCATAGATTCTATTCAAAAATAGGTTTGTTATTTTTCAGCTTGTCAAGCATTTCATTTACAGCTGTGCTTCTTATTCCGAGTTTTTGGAAAGATTCAAGCACTTCGATAGCTCTCTGTTTATCCTTTAATTTAACATAACAGTCTGCCAAATCAATGTAAAGTCTGTAATTTTTTGGATCATTGCTGATAAGTCGGGAAAGCTTTTCAGCAGCTTCCGGATATTTTCCTTCTCCCTTGCAAATAAGAGCAAGACCAAGTGCTGCATAAACATCGAAATCTATATCAAGAGCACGGTTGTAGTAATCTCTTGATGAACTGTAATCTCCTGTATTTCTGTAGGCATCTCCGATTCGAGTAAGGATTACCTTGTTGTTTGGATCTATTTCAAGAATTTTATTCCAGTATTCAATTGACCGATACTGCTGATTCATACCACGGTAACAGTCAGCAAGTCCGAAAAGTGCATAAAAGTTTTTAGGATCCATCTGAAGAGCTTTTTCAAAGAATGTTACTCCCTGTTCAAAAGTTCTAAGTTTTCTGTGACAGTTACCAATGGAAGTTAAGATTCGAATATCAAGGTTTTCCTTGTTTGTGTTATACATCTTTGTCCAGTAATAAAGGGCATCCCTGTATTCTTTAAAGTCATAATGCAAATGTCCTAAACCGATTAAAGCATAAGCATTATTAACTTCCATATCTAAAACTTTAAGATATAATTCTTTTGATTTTTTAAAGTCGTGGATTTTTCTGTAGGCATCGGCTACTCGAGTCAAAACAGTGATGTTTCTATCATCGTGAGTAAGATACTGTTCCCACAAATCAATTGCCTTTCTGAATTGGTTAAGAGCCTTATAGCAGTCAGCTAGTCCAAAGAGCGCATAATTGTTTCCCGGGTGGTAGTTTAAACAATCATTATAATATGAAATGGCCATATTAAAGTTGTTTCTTTTTCTTTCTGAATCACCTAAACCAACCAGGGCATAATTATTGTTTTCATCTAATTCAAGTATCCTATTGAAAGAATTAATAGCTTCGTTAATTTCATTTTGTTTTAGAAGCTGGTATCCTTTTATTGAATATTCCGAAATCAAAACTGATTTCTCATCACGTTCGTCGGTTGGCTTTTGACTTGTAAAATCCATCTCTCCTGGATATATAATGTCTTGGCTTTCTTCCTGTGATGATTCAAATTGTTCATTCATAATGAACTCTCCTTTTACTTTTTAGTATTTTATAATTATCTTTTTTTAAATCACGATTTAAGTAAACCTGAAATTACTTGTGCAATTCTTTCATAGATTGCATCAGCTTTATTTTTGTTATGCGCAAGAATAAAAAGTTTTAAGGCTTTCAGGCTTTCGTTTTTTTCGGCATATTTGTCACCAACCCTGGTTAGTCCGTCAGAGTAGCCCGTGGTGATAAATATTCTTCGGGCACTTTCAATATCTCCCTGATTAAATAAGATGTTTCCCTTTCTGTTTAGGGCAACTTTTTGTTCAGAAGATAAGGATTTTACAGGATTGTCGGTTACTTTTATAAAACCGTCTAAAGGAGCTCTTTTTTCAATTTCTTCCCTTATGGAATCTTTCATTAACTTCTCTTACTTATTTAATTAAGTACTTTATTAAAAATTACCTAAATTTAAATATAATACTAATTTATGGTTTGTCAAATGTTTAATTTGACTTTCTCTTTAATTTTCGTCCTTATAACCGTAAAAATCAACGATTGAACGGCCATAAACTCTCTGGTCTATTCTAGTTAATTCTCCTATTTTGTCGGGCATAAAATGTTCTTCCGGCCGGTGAACCATTAATGTTCCATTCCTTTTTAGAATACCTTTTTTGTCTGCTTCTGCAATCAGTTGTTCATGGAACTTGTAAGGAAAAGGTGGATCAAAAAAAATATAATCAAACTGACTTTTGCATCTTTTGATGAAGTATTCTACAGGCATAAAGTGACATCTGATTTTTACTCCACATTCCTTTTCTGTTACTTTGACATTTTCAAGTACGGTTGTAACTTTTATTCTATCTTTTTCACACAATTCAACCTGACTTGCACCTCGGCTTACAGCTTCAATTGCTATTGTTCCGGATCCGCTGAATAGATCCAGCCAGCTTTTACCGGCTAAATCTCCTAAAATTGCAAAAACAGATTCCCTCATTCGATCCATTGCCGGTCTGATTACTCCGTCCGGGCACTTAATTATTCTTCCTTTTAGTTTTCCGCCTGTTATTCTCATATTATTTTCCTAGCGTTCGTTAAGTGACCAGTAAACATCATTGTGTTCAAGATGTGTGTTCAACTGAGCAAAATCGAATGCTGTTTTTCCGTTTCCAGTTCTTACTTTTGTAATTGCTCCATTTTCAAGGAGAATCTTAATAAGGTCTGTTGTTGTACCAAATTCACAGGCATACATCAAGGGGGTTTTACCTTCATAGAAACGGTTCACAGGAACTCCGTGTTCAAGGAAAATCTTAAGCTTTCCGATTTGTGTTACCTGATTTCCTCCACCGGCTGTTATAGAAAGGATAAAGGATTTAAAAATTTCAGCCGAAGAATCAGGATTACATTCAATTAGGTATTTAATTATAGCAGGGTTATTTGAATATGCTGCAGCAATCTGAAGGGCAGTAGAGCCGTATTTATTTTCAGCTTTTGTATCTGCTCCGCTTTCTACAAGCTTTTTTATCAAATCAATATTGTTCTGGTAACGGGCTGCATACATGAGAGCTGTCCAGCCGTCTTTATCTTTAAGATTTACTTTTGCCTTGGAATTAAGAAGAGATTTTACTTCCCAGTCATTACCGTCTTTTGCAGCAAGCATTAAAAGGGTTCTATCCATTTTGTCTTTTTGGTCTGGATTATCTATTTTTGCATATAGTTCTTCGTCTTCTACTTCTTCCGGTGTTAATTCTTCGTCCTGAGGAGCATAATCGAACAGGTAAATTTTGTTGTAGTTTATAGTTTCTGAAGGAGGTAAATCTTCCTGAACCGCTTCCTCTGCAGGAATTGCTTCTTCTGTATTTTCTGTAGTTTCAGCATTTTCGGAATTGTTATCTGTCTCTTCTTCAGCGTTTTCTTTCTGGGCTTCTTCAGCTTCTTCGTCTGAAATGTCACCTAAATCTGGTTCTAGTCCTATAAGTTCATTTACAGTTTTCAAGGCTATAGGATTAGGGTTTTCTGCTGCATATTCTACAGGAGATTTCCCACCAATTCTTGTGGATGTCAATCTTTCCTTGATTTCTTCAGGTTTTGTAGATCTCTTGATTATATAGCGAATTACACTTCTGCTAGATGAATTAGCACAGGCAATCATTACTGCATCCATTTTATTTCTGTTTCGTGCATTGAGCCGGATTCCTGTTTGTGAAATAAGTCGAACTACTTCGTATGGACGGTCGTATTTTAAAACCTGCATAAGTATATTGTTTCGTTCTTTACCGAATGTCATTCTGTAAAAATCGTTGTCTTTTGCAAGAGCTTCTGAAAGCTGTTTTACATCTCCTTCTCGCAAAAGATTGTCATATTTTTTTGCCTTGGAAATTGCAAATATATTCGCAAGCGATAGAAAAATTAATATTGAAACAAAATACCTTTTTATTTTTTTATTCATAGGAATATTATAGTGGTATGCTGTAAAAAGGGTCAAGAATTCCTTTCTCATCTTGACGCTCCTGCAGTAATTCTATATATTTACTAAACACCCCTTGAGGCTCTGTAGGAGCTTCCATAAGTCCATAAGGAGATACTAATGAGAAAGTATGAATTGATGACTATCTTCCCACTTGATGAAGAAAAGTCAAAGAAAGCTACTGAAGAAGTACGCAACACACTTACATCTTTCGGTGCAGAAATCGAAGATGAAAAACTTTTCGGTGATCGTGACCTTACTTACGAAGTAAACAAAGAAAAACGCGGTCGTTTCGTTTTGTTTACATTAAAACTTAACCCTGTAAAAATCACAGAAATTGACAAGGCATTTAAGATTCAGACAAATCTTCTTAAATACCTCTTCGTTAAACTCGAAGAAAAATAAGAATAAAAAAGAGGTAACATATGGCGACAGATCTTAATCATGTTGTTTTAGTTGGCAGATTAACAAAGGATGTAGGTAGTGATGAGCGTTCATTCGGCTACGTCGGAAACGGTCAGGCTAGAGCAAATGTGAGTATCGCCGTAAACCGAAGCAGAAAAGATTCTGCTACTGGAAACTGGGTCGAAGAAGCAAACTTCTTTGACGTTACCATTTGGGGAAAACAGGCTGAAAACTTGAAGCCTTATCTTACCAAAGGTAAGCAGATTGCAGTTGACGGTTATTTGAAGCAGGATAGATGGGAAAAGGACGGACAGAAGTTTTCCCGTGTATCGATAGTTGCAAATAATGTTCAGCTTTTAGGCGGACGTAACGATGGCGGTCAGCAGATGGCCGGGGGTGCATCGGGTGGTTTCCAGCCTAGATCTGATTTTGGTCAGCAGTCGGCTCCTTCAATGTCGAATTACGGCAATGATTCCTTTGGTGGTGTAGGAAACGATTTCCCTGAAGATATTCCTTTCTAATTTTGGAGTAATTTATGTCAGAAGAAACAAAAGATATGTATGAAGAAAAAGAAATGGCTCAGAAGGCTGTTTCTGTAGAAACAGAAGGTCGCGACGACGAAGCTAAAGATGCTGGTCGTGGTAAGAACAAGACTTTCTTCCGCAAAAAGGTTTGCCGTTTCTGTGCAAACAAAGCAAAAATTGACTACAAAGACGCAGATGGTCTTCGTCGCTTTACAACAGAACGTGGTAAGATTTTGCCACGCCGCATTACAGGTACATGTGCTAAACACCAGAGAGAACTTGCTGGTGCAATCAAAAGAGCACGTTCTATCTGTCTTTTGCCATACGTTGCTGAGTAGTAAAAGAACAGGCTTTGCCTAAAATTAATTAATGCTAAAAAATAAACCGGCGATCCAACTCCTGGTGACGTCGGTTAGTTATATTCAAGAGGAGCTTGAAAAATGAAAGTTATTCTTAACGTTGATGTTAAACACCTTGGTGAAGAAGGTGATGTAAAGAATGTTGCTAACGGATATGCACGCAACTATCTTCTTCCAAGAAATCTTGTTGTAGTATACAACGAAACAACTGCTGCTTTATTTGAAGCACGCAAGGCTGAAATCGAAGCTCGTAAGGAAGTTAAACGCCAGAACGCTCGCAGTCTTAAAGAAAAACTTGAAAGTACAGAAATCGTACTTGAAATGCCAGCTGGTGCAAACGGAAAACTTTTTGGTGCCGTTACATCTACAGTTCTTGCAGAAGCTTTGGCTAAACTCGGTTTTGAAATTGAAAGAAAACGTATCGAAATTCCTGGACTTTCTATTAAGTCTGTTGGAAACTATCACGCTACAGTTAAACTTTATGAATCTGCTGTTGCAGAAGTTAAGGTTGTTGTAAAAGCTCAGGATAGAGATGATTCAGTTTCTGAAAAAGTAGAAGACAAAAAAGAAGCTCCTGCTGCAGAAGAATCAAAAGCTGAATAATTTTACTTTTTAGCTTGTACAGAAGGCGATAATTCCTTTGGGGTTATCGCCTTTTTTTATTAAATAGTATATAATCGATAGTCTATGGATTTTGGATTAAGCGATAAAGTTCCGCCAAATAATTTGGATGCGGAACAGGCAACTTTAGGTGCGATTCTTTTAGATTGGGATTCTATGTCCGATGTTGTAACAAAATTGCGCCCTGATAGATTTTACAGTCTACAAAATCAGTTGATTTTTGAAGGTCTTATTTCTCTTTTCAAACAAAATGTCCGTGGGGATACTCTTTCAATTATTAGTGAACTTACGAAACTTAATAAATTGGAACAGGCTGGGGGAGCGGCATATATTGCCACTTTGACAGAACTTGTTCCTTCTAGTGCTAATATAGATTTTTATGTTGAACAGATTCTCGATTGTGCTACTCGTCGCGATTTAATAAAACTTTCCGCAGAAATTAAGGCTTCTTCCTTTGACCGTGCTAAAGACGCTAAAAATCTTCTTGAATTGGCAGAAAAGAAAGTATTTGATTTGGCTGATCACAGCTCTTCTACTCAGATTTGGACAATGCAGCATGTAGTAAACGAAACTGTTACAGTAATTGAACGCAGGTTTAAAAATAACAGCCAGCTTACGGGGATTCCTTCTGGTATTTCAAGACTGGATTCTATGACAAGCGGTTTCCAGAATTCAGAACTCATCATTATTGGTGCTCGACCTTCTATTGGTAAAACAGCATTCGCTCTTTCTATGATGCAGGAGATTGCTGTAGAAAAGAAAATTCCATGTGGTTTCTTTTCTCTTGAAATGAGTAAGTTGTCAATTGGACAGCGACTTATTTCTCAGGTTTCAAGAGTTCATTCAAACAAAATTCGAAAGGGTATGCTTTCTATGCCGGATTTGCAGAAAATTCAGGATGCTGCAGGAAAGTGTTACAATGCCCCTCTTTACGTTTGTGATGTTCCTAATATGCCTCTGCTTGACTTAAGGGCCAGTGCAAGGCGAATGGTTGCAAATAACGGAGTAAAGATAATTTTTATTGACTATATTGGGCTTATTTCGGTTGAAAATCCAAGTGCAAATACCTGGGAAAATGTTTCTGAAATTTCAAAATCACTCAAAGCTCTTGCTCGTGAACTCGATATTCCTATCGTTGCCCTCTGTCAGGTAGCACGAGATGCCGAAGGTCAGGAACCTAACTTAGCTCAGCTTAGAGGTTCTGGTTCTATTGAACAGGATGCAGACGTTGTATTATTCCTTCATCGTGATCGAAAAATAATTGATGACGAAAACCCAGTTCAGGAAGCAAAGTGTATTGTTGCTAAACAGCGAAATGGGGCTACTGGAGATGTAGAAATGATTTTCTTCCCGTCTTTCACAAAATTCGAAAATAAAGTTGAGGAATAAAATGCCAGGATTCTTTAAATTTGCTTATTCAATTTTTGAAAAATGTTTCGGATTTATTTATCACCCAATAGTTCGTTTTTATCGTTTTAATGAATATACGCTTTCTGATTTTTTTTCATTTTTTGTAAATTATTTTTTTCTCTATAAGTGCAAAGAATCTAAAGAAAGAAAAATTTATTTAGATGTAACTTATCTTTCTAAGTGCCAGAGATTTGCCGGTATTTGCAGAGTTGTTTCAAAGATTGAAGAGTTACTTGGAAAGATTCAGGACAAATATGAAATCGTTCCTGTTATTGGTAAGCAGTATCTTGGTTTTTATGAAAGGGATTCTAAAAAAATTATAAAACCAGGTAAGGGAGATATCTTTTTTTCTGCCGAAGTTACTCAGGGAATTTTTGATACAAACAGACTTTTCTTTGACAAAATTCAGAAAAAGGATTGCAAACTGGTTTTCTTCTTACACGATTTAATTCCAGTTCTTTTTCCTGAATATAATGGTTCTATGAAGTTTTTCCGATATTATCAGAAATACCTGAAGATATTGTGTAAAAGTGATCTTGTAATATGTAATTCAAAGTCTGTTTTAGATGATTTTGAAAAATATATAGTGGAAAATAAAATAAAAACTAATCCATGTCTGAAAAAGAATTTTACTCACCTTGGGGTAGATTTTCAGCCTTCCTTAAAAAATGTCGAAAAATCTTCTGCCGACACAATTAATTTTCTTATGGTTAGTACGGTCGAGGTTAGAAAGAAATATGATCAGGCGGTAGAAGCCTTTGAACTTCTTTGGAAGAAAAACTACGATATTTCTCTTTCAATTGTCGGAAAATACGGTTGGAGAGCAGAAAAGGCAAGAGAATTAATTGAAAATAGTGCAGAGTACGGAAAGAGATTAAAGTGGTACAATACAGGCATATCAGATTCAGAATTGGCCTCTTTGTACAATTCCTGTGATGCCCTGATTTTTGCTTCAAAGACAGAAGGCTTTGGCTTGGCTCTTATAGAAGCAGCTATTTACAAAAAGCCTTTGATTATCCGAGATATTCCTATTTTTAGGGAAGTTGCTTCGGATAAGGCTTTTTACTTTAGTGGAGATGATGGAGAAAGTCTTGCAAGTGCTATAGAAAAGTGGATTGAACTTTATAAACAAAATAAATATCCGCATTCGGAGGGAATTAAATATATTTCTTGGGAAGAGAGTGTAAAAAATATGTACAAGTTTATTGAAACTATTTAGTTTTTCTTTCTTTTTCTTGTATATAGTATATTTGAACTTTATAGGGTAGAATAGGTATTAGTTATGAAATCATTCTTTAAAATATTCAAGATATTGACTCCAAAACAGATGCGTTTTGCAGCTTTGTTGATTGTCCTTATGGTTTTTTGTGCAGCTATGGAAGCTATAGGTATTGGTGTTTTGTATCCTTTAATAGCTATAATTAATAATGAAAATATTCTAGAGCAATATCCAAAAGCAAAACCTATAGTAGATTTTTTAGGTATAACAAGTCATAAACAGCTTATTTTGGATTTCTCGCTTGGTATAGTTATTTTTTATATCATAAAAAATGCTCTTGTATTATTTCAAAATAAAATTCAGATTAAGTTTTCAACGAATAATCAGAAAGATTATTGTAAAAGACTTTATACCTATTACATGAATAAGCCTTACCTTTTTCATGTAAATACAAATATTTCAATTATTTCCAGAAATGTTTCTTCCGGTGCAAGTTTTGTATTTTCTGATATTCTAATTAATACTTTGGGAATAATTACCGAATGTATTACTATTTTTGTTATTTGGTCATTCATAGTGATTATGGACTGGCTACTGGCCGTAGTTATTGCCTTTATACTTGGGCCTATTATCTTTCTTATTTTGAATTATTTTAGAAGAATAGTTGTCAAGGAAGGGGCTATTCAGAATAAATATTCTGCCGAATATGGAAAATGGTTGAACCAGGGCTTTTTTTCTATAAAAGAAACTAAGGTTATGCAGCGTGAAGCTTATTTTATGCAGCAATTTTCCAAGAGCTATGATAAATTTGCTGACAGCACAGCGAAGTTCCTTTTTGCAAATAAAATTCCTAAAACAATTATTGAAATGCTCTGCATAGGTGGAATTATTGTTCTTGTTGCTGTTAAGATTTTAATGAATGTAGATCCTAAATCTATGATTCCGACTCTTGGTGTTCTTGCTCTTGCTGCAGTAAGGTTGATGCCTAGTATAAATAAGATTGTAGGTCTTTATAATACTAATAAATTCAAAATGCCGCTTTTCAATGAAATTTTCGACGATCTGCTTTCTGTTAAGGAAAATAAAGACAAGGAAGAAAGAAAAATCTTCCAAAAATCAAGTCAAATTCTTCCTTTTGAAAAGAATATCGAAGTAAAAAATCTATCTTTTACTTATCCAGAAAAGAATAATCTTGTTTTAGACAATGTTTCTTTTAAAATTCCAAAAGGTGGCTTTGTTGGTATTGTAGGACCAAGTGGAGCCGGAAAAACTACTTTTGTTGACATTTTGCTTGGACTTTTAAATCCGAAAACTGGAAGTATTTATGTTGACGATGCAGATATTTTTTCAAATCTTTCTGGTTGGCTTTTAAATGTTGCTTATGTACCTCAATCAATTTATCTCATAGACGGAACAATTTCAGAAAATGTTGCTTTTGGAATTCCCGAAGCTGAAGTTGACAAAGAAAGAGTAAAAAAAGTTATTGAAATGGCAGAGTTGAAAGACTTTGTCGACGCTCTTCCTGAAAAGGAAAATACTAGTGTGGGTGACCGGGGAGCCAGACTTTCTGGTGGACAGAGACAGCGAATTGGGATAGCAAGAGCCCTATATCATGATCCTTCTGTGCTAGTTCTCGACGAAGCTACAAGTGCTTTGGATAACGAGACAGAAAAGAGTATCACGGAAACAATTATCAAACTTAAAGGTTCGATTACTATCATCGCAATTGCCCATCGTCTTACTACTTTGGAAAACTGCGATTTTAAGATTAAATTTGATAATGGAAAGGCTTCCTTGATTGAACGCGGAGAAGAGTAATGGAAGTGCTTCTTTCAATTTTAATGCCGACTTATAATCACGAAAAATATATTGCAAAGGCAATTGAGTCGGCTTTGTCTCAAAAAACTGATTTTTCTTATGAACTTTTGATTAATGACGATTGTTCTACAGATTCAACTAGAAAGATTGCTCAGGATTATGCAAAAAAGTATCCTGATAGAATTAAATTGTTTACTCATGATAAGAATCAGGGATTACTTAAAAGTTATAAATTTTTATTGGAACAAGCTTCCGGAAAATATATAGGGATTCTTGAAAGCGATGACCTGTGGACTGATTCTAGCAAGGTTCAAAAACAGCTTTCTTTTTTAGAAAACCATGATGAATATGGCTTGTGCTGTAGTGACTATTATACAATTGATGAAAATGGCAAGCAGACAGGGGAGGTTGTAAAAGATTTTGATAAGAATCAGAATGACTTTTGGTATTCTGCTTTAATGAATTTTGCTTCCATTGGAGCCCTTACAATTGTTTTTCGTCGAAGTGTCTATGATAAATGGTGTAATATTGATGATTACATAGAAAATAAATTCCAGACTTTTGACAGATCTGTATGGCTTTCTATAGCAAAACATTCAAAGTGTCATTTTATTCATGAAAAACTCGCTTCTTACAGGGTAATTTCTTCTTCAATAAGTAATTCTGGTAGTTTTGAAAAGGCTCTTTCTTTTGCAAACTCTGTAATGGACATTCATGAATATATCATTTCAAAATACGGACTTGAAGGTTGTACAAGAAAGCAGTTTGATCAGAAAAAAATTGTTTGGTTTATAAATCTCTGTATTACACATAGAAATTATGCAGAATTTTTAAAATTATCAAGAAAACTGGATATAGATTCTATAAAGCACTTTGTAATGAAGTTTTTTCCAAAAATTTGGTGGCTTCAGTACACTGCAAGGTGTCCAAAGCCAAAACATTTGAAATAAGAATTAAAGGTTGTATTTCACATTTAATGAGAAGCGGTAAGAACCTTTTTCAATATTACCGTAGTATCTCCAGCAGTAGACGTTAATCCAATCGATTCCTGCATCAATGTTCAGGGACTTTGTTACAAAGAAATTTGATTTTATACCAAAGTCAAAGTATGTTTCATAATGGGCGTAATACATCCTGTTTAGCCAGTCACCTTCAACCCCTCCTTGGGAAGCTTGAGTGACTCCCTGGCTTAATGTAAAGTTTACATTTGGGCAGTTTCTGTGGAAATAAAAGGTTGTACTCCCCCTTGGATAGAAAATCTTGTAGGCAAGGTACTGGCTGTTTCCGAAATAACCTGAACCAGCTCCTAATATTTGTCCTTTTTGAGTATAGCCTTGTCCGATTGCTCCGTGTTGATAATATCCTAGATATGCCCACTGAAGCTGGAAATCCTGACTCATTTCAAAATTGTTCCACTCAAATAAGAGCATGCTGTGTACATCCCAGTTTTTACACAATTTTGGAAAAACTTTATAGAATGGAAGTGGTATGTATTGCTTTAAACCGACTGTGTAAATTGCAGTGTGGAAGGGGTTTGTCTCCTCACTTGAGGTAAAGTCATCGATTCCTAGTTCTCCATAAAGTTCAAGACCTATTTTTTTGAACTGCCAGTCGGCATAAAAAGCTAGTTTTTGGTCTTCGTCTTCATCGCTGTCGACATTTCCGTTTGATTTTGAAGCTGTGAAAAGTCTTAGAAGATATTTTAGATTTTTTGCTGAGAATCTAGTAAGAAAAATTCTATTTAGCCCGATTGAAAAGCCAGGAATAAATGATGGAGCATAACTTGCAGACATAGCGTTTAGCATATTGTGTTCGTTTTCACCGTTTTCTTGATAATAATCAGAATCGGTCAAGTAGCCTGTCCAAATGCGGCCTTCTATGTCTCCTAGATACCAGCCTAAAAATGGAATTCTAATTTGTGTTCTACGTAAACCTGCATCAAATTTAAGGTAACTGGCAGCGTTATTACTTCCCAGCATTGGGTTTAAATGAGCCGGTCCCAGCCAGGGACTCTGATTTCCAATACCCATTGTTAGGTTTTTCCAGGTATAACGGATTTCTGTATCGCCCCAGTCGAAATCTTTGACATACGAGTCACCGTATCTTTGAACTAAGTCGACATTTCCACCGGCTGTATTTTTAACCTGGAGAGAAAGTGTGTATTCATTATCTGTATGGTTTGAGACTTGTTTGTAATACAAATCAGGATCGTTTACCCATGAATAATTGTAAACATTTCCCATAGTTTCAAAATCTTTGTTTTCAGAAAAAGTAATCTGTGGTTTAAAAGTGATTTCAAGACCGTAAGCTTCCAGTCTGAATCCTGCAGTGATACTGGTATTGTAACCTCGTCCTTGCCAAAGGGCTCCATCATTCTGTCCGAAAGGGACTTCTGTATTGTATGAACTGAACCATTCAGGACCGTATAGTTTGTATAATACCTTTGGATTTCCATAAAGGCTTTTTTTAGGAGCAAGATTCACACTTTTCCATGGATTAATTTTTTTTGTGGCACTTTCTTTTTTTTCTGGTCTGGCTTCCAGGTATTCTTCTTCATTATCTAAAGTTTCTTCGTAAACTTCTTCTTCATATTCTTCTGTGAATTCCCAAAAATTATCACTTAATGTTCTATAACCAAGAGTGGGCCTTTTAACAGTACCTACAAGTGAAAGAAAATCATAATATTCTTCTTCAGTTGATTTTAAAGCTTCCTGACAAATTGCGGATGATAGAAACAACAAAAAAGCTGTAATAGCAAATAATACCTTCTTCATATTTTGATATTATATTGAAAATAAGAAGATAAGTCATCTAGTCTGATGAATATTAAAGCAATTAAGTGAAGTAGTTTAAAGGTATTTGTAATCTTAACAGTTTGGAAAGTGGGTTAAAAAAAAAACTCACCGAAACGGTGAGTTTTTAGAGCGGTAGAAGGGAGTCGAACCCTCGTCATCAGCTTGGAAGGCTGAGATAATGAGCCGTTATATGACTACCGCGTGTTGATGTTTATAATATATAGAATCGCAGAAAAAAGGTCAATAGCTTACCAAAAAAAAATTAATTTTTTTTTAAACCTTGTAGCTAGGGTCCAGGGATTTTAGTTCATTAAAAGTGTCAATTTCTGTGAAGTCATCAAAAGAACATTCCCTTATGTAGAGATTAAATTCTTTTTTGCAGACATCGAGAGGGACACTGTCCCAGTATTTTTCCTTACCACCAGGCATATCGTATACTTTTTGTATGCAGTCGGCCAGGCGTTTTCCATCATCTTCTGTCCAGTAGGAAATTCCGACCATTCTATAGGCATTATACCCGCCCACTGATACTCCTGTTATTTTACCTTTTGTTGAATAAAGACACCAGTCATCTGTTCTTTCGCATTTTACGCCACAATAATTTGATCTGTACTGGTATTTTTTTATTAAATCAGGATTTTTAATTATAAGGTCGGCTTCGCAAATATATGCCGAAGAAAAATAATCTTTTGCTTTTATCGCACTTCCAATGTTATTTGTTTCGTTGTAGTTGGGATTGTCTATAAATTTTATTCCGGGGTATTTATAAAGCAGCTGGTCAAACTGTTCTTTAAGATAACCCCGTACTATATATATTTCTTCTATTTCTGCTTTTATTGCAGTATCTATCATAGAATCAATTATACGCTGCCCATGTACTCTTACTAAAGGTTTTGGTGTGTTTAGGGTGATAGGTACTAATCTTGTACCGAATCCAGCTGCGATAAAAATTATTCTTTTTACCCGATATGGTTCTAAAGCAGACAATCCTTCCGGAGTAATTTTTGAGTTATTGAGTAATTTACTTTCTTCAAGTTTTGCCAGCGTTGAATTAACAGTACCGATTGAGTAACCGGTTTTTTTTGCTATCTGACGCTGGGTCAGCTGTGCTTTAGATGATTCAATACAGGCTAGGATTTCAAATTCCTTTTCTTGTAACATGAAAAAATTATAGAAAAAAAGAAAACAAAAGAAAAGTGAATTGAAGGTCATTTTGCGATTTTTTTTAAAATTTTTGTTCAAAAATAGCGATAAAAGTCTAAAATAATACAAAAAATGCTATAAAAATGTTAATTTTTGTTCAAAAAGTTAAGTTTTTAGTATAAATTGAACAAAAATACTAGACACTATCTTTTTTATGAGATATAACTTTTCTTGTACGCTGTTAATATAAGGGGCGTTACGGGGATTTTCCCCGTTAGAGAGGGTAGGACGCAAGGAACTGCGGCCGCAGGGGGAGACTTCCCCCTCCTTAATAAACTGATAGAGGGGACTTTCATGTCTAAAAAAGTTTATCTTGGTTTGACTGGTGATATTATTCACCCGGGGATTATTAATATTATTAACGAAGGTGCTAAGCACGGTGATTTGATTGTAGGACTTTTAACTGATAAAGCAATTGTTAATCACAAGCGTCTTCCTTACCTGACTTATGAACAGAGAAAAAATGTAGTTGAAAATTTAAAAGGGGTTAGTGAAGTAATACCTCAGGAAGACTGGAGTTATGTTCCAAATCTTAAGAGAATTAAACCTGATTATATTATTCATGGCGACGACTGGAAGACAAATTATCTTTCGAAAATAAGAGATGAAGTTTTTGAAGTTATGAAGGAATGGGGCGGACAGGTTATAGAAATCCCTTATACAAAGGGAATTAATTCAACTGCTCTTGCCGATAATGCTTCTTCTATAGGGACTACACCAGATGTTCGTCGTGCGACTTTGAGACGCCTTATTTCTGCGAAAAAAGTTGTAAGAATTATGGAAGCCCATTCAGGTTTGAGCGGTCTTATTGTTGAAAATACCCATGTTCAGAAAGAAGATGGACTTCACCAGTTTGACGGAATGTGGTCTTCTTCTCTTACAGATTCTACAAGTAAGGGTAAGCCTGATATTGAAGCAGTTGATCTTACAACTCGTTTGCAGAGTTTAACAGATATTCTTGAATGTACTACAAAACCAATTATTTATGACGGTGATACAGGTGGCATTCCAGAACATTTTGTATTTACAGTTAGAACTCTTGAAAGAAACGGTGTTAGTGCCGTAATTATTGAAGACAAAAAAGGTCTTAAGAAGAACAGTCTTTTTGGTACAGAAGCTAAACAGGTTCTTGCTACAGAAGAAGAATTCTGCGAAAAAATTGCAGCCGGAAAAAAAGCTCAGGTCACAAAAGACTTTATGATTATTGCAAGAATTGAAGAAATCATCGCCGGATATTCTGTAGATGAAGCCTTGAATAAAGCTTTTGCTGCTGTAAAAGCTGGTGCTGATGGTGTAATGATTCATTCAAAAGATAAGAGTGGTGAAGATATTAAAGAATTCTGCCAGCGCTTTAGAAAAGAATATTCTGGTATTCCTTTAGTACTTGTACCAACAACTTACAATCAGTTTACAGAAGAAGAACTTGCTGAATGGGGGGCAAACGTAATCATTTATGCTAACCATATGCTTCGTGCAAGTTATCCAGCTATGCAGAGAGTTGCAGAAAAGATTCTGCAGGCTGAAAGAAGCCTAGAAGTAAATGATGACTGTATGCCTATAAAGCAGATTCTTGAACTTATTCCTGGGACAAAATAAATTAGAAGTTGTGCTAAAAATTACATCCTTGTAATTTTTTTCACTTTAGTTTGAAATCGCTTCGCTTTTTCAAACTAAGATACTCGCCATCCTGGCTCGCCGCTAACGCGGTGTTTTTATAGGAGGTGTGAAAAAAATTACATCCTTGTAATTTTTTTCACTTTAGTTTGAAAGCTTCGCTTTTTCAAACTAAGATACTCGCCATCCTGGCTCGCCGCTAACGCGGTGTTTTTATAGGAGATATTAATGATTCGACCATCTTATTTTTATGATTTACTTTTAAAAAATGGAACTGACTTTTTTGCTGGTGTTCCAGATTCTCTTTTAAAAAATTTCTGTGCTTATGTTACGGACAATGCTCCAAAAGAAAAGCACATCATTTCTGCAAATGAAGGAAGTGCAACTGCTTTGGCTTGCGGTTATCATTTTGCGACAGGTAAAATACCTTTGATTTACATGCAGAACTCTGGTGAAGGAAATATGGTAAATCCTTTACTTTCTATTGCTGATAAAGATGTTTACTCTGTTCCTATGTTGATTGTAATCGGTTGGAGAGGCCAGCCAGGTGTGCACGATGAACCTCAGCATGTAAAACAGGGAAAGGTTACTTGTGAACTTTTAGATGCAATGCAGGTTCCTTATGAGGTTTTGAGCGAAGATGAAGCAGAGCTTCCTTCTCAGTTTGAAAAGGCATATAAATATATTCGCGAAAATAATGCTCAGTATGCCTTTGTTATTAAAAAAGGAACATTTGACGAATACAAATTGATTAACAATGTACCAGTAGAAGGTAAAATGAGTCGAGAAGAAGCAATTGAAAAGATAATGCTTTCTGCTGATGATAGAACAGCCTTTGTTTCAACTACTGGTATGGCAAGCCGTGAACTTTACGAACTTCGTGAAAAGCATGGAATGGGGCATGAAAAAGATTTCCTTACTGTTGGAGGAATGGGACACGCAAGTCAGATTGCACTTTCTATTGCTCTGCAGAAAAAAGATAGGAGTATTTACTGCCTGGACGGTGATGGTGCTACTATTATGCAGATGGGTGGTCTTGCAACTATTGGTTCAAGAAAGCCTTCAAATATGGTACATTTTGTTTTGAATAACGGAGCTCATGATTCTGTAGGTGGGCAGCCAACTGTTGGCCGTGAAGTTGACCTTTGTGCCATTGCTTTGGGCTCAGGTTATGAAAATGTTGTTAAAGTAGAAAGTCCAGAAGAATTAGATGCTGTTTTGAATGATAACGAAACAAAAGAAAAATTGACTTTTGTAGAAGTTATGGTTAGAAAAGGGGCAAGAAAAGATTTGGGACGACCAAAGAGCACTCCTCAGGAAAACAAAATTGCTCTTATGGAATTCTTAAAAAAGTAAACCTTGAGAACTGGAGGAAATATGATTAAGCAGGCTGTAATTGTTGCAGGTGGTTTAGGTAGTCGTTTTGGTGATAAAACAAAGCTTATGCCAAAAGGTTTTATCGAAATAGAAGGCGTTCCTATGGTTGAACGTTCAGTACAGAAGTTGATTCAAGCCGGTATCGAAGAAATTATTATCGGTACAGGTCATTGTTCTGAATATTATGACAAGCTCGCAGAAAAATACCATGTTATTAAAACAGTTCGAAATGATAATTATGCAAATACAAGCAGTATGGGAACTCTTGAAGTGTGTGTTCCATACATCAAAGGTGATTTCCTTCTGCTTGAAAGTGATTTGATTTATGATTCTGTTGGGCTTAAGGTTCTGCAGAATGATAGTCATTCTAATGTAATTCTTGCAAGCGGAAAATCGAACAGTCATGATGAAGTTTACCTTGCTGCCGATGAAAATTGTGTACTTTTAAATGTAAGTAAGAATAAGGAATGTATTCCAAATCCTGCTGGGGAACTTGTCGGCATCTCAAAGATTTCAAAGTCTTGTCTCGACAAAATGATGGAATATTACAAATCAAGTCCAGATTTAATCAAACTTGATTATGAATCAGCCCTATGTGAAGCTTCTATTCATCAGGGCGAAAATGTGTATGTTCACAAAGTTGAATATTATGCATGGTCTGAAATAGATGATGAATCTATGTTACACAGAGCTCTTACACAGATTTGGCCACGCATTAAGGAAAATGAAGAAATTCATTCAATCAGAAGGGAAGTTCTTTTAAATCCAGGTCCTGCTACAACAAGTGACAGCGTTAAATATGCTCAGGTTCAGAGTGATATCTGTCCACGCGAGTCTGAATTTGGAGATTTGATGGAATGGTGTGCAACAGAATTAACTCGTCTTGTAGCTGATCCAGAAGAGTACACAACAGTAATGTTTGGTTGCTCGGGTACAGGTGCCGATGAAGCTATGGTTTCATCAGTTGTTCCTGAAGATGGTAAGGTTTTAGTAATAGATAATGGTTCCTATGGTAACCGCATGGCAAAGATGGCCGCTGTTCATAAACTCGATTTTGATGTATTTGAAAGCTCTACATATGAACCAATCGATTTGAATAAACTAGAAGAAGTTTTAAAATCAAAAAAATATACTCATCTTGTTGGTGTATATCATGAAACTACAACCGGCTTATTAAATCCAATAAAAGAGATTTGTTCTCTTGCAAAAAAATATGGACTGGTAACTATATTTGATGCTGTTTCTGCCTATGCAGGAATTCCAATGGATTTAAAGGATATTGGTGTAGATTTTATTTCTTCAACTTCAAACAAGAATATTCAGGGAATGGCAGGCATTGGTTTTGTTATCTGTAAAAAATCTGCTTTGGAAGCAACAAAAAACATTCCAATTAGAAATTTCTACTTGAACCTTTGGGCTCAGTATGAATATTTCCAGAAGACTCACCAGACTCGCTTTACTCCTCCTGTTCAGACTTTTTATGCTTTGCGCCAGGCTATAATTGAAACCAAGGTAGAAACCGTGGAAAAGAGAGCTGAGCGTTATACAGCCTGTTGGAAGATTCTTGTTGAATGTGTAAAAAAGCTTGGGCTTGAAATGCTTGTAAAAGAAGAAAATCAGAGTCATTTGATTACTGCAATTTTAGAGCCAAAAAGTCCTCGTTATAGTTTTGAAAAACTCCATAATTTTGCAAAAAAGGAACAGTTTACCATTTATCCTGGCAAGCTGGGAAATATTAATACATTCCGTATAGCAAATATCGGAGACATTCAGCCTGAAGAAATGAAAGTTTTTTGTAATCATTTAGAAACTTTCATGAGCGTTCTTTCATCTGGGGATGAATTAAATCTGAAAAAATGATGACTATTTGATTAAAATTTCAAGAATTTTAAAAAAATTTGCTATAAAAGTTCCTTAATGACATTTTAATTCAAAAATGTTACAGTTCCTAAGTTGAGTTGTTTTCAACTTAGGAGCTTTTTTTTATGTACTGCAGAATTAAAAAAATCATCTTTTATATACTTTCAGACCTATTTTTTCTTTCTTTCTGGCTTTTTTTATTAGTCAATCCTTGGGCAAATTATAATTATCCTATGCAGCTTCCATGGAATGTATTCTTCGTTTTGTCTGCTGATACTTCTGGTCACGATTCTGGAACAGGCCTTTCAATTTTTTTAGGTTTTGTTCTACCTTCTATACTAATTTATCTTCTTTATTTTTCCTTAAGACTTGTATACTTAAAAAAGTTACATAAAAAAATAAACGAAAAACTTATGCTTCTTGTTTCAGCTTTATTATTTGTATTCTCTATTTCTTTTTTATTTATTTCAAATCATGGGCCAAAGTATTTTTCAATTTTTTCAACTGTAAATAAAGAAGCAGAATCTTCTCTTTTCTATCAGGAAGAATTTATAAATCCAGAAAGTGTGACACTTTCTTCTAAAGATAAAACTCATAATTTAATTTATATTTTTCTTGAATCTATGGAATCATCATTCGCAGATGTCGAAAATGGCGGAGTGATGAAAGAAAATTTAATTCCTTATTTAACTAAACTTGGAAATGAAAATTATTCTTTCGGTTCTACATCTTCTTTGGGGGGAAATGCTAATTTAAATGGCTGTTGTTGGACAGCTGCAGGACTTCTTTCTAAAACCTTATCCCTTCCGTATTTTTTACCTTTTTCGACTAATGAAAACGGGGAAACAACCTGTCTTTCAAAGACAAAATCACTTTACGACTTTTTAGCTGACCAGGGATATGTAAATATTTTTGCAATGGGGTCTGAAAAGCAGTTTGAAAACAGAGCTTGTATTTTGGAAAATCACAGCGTAGAAATTCATGATATTAACTGGTACAAAAAGAATGAATGGCTGGATAAAGATTATCAGGTATTTTGGGGCTTTGAAGATCAGAAGTTGTACAATTTTGCAAAGAAAGAACTTCTTGAATTGTCTTCATCAGGAAAACCTTTTTCATTTTCTATGCTTACCGTAGATTCTCATTTTCCAAACGGTTACAAATGCGATTTGTGCGAAGACCAGCATAAAAGTCAGATTGAAAATGTAATTTCATGTGCAGATAAGCAGCTTTTTGACTTTATTTCATGGATAAAAAGTCAACCTTTTTTCGAAGATACGACAATTGTTATCACTGGCGATCATGCTTATCTGGATGCACCTTTAAATAATTTTATTTTAAAAAATACAAGTCTTTCCAGAAAGGAAGCCTCTTCTAATAGAAAGGTTCTTGATATTTTCATTAATCCTTTAAATGTTAAAGATAATTTAAATAAAGATAGAAAATTTTCTTCGTATGATTATATGCCTTCTATTTTGAATGCTATTGGTTTTGAATTTGATAAAAAAGGAATTTCACTGGGGCGGTCGCTTTTTGGGGAAGAAGAAACTTTATTGGAAAAATATGGTGTAATTGAACTTGAAAATCAGACTATGAAAAGAACTCTTCAATATGAGTCCCTTAAATAGTCTGAGGTTTTCGATTAAAGTTTTGAATAAACGTATTTACAGAATGTTTTGGCTCTGTTTATAAATGCAGTTTCTATTCTTTTTTCAAAACCTATTACTTTTGGAGCCTTTACACCTCCAAGTCCGTATAGTACCCAGTTTTCTCCGTCTTTAAAGAGAAGAATGATTGAAAGCATATTGTCTTCTTTTACACATGTAATTCCCTTGTGAGTGAGTTTCATATCATTTGTCATTGTGTAAAGGAAATAATCATCTGTTTCTTCAATTGTTAAAGGAACTCTAGTAAAACCAAAGGGACGAATATCTATAATTGAGTGGATAATCTTTTTTGTTTCGTCGATTTCTTCTGTGTTTTCTATTAAGGTGATTCCATAAAGATCAAAATAACACTTGTGCTGTACAGACCAATAAGGAATTCCAGAATAGTGTTCAACGTCTTCTAGAACACTTCTTAGTTTCTGTGGTAAATCCTCATTTCCTTCGATTTTTCGTACCTGAATAATTTCTGCAAGGTAATTTGGGTTCAATTCACTTACTATTTCTTCTAATTTTTTTGCACCTGGATTATCGCTTTCAAGTGCCATGTTTTTGCATTTATCAATGCTTTTGATGTGAACTTCTTCGTTTTGTATGCTTTCAAGTTCCTGTGTACTTAGTTTCTGATTGAAAGGTAAAGCGAAAATAGAAGATGTTGTTAATAAAAGTGTAAAAAATGATAATAATTTTAGTTTTTTCATACAGTAAATATATTAAGAAAATGATTTTCTTTCAATCGCAGGAATGATATAATTTATTTATTATGATATCAAAAAAAATAAAGTCAATTATTGAAAGTCCTTCAAACGGCGTTATTAGAAAGATGTTTGAAGAAGGTATTTTACTTAAAAAAAAGTTTGGTCCAGAAAATGTATATGATTTCAGCCTTGGAAATCCAGATTTGGATCCACCTTCCGAAGTTATTGAAGCTATAAAGCAAATTTCTCAGGATAATGCTCATATGGCACATGGTTATATGCCTAATGCAGGCTATCCTGAAACAAGAAAAGCAATGGCAGAAAAAACTTCTCTTGAGCAGGGAATTCAAGTACCATTTGAAAATATAGTTATGTCAGTTGGGGCAGCGGCTGCTCTTAACTGCGTTATTAAATCTCTTGTAGATTCTGGTGATGAGGTTTTGGCTCCATGTCCTTACTTTGCTGAATATAATCACTATGTGCGAAATCATAATGCTGAAATTATTCCTGTAAAAACTAATGATGATTTTAGTCTGAATATCGATAACATAAAGGCTTCGCTTTCAAACAAAACCGCAGCCATTATTATCAATTCTCCTAATAATCCTACAGGAAGAATTTATTCAGAAGAAGAAATAAAGGCTCTTGCAAAAGTTTTAACGGAACATGGTGAAAAAACAGGAAGGTACCCTTACATTATATGTGATGAACCTTACCGCGCAATCGTTTATGGAAATGCAAAAGTTACTTCTGTTTTTCCTCTTTATAAGAATTCTGTTGTCGTAACCTCTTTTGCAAAGAACTTAAGCCTTCCTGGTGAAAGAATAGGTTATATTGCTGTAAATCCTTCTTGCGAAGAAGCTTCTTTACTTATTTCAGCCTGTGTTTTATGTACAAGAGTTCTCGGCTTTGTTAATGCTCCAGCTTTTTTCCAAAAGGTTATTGCAAAGAGTTGGAATGCAAAGTGCGACTATTCACTCTACGAAAAAAGATGTAAAGAGATTATGTCTGTGATGGATTATGCCGGATTAAGATATGCAAAACCAGAAGGAGCTTTTTATCTTTTTGTAAAAGTTCCTGATAATTGGAATGGAGATGATATGGCTTTTTGTGATCACTTGAAAAAGTTCAACATTCTCTGTGCTCCTGGTAGTGGTTTTTCCGGAAAAGGCTGGTTTAGGATTTCATATTGTGTTTCAGAAGAAACAATTTTGAATTCAAAAGAAGCTTTTAAAAAAGCCGTGGAATCTAAATGAAAATTTTAATGGTTTCGTCAGAGCTTTCTCCTTTTGCAAAAACAGGAGGACTTGCTGATGCTGTTTCTGCACTGAGTTTAGCTCTTGCAGAAATGGGTCATGAAGTAAAAATTCTTATTCCCCGATATTATTCAATTTGCCGTGATAATCTGAAACTCTACAAAAAAAGTCAGCTTATCAATATTGGCTGGTCGGAAATTCCTGTGGATTTTTATGAATATGGCGATAACCCAAAATATTATTTTCTTGATTATGAACGATTATATGGCAGGGAAGGAATTTACGGGTCTGCTTTTCAGCCCGATTATCCTGATAATCCTTTAAGGTTTTCGCTTCTTTCAAGAGCTGTTTTTGCCTTGTGCCGAAGTCTTTCTTGGTTTCCAGATGTTATTCATTCTCATGATTGGGCTTCTGCCCTGGCTCCAGTTTTACTAAAATACTTTGAGCAGAAGGATTTTTCTAAATGTAAGAGTCTTTTAACAATTCATAACATGGGCTATCAGGGGCGTTACCCTTATGCAGCATTTAGACTTCTAGGACTTCCTGAGGAATATTTTTCTAGAGCTCATTTTGATTACTATGGGACAATTAATTTTCTTCAAGCTGGAATTATGGCTTCTGATAAAGTTAATACTGTTAGTCCGACTTATGCAAAAGAAATACAGAGTCAAGAAGGTGGTTTTGGTTTAGATGGTTTAATGAGGGTGCTGGGCGACAAACTTGAAGGAATAGTAAATGGTGCTGATTTAAATGAATGGAATCCTATAAGCGACAGGTACATTCCTTTTAATTATTCTGCAGATGATTTATCAGGGAAAAAAAAGTGCAAAGAAAAACTTCAGGAATATTTTAATCTTCCAAAAAATCCTGAAGTTCCAATTGTTGGTATGGTTGGCCGTCTTGCTGAACAGAAAGGAATTCATGAGCTTTTTGAGCCTGTTTACGGTTGTATGGCGCGATTATGTATTGAAACAAATGCTCAGTTCGTTCTTGTTGGTAGCGGAGAATCCTGGTGTCAGGATGAAATAAAATCACTTTCAGAAAGATACCCGAATTTTAAAGCATTTATTGGGTACAAAGAAGAAATTTCCCATCTAGTTGAAGCAGGAAGTGACTATTTTTTGATGCCTTCAAGGTATGAACCATGTGGCTTAAATCAAATTTATTCCATGATTTACGGAACACTTCCAATTGTTCATTCAACCGGTGGCTTAAATGATACTGTTCAAAATTACAATGAAAAAGATTCTAACGGAACAGGTTTTAAATTCTATGATTATTCTCCAGAAATTATTTTGAATACTACTAAATGGGCCTTGTCCTTTTTCAATAATAAAGAAGTTATATATAAAATGCAGCAGACAGGAATGAAAAAAGACTTCAGCTGGAAAAAATCTGCTGAAGCCTATGTTAAAATTTATAAATCTTTATTGCAAAAGTAACTTAATATTCAAACCACTGACCATCACTCGTTAAGTACCAGTCGGCTAGTACAGGTGCCCGGTCACTGTTGTACCAGCTTATACTTCCGTCTTTGTTCAAAATTACAACTCTACTTGCATTTTGGCAAACTTTTTCAGGTAAGCTAGCCGAGCGTCGGAAAGCAAAATTCTTGCTTTCAGTCAAGTTGTAAGAACGGATTGTATCTTTTCCGATGTTTGTGTATAGGAAAGGATAGCGCAGATATGTAAGAGCGTCTGAATCTTCATCTTTAAAACGGAGCAGGGTATTTGTACTTTTTGAAATAATATTATACTTGAAAACACTTGTTAATTTTACTGAATTTTCAGAAATAATGTTGATTCCATAAATGTCATTATTGTGAACAGAAAGAGCGTATGCTACATTTCCTGGAAGATTTAGAGGTACTGTTTCTTTTGTTTCTATATCAACGCATAGCAAGGCAGATTTTGGATTTGTGGCATAGGATTTTGCGACATATAGTTTTCCGTCTGAACCAATGATAGCATCTTGTAGTCCGGCCCCTGTGTATGCTTCTGTAAGCTTTCTGCTTTCCATATCGTACATGTTTACAACAGAATTACTTTCCATTTCTACAAGGGTATTTCCAAATAGTCGTAATGACTGAAGCGAAGATTTTGGCGTAAAAAGGGAAGTCATTTCAGGTTTAGAGTAATCATAAAGCATTACATCATCTCTTGTTCCCTTTGACCACATGATAAGCTTATCGCCGTATGTAATAATCTTTGTGTAATTTGGGTTATCTCCGACTCTGTTTACAATACCTGTGTCGTAAGAAGATTTATACACAGCAGATTTTGTAAGAAAGTAAAAATCTTCACCGATTGGACTCATATCAAGAATTTTTGAACAGGTGTTTTCTGTAAGAATAGGAAATATTGTGCTTTCAGTTTCTGGTTCACAATTGGTTTTATAAACAGCTCCTGCTTTTGTGCCGCACATGATATTATTTCCTATTTTGATTCCGCATGAAATACTTTCACTTCTTCGTGGACCTTTTAGAGTTTTTATAATTCTTGGTGTACTCAGCCCTTGGTTTTCTTGATTTTCAAGCATATACAGGGTGTAAAGTCCTTTATCGTCATTTTCTAGATAGTAAAAGTTTTCATCTGTTCTAGAAGTAAGTATTACAGGAGAAGAAGAATTAATCACTTTTAAAATCTTACCTGAAAGAGCATGGCAAATGTAGATATTATTTCCTTCAACTCCAGCAAGATACAGTGAATTATTAAATAAAACTGTCTGAGTAAGCCCCTGTATAGTTTTGAACTTTTTCTTTAATCTACCATTAGATAGATTATAATAAGAAAGACTTCCGGCTGGAGAATACATAACAGCTGTTTTTTCACTTGAGCTTGTTTCTGCGTAATTAACAATACCTGTCGAATCAGAAATCTTATTTATTACAGAACCGCTGCTTGAATTTAAGAAAACAGCTCCATCGACTGTAGCCGTTCCAACTATTATATAGTTTCCTTTTGAAGAATATGAAAGAGAGGTAATTGAATCAGAAAAACGACGGGCATATTTTCTAGAAAGAGTTTCCCAGTTCCAGACTGAAATCCTGTTGATTGAGCCTCCGTCTGTTTCATACACAGCAATTTCTTTATTGTTTGGAGAAACAGCCGCCATTTTAATTTCTAGGTCAGTGATCTGGTAGTGTTCTCCGATATTGTCACTGTCCCACTTTACAAGGAATCCGTCCTTTCCAATACTGTAATAGCTGTTATCTAAAGATTCCAGGTTATTTGAAGTTACGAGCATGGAAATACTTTCCTGATGCCCCTGTGTAGACATATGCGATTGGGAAAAAAGTATAAAGTTTAATGAACTGATTAAAATAATTGATGTAAACAATTTGTTTTTCATTTTGCACCCTTAAAAATATTAATAAAATAATTAATGTCCCCGGATAAGCCTATAAAGAACATTATAAAAATAAAGGCTATGCCTATATACTGAATTCTACTTAGAGTTTTAGGTTTGATTTTTTTACAGGAAATTAATTCGATAAATGAAATCAAAATCATACCTCCATCCAGGACAGGAATTGGAAGAAGATTCATGATGAATAAACATATACTTATCATTCCAGTAAAGTTGAGTAAATTAACTATGCCGCTTCTAAAGTTTTCTGAAAAACTGTCTGTTATTACACTTCCGACCATGTCTGCTATTCTAGCCGGTCCTGAAACAGAATTTTTAAGGCTGGCTCCTTTAAACAGTGTAAAAATTCCCTTGATTTGAAGCTTTATAGTTTTACCGCATTCTTTTCCAGCTTCAAGTAGGGCAGGGAAGAAAGAGTAGCGAGGAGATTCGTATTTTTTTAAACTGTCTTGAATTGCAGTTACACCAATTTTTCCAATTCCATTTTCTTTATCAAAATCAGTTTTAACTTCAAAGTCTAATATTTGATTTTCTCTTTCTACACTTACAGTTAAAACTTCATCAGGTCTGGAACTTATTTCAAGTATCATATCGCTGAAATTTTTGATTTCTACATTGTTAATCTTTATAATTTTGTCTCCGGATTGAATTCCTGCCTCTTTTGCAGCGCTGTGCATTTCCGGGTACAAATCTGTTGCAAGATTAATTTGATTTGAAAAGGAATAATAGGAATAACCGATAATAGCTATTAAAAAAAATCCGAAAAAAGCATATATCAGATTAAAAAAAGGACCTGCAAAAGAAATTAGAATTCTTTTTATAGAGCTTACTCCATAAAGAGAATCCTCTTCGGCTTCAATATGGTCTAGTCCTAGTTCAAGAGAGTGAAAAAAATCATTTTCACCTTTCATTTTGCAGTAGCCGCCAAGGGGTATTAAAGATAGTCTGTAATCTGTTTCTCCTTTTTTATTGTGCAATAAAACTGGTCCAAACCCTACAGAAAAGGCTTCGACTTTAACCCCGAATAATTTGGCAAGGATGAAATGACCAAGTTCATGAAAAAAAATTAAAAAACAGAGACACAAAAGACCTAAAACAATTCTCATAGATTTTCCTGTGAAAGTTTTCTAGCCCATCTGTCTACTTCAAAGACATCGTCGAAGGATTCTGGTTCTTTAGTCCAGTCGGCCTGTAGGACTTTGTTTACAAGCTGAGGAATACCTAAAAATCCAATCTTTTTATTTATAAATGCATCTACTGCAATTTCATTAGCTGCATTATAAGCTATTGTGTATGAGCCTGCTTTTTTTGCAGCTTCAAAAGCGTACGTAAGCATTGGAAAATCTTCATAACGGGGTTTATAAAAAGTCATAGTGCAGTCAAATAAATCGAAATGTTTTAAATAATTTTCCTTATTGAATGGATATGTCAAAGCTGAGTAAATCGGGTGCTTCATATCTGGATCGGATATTTGACCGTATAGCATTCCGTCATTCGTTCTTACTAAGGAATGAACTAAACTTTGGGGATGTACTGTTACAGAAATTTTTTCTGTTGGCGTATCGAACAATCTGTTTGCTTCTATAACTTCCAGACCCTTGTTAGCAAGGCTTGCTGAATCGATTGTAATTTTTCTGCCCATATTCCAAGTTGGATGTTTTAAAGCCTGTTCAAGAGTAACATTCTTTAATTCATCTTTTGAAAGTTCCCTAAATGGGCCACCGCTTGCTGTAATTACTAATTGGCTAATGTTTTCTTTTCCAACCTGATTGATGAGTGAAAAAATTGCTGAATGTTCTGAATCTACAGGTATAATATTGCTTTTGTTTTTTTCTGCCAGTTTTTTTATCAAAGGCCAAGCCATTACAACTGTTTCTTTGTTTGCGAGTGCTAAATCAATTTTATTTTCCAAAACAATTTTTGAAGGTAGAAGTCCTGCACTTCCTGCAATTCCGTTTACAACTATATCGGGTTTTGTTTCTTGAATTAGGTTATTAAGATTTTCAATGGGATTTTTTGAAGTTAATAGATGTTTACAGCCGAATTCTTGAGAAAGCTCAAGCAACTTTTTTTCGTTATTGTGAGCTGTAAGACCTGAAATTTTAAAGTCTTCCGGAAAATTTCTTATGATTTCTAAAGTGCTAGTTCCTATCGAACCTGTGCAACCTAAAACCAATACTTTTTTCATTTTATTTTCGCCTAAATAAACTCTGGATTAAAAAGGATACAAACGAGTATATAATAAACCGGCGCAGTAAACAAAATAGAGTCTACAGAATCTAAGATTCCACCACGACCTGGAATAATATTGCCACTATCCTTTATTTCGCTAGAGCGTTTAAATACTGATTCTATTAAATCACCTATAATAGAGGCTGTTGCACAGAGAAAACCTAAGATTATCGGTTTGAAGATATGTGTCGAAAAAATCTCTGGCCATAATTTCTGCGCTAATAAACAACTTAAAATCGCACCTAAATAGCCACCAAGAAAGCCTGCAACACTTTTGTTTGGACTTGCCGCAACAATTCCTCTATTATTTTTACCGAACAAAACGCCAAAAAACCATGCTAAAGAATCATTTATAAATACTGTAAAAAGGAAAAGAGCAATTAAAATTTTTGATTCTTTAAAACATGTCATTCTTGGTATAAAAGAGAATAAAAATCCAGCATAGAATAATATGAAAACAGAGCTGGCTAATCTTTCCAAAGATTTATCGAAAACTTTCTGTGAAAAAACTTCAACAGATAGTAATAAAAATACTCCAATTAAATACATCCAATAGGAGTAATTGATATCAAGTTTAAAATAGAAAAGTAAAAAAGTAAGAGCTGGCTGCAATAAACAGAGACTTACAATTAAAATTTTATTTTTTAATTCAAATTTTTTTGAAAATAATGAATATAATTCAAGTGCAGCTAAAAGAGAAAAAACTATTGTCAGTACATTGATTCCAATATGAGTTTCTGAAGGATCTAAAAAAATTATCCCTAAAACAAGTGGAATTCCAATAAAAAAAGTTAAAAGTCTTTGTAATATCTTATTCATATTCATTCTATGTATTTAATACGGCCCCAAATCTTCTGTTTCGTGTCGCAAAATCTTCAATATTTTTCCTGAACTCTTCGACAGAATAATCTGGCCAAAGAGTGTTAGTAAACATTAATTCGGCATAGGCTGCCTGCCAAAGCAAAAAGTTGCTTAATCTAAGTTCACCACCAGTTCTTATTAATAAATCTACATCAGGTAAGTCACTTATGTCAAAAAAATTTGAAAGATTATCTTCTGAGAGTTCTTCTTCATTTTTATTCCTTAAGAATTTATTGAAGCCCCTGATGATTTCATCTCTGCCACCGTAATTAATGGCTAATACAACTGTTAGACCTGTAAAATGAGAAGTTTCTTCTTTTGCTTTGATAATTTCAGATTGAACATCCTGTGGAAGTCCTGAAATGTCTCCGATATGTTCGATTTTGATTCCATTTTCCTTGTAGAACTGGAATTCCGCTCTAAGGTGGCCTCTAATCAGGTTCATTAAAAAGCCAACTTCTTCCTGTGTTCTTTTCCAGTTTTCAGTCGAAAATGTGTATAAAGTTACATACTTAATACCAAGACGAGAAGCTTCTTTTACAATTTTTTTAGCCACGGTCAAGCCTTCCTTGTGTCCGCTTGTTCGAGGTAAATTTCGATTTTTAGCCCATCGACCATTGCCATCCATAATGATAGCAACATGTTTTGGAATAGAAGCTTCTCGTTCCTGCATTTTAGCCTTCCATGATATCTTTTTCTTTGGCTTCGTAAATCTTGTTTATTTCACCAACGTATTTATCTGTAAGCTTCTGAAGTTTGTCTTCTTCTACTTTAAGTTCATCTTCAGTAATTTCGCTAGCTTTCTGCTTTTTCTTCAAATCATCATTTCCGTCTCTTCGGATATTTCTGATTGAAGTTCTAGCTTCTTCAGCAAGTGTTTTTGCCTGTTTTACAAGATCCTTGCGGCGTTCAGCTGTAAGAGGTGGAATAGATATTCTAATTACTTTTCCATCATTTGATGGATTCAATCCTAAATCAGCTGTAAGAATAGCTTTTTCAATTTCTGTAATAAGAGACTTATCAAATGGCTGAATAATTACTGAGCGTGCTTCCGGTACAGAAATTGTTGCAACCTGATTTAATGGAGACTTTGTTCCATAATAATCTACGCGTACTTTGTCAAAGATAGAAGCGGAAGCTCTTCCTGTTCTAATACCATTGAATCTTTCTTTCAAAGAGTTAACGGCTTTTTCCATTCTTTCTTCAGACATATAATCCCCCAAATTAATTAAAATACAAAACGGCTGGTATTAGAGTATACCAGCCGCGTTATCAGTTTTTATTTACCAAGAACGTAAAGAATAACTTTGTCAAATGAAATTGAGGCACCAGCTGCTTTTCCAGCTGCATCAATTGCCTGAGCAACAGTTTTCTTTTCATCATCAAGGTAAGGCTGATCCATGAAACAGATAGAAGCAAGGTTTTTAGAAACTTTTCCTTTAAGAATTCCTTCTTTTACGTTATCAGGTTTCTTTGCCATTGCAGGATCTTCTGCCATCTGAGCCTTGTAGATTTCTGTCTGTTCATCGATGTATGACTGTGGAACTTCTTCCTTTTTGATGTATTCAGGTTTGTTTGAAGCCAAGTGGAGACAGCAAACATGAGCGAATTCTTTAACAGAATCAGCTTCTGAACCCTTGATTACTACAACAGAACCGATTTTCTGGTCGTGGTGAACATAAGTTGAAGCAACTGAGCCAGCAGGTACTTCAATGTATTCTGCACGACGTACAGACATATTTTCTCTGAATTTTACAAGAATTGTTTCGATAAGAGCTTTGTGTTCATCAAGTACACCTGAAGCTTTCTTTTCGAGTGTAATTTCAGCAGCTTTTTCTGCAACTGCTATGAAGTCTGCGTTGTTTGAAACGAAGTCTGTTTCACACAATACTTCTACGATAGCAATAGCGTTTCCATTCTGCTTTACAACGATACGACCTTCGCCAGCAGCACGGTCAGTACGTTTAGCCATAGCAGCAAGACCTTTTTCTTTCAAAAGCTTTTCAGCTGCAGCTATATCACCATTTGTATCATTAAGAGCTTTTTTACAGTCCAACAATCCGGCACCTGTGTTGTCGCGGAGTGTTTTTACGTCATTAGCTGTGTAATTCATTATTATTCCTTAAAAATTATTTGTTTTCGTAGATTTTGTCTTCGTCAACAAGACTATCTTTGTCATCAGCTTCGATGTCTTCTTCTTTAGCTTCTGTTGGCTGATAGTTTGAATAATCAACGATTTCTTCATCTTCACCCTTTGTTGAAGCATCTGTAACGATTTCTTCTTCGCCATCAAGGTTTTCAAGAATCTTAAGACCGTTTTCTGAGTCAGAATCAATTACAGCGTTTGCAATGATTGATGTGAACAAAGAAATTGCACGGATAGCGTCGTCGTTACCTGGAATAGGGTAGTCGATTCCTTCTGGGTTACAGTTTGTATCAACAACAGCGATGATAGGAATACCCATTCTGCGTGCTTCTGCAACTGCAATCTGTTCTTTATGTGTATCGATGATGAAAATTGCTCCTGGGAGTTCTTTCATTTCTTTAAGACCACCAAGGTTCTTTTCAAGTTTTGATTTTTCTTTCTGAAGAGCTGAAACTTCTTTCTTTGTAAGGCTTTCGAAAGTTCCATCTACTTCCATTTTTTCGATTTTCTTAAGTCTCTGAAGTGATTTTTTGATTGTAGAGAAGTTTGTAAGCATACCACCAAGCCAGCGGTTGTTTACATAGAACATGCCACAGCGTTCTGCTTCTTTCTGAACAGCCATCTGAGCCTGTTTTTTTGTACCTACGAAAAGTACTGATTTTCCTGAAGCTGTGATTTTGCGAACTGCTTCATAACTGTCTTTGATTGCAGCGATAGTCTTCTGCAAATCGATAATGTGAATCCCGTTTCTTTCTGCGAAGATATACTTCTTCATACGTGGATCCCAACGTTTTACCTGATGACCAAAATGTACACCAGATTCAAGCAAATTTTTCATGGTTACAACTGCCATGAGTTTCTCCTTCACCGGTAAGAAAAAATCTTACCCCGTACTCTTTTTCTCGATTCCTTATAAAGGAACGGATGATTCAGATTTTAAAATAAAATCTGGCAAAATTTATTCTAAAATAGAATAACCTTGCTCTTTTAATATATCAAAAAGCTCAAAGATAGGCAATCCTGTTACACAACTTTGAGAACCTTCGATTTTTTTTATAAAGCAGGATGCAAGACTTTGAATGCGATAACCACCTGCTGCCCCGTGCCATTCACCAGTATCAAGATACCACTGGATTTCTTCTTCACTTAAGTCAGCAAAAGTTACTTTTGTTCTAGCTTTTTTTGTTGTTATTGTTTTATTTCTGCCGTTGTATAGAGCAATCGATGTGATTACTTCATGAGTTTTGCCGGAAAATTCTCTTAGAAAAAATTCTGCTTGTTCAATATCTTCTGGTTTTCCGTAGCAATGACCGTCTTTTATGATTATCGTGTCTGCTCCTAAAATCCACTTAATTTCCTGTTGGGCGGGAAGGGAGTGGATTACAGCTGTTACTTTTTCTCTTGCCAGAAATTCGGCAACATCATCAGTATCGATGGACTGAATTACAGTTTCATCGATGCTAGGCATGATTACTTGAAAAGGGATGTTTAAGAGTTTTAATATCTCCTGTCTTCTAGGAGACGATGAGGCTAAAATAATTGGTTCCATTTTTTTTTAATTATAAAAAAAGGGTTGCTTAAAAACAACCCCTCTTTATTTATTTTTTAGATGAGTTTGAAGATCCGCCTTCGTTTAAGGCTTTGAGAACTTTCATTGCCTTGCTTCGAACTGGTGTAGCATAGTGATAATCAGCTGCAATTTTTGTAAGAGAATCAATTACGATTTTCTTGTTGTTAGTATTTTCTGCAAGTTTTTCATAAGCTGCTATAACTTCGAAAGCAAGAGAACTTGTCGGATTTAAAATCTGATTACGTCTGTTTGCATAAGCAATTGCATCTACAACTTCATCGTTACCATTGATACCAATTTCACCAAGTGAATTTACAGCTGCAGCAATAACCATTGGTTCATTTTCTGCAAGAGTAACCTTAACAAGATAATTTTTTGACTCTTCAGTTTTTACTTTTCCGAGAGCCAGGCAGGCACGTCGTCTAATATCAGGAAAATTGTTCATAAGACGCCCGTTAGTTCTTGACTGAGTTGAAATACCTTCTCCAGCGAGCTGGTTCAAAGCTTTCATTACATCTTCTGAAACATTTCCACTGTCAACTGCATCTTCCAAAAATTGCATTGCAGTTAATTTATTGTCGTATTCATCTGAATTAGCAAGGCTAAGGATTACTACGCCGTCGATATCGCTAAGATATTCGTCTTCTACAGAACTTTCTGATTTTGTTGTTGTAGTTTCCTGTTTTTGAACAGACTGTTCCTGTGCAAACAAAAATGAGCTGGCTGCAAGTATGCTTAGCATAGAAAACATAGATACTGTTTTTTTCATTTATTTTCCTCCCTGGAAAAATACCTTATTAAAGTTATCGGTAGTTTTTTGTCATTAGTTTAGTATTATTTATAGGTTTATCCCTGAAGAGGAGGGATTTTTACCATCCATTTTCCGTTTTCCTTGGTGAAATTGTAATAAACAATATCAGTGTCTTCCCTTACTTCTACAGCCTTTACGCTGTCTCGTGAAATATAACGGATTTCTTCTACAGAGCGACCTTTTCTTGATGGAACAAAAACCATTCTGAAATAATCGTTTAGAGTATATAATCTTTGGTTTTTGTAAGGAAGACGCTTAGAAGCATTTTTCAAATTTGTAGAATTTGACCAATACCTTATTGAATCCTGATCAATAAATTCTATCCATGATTCATAATCATAGTCTGTCATAATTTCTGACAACTTTGCAATTATTTCAAGAATTTCTTTTTTATCATTTAAGAATTCTTCTCGCGAAATACTTACATTGGAAGTTGATCTTGAAAATTCATCATCTACTGGAGAAGCAGCAACTTCTTTGGGTTGAACAGTTTCCTGTTTTTTTGTTGAACTGCAGGAAGCGAAAATCGATAAAACAATAAATAAACAAAGTAATCTTTTCATAGTCCATATAATATTACATCTCTTGTTTCTTTTCGTCAAACAAAGTATTTTCTTTTTGTATGAATAAAGCAATTTTTCCAGGAACTTTTGATCCTCCTACTAATGGTCACCTGAATATTATTCAGAGGGCATCTAAACTTTTTGAGCAAATTGATGTTGTTGTTGCTGTGAATAAAAACAAGGAGTGTCTTTTTTCAGAAGATGAACGTTTAAATCTTCTGAAGGATTTGGTGAAAGATATTCCAAATGTTTCTGTTCACGTTTGTTCTAAACTGATTGTAGATTATGCTAGAGAAACTGGAGCAAAAATTTTAATCAGGGGAATTCGTAATTCAATCGATTTTTCTTATGAATTTGACTTGTCTCTAATGAATCATAATTTAAATTCAGAAGTAGAAACCCTATTTATTCCGACTGATCAGAAATTTTTAGTTTTAAAATCTAGTGCGATTAAAGAACTTGCAGCATTCGGTGGTGATATTTCTTCCATGGTTCCTTTGTCGGTAAAAGCTGCTTTAGAGCAGAAATTTTCGAAATAAAGTTATTTTTGGAATTTTTATTTGACAAAAGACATGATTCTGTTATACTTTATTGACAACCTGATTGGAACTGTTGTAATATAATCCACAGTAAATCAGAAGTAACTAATTTAGTGAGGTTTTATAAATGGCAGTACCTAGATCCAAAACATCTAAAGCCGTTACAAAACGACGTCAGACAATCAATATGAAATTGGAAGCTCCACAGCTTGTTGAATGTAACAACTGCGGTAACCTTATCCAGGCTCATCGTGTATGTCCAAAATGCGGTTTTTATCGTGGACGCCAGGTTTTGACACCTGAATCAAACGGCTAATTGATAGGAGAAAAAAATGGACGAATTATTTGAAAAGATCCAGAAGCTTATTGCTGAAAAATTGGATATTGATGCATCTAAAATTACTCTTGATTCATCATTCCGTGGTGATCTTGGCGCAGATAGCCTTGACACTTATGAACTTGTTTACGCTATCGAAGAAGAACTTGGTGTAAGCATTCCTGATGAAAAGGCAAACGAATTCGAAACTGTTCGTGACGCTTACGACTTCATCAAATCAGCTCAGTAATTTTTATTACTGACTCTGAAAACACAAGCTTTGAGCTTGTGTTTTTTTTTGTTATTTTGGAAAAATGGAAGAAAAATTATCAAACGATAGAATTAAAGAACTAAAAGCTTTTTGCAAATCAAGGAATCTTCATTTTAAGGACTTGAAATTGCTTGATTTAGCCTTTCATCACTGCTCATTTTCTAATGAGAACCGTTCTGAAAAATATTTTAATAACGAAAGACTTGAATTTTTAGGTGATTCTGTTTTAGGTTTGGCAGCAGCAGATTTTTTGTACAAAGATATGAGTTCTAATCATGCTGAAGGAGATTTAGCAAAAATTAAGGCAACTGTAGTTTCTGAAAAGTCTCTTGCACCAATCGCCCTGAAGTTTGGAATCGATAGGCTTTTAATTTTAGGTCATGGAGAAGAACTTAGTGGGGGGCGCCATAAACCCGCTATTTTAGCAGACTGTATGGAAGCTGTTATCGGGGCCTATTATATGGATTCAGGTTTTGCCGCCTGCGAAAAATATATACTGGATTTTCTTGTTCCAGAAATAAGAAAGGTACAGAAATTTGGTGGAAAAGATTACAAAACTCTTCTGCAGGAATTGTATCAGAAAAAAGCTAAGACTTGTCCGATTTATGAGTTAGTTTCAAAGACTGGTCCAGATCATGATCAGGTTTTTAGCGTGTCTGTAAAACTTGGAAATGTTTCTTATGGACCTGCGAGAGGAAAATCTAAAAAAGAAGCTGAACAGAAAGCCGCAGAAATGGCTTATAACGAAATAAATGGAATGTAAGAAAAAAGGCTGTTATCAATAGACAACAGCCTTTTGTAATTTAAAGTACCATGATTATAATTTTTGCTGCTAGAACGATTGAAACAAGGGCAAAGGGATAAGTTGCTGCATAGGCTGCAGAAACCTCATCTGTGCCGGCTGTTGCAATCAATGTCCCAAGAGCAGGTGTACTTGTCATACCGCCTGTGATAGAACCAAGATTATTCAAAATACTGAGTTTGAATAGATAGCGAGCAATTATATATCCAATAATCATAGGAACAGTTGTCATAACGGCACCGTAAATAAAGTAAGTCCATCTGAATTTGTCGATGAAGTTTACTCCACCAGGAACGCCTGCTCCGATGAGGAATAATACAAGGCCTAACTCTCTCATAAAGTTAAGGGTTTCTTTTTTTATGCGACAGTCAACGTGAGCTATGTGGGCAAAATGTCCTATGATAAGACCCCCAATTAAACATCCTCCTGAATTTCCCAATGAAAAGTTGATTACCGGAATCTTTACAGCTCCAATCAAACATCCCAATGCTACTGCAAGGAAGAAAGCGAAAAATCCAAATGGATCCATTGCAACAAGTTTTCCCTTAGGCTCTGGAACAGAAATTTGGTTTGCAGCCTGGAAGTTAGCAACCTCTTCTGGAAGATTAACTTTTAAGATTTTTGGAACTAACTGCACAAACAGAACAACACCCAGTACTCCGTAAAGGTAAGCTATTCCGTAACCAGCTGTAACGTCAGCTTCCAGTGTTGAAATATTTCCAGCAGCGTGGGCTGCTTCATCAAGAGCCATGGCCACTTCTTTTCCTGCTGAAAAACCTGGAGTAGAAGTAAGGCCTCCTGTTAAAAGTCCAACAGCCATTGAAGCAGACATATTTTTGTCCAAAATAGTAAATATTACAGCTGTTGAAGCTCCCAAAAGGATAACTATAAAGCCGATACAAATATAAGCTAAGGTAGATTTGTTGAAAGAGCGGAAAAATTTAGGTCCTGCAATTAAACCAACAGCTGTTACAAAAAGAGCTGTACCAATATTTGAAACAATACCAAAATTTCCTTTGATTTTTGGATTGAATAAGAAAATCTCTTTTGACTGGTCAACAGCCTGATTTATACCGTCGACAAGCTGATTTACAGACCAATGGATGGTAAAACTTGGTATAAAATGTGTTAAAACACCGTATAAAAGAGCAACAAGTAAAACACCTGCAGTTCCAAGTTCAATACCTTTGATTTTGATACCGCCAACGAGATATCCGATGGCACCGATTGCAAATACGATAAAGATAAAAGATAGTGCTGAAGAGCAAACTCCAGCTAGATATGCTGTCATTTTATATACCTCAAATATTATTTTAGCAAAAAAAATACTTTATGAGTAGTAGCTTGTTAAATGTAAAAAGGGCCGCCGTAATTTCGGCAGCCCATAAGCAAGGTTATTTACTTGCACCAGGAATTAATTTATCAAATTCTGGATTTCCGTGATGATATGTTGGAAGAATCTTAGGTGAAACTTCATTTCCTTCAATCTTTGCAGCTGCTCTTTCTTTTTCAAAAGAAGAAACATGATTTAGATTCATTTTGCTGTTTTCTGAAAGCTTAATATCTTTGAACATCTTACCAGCTTCAATACCAGCTTCACGTCCAAATACTACTACATCAAGGAGTGAGTTACCCATTAAGCGGTTTGTTCCATGAACACCACCAGAAGCTTCTCCGGCAACAAGAAGATTTTTTACATTTGTGTGACAAGTCTTGTCGATTTCTACACCACCATTCTGATAGTGAAGTGTAGGGTAAACAAGAATAGGTTCTTTACGGATGTCAATTCCGTATTTAATGAACATATTGTACATTGCAGGAATTGATTTGAGGATAGTTCCTTCCCCGTGTATAGCTTCAATCATTGGAGTGTCCAGCCAAACTGCGTCCTGAACATCATTTTTTACACCGCGTCCTTCTTTTACTTCGCGGATAATACCAGAAGCGTTAACATCGCGAGTTTCAAGAGGGTGAATGTATACTTCTCCATCTTTGTTGATGAGTTTTGCACCAAGAGAGCGAACTTTTTCTGTTACGAGTTTACCGAGAATCTGTGTAGGATATGCAGCTCCTGTAGGATGATACTGTAAAGAATCCTGGTACAAAAGCTTTGCTCCAGCACGGTATGCTAGTACTAAACCGTCTGCTGTTGCTCCGTAGTGATTTGATGTTGGGAATCCCTGATAGTGCATACGACCAGCTCCACCGGTAGCGATGATAACAACTTTTGCTTTCGCAATTCTAAGTTCGCCTGTTTCAACGTTCATCAAGACTGCACCACAAACTTCATCTTTGTCATTTTTGATAAGTTCAACGGCAGCTGTAAAGTCAATTACAGTAATTGAATCTGGTCGGTTTAAAGTTTCATCGCGAAGAGTACGCATAATTTCGGCACCTGAGTAGTCTTTGCAGGCATGCATACGCTTACGGCTTGTTCCGCCACCATGAGTAGTAACCATAGTACCGTCAGGCATTTTATCAAATTCAACACCAAGATCGTTTAACCATTTGATTACCGAAGGAGCTTTGTTTACGAGAGTATAAACAAGTTCTGGTTTTCCATCGAAGTGTCCACCACCGAAAGCGTCAAGATAATGCTGTGCAGGAGAATCGTTTGGTTTATCAGCAGCCTGAATACCACCTTCTGCCATCATTGTATTTGCGTCTCCAACGCGGAGTTTTGTTGCAAGTAATACTTTTGCACCGGCTTCTGAAGCCATGATTGCAGCAGATGTACCTGCTCCACCACCACCAATTACCAATACATCAGTTTCGTAATCGACATGGTTTAAATCGATGTGTTCTGGTTCAAAACGAGGTTTTGCCTGAAGCATAGCTGCAAGTTCTATAGGAGCTTTCTGTCCCTTGTTTGGTCCAATTTTAAGTTCTGTAAACTGTTCCTTAATTCTATCAGGATGGAATTTCAAAAGCAAATCATCCTTTTCTTCGGCTGTGAGTCTAGCATGTTCAAATTTAAGGTTTTCTTCGCGTTTTTCAGCGACAATTTTTGCCGCTTCGTCTAAATAATTACCGTACATAATTTATTCTCCAAAAATAGGTCATTGAGCCTGTCGAAATGACCAGTGGATTTTTATTTATATGGTGGTTTCGACGTGCTCAACCACCGAAGCGTTTATTTTTCGATTTCTCTATTGTTGTAGAGATTTTTAATTTCGTCTTTGTTGCCACTAGACATTGCTACAAACTTCTGGATAGCTTCTTCACATGCACCACTGTCGATTTCAGCAACTCGGTCAAGAAGGTGCTGGCTCTGAGGCTGAATGTATTTACCATTCAAGCGTCTTGCAAGTTCAGCAACCTGAGGATGACTGATACCTGCAGGACATCGTGATGAACAACAACCACACATTACACAGTCAAAAGAAAGATCTGCACATTTTGCGAAGTCTCCTCTCTGGGCATATGCAATGTACTGCATTGTCTGTAAGCTCTGTGGACAAGCTCTTGTACAAGCGTTACAACCGATACAAGCGTAGATTTCAGGATAGAGCTGCATCATTACAGCCTGTTCTGGTTTAATCTTATTGATATCGTAAACCTGCTTTACAAGTGGGAAAAATGGAAGAGTTGCAATGTACATGTCGTTTTCCACTTTTTTTGAACATGCAAGACAAGTCTGCAACTGATTCTGTCCCTTTATACGGTAAAGAGTTGCACAAGCTCCACAGAATCCGTTTCTACAGCCACAGCCTCTTTTGAGCTGGTAACCTGCATATTCCATTGCATTCATAATTGTAAGTTCTGCTGGTACTTCGTATTTCTTACCAAACAGATATATTGTTGCCATTTCTTTTTCAGACATAGTTATTTCTCCTTAGGGAGGCCCCTTTAAAACCCCATTTTCTTTTGGGGTAGAAAAACAATCTGCATAATCGGACAGAAAGTTTTTCTATATACCTATTAATACTCTGGAGGTAATTCTCCAAGCTGGTCAAAGCTGAATACTGGACCATCTTTGCAAACGAACTTATCACCAATGTTACATCGTCCGCATTTTCCGATTCCACATTTCATTCTCATTTCCATGGTTGTAAAAATCTGAGAATCTTTAAAACCAAGATCCTTTAAGATTTTTAGTGACATATGGATAAGAATTGGAGGTCCACACATGATTACAGTCATTCCTGCATCAGGCTTTAATTCAGTTATGAATGGTGGTACGAATCCTACATGACCGTCCCAATCATCTTGTGGTCGGTCAATTGTTAAGTCGATTGAACAGTTAGGCTGCTTCATCCATACATTCTGCATTTCTTCCAGACGTACTAAATCAGCTTTTGAACGAGAACCATAAATTACCTGGATTTTTCCATAGTTTTCCCGGTGATCCATCATGTAATTAACTACTGAGTGTACAGGAGCAATTCCAATACCTCCGGCAATTACAAGAATGTCTTTTCCCTTTAGAGCACCTTCAACAGGGAATCCGTTACCGATAGGTCCTCGAACACAAATCTGCTGGCCAATTTCAGCATTGTGCAAAAATTCTGTTACAACACCACACTTTTTAATAGAGAATTCCATGTGTGTTTCCAGAGTAGGTGAAGAAGTGATAGAAATCATTGATTCGCCAACTCCAGGAACAATGAGCATTGCACACTGTCCAGGAATGTGGTTGAATAATTTTTTTCCATCAAGACCAACTACACTGAAGGTTTTAACATCAGGAGTTTCCTGTTTTATATCAATAATTTTTCCTACATAAGGAATAAAGCTTTCGTTGTTTTCCATCGTTTTCTCCTATTCCTTAGATATCATCCGAAGACTGAACAGCCTTGATTACTTTTACTACGTTCATATTTACAGGGCAGCTTTCGATACATCTACCGCAGCCAACACACTGGAAAAGTCCTTCGTGTGCCATTGGATAGTACATAAGTTTGTGCATAAAGCGCTGACGGCTTCTTTCTACTTGAGAAAGGCGAGGGTTTGCAGCTGCCATCTGTGTAAAGTCAGAGTACATACATGAATCCCAACAGCGTATCTGGCGTACACCCTTACCTGTATCAAAGTCTCTTACGTCAAAACACATACAGGTTGGACAAACATATGTACATGTTCCACAACCAACGCAAGGTTCTGCAACATTCTTCCAAATCTTAGAATTGAAAATCTTCATCATGTCTTCGCCTTTGAACTTAGAAAGATCAAGGTGAGCAAATGGAAGTTTTTCGATTTTTTCGGAAATTGCCTTCTTTTCTGTTTCTACAGCTTTTTCATCGCTGTCAGAAAGAAGAGATTTTGCTTTTTCAACAAAAACTTTTCCTTTTTCTGTATTAGCCTGGAAGAAATATTTACCGTCTGCTAGCCAGCAACTTACATCTCCGGTAGAACCATCTTTATCTTTGCTTAAAGAAGCATCGATATCGTAAGTTGAACAGAAACATGTTTTTGCAGGTTCGTTGCAGGCAAGAGTAATTACTGTTCCGTGGTCACGGTGGTTTTTGTAATAAGAATCAACAGGATTCATCTTGAGGTAAACATTATCAATTACAGTCATTCCGACTGCATCACAAGGTCTTACGCCAAAGATTACAAAGTCTTCTGCGTCTTTTCTTGGATCGATAATTGTAATTTCTTTACCTTGCAATTCATAAGAAACCATATGTTCTGTTTTAGGGAAGAAAAAATCCTTTGCAGAACGTACAGTCTTTAAGTTGGAAGAAAGTTTTACGCCTGACTTCCATCTTTTGAAATCAGCCTTACCAGCTGCATTATCAACAGGAAGGTAGAGAGGCTGTTTTTCGCCGATAAGAGCGAATAATGAGTCAATTTTGTCAGCTGAAATACTAAGCATTATTCTTCACCTCCATCATTAGAGCGAGACCATACAACGCTTGGCTCTGCATCACCTGTTGTGTAAGTAAGCATAGGTGGTTTTGTTTCCATGTCGCTACCAGCCTGATATTCACCGTAAATTTCATTGATATCTTTTATGTATTTGCGGTTTAGCAGGTAAAGTGGGATTCCCTGAGGACATACGCGTGAGCATTCTCCACAGTCTGTACAGCGACCTGCAACGTGCCATGCACGAATAATGTGGAAGAGTGATTCTTCGAAACTTGTTTCTGCAACTTTCTGAGTTGTATAAAGTTTGTTGTTATCGAATACACATTTTTCACATGTACAAGCAGGACAAACATTGCGGCATGCATTACAGCGAATACAGCGGCTGAATTCGTTTTTCCAGAATTCGTTGCGTTCATCAGCAGTCATTTTTTCGTATTTTTCAACGATTTCAAGACGATTACTTGTGCCATAATCTGTATTTTCGTCAACACCTAAAAGTTCGTCGCATGAAACATGTTTTTTACCTGCACAAGATTCACAGGCTGCACCTCCATCCAATGTATCCTGACAAGGAATTCCAATAGAATAAACATCCTGGCGGGCAATGCGGTTTTCTTTTAAAAGCTGAGTAAATGAATAAGAGTCAGAAGGCTTAAGGAATACTAAAACTACTTCACTTGGAATAGGTGCTTCCTGTGCGTTCGGATCCCGCTGTTTAGCCATCGTATTATTCATTCTTGTTGTGCTTTTTGCTGTTTCTATTTCTCTTGTGATTTTTACAAGATATTTTGAAAGATTAGCAGCACAATATTTGTTATAAACAAATTCTTTATCAAGTTCTTCTGAAGTTGTAAAAGTACCTGGAGTAATATCATCATCAAAAAGACCTTTTTTCCATCCTACAACACGCTGAACTTTGCCTTCTGCAAGTAAAGCTTTAGCGCGTTCAATCATTTTTGCACTTAGTTCTTGCATCTTACATCCTCCAGCTTCTTACATGGGCCAAGTTTCTGAATCTGACCTACAAATTCATTCATAATGCCGGCAAATTTTACACCTTCGGCAGCAGAACACCATTCAACGCGAGTACGACCTTTTTCAATTCCCAAAAAGTCAAGCTGACTGAAAAGAAGAGTCATACGACGGCGGGCAAAATAGTTACCTGTTGAATAGTGACAGTCGCCTGGGTGACATCCACAAAGAATTACTCCATCAGCTCCTCTTTGGAAAGCACGAAGAATGAACAAAGGGTTCAAGCGGCAGGAACATGGAATTCTGACAATTTTTACGTTTGCAGGATATTCAAGTCGGTTATTTCCGGCTAAATCAGCACCTGCGTAAGAACACCAGTTACAACAGAAAGCGATGATTTTTGGTGTCCATTCTGTATTTGTTACAGTATTTTCATTTTCTACAGACATGCATCAACCTCCGCCAAAATCTGTTTATTGCTGAATCCGTTAAGATCCATTGCACCTGAAGGGCAGGCAACTGTACAAGCACCACAACCCTGACACATTGCAGAATTAACCTGCGAAACATGACGGGTGATTGTAGTTCTGTTAGGACCACGGAAATCCTTATCAACATAAGAAATAGCTCCGTAAGGACAAACATTTGCACACTGACCGCATCCGTTACAAGCATTTTCATCAGGATGAGCTGTACAAGGGTTATTCTTGAGTTTGTCTTTAATAAGAAGACAAATTGCTTTAGCTGCTGCACCAGAAGACTGAGCAACAGTTTCAGGAATATCTTTTGGACCCTGGCAGCAACCGGCAAGGAAAATACCTGCAGTTGGGCTTTCAACAGGACGAAGTTTTGCATGAGCTTCAAGGAAGAAGTCATTTGTATCCATAGAAGTTGTAAGCATTGTTGCAAGAGGGCGGGCAGACTTGTCTGCTTCGATAGAAGCGGCAAGAACAACCATGTCGGCCTTGATATGAACCTGTCTGTTCAAAATCAAATCTGACCCCTGAACATCCAAAGTTCCATCTGGAAGAGGAGTAACTTTTCCGACCTGTCCCTTAATGTAGTCAACACCATACTGTTCTACGGCACGGCGGTAGAATTCATCAAAGTTTTTACCTGGAGTACGAACATCAATGTAGAAAACAGTAATGTGAGTATCAGGATAATGGTCACGAGTTAAAATTGCATGTTTTGCAGTGTACATACAGCAAATCTTTGAACAGTATTCGTGGCCTTTAGTTGAGTCTGCAGAACAGCGGCTTCCTACACACTGAACAAAAACGATTTCTTTTGGTTCTTTACCGTCTGAAGGGCGAAGAAGGTGACCGTTAGTAGGACCTGAAGCATTGCAGAGGCGTTCAAATTCAAGAGAAGAAACAACATCAGGGCTCTGGCTGTAAGCGTATTCATCGAATTTCTGTAAGTCGATTGGGTTATAACCAGTAGCAACGATGATTGCACCGTATTTTTCTGTGATGATTTCTTCTTTCTGATTAAAATTGATAGCTCCTGCAGCGCAGGCTTTTTCACAGAAACCACAAACATTGTCTTTACCGTTCTTCAAACCTTTCATGTGAAGACAGTAGTTTGCGTCAATGTTTGCAACCTTTGGAACAGCCTGAGCAAAAGGAATATCAATTGCTTTTTTATTGTTCAAATTAAGGTTAAAGGCATTTGGAACCTTTTTATTTGGACATTTTTCAATACAAGCACCACAACCAGTACATTTAGTTTCGTCAACATAACGAGGATGGCGCTTAATATCGATTGTGAAGTTACCAATGTATCCGTGAACACCACATACTTCTGAGTAAGAAAGAATGCGGATGTTAGGGTTCTGGCTAACTTCTGTCATTTTTGGAGTAACGATACAAGAAGCACAGTCAAGAGTAGGGAAGGTCTTGTCCAGCATGGCCATTTTTCCGCCGACTGTTACATTCTTTTCTACGATATCAACAGGGAATCCAGCATCTGCAATATCAAGAGCTGCTGTAATACCTGCAATACCGCCACCGATTACGAGTGCTCTCTTTGTCATTGGTGTTTCACCAGGAACAAGAGGTGTATCGAGTATTGTTTTAGCAATTGCAGCTTTACCAAGGGCAATTGCTTTTTCTGTAGCGTCTGCCATATCTTTCATAACCCATGAACACTGTTCACGGATGTTGGCAACTTCTACTTTATAAGGGTTTAATCCCGCTCTTTCTGCACAAGCGCGGAATGTTTTTTCATGCATACGAGGAGAACAAGAACAAAGAACGACACCAGTAAGGTTTAATTCATGAATCTTGTCTTCAATCATTTGTTGTCCGGCAGAAGAACACATATAAGTATAGTGGGTTGAGAATGCAACTCCGTTTACTTTTCCGAGTTCTTCGGCAACTTTTGCTACGTCAACTGTGCCGGCAATATTAGTACCACAGTGACATACAAAAACACCTATTTTTTCCATCTGTCACTTCCTTATTTCTTATATTTTCTGAATGCACTCATAAGAGCCTGCTGAGGAAGCTCTGCATCCAGCTGATCTGGTACTTGATTAGGGTCAAGGTGATGAGGACCTCGCTGACCTTCAACATATTGACGAACTGCATCAATAATTTTTGTAGGTTCAACCTGGCGAGGACATCTTTCCAGACATGCAAAACATGAAAGACATGCATAGATTGATTTACTCTGTAGGAGAGGTTCAATTTCTCCTTTTTCAACCATCTGTACAAACTGATGTGGGTGATATTCCATAGAATCATAGTTAGGGCAAGTACCTGAACACTTACCGCAAACCATACATTTTTTTGTATTTACACCACTGATTTCAAGAATCTGGCTTTTCAGTTCTTCTATTTCTGATTTAAGCATTTACGACCTCCTTTTTATTGAGGGACGCAAGAACCGATTCTTTTACTCCCAAAGCTTCTGCAAGAAGTTCTGAAAAATATATTACGTCGAGTTTGCTGTCTTTCTTATTTTTAATAAGGTTGTAGCGACAGAGAGGACAACTTGTTACTAAAAGTTCTGCACCAAAGTCTTCTGCATTGCTGAGAATTGCCTTTGTTCTCTTCTGAGGAATAGAAGGGTCTTCGAACATAGTATAGGCACCGCAACATTCATTTCTCTGTGCATAAATAACAGGTGTTGCTCCAATTGCTTTAATAAAATCTTCAATAATCTGCGGATTTTCAGGATCATCAAACTGCATTACATTACCCGGACGAAGGAGAAGGCATCCGTAGTAAGCACCAATTTTCTTACCCTTAAGAGGATTTTTTACAGCGGCTTTTACATTATCCCAACCGATTACATCTCGAAGAACTTCAAGAAAATGAAGAACTTTTGTTTCTCCGTGATATTCAATGTTGTCCTGCTTAAGATAATTATTAGCCTTAAGAATAGTATTTTCATCGTTAATCATTGCTTCATTAGTCTGCTTTAATACGTTGTAGCAGGCTGAGCATAGAGTTACGAGATTTTGATTGTGGTCACGGGCATCAGCTAATGCACGAACAGAAGGAAGTTTTGCTGCAATTTCCTTTGAAGACATTGGGTAAACCCCACCACAACATTGCCAATCCTGGATTTCCTGAAGTTCAAAACCAAGAGCCTGAGCAGATGCACGTGCATAAGCGTCGAGTTCAATAGCCTTGTTCTTTAATGTACATCCAGGGAAATATGAATAAGTTAATTTATCGCTCATTTTGTTACCCCAGCCATTTCTTCAGGTTTGAATACTTCATCAAACTTTTCTGCAGTAAGGAAACCAAGTCCAACACAAGCGTCTTTTAGCGAAAGATTTTCGTCAAAAGCCTTGTGGGCAACTTTAGCTGCATTTTCATAACCAATATATGGATTCAAAGCTGTTACAAGCATGAGTGAGTTATAGAGGTTAAAATGCATTTTTTCTTTATTTGCAGTT
>JAILLQ010000025.1 GCA_024693045.1 Treponema sp.
ATCATACATATACTCTACAGTATTTCCATCGCTTTCACGCCGGAGCTTATTATTTTCATGGTCGTACCTGTAGCTTACTTCTACCATTTTGTTCCCGTTACTTTCCATTTCTACCTTTATTAACCTGTTGTGCAGGTCCCATTCATATTTCCACGCTTCGCCGTTTCCTTCTTTTGAAATCCGGTTCCCGTTGTTATCATACTTATATTCATATATACCGTCATTTTTTACAAGGCTGCTGTTACCACCGGAGGTATTTTTATAGTACTCGAGTTTGTATCGCTTATGATTTCGCACATACTCAATTCTATTCGATATGCTGTCGTAAGCATAAGTTTCATCCAGAACACTGCCTACAGTAGTTATCTGAATTATCATTTGGTTTTTACAGCTTGGCAATAAATTAGGGGAAATTTTCCCTTAATTTCCCCTAATTTCCGCTAAAATAAAAGAGGGCCCTTAGCCAGCTCTAAAAAAAATCGGCAGCCCAATTAAAAATTAAGCTGCCGTATTTATCATCATTTTATTCTTCGATTATCCTACCATACCACCGTCAACAGTGATTACCTGACGGGTGATGTAGCTTGCGCCTTCGCTGAGCAAGAATACGGCTGTTGCGCCGATTTCTTCTGGCTGGCCCATGCGCTTCATTGGGATTGTGCTCATCATGATTTCTTTTGCTTCTGGGATGATGTTTGCAGTCATTTCTGTTTCGATTGCACCAGGAGCGATTACGTTACAGGTAATTTTGCGGCCTGCAAGTTCTACTGCGAGTGCCTTTGTTGCGGCAATGATTCCACCCTTAGAAGCAGAATAGTTTGTCTGTCCGCGGTTTCCGATGATTCCGCTTACACTTGCTACAGTAACGATGCGTCCACCGCGCTTGTTTTTGCGGCTTGCCATTGTCATTACAAGTGGCTTTAGAACATTGTAGAAGCTGTCCAGGTTTGTGTGGATTACAGAATCCCAGTCGCTGTCTTCAAGACCTACGAATGTATTGTCACGGGTAATACCAGCATTGTTGATTACACCCCAAAGAATTTCGCCGTTTGCGCTAAGTTTTGCAGTAAGTTCATCGAGCTTTGCCTTGCAGTCTTCGCGGTCACTGATGTTGAACTGAATCAATTCACCCTTACCGCCGGCAGCTTCTACCTGTGCCAAAGTTTCTTCTGCCTTGGCCTTACTTCCGTTGTAGTGGCAGATTACATAATATCCGGCCTTTGCAGCTTCAACTGCACATGCACGGCCGAGCCCACCAGAGGCACCAGTAATTAAAACTTTTTTGTCTTCGTTCATATTTTCTCCCATAAAAGCAATTCGTTTCAAATCAAAGTGATAAAAATTACAAGGACGTAATTTTATCATGACTTCTTATTTGTTAAACATACCGTTCATATCTTCAGTTTCCATAACAGTTATTTTAGCACTTGCAGCAGGTTCTGAATCCCCTACTGCAGAAAAAATTGAACACAAATAACGATATGTATGTGTTTCTTCGTCACGGTAGTCTTCTGCGATTTTCATCTGAACTGTTGTTCCAGCCTTAAAAAATCCTACAGAAGCTTTAAAATCAACTACACTTAAAATCATTCCAGGAAGAGGAGTTCTTCCCTTTATTTTATTTGTAATTCCAGTAAGAGCAGAAACTCCCTGAGCCATAAGTTCAAAACCAGCCCAAGTTGGCACTCCCCCAAATTCTTCTTCGTAAAAAATGCAATTTTCAGTGATGTCATATTCACTTGTAATTGTGTGATTTTCGACATCATGCTGAGTAACTCGACTGAGAAGGAACATCTTTCCCTTGTGTGGAAGATAGTTAATCAACTCGTCATGGTCAATAAATTGCCCTACATTTTTTGCTTCAACTTCTGCCATATATTCCTCTTTAATTAATGTTCAAAACTAATTTCTATTTTTTTGCAACTTACTTCGAGTTTAGTCATCTTAACGCCGGCTGATTCCAGCATTTTTTTAGACGCTATAGTTGACTTTTCAGTTGCATATTTATCATAGAGATATATTACCTCTTTTATACCGCTTTGAATTATCGCTTTAGCACATTCATTGCATGGGAAAAGGTCCACATAGATTTTTGCACCTGTTAAATCTTTGCCCCTTGCATTAAGTATAGCATTTAATTCGGCATGAACAACATAGCTGTATTTTGAATCTTCCCCATTTCTTGCCCAAGGAAAAATATCGTCCGAGCAGCCATACGGAAAGCCATTATAACCTGTAGAAAGAATAATGTGATTACTATCAACGATACAGGCACCAACCTGAGTGTTAGGGTCTTTTGAACGCTTTGAAGCTAAAATCGCAACCCCCATGAAATATTCATCCCAAGAAATATAATCCGTACGCTTTGTAGTTTGAAAATTTACAGACATTTTATCTAACTCCTAAAATCAAACTTGCATTTGAACCACCAAAAGCAAATGAATTGCTCATACATATCTGAATTTTTGAAGGTTCCTCTATTTTCATATCCGATTTAGAAATAATGTTTAAAAGTGGCAGCTCAGGATCAATTTTCTGGTCCCAAACCTGAAGTGGCAAGAACTTTTTTTCTGTCTTTGAATTTTTTGTAATTGCCATATAGCAGATTGCCGCTTCCAAGGCTCCTGCAGCCCCCAGTGTATGCCCGGTTAATGGTTTTGTTGAACTACACGGAACTTTATATGAAGCAAAAACTGAATCAAGGGCTTTTGCTTCCATTGAGTCATTAAATTTTGTTCCAGTTCCATGGAGATTCACATAATCTATATCCCTAGCTGTAAGTTCTGCAAAATCGAGCGCCTTTTGCATGGCTCTTTTTGCACCATCTCCACTTGGATCTGGACTTGTCATATGATAGGCATCTGCACTTTCGCCATAACCAAGCAATTCAACAACTTTTTCAGAATCATTTTTTACTAGGGAAGAATCTTTAGAAAGCAAAAAGAAGCTTGCGGCATCCCCTAATGTTATTCCATGTCGATTTTTGCTAAAAGGATTTGTTATTTCCGAAGAAATTGCTTCAAGAGAATCAAAACCAAGTAAGGTTGTATCACTTGCAATATCCACTCCCCCGCAAATTACTGCATCACAAATGCCACTACGAATAAATTCTGCAGCTTTTATAATTGCTCCCGCACTGGAAGAACAGGCTGTACTAAAAGTCATACAAGGACCTTTTAGGTCATACTTTTCTGCAATAAAAGTTGAAACGTAATCAGCTCCCTGCATTTCAAGGGAATAATCAGAAGAAAAATCCTGGTTAGCAAAATACTTTCGGTGACCTGCTATTGAAAATTCAGTTCCGTTGTCGCAAGAGCCTACGCAAACACCAATGCGATTTTCTCCGTACAATTCCTTCGCTTTAAAAATTACATCTTCTATCTGCAAAAGACATTTTTCTTCAATTCTCAAAATTCTCATGTCATAGCGGGCAGTAGATTTTTCTGAAAGCACTTCCTCATTAATTCGGCCTGCAAAAAATTCTTTTCCGTTCAAAGCAGTTACTTTTTTTATTCCAGACTGGTTGCCACTAGTTACAGCCAACCAAAGCTCTTCTGAACTATTGGCACAAGAAGCTAAAACTGCTGGTTTTGAAAAATACACAGGAAGCATTACTCTGCCTCCTTTAAATTGTATTCATAACCGCGCAGAATATTTTCTATATTGATTTCAGAACCGTTTTTCACAATTACTTCGATAGTTTGCGACGTCATCATTGGTAAAATAGAATTACTGTAAATTGTTCGAATTTCACCTTTTTGAGTTTTTATCACATCGATATACATCCCGATTGTTTCTAGAGTTTCATTAATCGCATCAACGGAATAATAAGCAAACTGCAAATCGGCAACTATATATTCAGCTTTTAAATTCTTTGGAAAAACAGGTGAATCAAAATCAGCAGAAATGCCGTCATAAGTCAGATTTCCCATTCCTACGCCAAAATCGTTAAATAGAGAAAGATAGATTCCTTTTTCATCCATCTGCAAATACGACAACATAGAAAATTCGTTTTCACCAAATTTTCCAGTCAAAAGCTGCTGGGCGTCAACCCTGCCCTGAATATATGAAGGACTCAAAAGATAAAATTTTTTAGTATTAGTTATATATACTGGAGAAACTGTAGAATTTTCTGCCTGCTTTGTACTTGCACAACTAGCTAAAATTAAAATACAAGCTAATGGCAAAAAAAGACAACCTTTCATAATGTTTCATTCTAAATTTTATTATGTAATAAGTCAAATAAGCAAAAAAAATCCCTGAATGAAGCATTTTTTTCATCAGGGATTTTTCAGACTAAAAATCAGCTCTTGTGTAAAAGAAGGTACTTACAAAGGCAACCGTTAGTCCAATAAAAATTGCAAGACCAATCATATGGACTGGAACAAATTTGCTCAATGCCAAAGCACCAAATGAAACAGCAGTTGTAACAAAAGAAAGAGCAATAGCAAATGGTTCAAGCTTAGCATTTGTGCTATCATAAGTTCTCTTTTCATTTTCTATCATATAAATTACATAATCCAAACCTAGCCCAAATACAAGAATCAGACCCGTAATTGAAAAGAATTCAAAATAAATGCCTGATATAGCAAAAATGGCTGCTGTCCATAAAATAATTAAAAGAGGAACAGAAATTATTTTGCAGGTCTGCTTAAGTGAATAGAAAAATTTAAGAATTATAAAGAGAATTACATAAACCACCGCAAAGAGTTTTAAAATCATGGAAGAAAGCCGATCCAAATCCTGATTCATAGAAGCGACCTTACTAACAAAGAAAACCTCTTTTCCGTCAGCAAGAGCTTTATATGAATCGTAATCAGTAACGCTTACAGGAAGAATAACTGAATAGTACTTTCCTTCGATTTCTCCAAGCCATGCAGAAGAAATAGCGCCCAATAGATATTCAGGTACATTTTTTCCAATTTCAATAAAATCATCCTTCGAAGAATTAAAATCATTCTTGAATTTTGCAGCAAGTTCGCCGGCGTTTTCGTAGCCTAAGTATTCAAACTGTTCTTCTGCCAAAGGCAAAAGTTTTTCAATTCCAGCCCTAGATTTTTTCTGTCTTTCTACAGAAGGAATATAAGCTGAAGTACATACAAAGCCGCCTTTTTCTTTACCTTCATTTAGGACACGCAATTTTGCAGCCAATTTTTCTTCATTTTGCAAGGTTTCTTCCGGGCTATTTCCACTTACAATAAACCATCCGCTCGGACTGTACTGCAAAACTTTAGCCGCTTCAATTTCATCTGTCATTTCGCGGCCTTCTTTTTTGTAAAGATTCTTTAAATCATTTTCGATTCTTACGTTTTTGTGGAAAATCAAAATCGTTCCAATTGAAAGAATAAACATAACTGTTATGGCAATTCTTCCAACAAATTTTTTATTGTACCAGCTTGGAGTGAAATAATATTTCAAAAGATTGATATTTCTTTTTTCTTTAGGCACCTTCAGGAATGGATACAAACAAATTACAGAAAGGAATGAAGAAAAAATTCCACTGATACTAAAAACTGCCATCTGTTTTAGCAGATTAAATGGTGCAAATATCAAAATGAAGTAACAGATAAGAGTAGAAATAAGAGACAGTGAAAGACCTTTTATAAGGTGATTGCGCACTTGAAATCCCTTGTGACAAGAAAGATTACCCTTCCAGTTGATAAAATAGTGAAGACTGTAATCTATACAAGAACCGATTAAGGATGTTCCAAAAAGCAAAGTAAGAATGTGCATTTTTCCAAATATGGCAAGTGTCGTAAGCACCGCTGTAGCACTAGAACACAGGATAGAAGCCACACTGCATACAATCGGAGAAAAACGCCCAAAAATCAAAAGAAGTATTACAAGAACTACAAGAAGTGAAATTGTCGAAATAAGAGAAATTTCTTTAGTTGCATTTGTAGAACTCTTATAACTGTGAAAAGGAATTCCAGAATAAATAAAACGAGTTTCTCCCTTTTCCAGGGCGTCACAGACAGAACGAATCTGAACAACAGCATTTGACTTGCTTGCCAGAGCGGAACCTTCTTTACTAAGGACAGCCCGAATCATTATGTACCAGCGCCCATCAACTTCACTTGCAAGAACTTCATCTTTTAGAGACATTTTTGTTCCACTGTCCTGAAGCTGATCTAAATAATTCAAAAGACAATGCTCAGTAAGCATAAAGGGATCGTTTTCAAGATTTTCAAGAGATGTAAGAGTAAAAGCCCCATATGCCTTAGAAAGTGCATCTTGAGCAAAAACTTCGGCACCACCTTCAGCGTTCAATTCAGAAAGAGTTTTTTCTTCGAGCAAGTTGTATTTATATTTACCAAGGAAATTCAAGATTGCGCCAAAAGATTCTGTATCCTGATAGAGTGAAATAGATTTAAATTTCGTGCTGTCCTTCAACTGTTCATAAACTTGACCGGCAACTTTTTTAGCTTCTGAAAAATCCGGGTTAGAAACCAGAATAAAAACATTCTGTCCTGTTACTTCAGTAAGTTTTTCATCAGCTGCATTCAATGCTTTTCCCATTTCTGCTTTAGGTAGCATATTAAAAAGGTCTACATCGATTTTTATGCTTTTTTTTGTGCAGAACATTGCCAAAAAGCCGACTAATACGAGACCATGAAAAGCAAGCCAAATTTTAAAAAATGATTTATTTTGCAGTGAAGTAAGACTTTTCATCAGCAGAAAGTTCCTTTGGATATTTTTGATTTGTAAATGTATAAGTAATTTTATCTCCGTTTGCTTCAGACATTACGATTGAATTTAAATCAGCTTCATTTGAAGAAGAAGTTCCACCTATTTCCAAAGAAGTAAGAATTTTTGCAACTGATTCATCTTTTGGAGTAAGAAGTGCGGTCCAAGCAGAGCCATTTTCGGAAAATTTCACATTAAAATTTTCTTTCAATGTTTCTGCATTTCCACTAAACATTGCACTCAAAGTGGTAGAAATACTAGTAAAAATTTGATTTGATGAAGCATCTATTACAGTCTGTTTACCGTTTGCTAAAGTCTGAACCACGCTTGTCATTCCAACAACCATTGTAGAAGGAAAAGGTTTTACAGTTTTCCACATAATACCATCAAGGCTAAAAATAAAGGTTCCAAAAGATTTCATATTGCGCTTTACAGCGGTAATAGTTTTAACCTGTGTAAAATCGCCAGTCATATTTGGGTGCTTAGCTAAATTTGCACAAACAGAATCGAAAGTTTCTGCACTTGCAAGAGACAGCATAAACACAGCAGAAAGTACTGCTAATAATATTTTTTTCATTATAATTTTCCTTCTTCTTTTAATATTTTTTCAACTCTCTGAATAAATGTAGCAGAACTTTCAAAACAAGACTCATTTGTATCAAGTCTAAGAGCCATCTGAGTCGACTCTGCTTTTGTACAAATTTCGCCTTTTTCGTTGTATATTTCGTATTTTATCTTAATACAGTTTTCGTATTCTACCAAAAAAGTTTTTACATTTACAGTATCTGCAAAATAAACAGATTTTACGTATTTTAGATTTATAGAAGTTACTGGATAAGCATAGCCGTCTTTTACCATTTCTTTATATCCATAGCCAATTTTTTCCAATAAAGAACAACGCGCTACTTCCATAAATTTGACATAATTCCCATGCCACACAACATTCATTGCATCGACATCAAAAAATTCCGCCCTAATCTGTTTTTCATCCGCAATATAATAATCTTTAACCATTCTTCATTCCTGAGATGCCATTTGAAACCCTCCCGGTTTCAAATGCTCTGATTTATTCCAGAACTTCGTTCAGAAGTTCTTCCTATCTCCATACTAACTCTCGCAATCCTCATTTAATAACCAGAAATTGTAAAAGTTATACCTGAGATGCCATTTGAAACCCATGCGGTTTCAAATGCTCTGATTTATCTAAGAACTTCGTTCAGAAGTTCTTCCTATTCCCATGCTAACTTTTGCAATCCTCATTTAATAACCAGAAATTATAGAAATTGTACCTGAGATGCCATTTGAAACCCATGCGGTTTCAAATGCTCTGATTTATTCCAGAACTTCGTTCAGAAGTTCTTCCTATTCCCATACTAACTTTTGCAATCCTCATTTAATAACCAGAAATTATAAAAGTTATACCACTGTTCCGGATACTTAACTGTATACTTTTCTAGCTTTTCAACGAACTCATGGCACAAGTCTTTTATGCGCTTCTCTCGTTCGGAACGGCCACATTCAAGTTCTACCACCGATTTTTCCACGAACATATTGTAATAAGGATTTGTTGTCGCATATTTTGTTCGCAATCCAAAACAATAATAAACAGGAGCCTTAAGCAAGAAAGCAATTAAAAAGACTCCATACGGAAAATCAGCCTCTTTTCCCAAAAATGATTCCCTGATAAAACGGCTTCGGCTTCTTGCACTTGTACGGTCACCTGCAATGACAACAAGACCGCCACTTTCTATTTCATTCTGAAGTCTTTCTATAGTATCAGGCCCGATATCAGATGGATCTATAACATTTAAAGCTACTTCAGAATTAATTTCCTTTAAAGTCCTGTTAAATACTTCTGTCGATTTTACTTCCATAATGGTAGTAACAGAAATATTTCTACTAACCCCATTTTCACCAAAACTAGAAAGACTTCGCAAAAGCTCAATATTTCCTAAATGTGAACAAAGCAGAACTGCGCCCTTTCCTTCTTCTAGCTGGGATTTTAAAGCCGGTAAATCATCATCATGTAAAACCAATTTATCGTAGTGATAGTTACCAAGCCAGCCTTCCATTTTTTCCATAACGCAAAGAGAAAATGAAACAATCTGGGGATATGCGTTGATTCTCTTTGGAACTTTTCCTTTAGTAAATTCTTTTAATGTTTTCTGGAAATTTTCACATTCCATCCTGGCTCTTTTTGAAAAAATGAAATAAAAAAAGCCGACTGGATATATCAATAATAAAACAATTCTTTTTGGAAAAAGTTTAATCAAATACAAAAGAAACAAAAGAGACTTATTTGATTTTATTACTTCTTGTTCATCAGCCCAATGCAGTTTTTCTTCGCTAATTTCATTATCTACGGAACTTCTCAAATTATCCCCGTCTAAGATTTCGCACTAAAAGTATTGGAAACCTAAAAATCAATCCGAAACAAAGCCTTGTGTAAGTACAAGCAATACGCAAATTGTCTCGAACCATTCTAAAATTTGAAACTCCGTCCAATGGATATGAAACTTTTACAGATTCAGAAATAATTTTTATTCCAGCCCAGCTTAAATGAACCAGAATATCAATGTCATAACCCATTCTTGCATCTAAAACTGCATGATGTTTTAAGATTTTGTAATAAGGAGCTACAGGATAGATTCTAAAACCAATCATAGCATCCTTTATTTCATTTGAAAGACAAACTATGTGGACCCAGGTATTTGCAATTTTTCTGCCATTTACCCTTCGACTCGGTGCATCTGCATCGTATTCCGGATAACCACAAATAATCGCATCTGGATTTTCTCGAGATTTCTGCAAAAAACAAGCGACTCGGCCAGTATCATGCTGACCGTCAGAATCTATCTGCAAAACATGAGTAAGCCCCATTTCGTATGCTCTACGCACACCATCACTCATAGCCTTGCCTTTACCACCGTTTTTCTTACGGGTAACAAGACTTACTAAAGGGTATTTTTTCACTACTTCTGCAATAAAATCCTTGTTCTTCTGATCATTGCCGTCATCAACAACAATTATCGGCAAATTATGAACAAGCAGATTTTTTACAACAGACTCAAGAGTAGCCCCGTGATTATAAACAGGAATTATAAAACCGTACTTTAACATTTTATTCAGGAATTACTGCAAATGAGCCAGAAGAATAAACATGTTCTGCATTAGAACTGTCTGCCATATTAAAAGACACGGTTCCTTTTGCTGTTTTAAATTCCAAATCAAGTTTGATTTTAGAATCAGGTAAAATTGGAGCTGAAAATTTAATTCTTTTAATGTTAGGAATATAACGCTGAGTTCCAAAATACTTTCTTGAAAAACGAGTAATAACTTCAAACTGAGCTACTGCAGGAAGAAGTTTAAATTCTGGAAAGTGACCGTCAAAAAAATCACTTGTTGCTGGAACAGTAAATTCCAGGCTTACTTTATTTTCTTCTTTTGAAAGTACTTTTTCGTTAGTTATATCATGTAAATTCTGGTTCATAAAATCCTCGCTCTTTATATTATCATGTGATTTGAAGTGGCTCAATCACCGTAATGTCATTCATTTTCTGATTTTCCAGCGTCATTGAACATGGCAATAATTTCATTTTTGTGTTTTTTACCCTGGACATCAACTGGAAGCTCATCGACAAATCGCCATTTCTTTGGCAAAACCACATTTTCGAAAAACTGCATTAAGAAATCATGGAAGTAGCGGTTTATCAAATACTTTTCTGTATCAGCAAATTTCTTTTTACCTTCTTCGTTAAGTACAATGGCCGCTGCCAAATACTGTCGAACATCATTCTGTAAGGCAACAACCTTTACATCCTTAACAAGCCCACTTTGAAGCAAACGATTTTCTACTTCTGTCATAGAAATTCTTTTTTCTTCTATTTTTACAATCGAATCTGAGCGACCTTTTAATAAGAATCGGCCATCTTCAAAAAATTCAGCTAAATCTGCTGTTGCAAAACCTTCTGGATCTTTTATGTATGGAGAAATAATTCTAAGACAACCATCATCTCCAAGCCACAATTTTGCATTATCAAAAGGAGTAAACTTTAAGCCGTCTTTGTTTTGCTGTCGATAGGCAATTCCACTTGTTTCTGTGGAACCATAGACTTCAAGCGGACAAAAACCAAAAACTTCTTCCGTTCGTTTTGCAACTTCCGGACTACAAGCTCCTCCACTTGTAAAAATCCATGTGTCCTTAAGAGGCAATTTATCTTCAATTTCTACAGTTCTCTTTAAGAAAGCTGGTGTTGCAATAATTATGTATTTTTCGTCGTCTAACTTTTCAAATTCTTCTGGAAATGTGATTCTAGTTCGTCTAAAAGGAACTCCCAATGTAAATGGCAAAGAAGAACCAAAAAGGAAGCCATAAATATGGTGCTGACTTACAGTGGTTACCAGTTTTCGAGAAGTAAATTCCTTTGCCCATTTAGAAATTATAAAAGCATTATCAGCTTCAAATTCTGTCATTCGCTGAGGAACTGCCTTAGGTTTTCCTGTAGAACCACTTGTAAAAAGAATAATTCTTGTTTCATCGGCGTTTAAAACAGGTAAATCTCGAATATATTTTTCATCAGGAAGAGGAGTATTTTCTATTATATCCTTAATTGAAGTCGCAGCTGGAACATCCTGGTCACTAAGAAATTCAACTCCATCTTTTTTTACTTCATTAATAAAACTTTCTGAAATATTCTGTGTAAGCATTGCTCTTTTTTTACATTGAAGCAGAGCAACAAAAGTGCACAGAAAGTACCAGTAGTCCTCGCAATGCAAAATCCAGTCATCGTTTGGATTTTTGGAAATATAAGCCCTCATCTTTGCAGAATCGGTTAAAAAATCCTTCCAAGTTTTGTACTTTCCTGCAGACCAATTATCTTCGTAACAGAGAATGTAATCGTCTTTTCTTGAATCAGCCTTGAATTTTGTAAACGAAAACGCTTTTATCATTTTTTTGTCCACCAATTTTCTTACAATAAACTCAATTGCAAAAAGCAATCCCATCAAAATATATGAAATTCCGCCATTATAAACGGACCAAATTTTATCATTCAGTTCATCAGAGCCAAAATCATGCAAAGCCGTAAAAGCAGAAATACTTCCGTTAAGGACAAAAAAAGTGCACCAAACAATAGTGACTTTTCGGCAGTATTCATTAACCTGAGCTTCAAAGGAAGAACCTTTTACGCTTTTATCACCTAAACAGGCAAATCTAAAAATAATATTCGGCTTAAAAAAAAGAGATGAGGCAAAAACAAAGAGCAGAACTGTACTTATCGAAACCGAATAAAGTTTTAGAAAAACCTTTTCGTTAAAAATAAAGCAGAGTAGGCCAGCAAATAAAAAAAGCGCAGAACTCAGCATAGGCCGCCAGTCCAGCGCTTTTTTTTCTGATTCAGCGTCAGATTTGCGACTGCCCGTTGCACTCAAAAAGAAAGCAAAAGCTAGGGCAACCACACATAGCGACAAAATTCTAACCGGTAACTTAAATACAACCAACATTGTAAAAATAAGCACTGGATAAATTGCCGCCACTAAATAAAAAAGAACCTTAAAAAAAGTCTTCATTAGTCCTTTTTATGCCATGTATGGAACAAGTGCATCTACAACATCCTGAACAGTTTTTACTGTCTTGAAAATTGCAGGATCAAACTTTGTTCCAGCTGGCATGAATTCCTTCATTTTCTGAATCAAGTCGATAGAATCGATAGAATCGAGTTCAAGATCATCAAACAAAGTAGCTTCAGCAGTTACAGATCCTTCATCGATTTCGAATTCATTTACAAGGATATCCTTGAGTTTTCCAAAAATTTCGTCTTTAGACATACTATTAACCTCTTGCCTGAGCAATATATTCAGCTAAAGCATCAACTGATGCAAAATGCTTTTTATTATCTGAACTTTCAGAAGAAAATTTAACACCAAAATGTTTCTTTAAGCCAACACCCAATTCCAAAGCATCAATTGAATCTAGTCCAAGACCATCTCCAAAAAGCGGCTCAGAATCAACAATATTCTCTGGTTTAATATCTTCTAACTGAAGAGTAGAAATAATAACTTCTTTAATCTCTTTTTTAAGTTCGTCCATAACGACTCCCATAAAAAAAATCCCATCTCCATTTTTTTTAAATGTAGACTTTAATACTATAAGACTAACAAAAAAAAATCAATAGTTTAAAATTGGACTAATTTCTATCTCGATTTGTTACATATTTTGTGTCATTTTCTGAAACAGCAGCGTAAATTACTTCTTCCATTTTGCTTGTTAATCTTTTTGCAGCAATGGTCTCAGTTAAATCTTTATAGTCATCAATTTTGATTTCTGGTAAAAGTGAAAAATCATAAACATAGCGTTCAGTATGATTGTAACTCCAGAATGGATCATGCTTTCCAAGACCATATTTATCATTTCCGCCGACCAAAACAGGCTGTACCCCACATTTTGAATAATAAGCAATACGGGCAGCACCCTTCTTATACGGATTAACTCCATGACGAGGAGTTCTAGTTCCTTCAGGAAAAATAATTACATTATTTCCTTCATCGATTGTCTGCTTGCAAAGGGCACAGAGTTCATCAAAATCAAGAGTATTTACAATATAGCACTGCTTGATTACACCTGCTAAAACGGTTTTTGTAAGACCCCCGCGAACAATACAGTTTGCATTTGGCACAAGAGACATGATAAATACAAAATCAAGCATAGAAGGGTGATTTGCAATAATCACTTTTCCATGAAGATTTCTAAAGCGTTCTCTGTCTTCCTTTGAAACTTTTAATGAAAGAGCTCCTGTTGCCCTCATCACATTTGTAAACATACGGAATGAGGCGGAAACAAATTCACGAGCTTTAATGCGAAATGTTTCTTTATCATGATGAAAAACTCTAATCCATGGAAAGATTAACAATGCAAGAACAACACTACCAGTTCCAAAAAAGGCATAGCAAAAAAGTTTAATAAAACACTGATAGCACCAAAGTGGAAAACGGTACCATTTTACAGCGGGTAATTCATCGTGATTATACTTCTGTTTAATTTCTTCTTTTGATTCTTTTGCCATATTATTTCCTAATCCCGGATAAGCCAGTCAAATCCAGTTTTTTTATTGATTTCATTTACATCAACAGCCATAGAGCCAGAACTTTCTTTTCCGCTTAAAATTGCTGCGAATGCAAAAGCACTATTATTCTCTCCTTGTAATTTTCCATATTCATCAGGAATATACTCATCTGCGTAAACAAAAATAACATTTTCTTCGGTTCCACCTAGAATTGGAGCAGCTGCTCCCAAAAAAGCATTTGCAAAATTGCCTTTTGAAGGATAAATAACAGAATAACCGGCTTTTAATTTTAGACACAAACTAGTAGCCGCAATAGGAGTATTAAAAACAGAAAGACTAAAAGCGGCCGGTAATATTTCTGAATCCTGAATAATGCCCTTATTTATCGTAAATTCCCTTTCTATTTCGCCCCGAAATGAAGCAAAAATCAATTTGTAATCAGCAGCCTGAGGAACTTCTTCTAACAAATCATGAACAACCTGAATAGTCATTCTGGTAATCTGACTTAAGCGGCGTTTGAACAAAGGATCTGCAAATTCCAGTTTTGGCTTTTCCTTTGGGTTTTCTGGGGAAGGTTTCCATGTATGAATATTTGAAAGATAAAGTTTTTGCATACTCTTATTTTTTTCTAAAAACCAAGAGAGAATAAGCATTGCTTCCTAAATTATGGTGAGCAGTCTTAAGCTCAAATCCGGCTTCTTTAATTGCATTTACAAGTTCTTCATAACGATACATTTTACTGTTTCCATTTGCAATACATGTAAAATACAGAGAAGTTGCCATAAGAGAATATGAAGAAGCTTCAAAATGCTGTTTATCCCAAAGAGGCTCAAGTACATAAACATTTGTTTCTGCAGAAGCGGCTTCATAAACCTTTTTCAAAATTTTGGTAATCTGATGAAGACTAAAACAATCAAGGAACTGGCTCATCCAAACTGCATCAGGCGCCTTTGGAAGTTTTGTAGTTTCATCAAGAACATTTCCTGTGCAAAAACCTATTCTATCTGCAAAACCAGCAGCTGCGGCATTTTTTTCTGCAACAGCAGTCTGTCCCGGCAAATCAACGATTGTCATTTTTACATCAGGATTGTATTTACAACAGGTAATTGACCACTTTGCTGTATTTCCACCTATATCTACCATCGTTTTTGGTTTTTCTGCAAAAACAATTGGAAGGGCTTCAGGGAAAGCTATATCACTGTAAAAATGGTCAAAATCAAACCAGGATTTTTTTGCTTTTTCAGGAAGAGTAGAAAGGGCTTCGTAAACAGTTGTCCACTTGTCGCCAAAAACTTTCAGGCCTTCTGGTTTGCCGTTAACAATCGATTCCTTTAGTTTCCATGCACCTTCGTAACAGATATCATTTGTAAACCAAAAATTCACCTTTGTAAGATCATCTTCAAGAAGCATCCAACCGATTTTTCCGATTACAAATTTTTCTTTATCCGGAATGCCCGCTTCAGAATCCTGGCTAAGTTTTATTACATTCATTCCAAGAGCCATTTCACAGAGAACTCCGGCACCGTATTCAGAAATATTGGCTTTTTTTGCAAGTTCACTGCGAGTAATTCCTGAATCGCCGGCAGCTTCTATAGCCTGAAGCATCTCTAGTTCAATCATTGTCCTGATTGCCTGATAGCACATAGGAGCAAAAGCTATTTTCTGTGCTTCAAATTTTGCATCAACCGCTCGGATATTATCAGATTTAAATTTGTCATAACTAAAAAAAGAAGAATCCATTTTTTCCTGCCATAAAAAATTTTCTAAATTTACCACGGATTAAAAAATTATACCACCCGAAGAATTTCAAGTGGCAGAAAAATCACTCTCCCAAAAAAAAGAAGAAAATTAGATTCCAAAATACTTTATTGTACCAGAAACTGTATAACGCATTGCGCTCCGATTTTAAAATCCATTCTTCTACTGAAACCCATTTTTCCTGGAATATATTTTTTTACTTCAAAGCATTGATATATGCTGTCAGGCTTTCCCTATCATAAACATTGCTGAAATCTGCAATTATGAAGTCAGGTTCTATACCTTCATCCACCTGATAGAACGAGCCGTTCTTTGTTGTACACATCTGATAACAACCTGAAATACTAAACATATTTCCATCCGCAGAACTACAAGCATAAACAGCACAGGCTCCGCCACCACTCTTTTTACCAAGCAATACAACTTTTCCGCTGTCCTTAAATATTGCAGGAAGTGCGTTTCCACAAGAAAAACTCATCGGCGAGGTTATACAATAAAGATTGACTTTTCTTGATGTTCCATCAGAATTCTTCAACCCCTGCAAGGTATCCGAAACTCCATATTCTCCATTCAAATCTACGTCTATAAGATAATTAGTAGAACACATAGCTCCTGTCAAACTGCTTTTTATATTAATCGTAGATTCTCCAAGATACCAGGCACTTATATATGCCAAAGCATCAACTTCTCCACCGCCATTGTTTGACAAATCTATGACAACATTCTTAATATTCGAATTCTTTTTTATCTGCTGATGTGAATAAATAACAAGTCCAACAGTATCTGCTACATCACTAAGAGCAAGTTCTTTTGTTCCGTTCGACGTAAGATCATAATAATCTTTTTCAGCACTACTAAAACTGTCAAAAGTAACATATGCAGTATCCCCAACTTCAGAATAATCCATAGCTTCAGTTTCATTTACAAAATGCACATTAGAATAGCCTTTAGCATTAAAAACAGCCGAACGTACAGAAGCATAAGATTCCATAAGATCCGTTTGATTCTTACAACTAGGATTTACGACAAGATCACTCGGACGAGTATATGAACCAGTGTAATACGAAGGCTTACTGAAACCACTATGTAAGTCTGCAAAATAGTTACAACAAAGATCGTCTATTCCTCTTGTAAAATCAGCAGCTGACGCAGAAGCAGACAAATATTTTATGAGCCCGCTTTCCTTAAAAAAACTTGCAAACGAGGAAATACCATGAATATCTTTTAATCCATAATTAAAATCCATATTCATGCATAAGGCATTATAATTCAATTTTTTCAAAACTTCGCTTCTTGTATCTTTTCCCGAACCTTCGTCGTAGTATGACGGATTTATTTCCATTGCAGTTTGGCTATACAAAGCATTATTTCTATATGTAAACAACATTACACCACCGCTGAATATGTCGTTATAAAGTTGCAACGGTATATAAACCGTTCCATCTATTATTTTCATTGGTATTCCATATTTTTTCAGGCTCAATGTAACAGCTTTTCCGTAACGTTCAAATTTGTTATCTGAATGCTTCAAATACTTTCCAGATAAGTTCGTCATATCCAAAATAGTTCCCATGTTTGGTGTTTTAAGGAAGGCATCATAATCATTAAAGTAGACAGTCTGATTACCAGCATCAAATTCAACGTAATATTTTGGATTCTGAGGATTCTTGACACGTACTTTACCAAAAGCCGTCACTTCGCTTTCAATAGCAAGAATCTTTTTTGTCTTTATGAACATAAATTTTTCATGATAATTTCTGAAATCTATATACGGAACATCTTCCACCGCTGCCTGAGTAGCAGCATCCACCGGAATATAAATATCTGTAACCAGAGGATTTCCTTCAGAGACTGTAAGAGGATCTGTTATCAGAAAAATATAAAATTTTGTCTCCATTTTATCCCTAAAACCAGCAATACTGAAGACCTGATCCATATCTTCTGTAGTTGTAGTCGCAGCGGTGCTTGAATTATTCAACAAATAATATTTTTCAACATTCTGTGTACACGATACGGCCACAAGAAAAATAGCTGTTAAAGTCGAAAGCGCGATAATTGTATTTTTTTTCACTTTTTTCTCTCCTGATTAATATCCATTTTAGTCTCATGATAACATGATATTATTTTATAAAAAACTCTTTTGTTATATGATTCCATTTATTAGGAAAAAATATGATTCGACGCGCTCAGGAAAAAGACACAAAAGAAATTCTAAAACTGCTTGTTCAGGTAAATATGGTTCATCACATGGGACGACCAGACTTGTTTAAAGGACCGGTAACCAAGTACACAGCAGAACAACTTTCTGCAATGTACTGTGACAATAGCCGCCCTATTTTTGTTTTTGAAAAAGACGGCTCGGTTGCTGGTTACGCATTCTGCATTTTTGAACAACACTCAAACGACAATCTAATGACTGACATAAAAACCCTCTATATAGATGACATTTGCGTAGACGAAAACTGCCGTGGTCAACATGTAGGAAAAGAGCTCTATGACTACGTTCTAGACTTTGCCCGCCGCGAGGGATGCCATAACATAACCCTGAATGTGTGGTCATGTAATCCAGGCGCAATGAAGTTTTACGAAAAATGCGGTCTCAAACCACAGAAAATCTGTATGGAAAAACTTCTGTAGAAAAGGCGACAGTTATTTCAGATTATCAATATATGTCGTCAGATATTCTCTGTCATAAATATTGCTGAAATCCGAGAATATGAAATCCGGTTCTATGCCTTCATCTGCCTGATAGAACGAACCGTTCTTTGTCGTACACATCTGATAACAGCTCGAAATCTGGAATACTGTTCCATCTGAAGAACTTCCATTAAAAACAACACAGGCTCCGCCACCGCTTTTTTTACCAAGCAACACAACTTTTCCGCTGTCTTTAAATATTGCAGGAAGCGCATTTCCACAAGAAAAACTCGTCGGAGAGGTAATACAATAAAGATTAACTTTTCTTGAAGTTCCATCAGAATTCTTCAATCCCTGAAGAGTATCCGAAACTCCATATTCTCCATTCAAATCTACGTCCACAAGATAATTTGTAGACCCCATTGCCCCTGTCAAAGTGCTTTTTATATTAATTGTAGATTCTCCAAGACACCAGGCACTTATATATGCCAAAGCGTTCAGTGCTCCTCCGCCATTATTTGACAAGTCGATGACAACATTCTTAATATTCGAATTCTTTTTAATCTGCTGATGTGCATATATAACAAGACCAACAGTATCTGCCACATCACTAAGAGCAAGTTCATTTGTTCCGTTCGACGTAAGACCATAATAATCTTTTTTTGCAGAAACAAAGCTGTCATAAGTAATATATGCAGTATTACCACCGAATTCTGAATAATCCAAATAAACTTTTCTGCCATTCTCGGTATAATATCGTGCACTAATACCTTTATCCGCAAAAGCTTTTTCCCTTATAGAAGCATAAGAAGTCATAAGGGCATTTTGAGCTAAGTATATCGGGTTTATAATGAGATTTGCCGGACGAACGTAAGAAGCTCCAACATAATAAGAAGGCTTATTCCAACCACTATGAAAGTCTGCAAAATAATTACAAACCATTTTTATAATTCCAGTAGTAAAATCCTCAGCCGATGCCGAAGCAGACAAGTCTTTTATAAGCCCTGTTTCCTTAAAAAAGTCTGCAAATACTGAAATTCCATGAATATCTTTTAATCCGTAATTAAAATCCATATTCATACAAAGTGAGTTATAATTCAATTTTTTCAAAACCTCACTTCTTGTATCTTTTCCAGACTCAGCATCATAGTAGCTACCAGAAATTACCTCGGCAATATACAAGGCTTTTTTATTATGATTATAAATCATAGAAGGTGCGAACCCATTGAATATATCATTGTAAACCTGCAATGGAATATAAACCGTTCCGTCTATTATTTTCATTGGTATTCCATATTTTTTCAGACTTAATGTAATGGCTTTTCCGTAACGCTCAAATTTATTATCAGAACGCTTCAAATACTTTCCATGCAAGTTCGTCATATCCAAAATGGTTCCCATGTATGCTGTCTTAAAAAAAGCATCATAATCATTAAAATAAATAGTCTGATTGCCTTCATCAAATTCAACATAATAGTTTGTATTCTGAGGATTTCTGACGCGTACTTTTCCCAAAGACGTCACTTCGCTATTTATGGCAGAACTTTCTCCTGTCTTTAAGAGTGTAAATTTTTCGTGATACTCTCTGAAATCTACATACGGAACATCTTCAACCGCAGTCTGACTGGCTGCATCCACCGGAATATAAATACCTGTTTTTAAAGGATTTCCATCAGAAGTTGAATAAGGTGATGTAAGCGATTCAATATAGAAATTTACTTCCATTTTATCTCTGAAACTTGCAATGCTGAATATCTGGTCCATATTATTTTCAGCAGAAGCTACAACCGAGGTTGAATTATTAAGTAAATAATATTTATCCCCGTCCTGCGCGCAAGAAGCCATCAAAATTAAAAATGAAGCAGCAATAGAAGCAAATACAATTCTTGTTTTTTTCATAATTTTTTCTCTCCTAAAATTAAGATTTATTTACAATAGTAAATAAATTGTACCATCGTTTCTTACAATTGACTATAATCTATAGAAAATATATTATTTTCTATAATATCTATACTTTCCATAAATGGAGAAAATCAATGGCTACAAAGTATGTTTACTTTTTTGGTAACGGCGACGCAGATGGCGATGAATCAATGCGCGCTGAACTTGGTGGTAAGGGTGCTAACCTTGCTCAGATGGCAAAGGCTCCTTTAAGCCTTCCTGTTCCACCTGGATTTACAATCACAACTGACGTTTGTCAGGAATTCTACAAGTTGAACCGCAACTACCCAGAAGGATTGGATAAGCAGGTTGACGAATACCTTGCTAAGCTCGAAGCTGCAATGGGTAAAAAACTTGGCGATGAAAACGATCCACTTTTGGTATCAGTTCGTTCTGGTGCTGCAATTTCTATGCCAGGTATGATGGATACAATCCTTAACCTCGGTCTTAACGACAAGGCTGTTATCGGTCTTGCTAACAAAACAGGTAACGAACGTTTCGCATGGGATGCTTACCGCCGCTTCATCCAGATGTATGGTGATGTTGCTATGGGCGTTGACCATGACAAATTCGAAGCAATCATCGACGAAGTAAAAGCTATTCGTGGCATCAAAGAAGATACAGAACTTACAACAGACGAATTGAAAACAATCGTTGAAAAATACAAGGCAATGTACAAGGCAGAAAAGGGAGAAGACTTCCCTCAGGATGCTAAAACACAGATGTGGGGTGCTATCGGTGCCGTATTCGGTTCTTGGATGAACCCACGTGCTATTAAATACCGCAAATTGAACAACATCAAGGAAGGTGCTCTTAAGGGTACAGCCGTTTCTGTAATGGCCATGGTATTCGGTAACAAGGGTGACACTTCTGGTACTGGTGTATGTTTCTCACGCGACCCTTCAACTGGTGAAAACGTATTCATGGGTGAATACCTTATGAACGCTCAGGGTGAAGACGTTGTTGCTGGTATCCGCACACCACAGAAACTCGCTCAGCTTGAACAGACAAACAAAGCAATCTACGACGAACTCTGCCAGATCCGCGATCGTCTTGAAAAACACTATCACGACATGCAGGATATGGAATTCACAGTAGAAGAAGGAAAACTCTTCATGCTCCAGTGCCGCAACGGTAAACGTACAGGTGCAGCTGCTGTTAAGATGGCAGTAGACATGGTAGCTGAAGGTCTTATCGACAAAGAAACAGCTCTTCTTCGCGTAGAACCAGAACAGCTTAACCAGTTGCTCCTTCCACAGCTCGACAAAGACGCTGTTAAGAAGGCTCTTGAAATCGCATCTGGTCTTAACGCTTCTCCAGGAGCTGGTTGTGGACAGATCGTATTCACAGCTGACGAAGCAGAAGCTTGGGCAAAAGATGGAAAGAAGGTTCTCCTCGTTCGTAAAGAAACTTCTCCAGATGACATCGCAGGTATGGCTGTTGCACAGGGTATCTTGACTTCAACTGGTGGACGTACTTCACACGCTGCCGTAGTAGCTCGTGGTATGGGTACTCCATGTGTTTGTGGTTGTGCTGATGTTAAATTCAAAGATGCTAACACAATCGTTGTAAACGGAAAATCTTATAAGAAGGGTGCTTTCCTTACAATCGACGGTGCTACAGGTAAAGTATACGAAGGTCAGGTAGCTGTAAAACCAGCTGAAATCTCTGGTGACCTCGAAAAATTCCTTGGTTGGGCTGATGAAGTTCGTGCTGCATCTGTACGCACAACAGCTTCTGGCAAAACAGTTAAGGGATTCAATGTTCTTGCTAACGGTGATACACCTAAGAACGCACAGGATGCTTTCCGCTTTGGTGCTATGGGTATCGGTCTTTGCCGTACAGAACACATGTTCTTTGATGAACCAAAACTTACAGCTTTCCAGAAAATGATCGTTTCTGAATCAACTGAAGCTCGCAAAGAAAACCTCAAGGCTATTCTCCCACTTCAGCAGAAAGACTTCTATGAAATCATCAAAACTATGGAAGGACGCCCTGTAACAATTCGTCTTTTGGACCCACCACTTAACGAATTCATCCAGGCTGAAGATGAAAAAGCTCTCAAAACACTTGCAAAGAAACTTGGCATGAAGAAGGATGCTCTTGCAGTTAAGGTTGCTGCTCTTGATGAACACAACCCAATGCTTGGACACCGTGGATGCCGTCTTGCAATTACATATCCAGAAATCTACGAAATGCAGGTTGAAGCTATCGCTCGTGCAACTGCTCAGCTCGACAAAGAAGGCGTTAAACACGATGTTCGCATCATGATTCCTAACGTTGTTACTTATCGTGAAGTTGAACAGATTCGCGGTCAGGCAGAAGCTGTAATCGCTAACGTAAACAAAGAAGTTGGAACAAACCTTACATTCCAGATTGGATCTATGGTTGAATTCCCAAGAACAGCACTTTCAGCTGACAAAGTTGCTTCAGTTGCTGACTTCTTCTCATTCGGTTCTAACGACCTTACACAGACAACACTCGGCTTCAGCCGCGACGACTATGGTAAGTTCATCAACTCTTACCTTGACCAGCGCGTACTCGAAGACGATCCATTTGCTACACTTGATCCAGATGGTCCAGGTGCCCTTATGGAAATCGCAGAAGCTAAGGGACGCAGCGTAAAAGCTGACCTCCACCTTGGTATCTGTGGTGAACACGGTGGTGACCCAGCATCTATCGCATTGTGCTACAAGTATGGTTTGAACTATGTATCTTGTTCACCATTCCGCGTACCACTCGCAAGATTGGCAGGAGCTCAGGCTGTTATTAAGGCTTCTAAGTAATTTTAGAATGATCTTAAAATAGCGGAATGAAAGGGTTCTTCACACTTGTGGAGGACCCTTTTTTATTGACTCGCTCGATAAATCTCGCTCGGAGCCGACTATTCGTAGAACCTAAAGCAACCCTGACGGCTTGCTTTTTAACGGTTCTTCGATTTTCGGCTTGTTCACCATTCCGCGTACCACTC